>JAUGSS010000062.1:0-72142 GCA_044426515.1 Methylococcaceae bacterium | reverse complement strand
TATCGAATGCGACTTCAATTTGCGGAATACCGCGCGATGCAGGTGGAATATCGGACAGATCAAAACGACCCAGCGATTTATTTGCCGCTGCAACTTCGCGCTCGCCTTGCAATACATGAACGGTTACTGCCGTTTGATTGTCATCTGCGGTAGAAAACACCTGCGATGCATTGGTTGGAATCGTGGTGTTTTTCTCGATCAGCTTGGTCATAACGCCGCCCATCGTTTCGATACCTAGCGATAACGGGATAACGTCCAGCAACAATACGTCTTTAACTTCACCGCCCAGAACGCCCGCCTGGATCGCTGCACCTAACGCAACCGCTTCATCAGGATTAACGTCTTTGCGCGGCTCTTTGCCGAAAATGGCTTTTACCATTTCCTGAACTTTCGGCATACGGGTTTGGCCGCCGACCAAAATCACATCATTAATATCCGACGCCTTTAACTTCGCGTCCTTCAGCGCCATTTCGCAAGGGCCTTTAGTCCGGTTAATCAGCTCTTCAACCAGCGATTCCAGCTTGGCGCGAGTCAATTTGACATTCAAATGCTTGGGACCTGAGGCATCTGCGGTAATGTAAGGCAGGTTTACATCGGTTTGCTGGCTTGAAGACAATTCAATCTTGGCTTTTTCCGCCGCTTCTTTTAAACGTTGCAAGGCTAATGGATCGTTATGGACATCAACGCCGCTTTCTTTTTTAAATTCTGCGGCCAAAAATTCAATGATTCTTGAGTCGAAATCTTCACCGCCCAGGAAAGTATCGCCGTTGGTTGACAACACTTCGAATTGGTGCTCGCCTTCTATCTCGGCGATTTCAATAATGGAAATATCGAAAGTACCGCCGCCTAAGTCATAAACCGCAATTTTGGTATCGCCTTTGGGCTTATCCATGCCGAAAGCCAATGCCGACGCCGTCGGTTCATTGATAATGCGTTTAACTTCAAGACCGGCAATACGACCGGCATCTTTAGTCGCCTGACGTTGCGAATCGTTAAAATAAGCCGGTACGGTAATGACAGCTTCGGTAACTTCTTCGCCTAAATAGGCCTCGGCGTCTTTTTTAAGCTTCATCAAAATACGCGCTGAAATCTCGGGAGCCGCCATTTTTTTGCCGTGAACTTCAACCCAGGCATCGCCGTTTTCGGCTTCGGCGATTTTATAAGGCACCATTTTGATGTCTTTTTGTACCACATCGTCCTTAAAGCGACGACCGATCAAGCGCTTGATCGCAAATACGGTATTTTTGGGGTTGGTAACGGCTTGGCGTTTTGCCGACTGGCCTACCAATACTTCATCATCGCTGGTAAAAGCGATAATGGAAGGCGTAGTGCGTGCTCCCTCGCTGTTTTCAATCACTCTTGCGACGCCGTTTTCCAATACCGCGACGCACGAGTTGGTTGTTCCTAAATCTATGCCGATTATTTTAGCCATTGAATTCTCCGGGCTTGAATTTATTTAAAATTGTGTAGGGGCAGGTCTTGTGCCTGCCCATTGGTCTCTAATACCTGAACGAAAAAGGCAACCACAAGGGATTGCCCCTACCATTTATTTAAAAGTAAAAGTTGTTACAAATATGAGGCTGCTTTATTTGATTTCAAGCCTGTTCATCGATACTAGGGCTATCTGTCGGTTTTTTTTCGGCTGCTTTAGCAACCAAAACCATGGCGGGACGGAGCAAACGTCCGTTCAACATATAACCTTTTTGGAACACGTTAACCACCGTATTCGGCTCGGCGCCTTCTACGGCCTGCATAGCCATGGCCTGATGCAGTTCAGCATTGAACGGCTGACCGATGGGGTCAATCGCTTCAATTTTGAATTTTGCAAAGACTGATTCGAACTGTTTAATCGTTAATTCGCTGCCTTCGCGGAATTTTTTCACTTCCTCGCTTTCGCCCGTTGCCGCCTGCATCCCTAATACCAGGCTGTCTAATACCGGCAAGAGCTCCTTGGCAAAACCGGTTAGCGCAAATTTGTGCGCATCTTCCAGGTCTTTTTGCGTTCTTCTTTTCAGGTTTTCCATTTCCGCTTGAACCCGAACCGCTTTATCCCAGCTTTCCTGCGCTTTTTGCTCAGTTTGAACCAACGCTTGCTGTAACTCCTCAATCGTAAGCTCGTGCTCAACTAATTCGGTATGCGGCTGCTCACTCACCGTTTCGTTTTCAGTTTTAACCTGAGATTCAGGCGCTTCCTGATCAGTACTCATTATTTATAGCTCCTTAACATTTAAAATTAATATCCATGCCCGACGGCACAAAAAAGACATCGTTTATAGTGGGGTCGTTGATTTTGGATTCAAGGCGGCGCCCAATAATTTTGCCGTCACATCGACAAAAGGGATGATTTTCTCGTAAGCCATACGCGTCGGTCCGATGACGCCGAGTACCCCAACCACTTCATCGCTGACCGAATATGAGGAAGTCACCAGGCTGCAATGATCGAAAGCCCGATAGCCGGATTCTTCGCCGATAAATATCTGTACGCCGTCCGCTTTCATACATTGATCCAACAAATGAATAACGCCTTGCTTTTGACTGAACGCTTCAAACAGGTTTTTTAGCCGCTCCATGTCCGACAACTCCGAAAAACCCATCAAATTGGTTTCGCCGGTCAGCACATAATCATCTTTTTCATTGTTCTGACCAAAAGCCAGTTGCGCCATTTTTACTGCATCCAGCATACCCTGGCTCATGTCGGGCTTCCCTGCCCGACACCCTTCGGGTAAATGCAAATCTGTTCCGGACAGATTTGTCATACGTTCCTGATCTTCCTGCAATTCCTTTAAAACGGCTTTACGCACTGCATCCAGACTGCGCCCGGAATAAATTGAATTTAAATAATTAGCCGCCTGCTGTAATTCCGCAGGGCTGAATAGTTTGGAGGTGTGAATGATTTTGTTATGGACTTCCTGTTCATTGGTAACAAAAATGACCAGTACGCGAGTGTGCGATAAAGACAGAAACTCGATATGCCGCAAACACACCTGCTCTCTTTTGGGCAGAGTCACCACTCCGGCCATCTGTGTTAATTCTGAAAGCAGACGCGATGCGACACCGATCACATCGCCGGTATCCTCGCTTAACGATAAGCCTTGATGCAGCCTGGTCAAATCTTTCGACTCCAACGGCTTAACCGTCAATAAGCTGTCAACAAATAAGCGATAGCCGCTGACCGTAGGCACCCGCCCCGCCGAAGTATGCGGCGAATGCAGCAGCCCCAGGTCTTCCAGATCGGCCATAACGTTACGGATAGTGGCCGGACTTAAATTTAAATCCGAATCTTTTGATAAAGCCCGTGAACCCACCGGCTGACCATCATTGATATAGCGCTCGACCAGTGTTTTTAACAGCTGTAGCGACCGCTCATTTAAAACTTGCGTATTACTCACACCAACCTCTGCAACCGTATTTAGCACTCCATCAAGGCGAGTGCCAGCACGGCAAAGTATCAGCTCATCGTGCTATTGTCAATAAACCTAAAAAACCGGTTAATGTTTATATTTTTTTCGGCTTACCTAAGCTCGATTAGCCGCTGCTTAATATAGCCGGCAATGGATTCTTTCAGAGTACTTTTACTGAGCGCTTGCTGGTAGGCTTCACGGGCAAATTGAGAATTGCCGAGTTTCTCCTGCGCTAAAGCAAGGCCCAGCCAGTTTTCGGCTTTTTCCGGGTTGACGGTTACCAGCCTTTGGTAAACCTTAGCGGCATTGCCGAATGACTGCTGCTGTTGATACGTTGCCGCCAATAAAGATAAATAGGTTTCATTGGAACTGTCTGTTAAACCAATACGCTGTAGCGTTTTAAGCGCCCCGCCGGGGTTTCTTTGTTGCAGGTATAACTGGGCACGGGTGTTGATAAATTGCAGATTATCAGGAAATAAAGCCAGGCTTTGATCCAGAAACTCGGCAGTTTTATTGACTTGGCCCTGATTGTGTAGGGTTTTAGCTAATAATAATCGAGCCTTAAGATGGCGTGGATCGAGCATCAGGACTTGTTCCAGTGTGTCGATCGCCGAATAAGCTTCAGAATTATTTTCAGCCTGACGATAGAGCACATCCGCTTGCTGTTTGGCGGTGGTTGGTTTGATCTGTGCCGGTTTAGGGACAACGGGTATTTTTTTTACCGGCGCTTCGTCGGCAATTTCAGCCGGAGCCGTTGGAACCGTTTGCACCGGTTTGGCCGGCGCTTTAGGCTGAACCGCTGCTGCCGCCTGGACTGCCGGTGCAGGCAGAACCGCCCGCGGCATGATATTGTCCGCAGATTTCTGTTCGATTTTGGGCGCAGGGTTGGCAATGGCATTTGGTGCGGCCAGTACCTTTTCGTAAGGGACAACAGGAACCGGAGCTTTTTTAATACTGTCGGCAACGATGACCGCAGGCGTTTTAGCCAGGGCTTTACTGTATTGAAAAGCCCAATAAGTACCGCCTGCCGCAACAATAGATAATAAGCCCCAAATCAGGGAGCGCATTTTTGACGCAGGCAGCGGCGTTGCCTGAATATTGCGATGAAAAACCGATGCTTCGTTATTGGTTGTGCTGCGACTTTCCAAATCGCGCAGCATTTGATTGATCAGACTCATAACTTGGAGGCCATAAGCGCCCATAGGTAGCCGATAATGGCAAGTAACAGCAGCAGTAAATAACGTTTACGAAATCCCAAAAACTTAAACTTTGCATTAGCGTCTTCGGTATCCAGCGCGGCTAAATAAACTTGCTTTGCGCCTATTGACGAATGGCCTTTACCATAAGCTGCCAACATCGCTTTATTGGCTAAAATATTCACCAATCTGGGTATGCCCCGACTATAGTGATGCATCGCTCTAATCGCCGCCCATGAAAAAATACTGACATTACCCATGCCGGCGACACGTAACCGATGTTTGATATAGTCGGCAACGTGTTGAGCAGTGAGCGGTTTAAGCGCATAACTAAAGGTGATGCGCTGCCTAAGCTGGCGGATGGCTTTGTTGCGCAACTGCTCGTCAAGTTCAGGTTGACCGAATAAGACAATTTGCAACAATTTTTGCTTTTCGGTTTCCAGATTGGTGATAAGCCGTAACGCTTCTAATGTTTCCATCGGCATCGACTGAGCCTCGTCGATAATCAGTACCATTTTTTTTCCATTAACGGCGCTATTGATTAAAAAGTCATTAATTAGATTCATCAGCCCGTTTTGCCCGATGTGGCGGAAGTATTCAATATTCATTTCAGCGGCAATTGCCTTGAGCAAGTCCACAGGGGGCAAGCGCGGATTGGGAATGTACGCGGTCTCAAAAGGTTCGGGCAATTCGTTAAGCAATTTTCGGCAGAGCATAGTTTTACCGGTACCGACATCGCCGGTAATTTTGATAAACCCTTCGCCGTTATGTAAAGCGATCAGCAGCACATTGAGCGCTTCTAAATGAGAGGGTAACTCACAAAAAAACTGTGTATCGGGCGTTAAGCCAAATGGCTGACTATTTAGACCAAAATGCGTTTTATACATAAATAACTGTAAAAATGTTTTTCATGAAGAATCGATCATTATAGCTATTCAAAAATATCTTGTCCCCGTTGCTCTTGAGAAGAAAGGCTATAGACGTAGGCGATTTCCAATAATAAATCTACCCGAAGAATTTCCGTTTTTTTACTACGCATCGGGTTCTTGATGGGATGTTCTTCGGGAATCACCTAGGCGAGACAGTTTTTGAATCAAGGCCCTGATAAAAAACGCCTTAACAGCAGCAAGAGCCGCTATCTGCTTTATGCCCGGAGCCTTTGGTTTCTGAAACCGCTCTTAAGGTACCGGGTGCATGGCACCAACTTTTCGGTGTTATTTCCTGAACGGGAGCAATGCCGATAAACTGTTCGGCATAAACGGCGCCGGTCAGTAAATTATAGCTGCGTTCGCATACCGCCATCCGTTGACCGCGCAAGAAAACATGGCCTTCGTCATCATACGCCTTGGAAAAAGGCCCCCGGTAAATCACCGCATGACCTTTATCAATACACAATTGATCATGAGGCTTTACCGCAGTAATAGTCACGGCTCGAAATTCGATGCCTTCAACCACCTGCCAAGGCCGCGCCTCCCATTTATCAACACTGACTGCGACAAAACCCGCGGCGATAAAAGCCTGCAAAAACTCATGCTCCTGCACCGCGCCGGAAATACAGCCGCTCCACAACTGCTGATCGTCTTTTAAATGCTGCGGCACCGCTTCGTCACTGACGATATCGGAAATAGCAACGCGCCCCCCCGGTTTGACTACCCTGAATATTTCGCGAATCAACTGGCTCTTATCGCTGTCATGCACCAGATTCAATACACAATTGGACACCACCAAATCGACGCTGTTGTCTTTAATTAGCGGTTGTTCCTTGCGTTGTTGCTCCTGCCAGGCGCGCAAGGCAATCACATCTTCGGCGCGACATACCGGATATTCGGCTAAATGCCGATTCATCGCAGCCAAGTCCAAAGCCAAATCCTGAATTTGGCCTTTGACGAATTCCACCCGATCCGAACCTAATTTTTCGGCCATTTCCGGCTGGTATTTTCTGGCCAGCGCGAGCATGTCGTCATTCATATCGACGCCGATGACCTTACCGGATGCGCCTACCAATTGCGCGGCCATGTAGCAGATTTTGCCTGAACCCGAACCTAAATCCAGCACTACATCCCCGCTTTGCACGTAACGGGACGGATCGCCGCAGCCGTAATCCTTGTCGATAATTTCCTGCGGCAATAATGCCAGCAAGTTACGGTCATAATCGACGGGACAGCATAAATCCGCTTGTATCGATTCCGCACCTTGCGAATAGCGCTGTAAAACTCCGGTTTCTATAGTCATGTGACCTCCAAGGGTTGAGATAAACAATGTTATGATTTTAATGGAACGCGGATGCCAAAAGTAGGCGCCTCTAGGCGACGCGGATTAGGCGGATTTACACGGATTTTAATCCGCCGTTTGTTTTATCTGCGTTAATCGTAACTATCAGCGTCGCCTCGGCAATTGCTAAGTAACGTGCATGAAATAACTTGAGCAAGTTTTATTTTTAAACCATGAAGAGCATGAAGGATTTAAGTCTTCATGTCCTTCATGCTCTTCGTGGTAATTGCTTAAATTAATTGATGCATGTTCCTTAGTTGATTGCGCCGCCGCAACTGCTGCCCTGCCCTGCCGTGCAGCCATAACAATGCTGTAGAGTAGCAATGGCTTCGCCTGTTAATTCCGAGACCTGAGCCAGTTGTATTTTTTGCTTACCGCCTAAAGGAATATGCAGCATTTGATTAAAGTCGCAATCATAAACGAAGCCTTGCCAATCGACACTCAAGGTATTTTTGCACATGACCTTATCCAGGTTGGCTGCATGAAAATTATCCTTGAGCAACTGCAAATAATCATCAAACCGGCCGCTGCTAAGCAAGACGCTGCCAAAACGCTGCACCGGCAAATTGGTCATCGCAAACAAATGATTAAAAACAATGCCGTAATGGGCGTGCAAATGTTGTTTGTAACTGAGCTCCAACCCCTGTTGTTCAGGCGGCAAGGTCGCGCCTTGCGGATTGAAAACCAGGTTTAATTGCAGCCCGGTATCGGCGAGACCATAACCCAGCTTATTTAATAATTGCAACGCTTTGATGCTGGCGTTAAACGTCCCTTTACCGCGCTGTTTATCGACGTTTTCTTGAAGATAACACGGCAATGACGCAACGATTTCAACCTGATTGTCCGCCAGAAACCCGGCAATATCCTGAAACCCCTGTTCCAGCAGAATAACCAGATTACAGCGGTCGATAACCTTTAAGCCGCGTTTCACCGCCTGCGTCACCAAATAACGAAAATGCGGATTCATTTCCGGCGCTCCGCCGGTCAAGTCCAACGTATGAACGGCATGATGGCCGATGAAAGCCAAAACCTCATCCATAGTGGCTTTAGCCATTGATTCAGTGCGCTTAGGCCCGGCATTGACATGACAATGCGTGCAACTCAAGTTACATAAATAGCCTAAATTGACTTGTAAAATTTCCAACTTGTTGCGCGTAATGGACGGGAAATCGGAGTTTTTTAAATAAGGTAGCGAATCGATCACACTATTAAGCTCCAATGAAAAAAATTTTTGAACGACCACTTATTTACTAAAAATCCCCTGCCAGCTTCCTGAAATCAACCGGGTGATAACCATCAGGATAAAAGGCACCGATAACCCCGCGGGCGCAGCCAGATAGCGCGGTTGCCATTGCGGCGCAAATTTCGCTTTGTATTCGTAAAGCCCTTCAAAATTGTAAAATTGATCGCCCATGTCGAAAATGGCCGTACCGATTTTATGCCACAGCGGCGCCAAAGGACGGCGTTCCAGCCCGGCCAAAGGCGCCATGCCCAATGAAAACCATTGATAATTTTCCGCTTTACCCCACAGCATCAGCTCGGCAAACAGAAAATCCATGATGCCTTTCGGGCTGTTTGGATCGTAACGCATCAAATCGATGCATAACTCTTGCCGGCTAGCGGTTTGCCAGAGATTGGCAAAAGCCATGATTTGTCCTGATGGGTCTTTTATCACGGCAACATCGGTACGGCGCAAATAATCCTCATCGAAAAAACCCAGCGAAAAGCCTTTTTCACGGGTGTTTTTGTTCGATAACCAGGCCTCCGAAATCCGCCGCAAGATCGGCAATACCGGCTCAACCGAGGGTCCTGACAATATTTCAAAGCGATAGTCCATTTTGCCGAACTTGTTGCGGGCGCTGCGCTGTGCATCACGCTGCTTGCCTTGTAAACTGAAAGCCGATAAGTCCACGCGGGCTTCTTCGCCGAGCTTGAACAAGGTTAAACCCTGATCGAGATAATGCGGCAACAATTCCGGACCAACTTGGTAAAACACGGCTTTTGCGCCATAGCGGTCAGCCTGTTCCTGAAATTGCCAGAACAGATTTTCAATTGCCGCTTGTTCGCCGACCGGATCGCCCATCGCAATCCAGAATTGGGGCGTGACCGCAAACATGATAAAGGCGTTACGATCAGTGTTCCAAAGCAGGTATTTATCACCCAATAACGCTAAAAATCCCTGAGTATGGGAACATTGAAGCACTAGGCGTTGGGCCTCGCCAAGTTCGGCCGCTGTTGGTTTCTCCAAAAACTGCGGCGGCGCAATACCCAATAATCGCGATAAACCGAAGCACACGGTAATGACAGAGATCAGCAACAATGCCCGTAAAAACCTCGGCGCATTGCCTTCATAGGAAAACTGCCACCATAATTCGTGTGCATATTCGACATCCCGATAGGCGAAAAAGCCCAACCAAATCGAACCCGCCAGCACCATCGTAATCGTTGCCAACCAAGATTTTGAAAAAGACATGCACAGTAGCGACGACCGGCGTTGAAAATAGCTGCGAGTGGGCAACATCAGCATCAGTATGATCAATAACACGAAGGCTTCGCGCCAATCGAACCCTTTCAGCAGAGAGGCAATAATGCCCAAGCCCAGCAAAAACAGGCTGCCATACCAAGCCGCATCGATCTTGAGACGAATCCCGCGCGACAAAAACAACAACAGCAAGCCAATCAGGCTGCCGAGCAAATGGGATACTTCGACAATAGGCAAAGGCACCAAATCGCTCAGCCAGCCCAGAACTTCCGAATTAACCGGAATGAATCCTGAAACCAGCAGAACGCCACCGGCAAACAGCAATAACAGCGAATACAGTTGCGGCACAATGGATGACAGCATCCGGCTCACGGCACTACTGCTTTCGGCTAACAATGCCCGACGACTGTACACTTCGTAGCTTAGCAGCCCTACTCCGGCCAGCAGCAGGGGTACGAAATAGTAAATGACCCGATACAGCAGCAATGCGCCAATCAAAATCAAATGTTGATCCGTGGCTTCGATATCCGACATCAGCCACAGAAAAGCGCTTTCAAACACGCCGATACCGCCAGGCACCTGACTGATAACCCCAACGACCTGCGCCACCACAAAAACCACCACGAATGCGCCGAAATCAATATCGACTTTACCGAGCAGCAGCACCCACAGCACCAGTGACGACAGCACGATATCGATACCGGACACCAGCGTTTGCCAAGCGGCTATACCGGGCGACGGTAAATACAATTCGAAACCTTTAATCAGCAGCGGTTTACGCCAGAGCAAAACAGCAGCCCAATAGACCAGCAAAGAGACCGCACAAATCAGGCTGACCCAATGAATGGCTTGCGGTTCCTGAACGGTATTCGATAAATAGTGCGGCAACAACAAACTGCCGACCAAGCCTAAACTCAATGCGCCTAATAAATAGGTGAGCGTTTGAAACAAGGAAATCTTTACGATGTCCCAGCCCGGCACGCCCCATTTCGAATAAAACCGGTATCGAATAGAGCCTCCGGCCGCCCAGGCATGACCGGTGTTGTTGCTGATCGCATAACTTAACAAGGCTGCGGCGATCATTTTCGATAACGGAATTTGCGTATAGCCGGTAAAGCGTAACGCCAACCAGTCATATCCCGCCAAAATCAGGTAGTTGATCACGGTCAGCACAACAGCGGCGAAAATAATCCGCATCGGCATGGTTTGTAACGATGACAGGATGTCGCTCAGGTCGTGAACTTTGATTTCGTTATGAACAATGTAAAGTGCGCAGGCAAATAAAGCCAACGGCAACAAATGAATGATTTTTTGACTAAATCGGCTTAGTGTTTCGCTGGTCATGCTTTTATTATTCAAATGCGACAGGAGGAAGGCTCAGTTAATACCGTGCTGTTTATATACATCCAGAATTTGCTTGGTCAGTTTAGGATAATCCTGGTCGAAATGGTGGCCGCCGGGCAATTCCAAAATAGTAGCCTCGCTATTCAACAAACCGGTGCAGGCTGTTTCGGCTTTCTCATCCTTTCCATAAATACATAACAGCTTGTGTTTGGGTATCTGCGCCAGTTCCGGGGCCAGGGAATGCTCTCCCGCACTTTGCCCGAGCCAACCCGAGACATGAATTTCAAAATCGGCGCTATGAGCCAACGCTATCAACGCCAAAAGTGTAACACTGTCTTTATCTTGTGCTGACAGGCGATTATAAATAGGCGGCAAGATATCGGCGCCGAACGAATAACCCGCCAATACAAACGACTTTACCCCCCAGTTTTTTCGATAGTACGCCATGGTTGCCGCCAGATCGGCTGCCGCTTGCTCCGGTGTTTTATGCTGCCAAAAATAACGCAACACATCCACGCCGACCACCGGATAATTCAAGGCGGCCATTTCCCCGGCTACGGTCCTATCCAGATCACGCCAGCCACCGTCGCCCGAATAAAAAAGGGTAACGTTATCTCCGGGCTTGGCAACAGGCACTTCGACGACCGGCATGGCTGGCGAAGACGAGTTGGTTTTCCCCAAGGCTGTGTTTAACTCCTCAACCAGCAGCGTATCCAACGCGGTATCGTAAACGGCAATCCGGGTATCGACATTTCCCAGGGACTTGATAAAGACGGCGGTCTCGGTAGGCGGCTGATCGGTCCAAATCGAACGCCAGTTGCCTTTCAGCGCCGGGGATGAGACCAGCATAGGTTTGTGCGGCTGATATTGGCTTAATAAAGGAGGACACAAAGCCAGATCGATAGGCAAGTTTACCGAAAAACCGATAGAGAGGTTGACGGTATCGCTTACCGAAGCGAATTGGGCGTTAATAAACGGGATCAATGCGCCGTCGGCAATACCGGCAACAATCAAATGCCGGTTCGGCAATTTTTTCAGCAGATCGTCTATAGACACAGCAACGCGCCGATCATCGAGACATTGTCCGTTTGCACCATTAAAGCGATTAAAAAACTGCGTTGAATCGACAATTGCCGCAGTAACGCCGGTTGCAGCCAAGCGCTGACCTAGAGCGGTTGCCGGAAACTTAGTGGTATCAACAAAAACCAGCGCTAGGCCTTCAGAATCCATCAGCGGATGGACAACGGCCACATCGCCGAAGTTTTCAGTATGCATGACTTCTTGCATAATTGGCGGCTTGTTATGGATGGCCAACCCGACTCCAATCACGATCAAGGTTAACAACAGGCAAATAAGCAGAATCTTTTTAATTTTCATAGACTGAAGACTATTACAAGGTCAATTTGATATTTAGAAACGATGCGATTGATTGGTTGGTTGGTTGATCTGTTGGGCATGAGTAACAGGAGCGGCGTGACCGGCGTCCGCTATAATTTCAATCTTGCCGTTTGCCAGCATTTGCGCCAATTCACTGGAGTGCCGCAAATCAATAATATCGTTTTCTCCGGTAATCACAAGCGTTGGCGCTGTAATAGCCTTTAAATCGGAATGCTCAAGTTGGGGCGCTGTCCGCCACAATTCTTTTATCTCCGCTTCCAAAACAGGATGTCTTTCACCCGCTCCCGACCACCAGCTGCGCAGCCGATCGGTGATTTTGTTTGGCGAAAGCTGCTCCTGAGCACGGTTGGCTTCAGGAATCAGCCCGGAAGGTTGAAAATTGGCACTGATCGCAACGATTCGCCCTACCCGCTGCGGCGCTTCGAGTCCTAGCAATAGCGCAATAATGCCGCCGTCGCTCCAACCGACAATATCGGTGCGCTGAATGCCAAGCCGATCAAGCACCAATAAGGTATCGTCAGCAAAAATCCGGTAGCTGAGTTTAGAATTGCCGGGTGTTGAATCGCCATGACCACGGGTGTCGATCAGCACGACTCGTCGCCCGGCAGCAACCAGCCAGGGTATCTGGGAAAACCAACTGAGTTTATTGCTCAGCCCTCCATGCAACAACAGCACGGGGTCACCGCGGCCGTAAGAGACATAATGGATATGAGCGCCTTGGTAAACAATATTGCCTGTTTCGGTCTGTGTCGTTGTTGAGTATTTCCAAATCAGGTAGCTCAGGGCATTAACCGACATGGGCCTTAGCCAGACAAAAAGCGACACCACTATGAGCAGCAAAAACGCCCAACTGACATGGAACACTCGTTTCATTTTGGAATGTGTTTTAAACGTTTTATTCATCAAATCTCCTCATTAATATGATGGAACGCAGATGATTATGATCGACGCGGATAAATCATAAAAAAATCCGCGTTCATCATAACTATCCGCGTCATCCGCGTTCCATTGTATTACTGCATAAGGCCGCCTCGTTTCTTAGGAATATTTCCTTTTATAGGCCGCTGCCTAGTGTCTGCGCCAGGGTTTGGCTATGATGGCCGGATTATCGAATCGGAGTGAACAATGAAAAAACTTGCATGGACACTGCTCGGGCTAGGCCTGACGGCGGTCGGCGGCGCGGCATCGGCTAAAGATCAGCCGCTGGATCTGGGCATCATCGATGTGGTCGGCGTTACCCCGTTGCAAAGCAATGGGGTTGCCGCCGGCAAAATACCGGCCAATATCCAAACCGTTTCTTCCGAACAGCTGGAAAAAGCCCAAAGCATCAGCCTAGCGGACTACATTAACCGCTATCTGGGCAGTGTGCATATTAATGAAGCGCAAAATAACCCGTTGCAGCCGGATATTTCTTACCGAGGCTTTGTCGCGTCACCGTTGTTGGGATTGCCGCAAGGCTTATCGACTTATGTTAACGGCGTTCGTTTTAACGAAGCGTTCGGCGATACGGTTAACTGGGATTTAATCCCCGAAGGAGCGATTGATTCGATGGCTCTATATCCGGGTTCTAACCCGGTTTACGGCCTGAACAGTTTGGGCGGTGCTATATCGATCAAAACCAAAACCGGATTTTCCGCGCCCAAGCATGAGTTTGAAGCCTACGGCGGCTCTTGGGACAGGCAGTCCGAGGAGTTAAGCAGCGGCTGGAATAACGGCACCTGGGGTTATTTTTTAGACCTGCATCATTTTAACGAAGCCGGTTGGCGGAATTTTTCGCCGACCAAGGCCGATCAGGCCTTCGGTACCTTGAGCTGGCGCGGCGATAAAGGTTCTTTAGACCTGAGCTTGGGCGGTAATGATAATAAAATGCGGGGCAACGGCGCCTCGCCTATCCAATTGCAGCAACAAGACCGGGCGGCGGTGTTTACCCATCCCGACCAGACCGTCACCCGCATGTTTTTTTCCGAATTGGCAGGCAGTTACGATCTGGCTGATGATATTGAACTAAGCGGCAATGCTTATTTTCGGCAGAATCGAATCGGCACATTTAATGGCGACAATAGTAATTACGATAGCTGCGGAGATGATCCCACTTTGCTGTGTGATCAGGATGGCGCAATTGTTAACGATATAAACGGCAATCAAGTACTTGCCGACAATGCGGTTTTAGGGGCAACCAATAATACCAGCCAAACCCAAATGCGCAGCCGTGGCGGTACTTTACAGACAGCGTTTGCCCAGGACCTGTTCAAGCATCAAAACAACCTGACCGTAGGCACCAGCTATGATTACGCCGAGGCGCATTTCGGTTCGGACACCGAACTGGGCTCGTTGACCGACACCCGAGGCACAACGCAAAGCGGCATTATGGTTGATGAATCCAGGATTCGCTTGCATACCAATACCTCAACGGCGGGTGTGTTCCTGACCGACAGTTTTTCGATTACCGATGCTTTAACGGCGACCATAGCCGGGCGTTACAACACTATTCACGTCAACATGGAAGATCGCTATATAAAAGACCCGTTAAAAACCCTGGACGGCTCTCACACCTTTGAACGGCTTAATCCTTCGGCCGGATTAACCTATCAAATCAGGGATAACCTGAATGTGTACGGCAGTTACAGCGAGTCTACGCGCGCACCCACGCCGATGGAGCTAAGCTGTGCCGATCCGGCGGCTCCGTGCAAACTGCCTAATTCTTTCGTGTCCGATCCGCCTTTACAACAGGTGGTAGCTCTTACCTGGGAAGGCGGTTTCAGGGGAGATTTGGATGAACTGTTAGACAAAGGCGATTTGAAATGGAACCTGGGTTATTTCAACACCATTAACCACAACGATATTGTTTTTCGCCGCGATGCCTCCGGCGGCATTATCAGTCAAGGCTATTTCAGCAATGTCGGCAAGACCCGCCGCTACGGCATAGAAGCAGCGACCACCGTTAATTATCCGCAACTGTTCAGCCGGATTGACGATTGGCATTTTTCGACCAACTATACCTATTTGAATGCCCGCTTCCTGGACGGTTTCGATATTCAGAACCCGTTGGACCCTAGCCAGGCGATTCCCGTTGCCACCGGCGACAGAATTCCCGGAATTCCGGAGCATATCTATAAAGCCAATATCGGCGTGGATTTATGGCAGCGCGTATCGTTGGGTATTGACGGCATCTACAGCGGCAATAAATATTTCAGGGGCGACGAAGCCAATACCACCAAACCCTTAGCCGGTTACTGGGTATTTAATGCCAAAGCTGAATATAAAGTGACCAAGCATTTTGCGCTATTCGGCAAGGTCGATAATATTTTCGACAAAAACTATAACTCTTTTGGCGTTTACGGGCAGGCCAATGAAATCTTGCCGGGCTTTGACGACGGCCGCTTTGTGTCGCCCGGCGCGCCTAGAGCAGGATGGATTGGGCTGCGTTTGACTATGTAGTTGTGTAAGGATTTCGCAATACACGGACGCAGCTTAGGAACATGCATCAATTAATTTAAGCAATTACCACGAAGAGCATGAAGGACATGAAGACTTAAATCCTTCATGCTTTTCATGTTCTTCATGGTTTAAAAATAAAACTTGCTCAAGTTATTTCATGCACGTTACTTAACCTTCCGTCCTTTGGAACAATCCGCACATATCATTGGTCGTTCAACGCCCCGGTTTGCCGAGCAGGTGGCTATTAAAACAGCGTGTATCTGCCCTTGACGCCCAACAGGATTTCCTGGAATGCCAAGGACGGAAAATATCCACCTCGTTCTTGCAAAACTTATCCCAGCCGGCGCTGAAAGCAACCGGCAGTTCCTAACGCCCCCCAGACACAGATACTCGATTTTTATCATTAAACTGCGTCGCTATGGCACACCTGTAACGAAACGACACAGCTTGCCCCTCCCAAATTCATCAAAAAATACGAAAATCTCTTGCCTTAACAAATGGTCAATCCCGTTATAGTGAGGCTTATAGCGGCGAAGAGGCATTATTTAGGCATTTGGCACAGACCATGCTTTATTGTTTAACATTCGGTTTTGATGCAATGACAGCACTGCAGATATGACGGCTTAAACTTGATAGCTGAGATTATTGCTCTGTTTATTAAGCCGGATGTTGAGTATTTAATTCTTGGGACTTACCTAAAGACGCGTCTCTGAATAGGTATAACTGCTGTTTTCACCTAATCAAGTTGAGCGTAAGATGAGTAACGAAAACGCCGTTGTAAGCAACTGTTAATCCTACCCAAAAGGCTAAGCAGATGCAGCAAGAATTACGCTATCCGAGCAAAAAAAATTAGGAAGCAGTATGTTGACTAAATCGACCGACACAACCTTACGTAAAGCACGTCATCTACTGGTTGAGCGAGGGGAACTGCCGTCCCCAGAGTTGGTAGGGGCCACCGTTTTGCAATCGTGGAACCGCTGTCTTAATGCGGGTCTTGTACCCGTCGGCGGTCCGTCGGACGCGCCTTACCTTGAAGGCTTCGAGTTTGCCCGCGCCGCCGACCGGCAACGCCTACTGATTGCCCATGCCCGACCGGTCATGGAATACTTGTATTCCCAGACCCGCGATTCCGCGAGCATGGTTATTCTTGCCGATGATTGCGGGGTGCTGCTCGAAACCTTGGGCGACACCGATTTTTTGGGTCGTGCCGAACGGGTCGCCCTCATGCAAGGTGCTTCGTGGCACGAACAACATCGAGGCACCAGTGGTATCGGTACAGCACTGGCTGTGGACGGCCCGGTAGTCGTCCATGGTTCCGAGCATTTTCTCGAACGCCACGGCTTTCTTTCTTGCGCCGCCGCGCCGATAGCGTCGCCGAATGGACGTTTTCTGGGTGTCCTTAACATATCCGGCGATTACCGGGCGCGCCATCCCCATACCTTCGGGTTTGTGCGCGCGGCAGCGCAGATGATCGAGAACCGCTTGTTCTACGCGCTTCATGGCGACGCGTTACGCTTACGCTTCCATCCGCTTGCCGAAGGTATCGGCACGATTGCCGAGGGTAAGGTCGCCCTGTCGGAAGACGGCTGGATAGTCGGCGCCAACCAGGCCGCACTGGCCTTGCTGGGCTTGAGTCCCTCCGACCTTGGGACAACACCGGTTGCCCATGTGTTGCAGGTATATCTTAAGGATCTGATCCATTGGGGACTACGGCGCGGCAGAGAACCGATGCGAATCATGCGGCACACCGGCGAATGCTTGTTTGTCCGCGTCGAATTGGGTCATAAGACTTTCCAAACCTTCATTCCCCGTGAACCCGAAGCCCAGGACGATGCGCTGTCGGCGCTCGATACCGGCGACATACAGGTGAAAACCGCCATCCATAAGGCGCGCCGGCTAGTCGGAAAGTCCATAGCGCTGCTACTGCGGGGAGAGTCTGGGGTCGGCAAGGAACTTTTCGCCAATGCTTTCCACAATGCCGGGCTGCGGCGGGGGAAACCTTTCGTTGCCGTTAATTGCGCAACGCTGCCGGAAAGCCTGATCGAGACGGAGTTGTTCGGCTACGATCCCGGTACTTTCACCGGCGCTCGCAAGGAAGGCTCTCCCGGCCGCATACGTTCGGCGGACGGCGGCACCCTGTTCCTCGACGAGATTGGCGATATGCCGCTGGCTCAACAAGCACGGCTGCTGCGAGTGTTGCAGGAGCGCGAGGTGGTGCCGGTAGGCGGCATCAAGCCTGTGCCGGTCGACTTCGACTTGGTCTGCGCCACGCATCGCGACTTAAAGGCCGAAATGGAAGCCGGCCGTTTCCGTGACGATCTCTACTACCGCATCAACGGCTTCAATCTTAAATTGCCGGCCTTGCGCGAGCGCAGCGATTTCGAGGTGTTGGCGGCGCGCATGTTGCAGGAAATGGCGCCGGACCGGAACGTAATGCTCGATGACAGTATTGCTGCGGCTTTCGCCACTTACGCCTGGCCCGGCAATCTGCGGCAATTGGTTAATGTGCTGCGAACCGCTACCGCTCTGCTCGACGAAGAGGAGCTTACTATCGGCTGGCAGCATCTGCCCGACGATCTCGCCGAAGAACTGCTGCTGGACCGGCATACGATGGCATCGCCCGATGCGGCCATTGCAGGAGAAAACCTGAAAGAATTGTCCGAAGCCGCTGTCGCGCGTGTGATCGCCGCAAGCCGCGGCAATATGTCCGAAGCCGCGCGACGCCTCGGCATTAGCAGAAATGCCCTGTATCGCAGGGTGAAATAGGGCCAACACAATCGCCAACTGCCAAAAAATGCAGGTTGGCTGATGAGATTCATCATACACAACGTGGATAAATATAATTTATGAGCGCAGATACAAAACCCGAACTGGATGATATCGCTATTTATGTTCAAAAAGCGCGTAGCGCCCAAAAAGCAATTGCCAACTACACGCAAGACCAAGTCGATGAACTGGTAACAGCCGTATGCTGGGCTATCGTCCGGCAGGATCGAGCGGAAGAATTAGCGAAACTGGCGGTCGATGAAGGCGGTTTCGGCAATTACAACGATAAAGTGAGCAAGATCCGTAACCGATGCATGGGTACCCTGCGCGATATGCAGGCAGTAAAAACGGTCGGAATTGTCGAAGAAATCCCCGAAAAAGGCTTAGTTAAAATCGCCAAACCGGTCGGCGTGATTGCCGCGCTTATTCCTACGACAGGCCCTGACGCGACCCCGCCTTTAAAAACGCTGCTGGCCCTGAAAGGCCGCAATGCCATCATCGTAGCCGCTCATCCCCGGACGCAACTTACCACCGAACTCACCGTAAAGTATATGCGCGAAGCCTGCGAACAGGTGGGAGCTCCGGCGGATCTGGTCCAGGTTATTGAAAAACCTTCGCTGTTGAAAACCCAAAAATTGATGCAGCAAGCGGACTTGATTGTAGCGACGGGCGGCGCTGCAATGGTCAAAGCGGCTTACAGTTCCGGAACGCCCGCTTACGGCGTCGGCGTTGGCAATTCGGTTCATGTGGTCGATGAAACGGCCGATCTGGATGATGCCGCCAATACCATTGTGACGGCCAAGAAATTCGATTATGCGACCAGTTGTCTGGCCGATAATTCGGTGGTAGCTCATGAGTCGATTTATCACGGCTTAGCCGAACGCCTGCAAAAACTGGGTGCTTATCTGTGTAACGCGGATGAAAAAGACAAATTGCAACGGCTGATGTGGCCGACGCCTGAAAACCATATTCCAAGCGTTGACGTCATCGCAAAATCGCCGGCCTTTATCGCAAATTTAGCCGGCTTCAATGTGCCGGAAGATTGCAGTTGTTTGGTCGTAGAGGAAAACGGCGTGGGGCCTCAGCATCCTTTTTCAGGTGAAAAACTGTCGCCGGTACTATCGCTATATCAATACGTTGGCGACATTAACAATGCGATAAGCCAGGTTAACGCTATTACGGAATATCAGGGGCATGGCCACACCTGCGGCATCCATACGGCCAGCGACGGCCATGCGCTGGCCTTGGCCATGCAAACCAAGACCGGCAGGGTGATGGTCAACCAGAGCCTGAATGAAGGCGCGGGCAGCCCGCGAAACGGATTGCCTTATACGCTCAGCCTAAGTTGCGGTACCTGGGGCGGGAATATAACGACGGAAAACGTCAATGCCCGGCACATGATTAATCTCACCTGGGTTTCCAGGCCGATTCAGCCAAGGCCGATTGATGAAAAGAGTCTTTTTGAAAGGCATTGGCAAAAGCACAATCGTTGAGTTGCCAAAAGACTTGTTCTATGTTAATAGGCCCAGAAAAAGTTATCCAGTAGAGGTCTTGAACGAATGCCGGTTTATCTAATCCGATGCGACAAATGCGACCATCAATTTAAAAGCTTGGTTTTGGCTAATACTCAAGAACCCAAAGAATGGGTGTGTTCCCAATGCGGCAGTCATGACGCCAAACCGGCTTATGTCTATGACGATCCGCATCCGCTGGAAAACAACCATGGTGCAGGCTGCCCCTGTTGCGGCGGTATAAGCGGAAAATGATTTTATTTATATGATGAAATAATCATTTTAACGGACGATAGTGTAGGGACAGTGCCTTGTGCCTGCCTTGGGCAATGCCCCTACATATTATTTCCCCCTCGTTCCCACGCGCTGCGTACCCTCTGGGGCATAAATGGGAATGCCGTCAAGGCGCGCTACGCCGCGAGTCACGGGCAACGTCTGCGTATACGGGACGCAGCGCGTGGGAACGAGGTATGTTTGAACATTTATGTATAAAGACGAGCGCCGGAGCGTGAGAACGATGTCGCTTTATTCACTTCGGACTCTATATTTATACGATGAAATAGCCGCTTTATCTAGGTCAAGTCTTTAAAGCGCAAGTCAATTAATTGTAAGGAGGTGTTCTTAATAACTTTGTTTTATGGGTTTATTAAACCAACTGATAATTCTTAAAACTTAAAACAATAACTAGAAATAAGAGGTGCAGCATGAATAAGGTACTGATTCCAACAAGTATGGTCGGCAATTATCCCAATCCAAGATGGTGGGATGCGGAATTTTCAAGACATTTCAAGGGTGACCGGCAGCCGCCGGATGCCATGTGGCGGGAGGCGCTGGAAGACGCCATGGCGGCTATCGTGACCGATCAAGTCAGTGCCGGCCTGGACATTATCGCGGACGGAAGGTTACATGCCGATAACTATGCCGACGCCGCACTTTATTATTATTTTAATCGTTTAGGCTATGACCTTTCCGGCAGCCATCTCGGTTTTCCGATCTACAGCCGACTGCATTCAGCGACGGTTACGCAGGAAATAAAACGCCGCGGACAAATCATGGTCGAGCAAGCCCGTGCCCTCAAACGGGCGACGAATAAACCGGTCAAAGTCCAATACACGGGTATTCAGGTGTTAGCGCAATGCACCAATGACCTGCATTATGCTAACAGCCGCGATCGAGCAATGGCCATTGCCGCGGCTATTAATGAAGATATTTTGGCGGTTGACGAATTGGGTGTTGACTATATCCAGTTTGACGAATTTACCTGGCCTTATTTTTATGAAGATTGGGCAATCGAAGCGTTCAACCGCGCCGTTGAAGGCGTTAAAAACGCCAAGATTGTTTGCCATATCTGTTGGGGTAATTGGGGCGGTACGCCGGCTTATTATCCCGACGAGACAGCCGCTGCCGGTGAGGTTTTTGATCTGACAAAACGCGCCCAAAACGCTAAAGGTCCGAACCCGACAGCATCGGTGGTGCCTAAATCTTATGAGGCGAAAATCGATGTCTTTAACATTGAAGGCATCGGCCGCATGTCGTTTGACGAATCGGGGCTTGAACTGCTCAAAACTCATCCAATACCCAAGAATATGATGTTCTGGGCCGGCGTTATCGATGTCAAAAGCACCGTCACCGAAACCGCCGAACAGGTCGCGGCAAAAATTCGTCAATTACTGACCGTGGTTCCTGCTGAACAGTTAGGTGTTACCACTGACTGCGGGCTGATCCTGCTGCAACGCTATATCTGCCAAGACAAGCTGCATGCCATGGTTGAGGGGGCAAAAATAGTCCGTGATGAACTGGCGAAATGAATGAGCACTGGGGCTTAAGTTGGCTGGGCAAAAAGCCAAGCTGCCGGTAGGAGCCGGGCCATGCCCTCGACATAAGGCCTACGATCACTAAGGCGTAACGCCCTGATCGCGGGCATGGCCAGCTCCTACAACGCTTAACTTAATGGCGCGTGGAAACAATAGTATGCCCTCTCACGTCGGAAGGGGAACATTGTGTCGCGTTATCAACTTCGGACTCTATAACACGAGATGGCTACTGCAATGGATATTTGGGGAGACTACTTTACTATCGCAAAATGGCAAGACTTTGTGGCCGGGGCGCTGGAATCCGGCAGTAGTCCTCCTGTTTTCAACATAAACCCGAACGACGACCGCGAATTTGACGCCATCTATCTGGGCGGCGGTGCCGCAGGACGCTTTGGTGCGGCTTATTTGCGGGCGCTTGGCGGACGTGTGCTGATTATCGATCGCTGGCCATTCCTGGGCGGCTCCTGTCCCCATCAAGCCTGCGTGCCTCACCATCTGTTTTCAGACTGTGCGGCGCAACTGATGCTGGAGCGCACCTTTTCCGGCCAGCTCTGGTTTCAAGATCTCAACGACAAAATAATTTCTATCAAAAGCATCGTTGAACTGTTTCGCAGCGGCAGGACAGGCCCGCATGCAATGATGAACTATCAAAGCAAAGAGCAGCTCGGCCTGGAATTCGTATTGAATGCGGAAGCCAGGATCATCAATGCCCACACAATACAAGTCAATGACAGTCAATTTCATGCCAAAAACCTGGTGCTGGCGCTGGGCGCGAAACCGATAGTACCGAATGTTCCGGGCATTCAGTTAAAAGGCGTATTTAATTCCCAGAGCCTGGTTGAAAAATTGGACTATGAGCCGGGCAACACGGCTGTAGTCGTCGGCGGCGGCAAAACGGCCATCGAATACGGCTGCTTTTTTAATGCCACCGGTCGACGCACTATTATTGTCGCCAGACATCAAGCAATGCCGATGCTTAAAGATGCCGAATCCCGTGCTTACGCGATCCTTATGATGGAAGAGCAAGGCATGGAGTTTCTGGAAAATGCGGAATTATCGGCTATTCAGGGAGACGCACAAGGCAAGGTGAAGACGGTTTCGATAAAAACTGCCGATGGCATCATCAATATCGATACCGATTTTATTTTTATCGCGATTGGCGAACAGGCCAATTCAGAAGAGGCCGCCCAAACATTGGGCCTGGAATTGGACGATAAAAGCTACATCAACGTTAATCGGCGCATGCAAACCTCGATAGCCAATGTCTATGCCGTCGGCGACGTGACCGGGCCGCCGATGGAAATGTTTAAAGCCAGGAAGGAAGGCGTGTGCGCAGCCAAAAATATCATGGGGCAAATGAGCGAGTATAAAGCGGCCGATTACCCCGATTTCATGCATACGCATTACGAAGTCTGTTGGCTAGGGCTAAGCGAAGCACAAGCGCGTCAACGCTATGCCAACGTAAAAATCATGAAATTACCGCCCGATAATCCCAACGGTCTCGATGTCGGCTTGCCGGCAGGCGACCGAGTGATGCTGTACTTGATGGCGAAGCCGCGAATGTCGGGCTTTCAAAAGCTGATTATCGATGGCGACACACGAAAAATAGTAGGCGCTATCCATATCGGTTACGGCGCTAAAGACGGTTTTCAATACCTCAATCACCTGGTTAAAAATGGGCTGACGATAGACGATTTAGCCGATATGGACGAGTTGTTTATCAGTCCGAGTTATTTCATTCAATTGTGCCGTTTACGTGCCGGCGATATTCATTTCAACGATATATGATGACGAACCGATTTCAAGGAAAACAGGCCGTAATAACCGGCGGCGCTACCGGCATGGGTTATGACATAGCCAAGCGTCTCGGCATGGAAGGGGCTTCGCTTACGATCCTGGACATTAACGAGGCCGCATTATCCGATGCAAGCCAAGCGCTCCGTGCCGATGGCATTGTTGTCAACGCTTATCAAGTTGACGTCTCCGACCCTCTCGAAGTTGCCGAAACCTTCTCCAGGTTGATTGCAGACTGTTCCGGAACGCTCGATATTTTGATTAACAATGCCGGTATTGCCGATTTCGGTACCGTTGAAACCACTGAACACGAAGTTTGGAATAAGGTGATGGCAGTCAATTTAAACGGGACCTATCTGTGTTCGAAGTCCGTATTGCCGGCGATGAAACAACGCGGCGGCACCATCGTTAACTTCGGCTCGGTGGCCGGCATGGTGGGTATTCCGAATATGGCCGCTTATTGCACGTCCAAAGCCGCGGTCATCGGTTTGACCAAACAAATGGCGGTTGACTATTCAAAGCTGGGTATACGTGTCAACTGCATTTGCCCAGGCATGATTGCCGATACCGACATGGGACGGCAAATACTCGGAACTGACGAATCCGAACAGTTGATGAAGTTACGGCTCAGTAAATATCCGATCGGGCGCTTCGGTAAATCCGAAGAAATCGTCGCGGCGGTGTTGTTTTTGGCTTCCGACGAAGCCAGTTTTGTCTGCGGTTCGGCATTTACCGTAGACGGCGCGATGACAGCTATTTAAGGCTAAAACATATGTATGCACAAAACGATAAGCGATGTTCATTAACCGAACTCGTTGCACAGATACAAAACGGCGATTGTTTGGCGATTGGCGGCGGCTTGTCCTGGCGCGAACCGATGGCGGCGTTGCGGGAACTGATCCGGCAAAACATTAAAGACCTTAAACTGGTCGGCTCGGCACATGGCATTGATGTTGACCTTCTGTGCGGTGCCGGAAGCGTTGCCGTCAGCGCCGAATCCTATGTCGGCTTTGAGCAAGATTTCGGCATGGCGCTCAACTACCGTCGCGCCTGTGAGTCGGGTGCAGTGAAAGTGGAAGATAACTGCTGTTACTCCTTGGTCCAGCAACTTCGGGCGGCTATTCAAGGCTTGCCTTTTATGCCGATCCGCTCGGTGCAAGGGACGGATTTTCTTAAGCTGCACCCTGAATTTAAAACGATGACCTGTCCTTTTACCGGCGAACAACTGGTTTTAGTGCCTGCGCTGAAACCCGATGTCGCGCTTATTCATGCCCATTATGCCGACGAGCACGGCAATTTGCATATTGAAGGGCCGCCGGTGGCCGATATTCTTTTTGCCAAGGCTTCCAAAAAAGTCATCGCTACGGTTGAAGCTTTAATCCCTCATGATGAATTGGCAAAAAAAGGCGTAACGATTCCGTATTTTTATGTCACCGCCATTTGCGAAGTTCCCTACGGCGCTCACCCGACTTCCTGCTACCCGCGTTATGCCTATGACCGGGAACATACCGCCTCATACTACCAAGCCGCCAAACACGGCGCGGACAGTTTTCATAAAGACTATCTGGCTCCTTTCGTTTACGGCTGCGAAGATCATGAGGCTTATATAAAAGCCATTGGCGGCAAAACCAGATTAACTATTCTGGAACAGTGGGATCAGAGCATGGAAAAATGGATGCAACTTTATGAATAAAATAAATAAGATTCAGACGTGTACACTCGGCGAATTGATGATTTACCAAATCGCACTGTCGATAGAAGACGGGATTTTAGCGTTTCACGGCTTCGGATCGCCGCTGGTACAGTTAGCTTTGCACCTGGCGAAACGCAATCACGCGCCCAATCTGGTGCTGGTAGCCGGTGCGACCTATGGCATCAATCCGACCCCGGCATTTTTAACGCCAACGACCAACGATTTCGCGATGAACCGCGATGCCGAGTGTCATTTAACGATTGAAGAACTCTTTGATCTTGCCGCGAGCGGACGATTAGGCCGGATGTTTTTGTCGGGTTTGCAAATTGACCGTTGGGGCAATATGAATGTGACCCGCTTGGGAAACGATGAGCGGATTTCGTTAAAACTGCCCGGCGGAGGCGGCGGCTGTAATCTGTCCGCCGATGCCGATCATGTGACTATCTGGACAGCGGCACATCGCACCCATACCGACGAAAACGGCCGCCGCCGTTATCGCTTGGCTAACCGTTGCGATTTTATCACCAGTGTAGGACATCGCACTTCGGAAGGCTTGCCGCGTACCAGCATGCCTTATCGCGGAGCTGGGCCGGATTGCATAGTGACCGACTTAGGGGTATTCGATTTTAATCAGGACGGGCATGCGCAATTACGCTCTGTCTATCCGGATACCAGTGTCGAATTGATTGCTGAAAGCACGGAATTTGATCTGTATGTTGTCGCTAACCTGTCGACAGCCGCTTTGCCTGAACCCGACATGATCGAGTTTATCCGCCGCCTGGATCCTTTAAAAATCCATGAACGGGAACTCAGTCCCGCCGATCGCGGACGCTTTTTTCAATTGAGCGGAGCATAACCGATGAATGGCCAAATTCTACAGGTCGGAACTTTAAAGCAGCAGCTTAACTTCGTGCCTTTGCCGTACCGTTGCGTCAGTTTCCAACCGTATGAAGGCGAAATGGATGCCGACGTGATAACGCAGTACCTGATGGACCGGGAAGTCTATCGGCGCACCGACATTATCATTTTACATAATTCGCATCATGAGTATGCGGTGGCCGCCGTGCAGCGCACAACTTCCGAAACTTTATTCAGTCCGGTGGATAAAGTGGAAGTCTTGGCGCTTCCCGATGAATGCGTGTTTATTACCGATCCCGCTACCGATCCGGCCAACCGATCCGCATTGGCTCAATTAGCCGTCAAGCATCACGTTTCTGCCAACCAGACCGCGATAGTGGCCGGTACGTTTGATCATATCAATATTATTCACCGTCCCAAGCCCTTGGTTTTGCGCGTGATTGAAGTCATTCCGCCGGAACCGCCCAAGCTTTATCACCTGATTGAACAAGTATTAAGTTATGCCGATTTGCCGCCCATCCTGCTGGAATTGGAGACGATCGATTTACGCGATCTTGCCGCTACGGTCAGCCCCGAAGCTTATTTGGTGCCCTGCCGTTCGGGAGGGCTGACGGATTTGAGCGCGCCGGTTCATTTTCTTGATGAACGGCCGAAACAACGGCAAAACTGGACCTTGCTCGGGTGCGAGCGCAGTTTGCAATTTCATCGCCACTATTACGGAGATGAACCGCCCCGCGTGGAAATGTGTCCTCGCAAGTTGTTCAAGCCCGACGGAAAACCGACCATCCTGAAATGCTGCTTGCTTGAGTATGATTTTGAACAGCAGGATAACTTGACGGTGGTGCCTTGGGGCTCGGATTTGGCCATGATCGAAAAGGCCTTGCGCCAATTGGTGGAGAAGAATCCGTATGTTTGAATGCGCCTGGGAAAATATTATAAAAGGCCAGCGGAATGCCCGGACGGAAAAACCTCGCAAGACCGGTTGCACCATGGTCATGGATGTCGGCAAGAGCCTGGAGGAAACCAAAAGTATCCTGGAAATAGCGTCCCGTTATATCGATCACTGGAAGTTCGGTTTCGGCACCTCTGTATTCATGGACAAAGCCTTGTTGCAGGAAAAACTGCAATTACTGGCATCCCATAACATCCTGACTTTTCCCGGCGGCACTTTGCTTGAGGTCGCGTTGCTGGAACATCATTGCCGCGTTTATATGACCCATGCCAAGGAGTTGGGCTTTAGCGCGGTGGAAATTTCCGATGGAACCTTGCCTATCCCTCGTTTCAGGCGCAAGAAAATTATCGAATGCGCATTAAATGCCGGATTGATTCCGATCACCGAAGTCGGCAAGAAAGATCCCAAACGGCAGCCCACGGTGGATCAAGTTGCGGAAGAGGTTTTAGAGGATATTGAGTGGGGCGCGGCTTGGGTCATCCTGGAAGGGCGCGAAGGCGGTCAAGGCGTGGGCGTTTTCGATGACGCAGGGAATGTAGACGATTTCGATGTGGACATGATCGTCAACCTGATAGGCGACAAACAGGAAGCGCTGATATGGGAAGCGCCTATCAAATCCCAACAGGCCTTTTTTATCGAAAAGTTTGGCGCCAATGCCGGACTGGGCAATATTCCGACGGATCAGGTTCTCGCGTTGGAAGCCTTGCGCAACGGCTTGCGTTTCGACACGCTGAACCGCGTTAGCGACAAGCTGGTGCGCGACGGCGTCTGGGACCCTAATCAGGTGGAAAGCAACTGTGCTTCCGTTAACCCGGTCGGTAGACGCTAATGCCTAACGATAAGCAACAGCCGGCATCAATACAGGAAAAAGTCCTGGAAATCGGCGGCAGGCTGAAAAGCGCACCGTCCGAGCGATTGATTAATGCCGTGTTCGCTGCCGAATTAAGCCATCAAACCCATTTATTCGCGGCCTTGGGACTCGTTGATATTGCCCATACGCTGTGCGCGATTGAAGTACATACCATCCCGGCCAAGGAGGGTTATGAATTACTGGCGCACCTAGTAAAACTGCAAAACCGGCCCGAGACTTTTTTGATGTCACCGGCCAGAGGCGATATTTATACCAACCGCGAGGCTTGGCTGGCGGAACGAACCGACGCCACGGGCTGGCTCGGCGCAGGCCGCGCCCGGCGGGAAGCAATCACCACGGCGCTCATCCTTGTTACCCGGCAATTGCTGCTTGAATTCACCGAAACGCTGATAGTCCTGTGCCGGATGATGGTTCAGCAAGCGAAACGCCACGGGCTGTCCCTCATGCCGGATTATACCTACTTGCAGGCGGCACAGCCGACCACGTTCGGGCATTATTTATTGGGCTTCGCCTATCCGTTATTGCGCGATCTGGACCGGCTGGAAACCTTGTTGACCCGGCTTAATCTTAGCCCGATGGGTTGCGGCAGCACCAATGGCTCACGGTTGTTGCAGGGACGGCATCGGTTAGCGGATTTATTGGGCTTCAACGGTTTGATTGCCCATGCCCGCGACGCGATGTGGCAAGCGGATTTGTTCATCGAAACCGCGTCGATATTGACGACGTGCAGTATTAATCTCAGCCGTCTGGCGGAGGATTTACAAGTCTACAGCACCCAGGAGTTTGCCCTGGTCGAGTTGGACGATAGCCATGCCCGCGCCAGTAAAATCATGCCGCAAAAAAAGAACCCGTTTGCGTTAACGCATATCCGCGGCGTCGCCAACAAAATGATCGGGCTGTTAACTTCGGTCACGGCAACCGCCAGAACGCCTTCCGGCCAACCCGACAATAGATTGTTGATCTACGGCGATCTGCCCGAAGCCCTGCAAACCGTGAACGATGCCGCGGCATTAATGACGGAAGTGTTGCAGGAGATCAGTTTCAATACCGACCGAGGCGAAGCCTTGGTGAATTCCGGCTGGATCATGGCGACCGATCTGGCCGAATCGCTGGTGTTGGAATGCGGGCTGGATTTTAGGAGCGCGCATCATTTAGTGGCTTTTCTGGCTAGCGAATATCGGGGTAAAAGCATACAGGAGCTTGATTATGAAAACTTAATGCAATCCGCCGTTAAAGTGCTTGGCCGTTCTATCGCACTGACTGAACAACAGTTTAAAGCCGCCTTGGATGCCGGCCTAGCCCTGCAAGCACGAACACAGCCGGGCGGCACCGCGATGGACTGCATGAATACAATGATCAATGAATGCCGTGAACAACTGGCAAAACATCATCAAAAAAACCAGGCCAATAAAATTTATTTTGCAGCCAAGCAACGCGATCTACTGGAACGCGCAATAAAGGCGGTTGGCTAATGATAAACAGTAATTCTTACTTCAAGTATAAGGAATTAAACAATGTCCAAATCGACCTTTGACTATATCATCGTTGGCGCCGGCTCAGCCGGTTGCGTCCTTGCCAATCGGCTCAGCGAAGATTCAAATTGCCGGGTTTTACTGCTTGAGGCGGGCGGCGAAGACGATGCCGCGACTATCCGCACCCCGGCATTGTTTTCGCAATTGCAGGACAGCGCCTACGATTGGAGCGACCGGACGGTGCCGCAACAACATATGAACGGCCGCCGCATTTATATCCCGCAAGGAAAAGTTCTGGGCGGCTCAAGTTCGATCAATTACATGATTTATATACGCGGCCATCGCAACGATTACGATCATTGGGCGAGCCTTGGCAACACCGGCTGGAGTTATGACGACGTGCTGCCTTACTTCATCAAGTCGGAAACGAATGACACCTTCGCCGACCGTTATCACGGCCGTTCGGGACCGCTGGCGGTTTCCAGTCACCCGAAATTAAGCCCGGTGTCCGAGCGTTATCTCGCGGCCGCGCAAGAAGCGGGTATTGCTTTCAACGCGGACGCTAACGGCGAACGGCAGGAGGGCTGCGGACCTTTGCAAAGAAATATTACAGGCGGTTCACGAAGCAGTGCCGCTGCCGCCTATCTGCATCCGGCCCGAACTCGCCCGAACCTCACCGTTATCAGCCATGCGCAAGCTACAAAACTGCTGTTCACCGATAACCGGGTGACCAGCGTGCAATATCTGCGTTTCGGCATTACCGAACAAGCTCATGCCGATGCCGAAGTTATCTTATCCTCTGGGGCTTTCCGCTCGCCGCAACTACTGATGCTATCAGGTTTGGGACCGGCTTCGGAGCTTGAAAAACTCGGCATCGGCGTGCGCATGGATCTGCCCGAAGTCGGCAAGAACCTGCAAGATCATATTCATGCCCGAGTGCGTTGCGAACTGACCCAGCCCTTAACTTTTGCGCCGCTGCCGGACGGCGATAAAGCGGCGGCCGCGCGCGCTTACGAATCCGCCAAAACAGGCCCTTTGGCTTCGAATTTTCTGGAAGTGGGCGCCTTTGTCAACAGCCGTCCCGATGTGACTCATCCCGACCTGCAATTGTTTTTATTCGGCAATTTAACGCCCGAGTATCCTGAAGCCGGATCGTCGAACCGTCACGGCATAGCCCTGACCGCTTATGTCAACAGGCCGCGCAGTACCGGCGAGATAACGCTGTGCTCCGCCGATCCGTTGGATCGTCCGCGTATCGATCCTTGTTATTTCAGCGATCCGGACGATCTTCGCTGTCTGGTGGAAGGTGTACGCTGGAATCTTAAAATTTTGCACGGGCATCCTTTTGACGACATCAGAGGCGTTGAGCTGTCGCCGGGCATCACTGTCCGCGACAACGCGGGCTTAGAGGATTTCGTACGGCGCACGGCATCGACCACCTGGCATCCGACCTCGACCTGCCGAATGGGAACCGATGCAACGGCGGTGGTTGACCCGGCGCTACGGGTCAATGGCGTCAACGGCCTTCGCGTGGTCGACGCGTCCATTATGCCTAGCATGGTCAGCGGCAACACCAACGCCCCGGTCATCATGATCGCGGAAAAGGCGGCCGACTTGATTAAGCAAGGCTAAATTATGCTTGATTCAGTCCATATCAATGATTCGACGATTTACGGCTCGTCCTGGGTCGACCCTGAGTTGCGCCCTTTATTTACCGAGCAAAACAGAATCAAAGGCTGGCTTGAAGTCATGACCGTACTTGCAGAGGTGCAAGCCGAATTCGGTTTGATTCCGGCGCAAGCCGCGACAGAGATTAGATGGGCTTACGAAAATATCGATATAGATGACACTTTTTTAAAGGAAGCGGCCGAAGGCTTTGTAAAAACCAATCATTCCCTGATGGGCCTGATCAATGCATTCAAGCAGCGCTGCGAAGCCACGGGCGGCGAATGGCTCTGTTATGGCGTAACCGTGCAGGATATTACCGATACCCATACCGTCCGCACCTTACTGAAAGTACATGAGCACTTTTTAGCGCAAATTATCGAAATAGAGCGGGTTCTGGTTGATCTGGCCTACTTGCATCGACAAACCGTAATGTGCGGACGCACGCATGGTCAACCCGGTTTATTGATAACCTTCGGCTTTAAAGCCGCCGCTTGGCTGGACGAACTGGAGCGTCATCGCCAACGTTTAACTGAGCTTAAATCACGCCTTAATGTCGGCCAACTTTGCGGCGGCGTCGGCAGCCTGTCGTCCTTGGGGCCTGACGCGCTGGCCTTGCAACTTACCGTGTTGCAGCGTTTGGGGCTGAATGCGCCGACTATCTCCTGGACCAGCACCCGCGACCGCTATGCCGAATGGCTGAATGTTTTGGCAATGATCACTTCCACGGGAGATCGTATCGGCCAGGAAATCGTCAATCTGCAACGGCCTGAAATCGGCGAGTTGAGTGAAGGTAAGGTCAGCGGAGCGGTGGGCAGTATCACCATGCCGCAAAAACGCAATCCGGAAATTTCCGAGCATCTCGGCACCTTGTCGCGGGTGGTCAGGCATCACGCCGCGCACATGGCTGAAAATCTCGTCCACAGCCATGAACGGGACGGACGCTCATGGAAAGGCGAATGGGTCATTATTCCCGATGCGACGCTAGCGGCCGGTAAATCCCTGGCGTTGCTCAAGCTGCTGCTCAAGGATTTGCAGGTTAATCCGCAGCGGATGCGCGCCAATATCCTGGCGACCCAAGGTTTTATCCATGCCGAGGCGGTGATGCTGGTTCTCGCGAAGACACTGGGCAAGCAAAGCGCGCATCAGCTTGTCTACGATCTGACCATGCAAGCCCAGAGCGAAGGGCTGCATCTTAAGCAGGCGCTTCTCAATAACCCGCAAATCGGCGCTATTCTGACTCATGACGAGATAGAGACGCTGTTCAATCCCGAACAAGGCGCTGGAGTTTGCGCGGCCATGGTTGAGCAAGTCATTGCACAAATACCTTTACCTTGAAGAGCTGATTGTCATGAATACACCAAGCCAACATCCCGTTATCGAACGTGTTGCCGGTCAAATACCCCGGCACATTCTCGCCCATTATCCAACTCCGCTGATGCGGGCGAACCGGTTGACGGAAACGCTTGGAAATACCGAACTCTGGTTTAAGCGTGACGATCTGATCAGTTTCGGTTTGGGCGGCAATAAAATACGCGGTTTGGAAGTGATGCTGGCCGAGGCCTTGGCTTTGAACGCCGATTGCCTGATAACCGGCGCCGGCGTGCAGTCCAATCATGTCCGGGCGACAGCGGCTACCGCGGCTCATGCCGGACTGCGTTGTACGGCGGTTTACTGGGGAAAGCCGCCTGCGGTGATGGACGGAAATTATCGCCTCACCAGCATGTTGAATGCCCAATTCCATTTTACCGATGACGATGACAGGACGTCGGTCGATACCCACATTCACTTGGTTGCGGCTAAATTACGCGAACAGGGCCATAGGCCTTATGAAATTCCACGCGGAGGCGCTTGCGCGATGGGTGTTTTGGGGCATGTGCTGGCTGTTTTCGAGCTTTATCAGCAATGCCTCAGCCAAGGTGTAGAGCCTGATGCGATCATACTGGCAGTGGGCTCCGGCGGAACCTATGCGGGTTGGCTGCTGGGCATCAGGCTGTTGAACCTGCCCTGGAAAATGCTCTGCTACACCGTCAGCCGGGAGCCGGAACAGGTCAGCCGACAAGTTGCCGATTTGGCTACCCAAGCCGCAGCCTTATTGAAACTGGATTGGACTTTTTGCGCCGAAGACGCCCCCGTCTTTGGCGGATTTATCGGACAAGGTTACGGTATCCCAAGCCCGGAAGCCGCCGAAGCGATTAAACTGATCGGCCGTAGCGAAAGTATTTTGCTTGACCCTGTCTATACCGGTAAAGCAATGGCTGGATTCCTGCATGGGCTTAGAAATAAACAGTTTGAACAACACAAAAAAATAATTTTTGTGCATACCGGAGGCGAACCGGCGTTTTTTGCCGGGAATGGCAACTGGTTGAATTCCAGTCCAACCGCGATTGAACAACAGGGGAATATATGAGAATCATCGTCATAGGCGGTGTCGCAGCAGGTACAAAAGCAGCCGCAAAAGCGCATCGGGTCGCCCCGAATAATGAAATCATCCTTTACCAGGATGAATCCGAAGTGTCCTACTCCGCTTGCGGACTGCCTTATGTCATCAGCGGTGTGATTGCCGATGAACGGAAAGTCATCATCAGGCAGCCTGAAGATTTTGCTAAAGAAGGTATCCGGGTTTTTATCCGGCACCGCGTGATCGGCATCGATACCGGCAAACAACAGCTCACCGTCAGGAACCTGCAAGACAATACGGATTTTATCGTTAGCTATGATAGCTTGATTATTGCGACCGGCGCTCGTCCGATAGTGCCGAATATTGAAGGAATAACACTGAAAGGTGTTTTGACTTTACGCAATATCACTGATCTGGCACGATTCAAAACATTGTTAAGCACGGTGCAGCCGCAAAAGGCAGTCATTATAGGGGCCGGTTATATCGGCCTGGAACTGGCCGAGACTTTCCATGAGCTGAATATCAGAACCACCATCATCGAAAAGGCACCCCGTATTCTGCCTAAATTCGATCTGGAAATGGCTCAACTCGTACATGAGCATTTGCTGGAAAACCAGGTTGAAATAATACTGGGTGACGGTTTAGTCAAACTTAACGGCAACAATGGCCAGATAACTTCCGTTGAGACGGAATGCGGGAAAATAATACCTGCCGACCTCGTTGTAATAGCCATTGGCGTGAAACCTAATGTGGAACTGGCTAAAGAGGCCGGCATTGAACTCGGGATCACCGGAGCCATTGCGGTTGATTCAAGAATGGCCACCAACATACCGGGTATTTATGCCGCCGGCGATTGTTGTGAAACCGTCAACCGAATCACAGGCGCAACAACATGGATGCCTTTGGGTGATATCGCCAATTTACAAGGCCGTGTTGCCGGGGAAAACGTTGCCGGGGGAGACGCCCATTTCCCCGGCGTTTTTGGAACGGCAATCTTCAAGACCTTTAAATTGACCGTCGCAATGACCGGCTTATCCGAGCAATCCGCGTTGGAATCGGGGCTTGATCCCATTTCGATTGTAACGGAAGGCAGTGACCGGGCGCGCTATTATCCCGGCAAACAAGGTTTTTCGTTAAAACTGATCGCCGATCGAAAAGATGGCAGGCTATTGGGTGCTCAGGCGGTTGGTCTTGAGGGCGTCGATAAAATGATCGATATCGCCGCTACGGCGTTACTGGGCAAGCTGACTTGCTCCGATCTTGAAAACGCGGACCTTGCTTACTCGCCCCCCTTCAGTCCGGTTCTATCGCCAATCATCGTAGCGGCTGGTATCTTAAACAGTAAATTGAGCAAACTATGTTGACTGGTTCGAGGCTGTCGTGATCGACTGAAATTCGCTAAAGCTGCACAAAACTTAATGATAAACCTATCCGGAAATAGTGACTGTCATTTGCAAATCACACTAACGTATACTCATTGAATTCAAAAGAGAAAGTAAATGCCCACGCTCAGCCAAGGAAGCCGGTGCTGTCGATAAACTATTTGCTCTTGTATCTCATGGCTGCGACTTCACGCAATTGCTACCGTCGTCCAACCCGTTTTCTGTGGTAAAATCGGAGTCATGCGGATAATGTGCGGTAACTTTATACAGTAGTTTTTTATTTTTACATCTACTGAAAATAAAGGCCTGTAGACTTCTTTAGATCCCGGCCCTCGACCAAACATGAGTGCAGAGCCGTACTGCAAGGAAGTACATAAGGTATAAGTTGGGGTAACAAAGGCAGTATCATTTTTAACAGATGGATAAATTTATGAAAAAGCAAATCTTGTTCGCTACAACAATAGTACTCAGCATATTGTCCGTTACGGTGTCAGCCGAAGAAATCGGTGAGGTAAGCACGGCATTTAAGCTGTTGGGAGCCAATCATAAAATTGTGATTGAAGCCTTTGACGACCCTGATGTTCCGGGCGTTAGTTGCCATGTATCGCGTGCTAAAACAGGCGGCATAAAGGGCGCAGTGGGTTTGGCCGAAGACCCAACGGAGGCATCAATTGCATGTCGGCAAATAGGCGCAATTGACATGGCTAAACTGGATAAATTGAAAAGCGGCGAGGTGGTGTTTAAAGAAAATCTGTCGCTGATTTTCAAGAGCCTGCAAGTGGTGCGTTTCTATGACAAGAAACGTAATGTTCTGGTTTATCTGGCTTACAGCGACAAAGTGGTTGAAGGTTCCCCGAAGAATTCTATTTCATCTGTACCGGTTATGAAGTGGGATTAGGATAAAAATACTGGGCAGCTTGGGAACGAGCGTAAATTGCAGCGGGCTGACCAGGCGATAGCCGCTCCCCTAGCTTACAATTTTGCAATGCTCCAGTTGAAGTTTTTAAGTTAATCCATATTTCTTGAGCTTATACCAAAGCGTGCGTTCACTGATTTTTAGCAGGCGCGCAGCTTTGGCTTTGTTGCCGGCAGATTCCGCAAGGGCTTTATTCAATAACTTCTGTTCCAGCTTTGCGACGCCGGCTTCCAAATCCATATTTTCATCATCAACGGCAGAACTGGCTATTGCCGGTAATTTCGTTGCCAGTATTTCCTGCGGTAAATGCCTGACGCCAACCTCCAAGCCTTGGCTTAAAACCACCGCCCGTTCCATCATGTTTTCCAGTTCGCGTACATTGCCCGGCCATGCGTAGGCCGTTAATGCCTGAGTTACCTCATTCGATAAGGTAAAGCAGTCGCCGCCGAGCGAGCGCCGATATTTTTTAAGAAAATGGCGAGCCAATAAGGGAATATCCTCTCGCCGTTCCCGTAAAGGCGGCAATTGAATGCCTAAAACATTGATGCGATAGTAAAGGTCTTCGCGCAACCGGCCCGCCTGAACCGCGCCCAGCGGATCGCGGTTAGTGGCGGCGATAATGCGGATATCGACTTCAATACTTTGATTACTGCCCAGACGATCAATACGGCTTTCCTGGAGTACGCGCAGCAGTTTGGCTTGAATGGACGGATTCATTTCGGTGATTTCATCGAGAAACAAGGTGCCTTCGTGAGCCAATTCGAATTTGCCGATCCGGTCCTTGTGAGCGCCGGTGAAGGCTCCACGCACATAACCGAACAACTCGCTTTCGAGAATATCGGCGGGAATGGCCGCGCAGTTGATCGGCACGAATAAGCCGCGTCGGCCTGAATGGCTGTGGATGGCTCGGGCAACCAGCTCCTTTCCGGTACCGGTTTCGCCGATAATAAAAATACTGGCTTTACTGGGGCCTGCTTGTCTAATCAACTCATAAATTTTCTGCATAGCCGGGCATTGCCCGACGAATTCGCCCCAATCTTTGTTCATTTCATCGCGCAGGAACACGTTTTCCTGATGGACTCTATGCACCTCAAGCGCGCGGCGAACAACTATTTTGACTTGTTCGACATCCAATGGCCGGATAATAAAATCGAAAGCGCCCTGTTTCATCGCCGCAACCGCATTTTCAACGGTACCGTAGGCGGTCACGACAATCACCGGAAAAGTATGACCATGGCTACGCAGGGCGGCCAGCAACTCCAAACCGCTCATGCCGGGCATATTAAGATCGGTGATCAATAAATCGATAGCGGTTTTGTGCACTATTTCCAGCGCTGCTTTGCCGTCAGCCGCGGAGGATACCTCACAACCCAGTTTACGCAATAAAATTTCCAGAATCCGCCGCGCATTGGGCTCATCGTCGGCTACCAGAACGCGCGATCCGTTCAGCATATTTTTTGTCCCTGATGAAATGGTAAAAACAGTGTAAAACAGGCGCCGCCCAAATCGCTGGGCTGCGCACTAAGATGACCGCCATGGACGGCGATAATTTGTTGAGTGACGGTTAAGCCAAGACCGATGCCGCCCTCTCGGGTGGTGAAAAAAGGATCGAACAAGCGCGCCCGGTTTTCCGGCGCAATGCCGGGGCCATTGTCGGCCACGGTTATTTTTATCGCTTCGCCGTTTGAACAGTCTGTACGCACCCGGATTAAGCCGCCTGCCGGAACGATTTGAATGGCGTTCAGGATCAGGTTTAAAAAAACCTGAACTAACAATTCCTGGTCGCATTCGATGATTGCCGCATTTTCAGGCATCAGCCAGTCAATCTGTAGAGCCTTTTTTTGCGCCTGCGTGGCCAGCAGATCGATAACCCGTGCGATGATTTTGTGCAGGTCTTGCGGCTGCATATTAGGCGGACGCGGGCGAGCGCAGTCCAGCAAGGTGGAAATCAAACGATTAAGCCGGGCGCTTTCGTCAACTATCATTTGCGTCATTTCCAGGCCGTCAGGGCTGAGCGCGCTTTCCCATTGCAGCATCTGTGCGGTGGTTTGCAAAATGCCCAGCGGGGTGCGCACTTCATGAGCCATGATCGCCGCCATTTCGCCGACTACCGCCAGTTTAGCGGCATGCACAACCTGTTGCCGGGAACGCTCTAAATCTTCGGCGAGTTGCCCAAAAGCCGAGCTCAATTCGCGTACTTCTTTGGCGCCGGATACAGTGGGGCTCCTGCAATCCGAGTCTTTCCGGAAGCGCCGGACCCAAGCGGTTAAATCCAGCAAGGGCTTGGCGATACGTCCCGCCACCCATTGAGCGACGCCGCCGGCAATCAAACCGATAATGATGAAAACGCTGAAAAACAGCCACCACAAGGCCCAAATAGGCTGGAAGGCCTGTTGCGTAGACTGGATAACCAGCAACGACCAGCCCATATTGGCATAGCCTTCATAGCTTTTAGAGACCGCATAGCCGACCAATACCGATGAGTCGGTCAACGGCTTGCCGGTATGGACAGCGATGCCGTTTTGTTCATTGAGCTTCCAGTCGGCAAAGGTATCGGTCAACAGCAATTTTTGCGCACGCGCAGCTGCGGAGGCGGCTATAGCTCGGCCATCGGCATCCAGCAGGATGACAAAACGGTCGCCTGCGTCAGAATGGCTGGCCTGATCGAACAAGCGGAAAATTTGCCGAAGATCAAACACGCCGTAAAGCTGCCCTATATCACCGCTGGCGTAGTTATCGGGTACCGGGGCGCGAATAAACAAATCCGCCTGATCGTAAGGAGGTTGTAACTGCAAGGCTTCCAGAAAGACTTCGCCGTGCGGTACGTGCGCACGTATCCAGTCTGCCTGGGGCTGAAAGGGTTGCCTGATCAATGCCGGATCTCCGGCTGCGATAATCCGGTTTCCGTTATCCAGGTAAAACAGGCTTCGGTATACTCCCGGATAGCCGTGCTCCAATTCGGCCAGAAATTGTGCCAGACGTTTGTCTACATCACCGATACGGCCTTCTTGAATAATATCCAGATGACTCCAGGAATGGACGTTTTGTAAGCGTTCGAATATCAGCATGTCGATTTGTTCCATCAACATAGCCGCATCATTTTTAAGATTGCGTCCGATTTCCGCCTCTAAAGCCACCCGCGAGGCATAAAAGGAAAGCGCTACGATCGGAACTGTGGTTAAAAGCAACAGTAAAAGAAAAGAAATTAATAAAATCCGGTGAATGCGCATGAAGCATTATAAAGGCCGCCACTGATCATACAAAATCAAATGAATTCACAACAAGCAAAGATTCGGCATTCCCTATTCGAATCCGATTGGGCAAAAAATAATCCCGCCATTCCGGTAAGAATGCAGGAATCCAATACCATAAACGCTATGATGCCGGGTTCCCAAATTCGTGAACCCGGCATCATAAGCCGAGGATTTAAAACAACGAGCGTTTACAACAGTACATCTGTAGCTGCCAAACTGTTCACGCCCGTCAGTTGAATTGCAAACTCTGCCGCACTGTCGGCATCGGTATTGCCGTATAAGATGTGAGTTGCCGCATTGTAATGCAATTGCCCGGCACCAGTGAAAGCATCAGTTGCCCAGGTAAAAGCGTCATTTGCCGAGGTCGCGGTGTTAGCATCGATCGTTGTCAAGTCAATAATGTCGTCTTGGGCAAAATCGGTAATGCCATCTTTCAAATAGTGCTTTTCATTAGAAAATTTAAAAATATCGGCACCTGCCCCGCCTGTTAACACATCCCGGCCTGAATCGCTGATTAATAGGTCATTGCCATTGCCGGCACTGAGATTGTCATTGCCTTCTCCGCCCAAGAGAGTGTCATTGCCGTCACCGCCGCTAAGATTATCGACGCCTAAACCGCCTTTAAGGTTATCCTCGCCTAATCCGCCGGTTAAACTATCGGTGCCTTTGCCGCCATCTAATGAATCGTCGCCGTCACCGCCGTTAAGGTTATCCGTGCCTGAACCACCGCTAAGGTTATCGTCATCGGCACCGCCATCCAAATTATCGTTGCCGATACCGCCATCCAGGCTATCGTCACCCAAACCGCCTAACAAATAGTCGCTGCCGTCGCCGCCGTTTCCAGTGTCGTTACCTTCGCCGCCATCGATTTGGTCATTACCCAAGCCGCCACCTAAAATATCGAGCCCTGAACCGCCCACTAAATTATCCATGCCGTCGCCGCCGTCGAGATTATCGTCGCCGGTACCACCATCCAAACTATCATCGCCCAGACCGCCTAATAAATGATCATCGCCGTCATGGCCGTTTTCAGTATCGTTACCTTCGCCGCCATCGATTTGGTCATTACCCAAACCGCCACCTAAAATATCGAGCCCTGAACCGCCCACTAAATGATCCATGCCGTCGCCGCCGTCGAGATTATCGTCGCCGGTACCGCCATCCAAACTATCATCGCCCAAATCGCCTAATAAATTGTCATCACCGTCGCCACCATTTCCACTGTCATTGCCTTCTCCGCCGTCGATTCGGTCATTACCCAAGCCGCCGCTTAAAACATCGAAGCCTGAGCCACCCACTAAATTATCCGTGCCGTCGCCACCGTCGAGATTATCGTCGCCGGTACCGCCATCCAAACTATCATCGCCCAAACCGCCCAATAAATTGTCGCTGCCATCGCCGCCGTTTTCAATGTCGTTGCCGTCGCCGCCGTCGAGGTTATCGTCGCCGATACCGCCATCAAAACTATCATCTCCCAAATCGTCCCCGCCGTTACCGTCGATTTGGCCATTATCCAAGCCGCCAATCACAATATGATCGGTATCAAAATCGTCTTCGCTATCAAAAGCGACCAATTCTTGCGCATAACCTTTTGTTTTAACTGACATGATTTTTCCTCTGTTGTTGAATAAAAATAAACTTCATGACTAACTCTAGCCACCTCTGAAAAAGGGCCGCAAACGCGGATTTAAATAATTGGCGCCGCCTTTATAATACATAAAGCACTATCCATACCAATTAAGTAATATACTGATTTTATTAATTTTTATTACTCGACACACAGAAAATTAACCGCTTATTTTTGCAATCGCTGCAAATAATGTCTGCAATTTTGGTATGAAAATAACGGATAGATAAACAATGCTTGCGGTGAACCGTAATCAGAGGCGGTCTTTTAACAAGCCATCCATTTTGTTAATCCCTGAAACCATTGTTTTAAGATGCGCTATTTAGAAGCCGGTCAGGACGGCAACCATATTTTCCGTTGCTTTATAATCCGTGCTTGACCAAAGCAATTTTCCAGCCGGCGATAAAACGGCAAAGTAGGGTAAGCCGATTTTTAACTGGCGATGTTCCGGAAGTTGACGGAACTTTTCAAATTCAGCTTCTTTATCCACCAGTTTTACCGCCACTGCATTTTCTTTTAATGCCTGATTTAATTGGCTATTATTAGCCGCTTCCGCTTTGAATGCGATGCAGTTGGCGCACCAACCGGCATAGAAATCTATAAAAATGGGCTTGCCGGTTTGTTGAGCTATTTTTTGTGCGGCATCGAAATTTCGGTACCACAAAATTCCGGCTTCTTCCTGTATTGCCGGACTCGCTGTGTTTTGGCTTTTTTCCGGCGCGAGATCATTGGCATGAGCCGTCGTGATAATCGGGGTTTGCCCCAAGCCGGCGATTATCAGCCAAATACCGACGACCAGCGCCATAACGCCGCAGTAATGGTGCATTTTCCGGTTGGGCTGAGCATCGCTAGGCAATAGCGATAAGACGTTGCAATGCACCACGGCTATCCACACGGCCAGCATGCCGAAAGCCAACGATAATGTGACTGCGGGTTCGACGCCCAGCACTCCCATGCCTTTAGCAAAATAGGTATAAGCAAAATACAAAACCAACAGGCCGAACGCATACTTGACTTTATTCATCCAGTAACCGGATTTAGGCAGTTTTTTGAATTTAACCACGCTGATGATAAAAAAGGGCAAGCCTACGCCCAGGCCGAAAGCGCCCATCATAATGCTGCCTTGGCTGGCAATGCTCAACTTGTCCCAAAACGTCAAGCTTTGGCTCATTGTGCTCAGGGCGTCGGCTTTATCCGCAATGTGATCGGCGACTTGCAGCAGCAGGGCGAAAACAATCGGACCTACACAGGGTGAAATGACCAGGCCCGCTACCGTACCCATCAGCCAAGTCCCGGTTAAGCCTTTAATCCGCGCAGAATGCCGATCCAAGCTATGGAGCTCATTTTGCATGAACGCCAATTCGTAAAACCCTAACAGGGCGATCGCAAAAAAAGCAAAAAATAAAGCGAAGCCGATATTGACCCAAGCGGATTGCATAAAGGTGTTAAACGCGCCTCCGGTCATGCCGGCGATTAAGCCTAATGCCGTGTATGTGCCGATAATGCCGATGACATAAGCGAAAGCATGCAATTTTTCCTTTGCCGCGACGCCGTTGGCGCGATTGACAATAAACATCGAGGTAATCGGCAACATCGGGTAAACACAAGGCGTTGCAACGGACAAAATACCGGCAAGAAACATAAGACCGAACATGATCAGCGCGTGGTCCTGATTATTGTTAAATAATGCCAACAATTGATCGGTCATATTGCCTGACTGTTCGGGCATTTCGCCGGCGGACTGCTTTGCAGGCGGCGTCGGCAAAGTAAACTCGACTTGCGTTGTTTGCGGGCGGAAACAAACATGGGTTATGTCGTTGCACAGCTGATAGTTAACGCCCAGCACGATGGTCTTGATGTTGACAGGCTCGGAGCCTAAAGGCGCAACAGATAATAGGAAGTCGCCCTGATCTCTCAGCACCGTCGCTTCAACTTTATTGTCGTACATGCCCACGGGGCTTTGTAGATTGACTATCTTTAATTGGGCTGCGGCCAATTTTTGTTCAGGATCAATTTCAACCGGGAGATAAATATTCTCGTCGCCTTTGTCGAGATAAGCATGGTGATCCTTGGGTACGGCCAAGGAAAGCCGATACTCGGCCGGCCATTGCCCGGAATTTAAAGAAGTAACGCTGAAACTTGCTTTAGGAATTTCAGCCTGTGCGATGGCGATAGCCAACAGCCAAAGCGCTGTTATAAATGCTGGTTTTTTCATAATTTTTACTCTATTTAGTTGATGCTCGTTCCCAAGCTCCAACTTGGGAACCCCGTAGATACCGTGCCGTGCGCGGCAAAAAATTAAAATTGAGATCGGCTTATCCCAAGCCTCGAAAAAGGCGCGCACGGTACGCCCTACGGGGCCGGCTCTAAAATTTCAAATTAAACGAAGCGGTGACCAAACAGTAACTGAAGCTGTCGAAGTTATTGCGATGATTGCCGCCTAACTCGTAGCTCCCTTTATGGTTATAGTATTCAAAACCGGTTTGAAACTTTAATTGGCTAAAGGGTTTTATTTGATTGATTTCCTTGCTTAATTTAATACCACCGGAAATCGCGCCGAAGCCCGCCAAGCGATAATCGCTGGAATAAGCCGCATAATTTGCCGAATCGCCGGAAAAAACCGGCAGGTAAAAATCCGCCTTGTCTTGCGAATAATATCTAAAGCGGGGAATTATTTGCCAATCATCGACAATCGGTTGATGCCAGCTAGCCTCGAAAGTATGAGCATTCACTCCCCAATCATCGGTGCTGAACCGGTAATCCAGATGTAACGCGGCATCATTAAAGCGGTCAAAATGGCGGACATATTGATTCAGCCACGCCCATTGAAACTTTTGTTGCGGACGCTTATCTTGCTGAAAGTCCGAGAAAGCATTGCCGTTATAAAAAGCCACCCATTTATAAGGATCGGACAAAAAACCCGACTGGTAGCCGAAGGTAATGTTGCTCTGCACTAAAGAGTCTTTATCGATAACTTGCGATACGCCGAGCAAATAGTGTTGACTGGTTTTATGGCTCTTAAAATCCCTATCCCGATTGTTCCAAATCGAGGGCGACGGGGCTATTTCATCAAAAGCCGCTGAAGCGCCAAAATTCAGCGTAGTCAGTTTTTTATTCAAATCCAGACTCATGTTGGTATTGAAGTAACGGGAAGTGTAATCCTGTTCCCTGGAAAAACCGCCGCCGACATTAATAGCGGCCGAATCAAGAAAATAGCTTAAGCCTGAACTGATCGCATCGCGTTGTTCGCAGATCGATGCGCCGCAGGAACTGGTCGGCGATGCGCCGCTTATCATCTGGCGGACTTGTCCTTGACGGTTTTTTTCGTTGTAAACAGGAGAGGCGCCGGAAATCATGTCACGGACTAAATTGACCGAAGCGGTCATGGACTTGCCTACCGGAGCCGATAGCGCACCTTCAAAAATATCGACTTTTATGCGCTGGTTGCTTTCGGAATAATGCCCATACTGAAAATCGCCGTTGTAGGTTTCTTCGATTCGTCCGGCTGCCGCGGTCTGCACCAGTCCCGGCAGCGCCAAGGCTGCACAGGTCAAGTGCGCAAGGCTGTTATGTTTTTTATTATGAGCTTTCATCGGCAGTCATTGTTAATTTATGTGAAGTCAAAGGGCGTCAGTTGCAGCCGCAACCGCCCCCTCCCCCACCGTAACCGCCGGACGCCGCTTCTTTGCTGAAAGCGATGTGCTGGCGCAAACCGAATTCCATCGCATCCGTCGTTAAAGCCATTTGCGGAAGCGCCAAACTGCCGCGCTGTCTGGGCAAAACCTCGGTGCATGCGCTACAGCCGGCAATAACCCCGATTAACATAACAATATTTCCAAGTTTCATAGTCTTGCCTATTTTTTCGCTAACAATTGGACAATTTTTTGTTCAAACTCATTAATATCGTCACTGCTAAAACCATGATGAATGTTTTGAATGACGCCCTGCCGATCAATGATGAATGAGGTCGGCATCGATTCAACGACATATTTATCGGCCCACTCGCCTTTGCTGTCGCGTAAAAGGGTAAATCCGACCGGAAAATCTTTTAGAAATCTTTCGGCATTGGCTTTGTTTTCATCCAGGTTAATCGCCACGACTTCAAAGCCTTGGTCCTTAAGCTTTTGCTGCAATTTATTTAATAAAGGAAAAGAAGTTCTGCACGGAGCGCACCATGAAGCCCAAAAATCGATATAAACAACTTTGCTGTTAAATTGTGTAAGGCTGATGGCTTGATCTTGCAGTAAAGAAGGCAAAGTAAACGCCGGTGCAGGCTGACCGACGTCTGAGGCATCGGCATTAAAACTGCAAATACTTAGCAAAACGCTCATTGCGATCGAAAAGACTTTATGGCCCATGTTCAAGTACTCTCTTAATTAAATGAAAGCGTCACCTGCCTGATCCAGGTGACACAAAGGTTATAAAAAAATCAATGACTCAACCGTGCCGCGCGCGCCAAAGGGTTTAAACACAAAGCAGGTGTATTTTAAGCCCCGGAGATGGCGCGCACGGCACGGCTGCCCGCCTGAAATATATCCCTTCGAATATTTTCCTGGACCCATCAATTGCTTCTCATCGTACAGGTCGAAAAATCATGAACAATCAATAACCCGCTGCAACTGCTGCCGCGAGCCAACCGGACAGGCTGCCCCAGGAAACAGCTTGATCATTGGAAACGGGGCCACGGTAATACACCACGCCGTTGGCTGTGGAGATATAAGCTTTGCTGGACGAATAGTAGCGATAATAGTAACCGCCTGAGCTGGCGGACCCTGTGTCAGCCGGAGATAAAGCGTTGGCGGGGGATAAATATTCGGGATAAGCCGCTTCCAGATAGGCGAAGACACGGTCGGAATCACTCGCGTCGATGTTGGAACGGTTCGACGAAACGGCGGTTATTGTGACCAAGTTGGCTTTTGCCAACGGTTTTTTCAACAGTGTTTTCAGCGCCGAGCCGGTGAGCGAGGTGGCGATCGGTAATTGCGTCAATGTTCCGCCGGCATTTTTACGAGGCAAAGCAGCAATCGCATCGACAACCGACAGGCTTTTTTCAAGCACTTGACCGAAAACGGTAGAGCCTGCATTTTGATAGTCAAGAATTGCCGAATTATCGGCCAAATTAAAGGACCACTGGCTGGTAGCGCTATCAGGTTTACCGCTAATCTTGAGCATGGAGATAGTGCCGCGTAAATTGGAATGGCTGGGGTTGAACTCGTTCGCCACCGGAGCTCTCTTGGCGATAGCTTTAACCGAATTACTTTTCTGATTCCAAACGTAACCACCGCCTTGAACAGTAAAACCGGGTACGCTACGTTGAATAAATGAATTACTGTAGGCTCCGCTATCGGCATAGCTTAAAAAATTGCTTACGGTCAACGGCGCATCCGAATCGAATAAACGAATATCGATAATTCCCAAAGACGTTTGCATGCGCACCATAGTCTCCGCGGGTGGCGGCGTTACGCAAACATTATTTTGCAGCACTTGAGGCGCGGTGCAAGCAGGAACCGGCGTTACGCAAACATTGTTTTGCAGTACTTGCGGTGCGGTGCAAGCAGGTGTTTTAGAGGCCAGATAGGCAGCCAGTCCGGCTCGCGGCCCCGCTGCGTTGGCGTGACAAGATTCACAGTTCGGCGCTCTGTAATATTGCATATACGCAGGCGTCGCCTGGGCATCAGTCATCATACCGGCCGACGCTATTGTCAACATTAATGCACAAACGGGTAGGCTGATAAAAGTTTGACAAAAAGATCTTACAGTCATTATCGTTCCTCGGTTTCTTAACGCATTATTAGAGTTTTAAACAAGCTCATTGCCTGCTTATGTTGTGAAAATGTTTTAGCGGCAATAAATATCAACATAGGCCCGCTTCCGGACTTGAGCTATGTGATAAATTATTTTATTCGCCTATATATTCATTAAGCACTATCCATGCCAAAAAATAAGATACTGATTTTTATTGGATTTTAGTATCAACAGAGAGAAAATATAAATACTTGTTTTTGCAGTCCACGCAATTAATGTCTGCAATTTTGGTATGAACACAACGATAACGTTTGATGAACAGTGTCTTGTCTCGCCGCGTATGGCATAGCAAGCAATAATACCTTTACCCGCTTATCCGCTTTTTATTTACCAACATGTAAACTACGCAGCCATAAAAAGCAGCCGGGTCTAAATAGGCTATATTTTTTATACCCGACATCACCCTGTTTCAATATAGAATGGATTTCCGGCTTGCCCTTCACCCTTCCACCACCCGATGCCGAACATGCCGGACCATTTTAGTGATCAACCAATTCAAGACTATTTCTTTAAGGTTTACGCAATGAAAAGTACCGCTACATGGGTTTTAATTCTGGGTTTATGTTGCTTGAATACCGCGTTTGCGATGAGATGCGGGCATAACCTGGTTGATGTGGGCGATTATAAAAACGAAGTGCTTGCTAAGTGCGGTCAACCGGACTCGGTTGAAACTCACACTAAAATCGTGGGGAGGACGCTGCATTACCCCTATAGAACCCTTGATCTGCAACAATATGAAGAGGTCCAAGTAGAAGAGTGGATATATAATCTCGGCTCTTCCCGTTTCCAGCAATACCTTCGTTTCGAAAATGGTGAATTAAAGGAAGTTAAAAGTTTAGGGCGAGGGCATTAAAGGATGTTATAGCGCAGACGCTTAGGATTTGCGCTTTTTTGAAAGCCCTCTCGGCTGCTTCTGCATTGCTCTACCAGCTACATCCCTGTAGGCATCCCAAAAAAGCGTCATTAACCTGTAACAGCTATTGCCCGCTTTTCCAAATAGAAAGCAGTAACCAGATCCCTCCGATAGTAGCAAAAGAGTATCCCAAAAACCCGAATGCCGGTAAGCCGAATAATTCCGGCCCGCCTTTTACCGTCATGATAATCGAAGAACCGATAATCAGCGCCGCTGTCACGATGCCCATAGTCAACCGGCTGATGGCATTATCGATATTATTAACATAATGATCGAGACGCCGGACGGTAATATCAACCTGAAAAGCCCCTTTCCTGGAGGCGCGCAACAGTTTACGCAGGTCTTTAGGCAGGCTTGATAAAAGATCGGCGATACTGATCAGGTTACGCCAGCCACGTTTGGCCAGGGTCTCCGGCCTGTAGCGCTCGGCCATGATTTTCCGGACATAGGGCGCCGCAAAAACCAATGTATTGAATTCCGGGTTAAGGTGTCTGCCGAGACCGTCCAGGGTGATATAAGCTTTGATTAACAACGCAAGATCGGCAGGCAATATCAGTTTATGATCCCTCAATATGGCCATCAAATCGCTCATCATGCCGGTAAGACTGAAATCCCCCAAGGCCAGCGAACTGTATTGATCGACAAAGGCTTCTATATCAATAGTCAGCACTTGTTCATCGGTATAGATATTATCCGACCAGTCTTCAAGTATCTCGGCCACTTTAACCGGCAGATGATTGGTCATGCCGTACAACAAGCTGACCACCTGTTCCCTGCGCTCTTCGGTTAAACGGCCGACCATGCCGAAATCGATAAAGGCCAGTTTATTGTCTTGCAGATAAAACACATTGCCGGCATGCGGGTCGGCATGAAAAAAACCGTCTTCCATGATCATCTTCATGACCGCGCCGGTGCCGCGATCGGCCAGCAGCTTTCTATCCAGCCCCGCTTTGTCTACCGCCGCAAGATCCCGGCCTTGAATGCCTTCAATATATTCCTGCACATTGAGCCTTTCGCCGGTCCATTGCCAATAGACGGCAGGAATCTTGATATTGAGATCATCGGCCAAATTGGCGGCTACCCGTTCCGCATTCCTGCTCTCGGCGGCAAAATCGAGTTCCCGGCGTAATGATTGGTTGAACTGGCGGAGCACTTCTTTAGGGTGAAATCGGTGCAGCTCCGACGATTCGGCCTCGGCAAGATCGACCAGACGCTGTAAAAGGCGTAAATCGGCTTCGATGATTTTGCGTAGGCCGGGCCTGCGAATTTTTAAAACAACCGGCGTTCCGTCCTTGAGTACAGCTTTATGAACCTGGGCAATTGAAGCCGCGGCAAGCGGCTGTGTTTCGACGGCCAAGAAAAACTCATCGATACTGCCGCCAAGGTCTTCTTCAAGCTGGGGCAGCAATTCGGCAAAAGGTACCGGAGGCGCTTGGTCCTGAAGTTTTTCAAACTCGGCTATATAGTGAGACGGGAATAAATCGACTCGCGTCGCCAGTATTTGTCCCAATTTAATGAAAGTCGGCCCCAAATCTTCCAGTACACGCCGTATACGTTGCGGCGTATCGAGGATGACATAGTCTTCCACATGCTGCCAATGCAGCACCCTGCCCGCCCGTTCCAGCGCCTTGCCCATGCCCAAGCCGCGCACAAAGCCGCCGAAGCCGTAGCGGATTAATACCGAGGCAATATCGTGAACCCTGCCCAGATCCCTGGCCGCGTTTAGCATCTCCCATAACATAGTTTATTTTTTCGAATGAGACGATTGCAGACTTTCAGCGATGCCCGATAAAATGCCGCTGCCTATTTCCGCCAAAGCGGAAGCCGTGGCAAAGGTGCTTGACACAATAATGCCGGCACCGATATTCGGCAGGTCTTGCAGCGCGTCCAGCGCGATTAAAGCTTGCTTGCCGACTGCCGTTCCGCTTTGCCGGGTGTGGTCAATAAAATCATTAACAATGCCGGCGATAACCTGATTACCGCCTTTAGCAACTTTGCCCAAGGTATCGAAAAATAATCCCTCCATGTCCTGTATGTCTTTGATCGCATCACTAAAATCATGCTGGGAGTAGTCGGCCACTTTGGCAGCCGCTTCCTCGATAGCCAGTTTCGATGCTTCCGCCGCAATCGCCAGCGCATCGTCCAATGCCGTGGCTGCATGTTTGAAAACCTCTTTAGCCTGTTCATCCTGGCCGGCTATGCCCTCGTCAATACCTTTACCGACGGCTTCAGTGACATTTTTGATATTTTCCGTATCCAGTTGTCCTCTGGTCAACGCTTTTAGCGTGATGTCCTTGATTTGCTGATGAACGTCGGCTCCCGATTTAACTGCTGCTCGGACTGCATCGGTAACATCTTGTTGTTGGTCTATTCCAGTCATTGTCGTTCTCCAAATTAATATAAAAATGAAATTCGCGGGGGGATATGGTGCAGGCGGCGTCTAATGCAAGAACAGCCCAGAGTTATGCATTTTTATTCACCACGAAGAGCACGAAGAAAAATAGCTAACTTCGTGCTCTTCGTGTCTTCGTGGTAAATAAAAAATGTTAATGCAGCCGTTCGTCTCGTGGTGAATAACAAAAACGGCTGTAGTCAAAATCACAGGGCATCGGGGTTATGTTAACGTATCCGACTCGCAATTGAGACTGATACATTTTTTCCTGGCCAAAGCCGGTGCGTAGACAAAATCGTTGTAAGTTGAGTTTTCTTTATCGGCCTTGCTTAATTTATTTCTTTCTATCATCCAGCGGCGCTGAAAATAGTCTAAAAAAAGGTCCGGCATATTCCATTTTTCCGATTCAAAAAAGTAACTGGGATCTTGTTTGAGCTCTGACTGCCAATGTAGATAAGGCATTCTGCTGACCGGCTCGGACAGATAAAAGCTGTTATAAATTTCCAGCGTTTTTGATTTTTTGCGAAGAATGATAAACAACGGAATACTCGGCAGGCTATCGTAGACAAAAACCCCCAATGTTCCGCCATCCTTTTCATTGACACGTCCGGCTATATCCTCAAGCGAGGTCAAAAACAGCCGGTTGGATTGCCTGTATTCCTCGGCGCTGAAGCCTATTATTTCGCGCGCGCAAAGCTCTGAAACCTGACAGTCCTTCAAAATAAGCATCCGGAAATGAACGCCTTTCTTAATAGCGCGCTCGAATTCCCGGCAATGGTGTTTATAACGGGGATCAAAGGTGATTAACCAATAAACATAATCGCCGGGATACAGGCTGTGCATGACTTCGGAAAAATCCAACTCGGTCTCGGTTATCCCTACAAATCCCCGCTTTTTGGCATTGATAACCGTCCCATCGATATATTTGGTCAGTACGCTCTGAAATATTTTCTCGGTTTCTTTACGTTCTTCGGTAGCAATTATCCAGTGATGAAAAAATCCCACTGAAATCACTACCGACGTGAACAAGCCGAATTCAGCGATTATCTTTAGCAACCATACATATTCTTTATCGCCAAGATCGGTTGCCAAGACCCCAAAAACCTTATAAACGGTAAATCCGCCAAAAATAAGAACCAGCGCGAAAAGCCATTTCAGGATATTAATATTTGATGACATATCGAATGCCGGAGGTTATTCATGATTCAGATCAGCCAAGTCTGTTGTTTTCGTATCGCTGCCACCGACCAGCGGTACAAAACTGACGCTAAGAATATGACGAGCCTCAGTTTTGCCATTAGCCGTTTTTTCTACAACTATCAGCGCCTGATAGCGGTAAGGTAAACCGACCGGAATGACCAATCGAGCACCGGCGCGCAACTGCTCAATCAAAGCCTGGGGAATATCAGCGGCAGCGGCAGTGACTATAATGCCGTCATAAGGTGCGTGTTCCGGCCAGCCGAGGTGGCCGTCGCCGGTTCGAACCGTTACATTGTTGTAACCGAGCTTTTTAAGCCGGCGACTTGCTTTGCCGGATAACTCTTCCAGTATTTCAAGCGAATAAACCTGGGTAACCAGTTTCGAAAGAATGGCCGCCTGATAGCCGGAACCGGTGCCGATTTCCAAAACGGTATCGCCAGGCTTGGTATTCAGTAAGTCAGTCATCAGCGCAACAATATAGGGTTGGGAAATCGTCTGTCCCAGGCCAATGGGGGCGGGGCCGTTATTGTAGGTAAGGTAGCGCAAATCAGCAGGTAAAAACTTATGTCGCGGCACTTGTGTTATGGCCGCCATAACCCTGTCATCCAAAGCATCCTTACCGATCATATGACGGGTCAGATTCACTTCCATTTCAATATCATTCAACATACGCTGCAGACCGTTCATAACTTATACTCCGGGGTGTTTTTATATTTCTCACGGTCTTCGTGGGACAGGCACAGCATGGATAGTTTTGTCCAACACTATGAATCGATTGCAACATGACTTTGAAAGCGTGTCAATTGAAGATATTACCTATAGCTTTGAACAAAAAGCCGTAGCGGAATCGGAATCAAATGAGGAAAAAACGAATGAAAGCCAGGGTATTGAAGACGCTCTGTGAACTTGGCGGCTGAAATGAATCGCCGGCCCGAAGTTCAGGTGTTTGTATTGGAGCAGGCAAATGAGGCGTTGATCGAATTGAAGAATGGGAAATTCGCGGAGCCAAGGTGTTAGAAATGGATTCAGGCCCGTAATCGTGCCAAGTTACGATGCACGCTGAGTAGTCGCACTTATAGTAGTCATACCTATGGATATTTGAGGGGAGCAAAGACACAATAGTTTACAAGTTGACAGCCCATTTGAATAATAAGGAAATAAACATGGATTTTCTCTCATCGCCATTAAAAAAAACGCACCATAGATCGTCCGTACGCAATCTTGTTGCCGAAAATATTTCCATGCATGTGGTACAAAAACTGTTTCCGATCAGAAATTACGATAATGAAAAGCTATTGGCATTTACTTCCGACCTTAAATCCGAAGTTTTCCCTAAACAAACCACTTTGTTTCATCTCGGCGATAAGACTGACTCGGCTCTGTATTTGTTAAAAGGCGCTATTTCTTTATCGGATGAGAATGGCAGAATTTATGAAATAGCGTCAGGAACCAGCGAAGCCAAATTTCCGCTATCAAGCGGTTCCAGACACAGGGCAACAGCCATAACTAAAACCGAGGTCAGTGTTTTACGCGTTTCACACAAAATCATGTCCAGCAAGCATGCCCCGGCATCACCGCTTTCAGAGCTGGTTATCCCGGCCCAGTTAAGCAACAACCGCTTATTATCTTTCTTTTTGTATCACTATCATCATGAAGAGCTGAATATACCGTCATTGCCGGATGTGGCGATTAAATTGCGCAATGCCATGCAACGCGATGCGGGCATTACCGATATTGTAAAAATAATTCAACTGGATCCGGTCATTTCAGCCAAGCTTGTCGGTTTAGCCAACTGCCCAACGCAACCCCGGTAAAAAGCTGTCTGGAAGCGGTCAAGCGCATCGGCTTGAATGCTACGCGCAACTTGGTCATCAGTTTAAGCCTCAGGCGTATTTTCACCAACGACTCGCCCCTGATAAAAAAGTACGTTGATAAGATATGGCAACAAAGTATCTATATTTCCACACTCAGTCATGCTTTGGCGGCCGCCAGCCGGCAAGTCAATCCGCAAGAGGCGCTGCTTGCAGGGCTTGTCTGCGATATAGGTGCAATACCTTTCTTAAGTTTTGCCGCTAATCTTCCTAGAGACTATTGTACTGAATCGGATATCGAACTTGCCTTGCCTTACGTTAAAGGCCCGGTAGGATCGAAAATTTTGCACGATTGGGGATTTTCCGAGGAATTTCTTAAAGTTCCGGTTTATTCTGAAGATTGGTATCAAAACACCGGCGAAGAGCTTAATTTGACCGACATCGTTGTACTTTCCAGGCTACATAGCAAAATCGGCCTGTGCAATATACCTGACTTGCCGCCTATTACTTCTATTCCGGCGGTCGGCAAATTAAAGAATCTTTCACTTTCCCCCGAGTTCTCGTTAACCATACTGAATGAAGCCAAGCAGCAATTTAAGGATGCGATGAAAGCATTTGCCAACTAAATAACCTGCCTTTTTAACGAGAGGGGAACAGTTAAATTTATATCTTTCGGAAGACCGGAATTGACTTTTCAGGGGCAAGCCGCGTCTTAAGCCCCCAGGCCAACAGATATTCAATTCTGCGATTTCCGTTGTTTAAGCGGCTAAAAAGTATTTCAAATAACTTCTTGTAAAACAAATAGCCTTTATTAGGATGGGCATCCAGATACGCGCCAAGCTTTTCACCGTTTATTTCCAGTAAACAGCCATCGGTAATGGCTATAACCGAAGCGGTTCGTACACTTGACTTATGAAGACAAGTATCGCCGAAAAGGTCGCCCTTGCCTAAATCGCCGAGTCCCGTTTTTATGTTTCGGCGTTCCTCCAATTCCACCTGCACAGATACCCGCAATTGACCGTTCTCAACAAAAAACAGGGATTTGCCCACATCGCCTTCCTTAATGATGGTTTCGTTGGCATAAAAACTCCAACGGTTCCAAGCGATCCCTTTAATAAATTTGGGATCATTGATTATTTCATTAATTAAATTTTCCACGGCTGTAATCTCTGACTGTACACTTAATTATTTAACAACCTACGTTGATAGGGTTCCCCTGATAAGTTTTACCTGCTTATGCGCACCTTGGAAGCTTATGGCGCGCTACAACAATCTGAAAGTCCAATCACTCGCACTCCAAGCCATCAACCCGCTGAAAACCTCTGGGCAAGGCCAAGCCTCTTTTGGCTCGGTTACCGGAATAATGCCCAATATCCGCACTTTTAAGCGTTAGCTGCCGTTTACCGGCCATAATTTTCAACTGGCCGTTTTCAGGCAACGCCACCGCTGCAACCACGTAATCTTTGCCGGCGCTCAGGTCAGCGCTCGGAATTTGAATCAACTTATTGCCTTTGCCTTTTGCCAACGCGGGCAACTCGGCCACCGGAAAAATCAGCAAGCGGCCTTGCAAAGTCACCACCGCAAGCAAATCGGATTCGCTGCGTGTCGGCACCGGTTTTAATACCTTAGCGCCGTCCGGCAGCGTGATAAGCAGTTTACCGGCCTTGTTTTTGCTTAACAACTCTTTCAGCTGAACCCGGAAGCCATAACCGAAATGACTGGCAAGCACATACCAATCATCAGGTTGACCTGCCAGAAGATGCAGGAATAACGAACCCGCCGGTGGATTGAGCCGTCCGGTCAACGGTTCGCCCTGACTTCTGGCCGACGGCAAATCGTGCGAAGAAGTGCTGTAAGCCCGTCCGGTGGAATCAAGGATATAAACCGGCTGCGTGGTCCGGCATTTGACCGCATCCAAAAAGCCGTCGCCGGAACGGTAACTCAGGCTTGCGACATCAATGTCATGACCTTTCGCCGCCCTGATCCAACCTTTTTCCGACAAGATAACGGTTAACGGCTCGTTGCTTATTAGCGCCGTTGTTTCCAATGCCTGCGCCGCATCTCTAGCCACAATCGGCGAACGGCGATCATCGCCGTATCTGTCCGCATCGCGCTCAAGCTCTTTTCTGATCAATCGATTCAGCAAGCGCGGCGAAGCCAAAGTTTTTTCCAGCGCGGCGCGTTCCAGTTCCAGTTCATCCTGCTCGCCGCGAATCTTCATCTCTTCGAGCTTGGCCAAATGCCGTAACTTTAATTCCAGTATCGCTTCGGCCTGAATGTCGGTGATACCGAAGCGTTCCATCAGCACCGGTTTGGGATGGTCTTCATTGCGGATAATGGCGATAACTTCATCGATATTCAAATAAGCAATCAGCAAGCCATCGAGAATATGCAGCCGCGCCAGCACCTTGTCCAAGCGGTATTGCAAGCGTTTGCGCACGGTCTCGGTACGAAACGCCAGCCATTCGACCAGTATATCCCTAAGCCCTTTAACCTTGGGCCGTCCATCCAGGCCGATCATGTTCATGTTGACGCGATAGCTTTTCTCGAGGTCGGTGGTGGCAAACAAATGCGACATCACTTCATCGACATCGATCCGTTTTGACCGTGGAATCACCAGCAAGCGGGTCGGATTTTCATGGTCCGACTCATCGCGCAAATCTTCAATCATCGGCAGTTTTTTCGCCAGCATTTGCGCCGCTATCTGCTCCATTAATTTAGCCCCGGAAACCTGATGCGGCAGCGCGGTGATTACGATATTGCCGTCCTCCTGCTCGTATTTGGCGCGCATTTTTATCGAACCGCCGCCGCTGATATACATTTTTTGTATATCGTCAGCCGAGGTGATGATTTCCGCATCGGTCGGGTAATCGGGGCCTTTGATATGAGCGAACAGCATGTCCAGCGTACTGTCCGGGTCATCCAATAACTGTATGCAGGCATGGGCGACTTCGCGCAGATTATGCGGCGGTATATCGGTCGCCATGCCGACGGCGATACCCATGGTGCCGTTCAGCAATATATTCGGCAACCGCGCAGGCAACAGCACGGGCTCTTTCAGCGTGGCGTCGAAATTATCCGCCCAGTCAACCGTGCCCTGCCCCAATTCGCTCAACAAGGTTTGCGCATAGGCGGTCAACCGCGATTCGGTGTAGCGCATCGCGGCAAAGGATTTGGGATCGTCCGGCGACCCCCAGTTGCCCTGCCCGTCAACTAACGGATAACGGTAGGAGAAATCCTGCGCCATCAGCACCATCGCTTCGTAACAGGCGGAATCGCCGTGTGGATGATATTTACCCAGCACATCGCCGACGGTTCTGGCCGATTTTTTAAACTTGGCCGTCGCGGTCAAACCCAGCTCGGACATCGCAAAAACAATGCGCCGTTGCACCGGCTTCAAGCCATCGGCTATATGCGGCAAGGCCCTGTCCAAAATCACATACATGGAATAATCCAAATAGGCTTTTTCGGTAAAATCCTTTAACGGCAGTTGTTCAAAATTCCCTTGTATAATCATAACTTACAACTCATCCTTTAATAGTTCCACATGCAGGGCACGATTTTTCTCCAGGCTCTCCTGACGCATTTGTTTACGCAACTTTGCCGATTCATAAAGTTTTTTTTCCACTTCGCTATCCAGTTGTAATCTCGGAACTTCCACAGTTCGTCCGTTTTCATCCATCGCCACCATCGTAAAATAGCAGGAGGTCGTATGCCTTTTTTCGTCGGTTCTTAAATCCTCGGCAAAAACCTTGACCCCGATTTCCATTGACGAATGACCGACATAATTAACATGGGCGTAAAAGGTAACCAGCTCGCCGACATTGACCTGCTGCTTGAAAAACACCTGATCGAGCGCCGCCGTCACCACGTATTTTTTACAATATTTTGCCGCACAGGCGTAAGCCACCTGATCCAGCAGTTTTAATAAAGAACCGCCATGCACGTTACCGGAGAAGTTAGCCATATCCGGCGTCATCAATACCGTCATGGTTAGGGATTTTTCTTGTTTGGTCATTAAGCTCTCAGTTCCAAAGCCTGATATTACAGGTTGTCAATTTCAATCATTATTCTTGTGCGCTGCCTTCGCAGGTGGCGGTGTATAAATTTTATCCAAGTCGTTATCGATTTTAACGGCAAGACTTTCAACGCCCTTTAACGTTAACTTTTTATCTCCACCTTTTGTTTCTGAAATGTAATTGCCTATTAAATGACCATCATTAGCTCTGACTAAATGCCCCATAATATAAGCAAATAAAAAGCTTGGTTTATGCAGCCTGCCGACCACTACATAATCTGCGCCCGCCTTTTTAGCCAGTTCTGCGGCACTATCATCGTGGTCAAAAAGATAGCCGACACCGCCATTGGCTTCCCGCTGGAACTCTGAATCTACCGCTACAATTTTATATCCTGCACGTTTCAACTCCGCTTCCAGCATGGCTTTTATGCTTGCTGTTCTTTGCACCTCGGCGGGTACGCCAGGAGCTAAAGTTAGATCACGCAACTCAAAATCTAATATGGCTATGGTTGTTTCTGCGTTAACTTTGGTGATAAATAATACAAACAAGAATAATAACTGGAAAATCTTCATCGCCTACCTCTTGGATCTAACTTTAAAAATATCGCATAGCGCGGTATAGCGAATTTGCCGGAAACGTCCGCCCTGCGCTGTGCTTGGGTAGTCTTATTCCAGACTATTTGGCTATCCCCTATTCGCTTCTGATCTTTTGCTGATAGGCCAACCCATCTTCAGGCCAATCGATAGTGCCGCTGTATTGCATTGAATCAACGGGCTTGTTCGGAGCACTACCATTATAAATGAAGGATAAACTCATGTTCGCCGACAGCAATATTTTCCGGTAAATGTGCGGTCATCGTGTGATCTTGCCTGACTTCCGCCTTGATTTTTAATGATTGCATAACTTCACCTTGGTATTTGATTACAACTCGTCGCCCGAAATCACTTCACGGTTTGGAACCTTAGCCAACAAGCGTTGAAAAGCCTGTTTATCGGCCCGTTGCGCACGCTGCTGCAAATAATCCTCCGTTGCTATGGCCGAGACCTTTTCGGCAACCGCACTGGAGATAAACTGATTGATGGATACCCCTTCCTGCTGGGCCAGCTCTTTAATATGCCGGTGAACAGAATCCGGTAAACGCAGACTTAACGCACTCATAACAAACGCTCCAATAAAGTTTTAGGGGCAATGGCTTCAACACCAAATTTATCGGCACCAACAAAATCTTTTAAATTGTGGGTAACGATGGTTTTAACTTTGGCAGCCACGGCTAATTCCAGCACTAAATCATCCTTGGCGTCAGGCAAATAAGGCCGCCATAAAAAATAGACTTTCTGGAACCGGCTAAAAGCACAAAGGTTGTCTAAAACAACGTCTATGTCCTCATCCAACAAATTCGACTTCGCCTGATTGCGTTTGAGGGCATCTTCATATTCAAACAATAAAGGCGTAGATAATGCCAGCTGAATACGTCCCGCCTCAAGATGCTCCAATATTTTAAAGGATGCGCCGCTTGCCGAATATAATCCGGAGAATAGAATATTGGTATCCATGATGATTTCATTCATACCGTATACAGTATCACATAGAATATCCATGCAACAACCGACTGTTTTTGAGGTGCGAAGGAGCACCTATCTCGCAGCCCTCTAATGAAATGGCTACTGTGTACAGGATGGATTATCTCTTTGACAGGATTATGAAGCCTCACAGCGGTTTTAACTTGTTGTTTTATGAAGGTATCGATACTGCGCGATAAAGTTGCAGGAAATTAATGATGAGACTAGCATGACCCGTTGCCGGCTTCCAATATGAGCCGGTAATTCCATTTTTCTTTCAATCAGTTACCGGGAGATTATCATGCCAATCCAAGACCAACAAGATAACCAAAGCAATCAACCGCTGTCCTCAACCGATTCAGACGATGTTGCAGAGAATGTTGTGGGCAATATTAAAACGCTGTTGTTATTCATCGGCGGCTTAGTACTGGTTCTATCCATTCTGGTATTACTGCCAATGTTTCTTACCTACTTATCTGAGGGCGATTACCGTGCTCCGTCAGAGGTTCACGCAACAGACAGCGCAAACAAAAGCAGTCAAAACACCTATAAGCCCGATAGGTAAGTAACTTCACAAAAGCTCGATTAAAAACCCCACCACGAAGGCACGAAGTTTTATTTTCTTCGTGCCTTCGTGGTGAATAAAAGCCCTACCTGCTCTGTTTAATCGCCCAAGCCACGTCGACCGCCTGCCGGTTTTCCTTGACATCATGCACCCGGAACATCTGTACGCCCGCCATAACGCCTAAAGCCGTGGTCACCGCGGTGGCGGTAACCAGTTCCGAAGATTCAGTCACATCACAGATAGTTCCCATAAAGCGCTTGCGGCTGGTGCCCAACAACACCGGAAATCCCGTTGCCACCAACGCATCAAGATGGGCCAGCAAATCGATATTATCCTGCTTGCGCTTAGCGAAACCTATGCCCGGATCAATCGCAATATTTTCTTTTTTGATCCCCGCCTTTAATGCCGCATTGATGCTTGCCTTTAAGGCATCCAATACTTCCTGCACGACATTTTCATAATACGGATTATCCTGCATGGTTTTCGGCGTTTCCTGACTATGCATTAAAATAATCGGCACACCGGTTTGAGCGGCCAGCGTCAGGATCACTGCATCCGCCCTGCCCCCGGAAATATCGTTGATAATATCGGCCCCGGCATCCAGCGCCGCTTTGGCGACCTCGCTCAAAGTCGTATCGATACTGATTAAAATATCGCCGGACAGTTGTCGCCTGACGGCTGCAATCACCGGAACTACCCGCCGGATCTGCTCGCCGGCCGCCACCGGCTCCGATCCGGGACGGGTTGATTCGCCGCCTATGTCAATAATATCGACGCCTTCGGACAACATCAGTTTAACTTGCAGCATCGCGGCATCAAGGCCCGAATATTTGCCGCCATCGGAAAAACTATCCGGCGTAACATTCAAGATCCCCATAATCAGCGGTTTATCGCCAAGGAGGGTGTGTATGCCGCAAACCAGTCGGGAACTGGCGCAGCGCTTAGGTTGATTGAACATTTAGTAACGTCTCATTAATAACAGGTGAATCTACAAAAACTTAAAAGAATATCACCACGAAGACACGAAAAACATGAAGGTTTATTTCTTCGTGGTGAATAAAAGCTTTATCAAATATCCATAATTATGCGCCGTCCGGGGTAATGCATCCCAAAAAGCTCCGGTACGAGAAATCGGTGTATTGATTCATGTATAATAGCCAAATGCTTTCGACCCTGATTTAATTTAATGGAAAATTTAATAGATAAGGCACGGTTAGCCTGGGCCATTACCGGCTCCGGTCATTATATAGAAGAATGCCTGGACTTCCTGCTAACCCTGGATAATGTTGATTTATACCTGAGTCAGGCCGGAGAAGAAGTGTTGCTGATGTACGGCATTCATCTTGACGACCTTCGCAAAAAAATGCCGGTATACCGCGACAAAGCCGCTTCAGCGCCGCCGGTCGGGCATTTTTATAAAGGTTACTACCATACCTTTGTAATGGCGCCGACCACCTCGAATACCGTTGCCAAATGCGTACTGGGTATTGCCGATTCTTTGGTGACCAATCTTTATTCCCAGGCCGGAAAATGCAAGGTTCCCAGCATTGTCTACCCTTGCGACATAGCGCCGGAGATGGAAACCACTGCGCCGGGCGGGAAAGTCATGGTTTATCCGCGTAAAATAGACTTGGAAGGCACCGCCAAACTGCGCACTTTTGAATACACCAGCGTGGTTGAAAGTGTCGATGAACTGATTATTAAAGTTAAAGAACGGCTGCAATCGTTAACATGAGCGAACATATCCTCTTTCTTACCGGTAAACTGGCGGAAAAACAGCTGCGTAATATCCTGCAAAAAATGCAGCCGGAATTTACCTATACCGTGCATCAACTGGGGCTTAAAGTCGCAGCATTAATGACCGCAGATATGATAGGCCGCCGTTTGACCGACACTTTCGGCGCTGACCGCATACTGGTGCCCGGACGCTGCCGAGGCGATTTGGAAGCCTTGTCCAAAAACTTAGGTCTACCGATTGAACGCGGCCCGGACGAACTCAAAGACTTGCCGATGTTTTTTGGTCAGGCCGCGCATAAGCCTGACTTAAGCCGTTACAGCGTTAAAATCTTTGCCGAAATCGTCGATGCCCCCAATGTCAGTGTTGAAGAGGTGGTTAAACGCGCCTACTACTACCAACAAAACGGCGCTGACGTGATTGACATCGGCTGCTTGCCAAGCACCGATTTCCCGCATATGGAAGACATCATTCGCACCTTGAAACAAGAAGGCTTTAGCGTCAGCATCGATTCGCTGGAAGCGGACGACTTGCTCAGAGGCGGCAAAGCGGGCGCGGATTACATGCTCAGCCTGCACGAAAGCACACTGTGGGTCGCCAATGAAGTGGCCGCAACGCCGATTTTAATTCCGGAAAAGCATGAAGACTTGGCTTCATTGGATCGAGCCATCAAAACCATGCAGGCGAAAAACCGCGCTTTTATCGTCGATCCGATTCTGGATCCCTTGCACTTCGGCTTCACTCAATCCATTGTGCGTTATCATGAAGTCAGGAAAAACCATCCCGATATCGAAATGATGCTGGGAGTCGGCAATATCACCGAACTGACCCATGCCGATACTCTGGGCATGAATGCGCTGCTGTTGGGCATTTGTTCGGAACTTAACATCAACAGCATATTGGCAACCGAAGTTAGCCGCCATGCCTGCCGAGCGGTCAAAGAAGCCGATTTGGCCCGCCGCATCATGTTTGCGGCAAAACAGCATGACATGCTGCCCAAGCATATCGATCCCGGTTTAATGGCTTTGCATGAAACCTCGCCTTTTCCTTACAGCCTGGAAGAAATCAAGGAATTGGCCGGACAAATCAAAGACCCCAGTTTCCGCGTTCAAATCAGCGCCGAAGGTGTGCATATTTTTAACCGTGACGGCTTGCACAGCGCCACCGATCCGTTCGACCTATTCCCGAAACTGCATGTTGAAAACGACGGCGGTCACGCTTTTTATCTGGGCGTTGAACTGGCTCGCGCTGAAATAGCCTGGCAATTGGGTAAACGTTATACTCAGGATCAAGCATTGCAATGGGGCTGTGCAACCGACAGCACAGAATCTACCGTTGACCTGCACACTTTTAAACCGGCCGGAAGCACTTTCGCCGCATCGGTTCCCGACCGAGCCGCAGCATCCACCCTCCCAGGCGCTAAAAAATACTAAAGCAGCAATGATTCAAGAAACCATAGTCATCACTCAAAACAGTTCAGGCAAAGCGCATATTGCGCCGATGGGCATTCATATCCACCCTAACGCAGAAACCGCCGAGGATGAATTCATCATCCTGCCGTTCCGCCCGTCAACAACGCTCAATAACCTGCTCGAAAGCAAAACCGCGGTGCTGAATTATTGCGCCGATGTACGGGTTTTTGCCGGTTGCCTGACCGGACGACGCAACTGGCCGTTAAAACCTGCGGAAAAAATCAGCGGCCAAGTGCTAAACTGTGCATTGGCCCATACTGAAGTTGAACTCGTGCATATAGAAGATGACGAGATCCGGCCAAAATTGTTCTGCAAAGCCGTGCATAGCGTTAATCATGCACCCTTTACAGGTTTTAACCGCGCCCAATATTCGGTGCTGGAAGCGGCGATTTTAATCAGCCGCTTAAACATGATTCCGCTGGAAAGAATAGAAGCGGAAATCGACTATCTACGTATCGGTCTGGAAAAAACAGCCGGCGACAGGGAACTGGAAGCCTGGGGTTGGTTGATGGCCGTCATTGAAAACTACAAAACAGAGATCAGCGCATGACCGGAATGCTTGCCAGCGTTAACAGCATAGAAGAAGCCTTGCAGGCGTTAAGTGCAAATGTCGACATTATTGACCTGAAACAACCGGCTTTAGGCGCTTTGGGAGCGCTGAAAACCGATGTGGTTAAAAACATTGTTGTGGGAATTGACCGGCGCTGTCCCATCAGCGCCACCGTTGGCGATCTGCCGATGCAACCGGGGATTGTTTATCAGGCCGCTAAAACGATGGCCGAAACCGGTGTCGATTATATCAAAATCGGCTTTTTTCCCGGCGCCGATTGGCAGGGAACTATAGGAAAACTAGCCGCATTAGCACAACAAAACATAGCCTTGATCGCGGTATTATTCGCCGATGCCCAGCCGGATTTTGCCGTTATAGCCGCACTAAAAGAGGCCGGTTTTAAAGGCATAATGCTCGATACCCTAAACAAAAACAACGGCTCCTTAACTCAGATCATGGCAAAGACCGACATCGAGCAATTTGTCAAACAGGTCAAAGGCCGGCAATTGATCTGCGGACTGGCCGGTTCGCTTAGACTGGAAGACGTAGTTGAACTGATGCCTTACCATCCGGATTATCTTGGTTTTAGGGGCGCCTTATGCCAAGAGCATAACCGGACAGCGCAATTGAATAAATGGTCGATTATTCAGATAAAACGGGCTATAGAGCATTGCGCCCACCATCAGCAGCCGTTTCCGTCCGAACGCCTTGAAACAAACACCAGCAACCGTATCTTAATTGCCGATGATAATGAAATAAACCGCTTGTTACTGGCTAACATGCTTGAGCTGAACGGCTATACCGTTGACTCCGCCGTTGACGGCGCCGAGGCCCTGAAATTCATCAACAAAAATCAGTATAAAATGGCATTTATCGATCTTAGCATGCCGGTAATGTCGGGGCTGGAGATGATCAGAATCTTAAGACAGCAATATAACCCGTTAAAAGTTGCCGCCATTAGCGCTTATACCGATGACTATAAAATAACCGAAGCACTTGGCGCCGGATTCGATTACTGCCTAAATAAGCCGGTTGACGAAGATTACTTGATTGCGCTGATAAATCTAAGCTAGATCAGGATTTTTAACCTCGCTTTCACTCGAAGTGCCGTTATACCGCATGAAACAAAACCCTTACTCGAAAACACCGAATAAGGGTTTAGTTTCAGCTTCGTTTAAAGCGGATTACCGATGGCGTATCCACCTTTTTCTTAATGATTAGACGCATAGAGCCGTTTAATTGCTTTATACCGAGTGAGCGCATCGGTTAAAGATTCTTTAGCCGATTGCAGCTCATTATTCTGCAGAGCCGTACGCGCTTTGCTTCAACAACTCATTCAACTCCACTGCCCCATTGGCCTGCATAAAACTGTTCATTCAATGCCGCCCGAGAGCGTGCGCCCAATTCGGCTTCCTTAAAATCATCGTCAAGCAACTCAACATCGGCCTGATAGCCGACGGCCATCATTGCCATCGGCCTGCAATCGCCCGGAAGATTAAAAACCTCTCGGGCTTTTTCGGCATCAAAGCCGCCCATCTGATGCACAATCAATCCCAATGCAGTAGCCTGCAAGCATAAGCTGAGGCTGGCGGCGCCGGTGTCATACATCGCCCAACGATTAGCTTGGCCGTTATGATTGAAATTTTCCATTGCCGCGGAAAGTATCAACACCGGAGCATTCTTGGCCCAGCGCCGGTTTTTTTCGGCCAGCGTTGTAAACGCATGTTGCCAACCGGTTTCATCCGCGGCTTTATCGCACACCACAAAACGCCAAGGCTGGTCATTAAAACAAGACGGCGCCCAGCGCGCAGCCTCCAGCAGCGCCAGCAAATCATCATGGTTGACCGGCCTGTCAGGATCAAACGCTCTGGGACTCCAACGCGCCTGGATAATATAGTGTATTTTTACACCGGTTGTTGCGGGTTTTTGCTGCATATTTACATCCTTTATTTGATTATACAAGGCTATATCCGGTAAAGAGTATAGCCTGTTATCGGTTCTATTATTCACCACGAAAAAAGAACATAAACTTCGTATCTTCGTGGTGAATAAAAATGCCGGAGCGTGGAAACGATACAAGACTGAGAGTTAATCCAAACGATAGCCTTCTTCCATCAAGACTCGCCTTACCACCGGACGCTCAAGCATCAAGCGATAGTGTTTTAAGCAATTTTCCGGCAGCGAAATACCGGTTTTGTCTGCCCAAAACTCAACATAAAACAAAGCGGCATCGGCGATGCTGAAAGTGTTCATGGCATAGCCTTGAGGCGGCAAAACGTTATTAATGACAGCAAAGCCGCGCTTAACGATGTCCATCCCTTGGGCTTTCACGGTTTCAAAATCGGCTTCGTTGAGCGCAAACCGGTCGGTCGTAAAAATCCTGGCAAACCCTAGACCATGAACAGTGCCGACTACGTAATCCATCAGTTCGATGACGCGGGCGTCGCCATCCGGGTCGCCGGGCAGCAATTTGGCTTTGGGGTAGCTTCGCGCCAACCAATAGGCGATTGATTGAAACTCGGTCAATGCGCCGCCGTCGTTACGTACCAGCGCCGGAATCGTGGCTTTGGGATTCAGCGCAAGATATTCCGGCGTATTTTGGTCTCCGGCCAACAGGTTGACGAGATGCGCTTCGAAAACCAATTCGAGTTCTTCCATTAAAATATGGATGCCTGTCGAGCAGGAGCCGGGCGTTAAATACAATTTCATTGGCTTTTCCTGTGTTTTAAAAGGACCGCGTTACCGGCATTCCAGAAAATAGTCATTAACATTCAAGGCAAAGTTTTGCCAAAGCCCGGTGATTTCCCGCTTCACTTCGTTAACGTAAGCCTTGTCCGGTTTATGTTCGTCGGGAAAATTGGATAAAGCGCAGGAGGTACGATGTTTATCGACGACAAACAATAAAAAATCGTCGACGAATCCGTCGAAAGTCGCCAGCGTTTGTTTGCTTAAATCCGATAAGCCTCGATTGATTGAAGTCGCGGTACTGTCGAACGGCAGGGTTTTCAAATGAGCGAGTGCCTCGTTATAAGCCTGTTCCAAAACGGTCAGCACATTGCGTTGAAAACAGCCGTCCCATTGTTGCTTAGACAGGTCTTGAGCAAGTAAGCGCTCGTATTGTTTTTGTAACGCCGGTTTGCGTTCGGTAATATACCGGCAAAATTCAGCGATACTGTCGGCGTTTTTCTGTTCGTTAGCCATTATCAATCCTCATCCGCGCCCGCCAACTCCAGGCCCCGAAACACCGAACAGCGCTTGAACACCTCCAAACCGGGCTCCAGCTGCTTTTGCTGGCAAAACTTGGCCACCAGCTTGGTCAAGCCTTTGATGTCGCGGCCGGTAGCGGTTGGGAACAGTTCAACCAATTGCTCTATCAATGCTTGATCCACCGGCAATGCAAACTGCTCGGTCATTACACCCCATATCTTGCGGCGGTCGGCGCTATGAGGGGCGTGGTATTTGATCATCGCGATGCAGCGGGAAATAATCGCTTCGTCGATGTCGTCGACGCGGTTGGTGGTTAAAAACAGCAGGCCGTTGAAATATTCCAGTACCCGCAAAAACACGCCGACCACGGCATTGGAAGCCAGGTTGTCGCTGCGGCGCTTGATGTAAACGTCGGCCTCGTCGATCAGCATGACCGCGCCCCAGCGTTGGGCGCGGATCAGCGTTTCTTTCAGCACCTTTTCCATTTCCGCAACGTTCAGGCCTAATTGCCCGGAATGTACCCGATACAACGGACGTTTGATGATTTCCGAATAGACTTCGGCGGTCAGGGTCTTGCCGACACCGGCAGGTCCCGCGCACAGTACCGTGGTGCCGCCGGATTTTCCGGCGACGATGTCGTCCATCAGCATATCCATTTCGGCGGTCAGGATGTCGATCAGGTCGGTCTGCTCCGGCGGCAAAATCAGTTTTTGCTTCAATTCCGGCTTGTATTGGTAAGGTTCCATGTCGTCGACATGCACCCAGACATGGTGATGCAGTTCCAGATGAAACATCAGGATGTAACCGTGGATCGGCAATTCGATAAACGCGCCTTTGGGTATGTCGGCTTTCGAGGCTTCCATCGCGGTTTCGGTTTTACTGTCGTAACGCAGGCTGTTTCCGGCTTTGCGCAGGTACTTGCCGAGGATGTCGCCGGACGCTTCCAGCGTTAACGCGCGCTCGCTGAGGATGTTTTCATCATTCACCAAACGGCATGCGCCGCCCGCCGACGACAATACCACGGTGTTTTTACGCGTCCAGTCGTTGTTGCGGTGGCTGGAGCTAGGGTCTTCGACATAAACCGCGGTGCCCCAGCCGGAAAACTGTTCGCCGTAGCGGCCGCGCCAATCGAAATAGCGGTCGGCGGCTTCGTCGTAAACGGCGATCAGCTCCGGCGTTTCCTTCAGATAACCTTTCGCGGCAAAAATTTCGGCGATGGTTTTTCCGGCGATGTCCTTGGCGCGGATGACCAGCGTTTCAATTGCGATCTTGCCTTTGGAATTGGCTTTCAGTTCGATCAGGATGCGGCCCGCTTCTTCCTCGCCGGGCGGCGTGTAATCAAGCCGGGTAATCAAATAGGCGCAGGTCCGGCCCTTGGCGTCGGCCTGGAACAGCCAGCCGCGCTGGGCGTCGTCGATCAGGTAGCGGGTGATGCTCGGCAGCACCTTCTCCAATTGCTCGGCTTCATAGCGCTCGCCGCCATCGTTCAGTGCGATTTGCAGGCTTGCCAGCAGCGCCGCCTGGCTTGTTGCGCCGGAAGATTGATACAGATCGTGCAGAAAGCCCCATTCCTGCGCGGCCAGTTGCTGGTAAAATACTTCGGCTTTATTGCCGAAGCGCAGTTGTTCCTTTAGAGCAATCCGGTTGGGGAAAGCTTCGATCAGGCTTTCGACATAACGGCGTTCGATTTGCAGTTTCATAATGACTCCAGTTGGGTGGCGACGGCGGCGTAGAGGAAAGCGGCGATATGCCGCAGCTTGCCGAATCCGCCGTTATTAATTTGTTGCCGGCAGGAAAAACCGTTGGCGACTACCGATGCATACCGCTACCGCCTTGGCAAAATCTCCGCCGTTCTTGGGAATATCGGCATAGGCATCACCCCTGTCGGCGTTTTGATAGCGGACCAATCAAGAAAAAGTTTCATCGTTGTCTGCTGGTGTAAATAACAGCAGACAGGCAAGAAAGATGCCATGCGCAAGATGTTGTATTGCCGGTAAACAAAGTTAATCGCGCTGTTGCAAAGCCGACAACAAGTAGCGGTTAAGGCGGTTTTACGACAGTACCGCCCATCAAAGTTTGCAGAATTACGCATTAACCGGTCGGGGAATTTCAACGCTAATCGCCGGTCATTTTCCTGTTAAGTATTTGACAATCTTTTTTGTTCTACTCTGCGAATAAAATGCCTTTAATTACCTTAGAGCACGCATCCGCTTCAACCCGAAATCCTTATTGTGTACAGGGATTTAGATAAGGGGCGGAAGCTTTATGCAGCTCTTTGTCCCGTTAATTTTTCTGCAATTTGTAATAGAGTGCGTTATAATGCTCTGATAAACAAACACATTTCTCCGCGCTTAGGCGCCTTCTAGCTTCCAACAGGTAAATCCATGTCCAATGATGTTTCTACATTACCCTCTTTCCGTGATTTAGCTCTGATTGAACCGGTGCTAAGAGCACTGAATGATGTCGGTTATGAAACACCTTCGCCCATACAAGCACAAACCATCCCGCTCCTACTGAAAGGTAAAGACGTTCTAGGGCAAGCGCAAACAGGAACCGGTAAAACCGCCGCTTTTGCCTTACCCATTTTGTCGCGCATCGACCTCAAGCAAAAAGACCCGCAAGTATTGGTTCTAGCGCCGACTCGTGAGCTGGCTATTCAGGTGGCAGAAGCGTTTCAACGTTATGCCGCGCATTTAAAAGGTTTTCATGTTCTGCCTATTTACGGCGGACAGGATTACAGCACCCAACTACGCCAGCTGAAACGCGGCGCTCATGTGGTGGTCGGTACGCCGGGCCGGGTCATGGATCACATGCGTAAAGGTACGCTAAATCTGAATGGGCTCAGCTATCTGGTGCTTGATGAAGCCGACGAAATGCTGCGCATGGGCTTTATTGATGACGTGGAATGGATACTGGAACAAACGCCTGAGAAAAGACAAATTGCCCTGTTTTCTGCAACGATGCCTACGGTTATTCGTAAGATTGCTCAGCAATACCTGCACGAACCCGAACATATCACCATTAAAGTCACCACCGCTTCGGCAGAATTCATACGACAACGCTATTGGTTGGTCAGCGGCGTGCACAAACTGGATGCGCTGACCCGTATTCTGGAAGCGGAAACCTTTGACGGCATGATTATCTTCGTCAGAACCAAAACCGCAACGGTCGAGCTGGCGGAAAAACTGGAAGCGCGCGGTTATTCCGCCGCCGCGATTAACGGCGATATGTCTCAAGCATTACGTGAGCGCGCCATTACTCACCTGAAAAACGGCAAACTGGATATTTTGATTGCGACTGACGTTGCTGCGCGCGGATTGGATGTCGATCGCATCACCCACGTTGTCAACTACGACATTCCTTACGATACCGAATCCTACGTTCACCGTATCGGCAGAACAGGACGCGCGGGACGTACCGGCGATGCTATTTTATTTATTGCGCCCAGGGAAAGAAATCTGCTGGCTAATATCGAAAAAGCGACCAAGCAAAAAGTTGAAGAGATGGGTTTGCCTTCGACTGAAGTCATTAACAATAAACGCATTTCCCGCTTTAAACAAAACATTACCGACACTTTGGCGGCCGAAGAACTGAGCTTTTTCAGCCAATTGATCGAACAATACCAACAAGAACACAATGTAAGCGCGCTGGAAATAGCCGCCGCCTTGGCAAAACTGGTTCAGGGCGAAACGCCGCTGTTATTGCAAAACCTGCCTAAAAGAGCCAAAGATAGCCGGGATGACCGACCATCCAGAGATGACAGACCATCAAGGTCCGAGCGCACACAAAAAGACCGTAAACCAAAACGCGCATTCGGCGGCGGAGCCGATATTGAAATGGAAACGTACCGGATTGAAGTCGGTCATGCCCACGGCGTAAAGCCCGGCAATATCGTCGGCGCCATCGCCAATGAAACAGGGATTGACGGCGACCATATCGCCCGCATCAGAATTCAGGACGATTACAGCACCGTTGAGTTACCGGCGGGCATGCCGAAAGAATTGTTCGAGGAATTGAAAAAAGTCAGAGTGGCCGGTCAGCAACTGAACATATCCAAAATGGATGAAGGCGCTAAGAGAGCGGCTCAAGCCGACGATGGCACCAAAAAAGCGGATAAAAGCAAAAAAAGGGTAGGTTCAACATCCAGACGGGCGAAACCTAAATCGGCTGAATAATTAATCCCCTAAAGCTGAAGCCACGAAGCGGCAACTTCGTGGCTTTAGGGTTTTAGTTAATAAACGGGTTCCAGAGACAAGCGCCGCCGGCTTTTTCAATAGCCTCCAGGCGCTGTTGATGCGCGGCCAATTCCTCTTCCGTGCAGCGTATGACTTTTAAAGCGGGACGATCCGCCGACAAATATTTAACCTCCTTACTGACAACCAGCTCCTCCGCCCTACCCTGCGTCTCATCCAACAAAGAAGACTGCCCGCCGGTCATCAACAAAAATACATCGGCCAGAATTTCAGCATCCAGCAAAGCGCCATGCAAATCTCTGTGGCTGTTATCGATACTATAACGTTTACACAGCGCGTCCAGACTATTACGTTGTCCAGGGTGCTTTTTCCTGGCATAGGTCAGCGTGTCGAACACCTTGCTGTAATCTGCAACCGTTCCCGCCCGGCCATTCAACAGCGAGAATTCATAATTAATAAAACCGACATCAAACGGTGCATTATGGATAATCAATTCAGCGCCCTGAATAAACGCAATAAAATCCTCAACAATGCCTGCAAAAGTCGGCTTACCTTCCAAAAACCGGTTAGTGATGCCGTGAACTTCAACAGCACCGGCATCAATAATCCGCTCGGGGTTAATGTATTCATGAAACCGCTTCCCCGTTAAGCGCCGATTAACCAGCTCCACGCAACCAATCTCAATAATTCTGTGTCCTTCTTGCGGATTTAATCCGGTCGTTTCAGTATCGAGAACCACCAATCGGTTTGTAAATGTTCGTTTATCCACATGTCACCTTAGACTTTTATTAATCATTTTTTTAGTATAAATTCTTTAGACCGAGATTACTTGCTAATTTTCAAGCCGAGCGCTGACCAAGGTTGACGGTTATCCTTTACTGTTTTTCTGTTAAAATTTGGCGATATTGGTATAACTCAGGCCGTCGAACCCAAAGCGCTATTTTTTTCGCCTCTTACAGAAGATATTTATATGACTATCAAAAAAACCCAACCCGATAAAACCAAGCTGGATCAAATCGTGACCGATGCGCGCCGCAACCAGGAACTCAGGGAACAATCTTATCGCGGCCAGGCTCTTAAGTTATACCCTTGGGTATGCGGCCGTTGCGCCCGTGAATTCGATCATAAAAACCTGGCCGAACTGACAGTGCATCATAAAAACCATAACCACGACGATAACCCGTCCGACGGTAGTAATTGGGAATTATTGTGCCTTTATTGCCATGATAATGAGCATTCAAGATATGAAGAAACCCGCTTTGACGGCTCAAAAGCAGGCAAATCCAGTGCGCCTGTCGCCACCCATAATCCCTTTGCGGACCTAAAATCCCTGCTGAATAATAAAAAGTAAAAATGAGTTAAATGGCGGGGATTATTTAGGACGGTTTTGCCTTTGATAAAAGCCTCTTTGCTGGACTTCAAAGCCGTTTCTACAGCCGGATTCAATCAGATAATCCATGAATGGGAGATAATGTCGTTCAAACTGAATGCCGTATTTAAAAGGCAACGGAATAGGTGATGCCGTTCCTTCAAGAAACAACTCTACAAACTCATCATTTTGGCAATGACTTGGCTTATTAAATGAATGCACGACCTGCCCATGAAGAAAAAAACTTTCACCCTCTATAAAGCAAAGCATGATTTTAACGCGGTTATTTCTTTTTAATGCTCGACTACTACAAATAGCAATACCTTGTTTGCTGATGTTAAGTATTTTTATCGGCTGGATAGGGTTGAAAAAAACGCTTGTCTTTTTTAAAACGGCATTGATGTCGTTTCTTTCGTAGCGCACTTGTTTTCGGGTCGCTTTTTCCATCATGACGTCTACTCGGATGCGTTTGACTCCCCCTCTATCTTTTTCGCTATATAACCAACCGGAGCATCTATAAAGTTGCTGATTGTTTGTATAAGCTATTTTGAAAAGGAGTTATCCAATCGGAACAGGCTGGTGTGTTACCAACCTGTTCTGAATGATAAGGTCAAGGCCGATTGTCATCTATTCGTATCATTACCTAAGAATTATGACTTTATACTTTATTACGCAATGGATGACCCGAGCGGTCGGAATATCATTGGTAACTTCTCATTAGTCACAGGTAAGCTTATTTTTCAATAACTTATAATCACTAGAATTTACAAAAAATCGCATTTTTAATTTTTCGATAACCACAAATCAATGACTTACGACGCATCGATACTAAAAATAACGTTTATG
>JAUGSS010000173.1:0-23170 GCA_044426515.1 Methylococcaceae bacterium | reverse complement strand
AAACTGGAAACTGGAAACTGGAAACTGGAAACTGGAAACTGGAAACTGGAAACTGGAAACTGGAAACTGGAAACTGGAAACTGGAAACTGGAAACTGGAAACTGGAAACTGGAAACTGGAAACTGGAAACTGGAAAAGTGTGCGTACCGAAGCGAGTCAGGTCAAGACATATTTGCCCTACAACTCTCATGCCGACCGATACGACCTGACATCCGGCAAAGCGCGAAGTCGCAGGATGGCGCGTTTTAATGAGGGCTATTATGTTTGCTGATGTCATGAGCTACAAAAAGGTCGTTTTTATTATTTTCACTGTGTAGAAAGCTTCTCCCGGCTCCGGCTGGCTTCAGCGTCCATTTGAAATTAAAGTACCATTGTTTATAAGTTTATTCAAGGTCAAAAAACGCCTCCGAGCCGGACGGATTTTGTAAATCCGCGGGTTCCCAAGCTCCAGCTTGGGAACCCAGTTTTGAAAGCTCCAGCTTCCCGAGCGTCTTACCATGCCCTCATCACCTCAATCAAACCCTCCTGACCGGCATAATTACGGGCGCTGGAATAGCGCCAATGTTCAGGTTGATCCACATACCCCCGTTTAACAGGATTTTGATGAATATAATCCAGCTTTTGACGCATAACAGCCTCAGATTCGACGATTTGCGGATGATTGCCCTCCTCCCAAACCTGATAGGTATTTTCCTGCTTATGGGCGCGTTTAAAAAAACTCAGCAATTCCAGAAGCTTGGTCGATCCGCATTGTTCCAGATGCGCGATGATTTGCTTCGCCGTGTAGGATTTAAACCGTTGCATATCAAGGCTCAAATTCCCCGAAGCGGCGATAAGATGCAGATGATTTTCAAGAATGACGTAACCGTATAGCTGAAAGCCTGATTCCCGCTGTAAAAAACGCCAAGAATCCAGCACAATATTTACCGTTTCCGGGCGGGTAAACAACGGCAGCCAGTGGTTTATCGTTGCGGTTAGGAAATGTGGACACGGGTCGCATTGAACTCGGTAGCGGCTTCTGGGCATAGGGTTGCACTCCAATGAGGCGAGAGGAAACAGGAAGCTGGAGCTTCCGGGACTGGGTTCCCAAGCTGGAGCTTGGGAACCAGCAAAATTTCTATCGTTCCCACGCTCCGACGTGGGAATTCATTGGGCGCTCGTTCCCAAGCTCCAGCTTGGGAATGCAGTACAGCGCGTAACATCAGTTCCTGACTTTAACGCTGCAAATCATATTTCCGTAATTTTTCAACCAACGTGGTACGCCGCATATTCAATCGTTTGGCGGCATGAGCCACCACTCCGTTGCATTCGTTTAATGCCTGCCGGATCAAATCGATCTCCAAAATATTCAAATATTCCTTCAAATCTATGCCTTGCTCCGGCAACTGAGCTAAAGAGCCTGAAGCCTCCTCAAAAGCAGCAATCATTTCAACTTGTTCGGACGAATCAACCTCTTCCGCATTAACCGCTTCCGCCGCTTCGGTATCCTCGATTACTGTTTCAGAAAGAATTTCTTCAGGAGCCTTGTATTGCTGAAATTTTTCCGGCAGATCAGCCGCATCGACCAGTCCTTTGGGATTCATAATAGCCAATCTTTCAATCAAATTCGCCAATTCCCTGACGTTACCCGGCCATTCATGCTGCATCAATATAGCTAATGCCGCGTTGGTCAGCCGCACCGAGCCGCGGTTGGACGCTTCCATACGGGCGATAAGGTCATTTACTAATAGGGGGATGTCTTCAGCCCTGTCTTTTAAGGCCGGTATTTCGATAGGGAAAACATTCAAGCGGTAAAACAAATCCTCCCGAAACCGGTTTGCTTTAATCTCATTTTCAAGATACCGGTGGGTTGCGGCAATAACCCGCACGTCGCAATGGATGGTTTTATTACTGCCTACGCGCTCAAAGGTACGTTCCTGCAATACGCGCAATAACTTGACCTGCATAGCCAGAGGCATATCGCCGATTTCGTCCAGAAAAAGAGTTCCGCCTTCCGCCATTTCAAAGCGGCCTTGCCGGGCATTTAAAGCCCCGGTAAATGCCCCTTTCTCGTGCCCGAACAATTCGCTTTCCAATAATTCACCCGGAATCGCGCCGCAATTTATAGGCACAAACGGCTTATCTTTGCGTAGAGAAGCATCATGTAAAGCACGGGCAACCACTTCTTTTCCGGTCCCCGACTCACCTAGAATTAAAACCGTCGCCTCCGATTCGGCGACCTGATCAATCAACTTACGGATATTGACGATAGCTTGGCTCTTACCTTTTAGCCGTTCAATTAAAGACGAGCGACGATCAGTCCCCTCACGCACCCTAAAAGCCGTGTCGGATACCGTCGGCAGCTTATCGAGTATCGGTTTCAAGACCGGATAGGTAGTCGGCCATTCCAATACTTGAGATACGCTATGAGTAATGATGCTCGAAACCTGGAGTGCGGTTCCCTTATTGATTAACAAAATGACCGGAATCTTATTCGCCCGTTCCACAACATCACTGACGACAGTCGCTTGTTTTTCAATGCCGTCACCGACAAAAATCCCGCAAAACTGATCATCGGTTATGCTAAAACAAGAAGCATAGTCCGCCGAACCGGTAGCTTCTGTTATGTATCCCATAAACTGAAAAACCGCCTCCAGTTGTTGAATTCTTGTTTTATTATTGTCAATTAATAAAATACGCGGCAACGCCATATTTTTACACTCATTACTCACATTGAGGCCATTGAGCAGCCTTCTATCTTCCGCAACAAACCTGTGGCTTGATCATCAAGCACGGCCTTAAAAACAATCCCTGTCCATTATTTAGCTAATTGCGAAGTTAAGCATCGAATCAGCAGCATGTCAAAATTGTTATTATTTCATATTGTTCTAAAACTTTTTTAATGTTATTTACCTAAATAAATCAACTCGTAACCGATATCCAAGCTTGACAAAATTTTCTCATCATAGACACTAGGGTTGTTTTCCATAACCCGAGAGTATACTTTCTTTGAACGATATGCCCCTTAGTATGCTGTTTGGCATACTTGCCGTCATGCTTATTCTGTCCGCTTTTTTTTCCGGTTCGGAAACAGCCTTGATGACGCTAAACCGTTATCGCTTAAGACATCTGGTTAAACTAAATCATTCCGGGGCAATTAAAGCGCATCAGTTGCTGCAAAGACCGGAGCGTTTGCTCGGCTTGATTTTACTGTGCAATAACTTTGTTAATAATTTCGCATCCTCGATAGCTACCATCATTGCCATTAAACTCTATGCCGGAGAAGAATCCAGCGTCGCTATCGCTACCGTAATTCTGACTATCGTAATGCTTATTTGCTCAGAAGTAACCCCTAAGACGCTTGCCGCAATCAAACCGGAGCCGCTTGCCTTTCCAGCCGCCTGGATTTACACGCCTTTACTGAAAATCCTTTACCCCGTCGTTTGGTTCGTCAATTTATTTGTTAACCGCTTACTCCGGATAGGCGGCATCGATGTCAAAATTAACCGCCATAACGGACTAAATAAAGACGAACTTAAAAGCATTATTAGCGAGGCGGAAAGCTTAATACCTCCACGCTACCAAAAAATGCTGATGGGCATACTCGATCTTGAGTCGGCAACCGTTGAAGACATCATGACGCCCCGCAATGAAATCATCGGCATAGACCTTGAGTCGCCGATTGAAGACCTCATTACCCAGATAAAAGCCAGCCCGCATACCCGGTTACCCGTATACAAAACCAGCATTGACAGAATTATCGGTTTCATCCATTTAAGAAAAATACTGGTCCTGATTAATCAGGAAGATTTTGACAAACAAACTATCATCAACCGCCTGGACAAACCCTCGTTTATCCCGGAGAGCACCCCGGTGCATAACCAAATGCATCGCTTTAAACATGAAAAAATCCGCATAGGCCTGGTGGTTGACGAATATGGCGACGTGCAGGGACTGGTTACATTGGACGATTTACTACAGGAAATAGTAGGAGAACTGATCACCGATGATGTCGCCGTAAGAGCGCAAAGCGACGGCAGCTATCTGGTCGACGCCAATATTACCATTAGGGAGTTAAACCGCGTCACGCAATGGTCGCTGCCTACGGAGGGGCCAAAGACGCTGAACGGGCTTATCATTGAGTTTATGGAAACCATACCCGAGGCGGGAACCAGCATCAGACTGCATGAATACCTGCTGGAAATCATAAAACGGGATGAAAACAGCGTTAAACTGGTTAAATTTCTACCTAGAAATAAACCTTTCTGAGGATACGGATGCGTTATAGCCGAAAAAATGGAATTTCTTGAATAACTAAAATAATACCGTCTATAATCAAAGTTCGTTTAAAAATGCGCTATCACACCAATGGCAAAACTCACTGTTTTTTTTAAAGATAAAGCAATCCATTCCAGCCTGTTTGACCAAGGCATTGTGCATATTGGACGCGATGAAACCAATGATGTGACCATTGACAGCTTGGCGGTTGCTCCGGCTCATGCGGTCATGGTTATTCGTAACGAGGACTGCACGATCAAGCAGCTTAATGATGAGTTTCCGCTGATCATCAACGGTAAAAAAATCAAAGCATGCAGTCTCAATAACAACGACATCATATCAATGGGCAAGCATGACATTATTTTCAATACCACAGAATCAGTAGAATCCCCCTCCGAATTCAATAACTTCCTTGACGAAAACGTAAAACCACTTAATCAGGAAATTGACGGCGAATTGCATAGCCCTGCCGCCAATTTACAATTTATGACCGGCAACAATATCGGTAAAATCCTGCCGTTAAAAAAGGCTATGACACGGCTGGGCCATGACGGTAACGGCGTTATTGCCATATCGAAGAGAAAAGAGGGCTATTTTGTTTCGGTATTGGAACATAGCGGCACCATAACCGTAAACAATGAACCCTTAAACGATAAGTCGCTAAAATTGAACACGAACGATGTTCTGGTTATTGACAATACATCCCTGCAATTCTTTTTAAATTAAGCCCATGCATCCAATAGAAAACACCGACAACCGCCATTTTCACCGCATTCTCTACGCCGCAGAAGCCACTTTAAGTTGCGGGGACAAAACCCGTAGCTGTGAAATTATTGACCTGTCCTTAAAAGGCTGTTTATTAGGTTTTGAATTTCCTTGGGAAGAAGATCCGGAAAAACTCTGCACCCTTACCTTGCAATTGTCCGAAGAGATCCAAATAAAAATGGAACTTAGTGCCACCCATGTTGTAGACAATAAAGCGGGCTTTAAATGCGAACATATTGATATAGACAGCATTTCCGAGTTGCGTCGATTGGTTGAGCTCAACCTCGGCAGCAGCGACTTATTGGAAAGGGATTTATTGGCTTTAAGCGAGTAGAAAGACTAAGGGCAAAAGGCGAAGGAACACGCTTTAGCCTCAATCCTCACATTTCTGAAAGAATATCCAACGCTTCCGAAAGCGTAGAGACCCCGTGAATCTCCACTCCCTCAATCGGCTTTTTAGGCACATTCGCCTTCGGAATAACCGCCTTCTTGAAGCCGTGTTTGGCCGCATCATTAAGCCGCGCATGCCCATTGGCGACCGGCCTGATTTCGCCGCTCAGGCCGATTTCTCCGAAAAAGAAGGCATCATGCGGAATCACCTTATCCCTTAAGCTGGAAACCACTCCCACCACAATGGCTAAATCGGAACTGGTTTCCGTCACCTTAATGCCGCCGACCACATTGGCATAAATCTCATCATTTGCAGTAAAAATACCGCCGTGCCGGGACAACACAGCGAGCAACATCGCCAAACGATTATGATCAAAGCCTACCGCCAGCCGCCGGGGATTGCCATACTGACATTCGGTCACCAACGCCTGAATTTCCACCAGCAGCGGCCGCGTCCCTTCCCACAGCACCGTCACCACACTGCCTGAAGAGGGCTTATCCGGCCGGTTTAAAAACATCGCCGAGGGATTTTTAACTTCTTTAAGCCCGGTGCTGTCCATCGCGAAAAAGCCCAACTCGCCGACGCTGCCGAAGCGGTTTTTATCCGCCCTTAACACCCTGAACCGAGCGTCATCGGTAGCTCCCAGCATCACTTGGGTATCGACAATATGACTCAAGGTCATCGGTCCCGCCAGCGATTGATCCTTAGTGACATGGCCCACCATAAAAATGGACACATCATGCTTTTTGGCATACTGAGTCAAATAACTGGCCGACTCCCTGACTTGGGAAACCGATCCCGGCGCCGATTCCGTATCCTGAGTATGCATCACTTGAATCGAGTCGATCACCAAAATTTGCGGTTTGACTTCATCCAACACATCGCAAATGCGCTGCACCGAGGTTTCGGCCAGCATCATGATCTTGTCCGCCGGCAGCTTGAGCCGGTGCGCCCTTTCGGCAATCTGTTGCAGCGACTCCTCACCGGAAACATAAAGCACACTGACGCCACGCGCAGCAATATTGGCAATGGCCTGCAGCAACAGCGTACTCTTGCCCGCCCCCGGCGCGCCGCCGATCAGCACCACGCTGCCGCAGACTATGCCACCGCCCAGCACGCGGTCAAATTCGGAAATCCCGCTGGAAATCCTTTCCGCCTGGGACAGATTAACATCCGATAATAATTTAACCTCGGACCGGCTTCCGGCATAACCTGCCGAGCTTTTATTACGTTCCGCTCCGCCCAACCTGACTTCCTTGATAGTATTCCATTCGCCGCAACTGGTGCATTGCCCGCCCCAACGGGGAAAATCAGCGCCGCACTGCTCGCAGACAAACGCAGTTTTGCTTTTTTTACTCATGTTAATTATAAAATCGGTTCTATTAACTCAGTCATCAAAGAGCCTTTTATTCACCACGAAAACACGAAGTTTATTTCTTCGCGGCGATGATCTTTAAGGCTTTTCGAACGATACAATTTCCCGCGTCAGCAATCGCCGACACTCATCCGCATCGGGCCGCCCCTGTAGATAAGAGGCGCCGGGGTCGACGATAAACCGTGCATCCATCGCAGTGCGCCCCAGCAACATCCGAAAACTCATACTATCCCGATTGGTCAGCGTCATTTCAGCTTTTATCACCGACTGCCCCAAAACCATCCGGGTTTCTATCACATAGCGACGCTGCTTATGCCCGCCTGAATCCATAACCAAACGGCGATCCTTAACCTGCGCATGGCATTCAATCGATACATCGCAGCGTTTTTGCAAGGGATGAATGGCAAACATCACCCAACGTTGCCCGCCTTTTCGATAAGGCTCGATAGAAAATGCATGCAAAGCCGATGACCGAGCTCCGGTATCGATTTTTGCTTTAATCTTCATAAGTTCAAGTTCCGGCAGAGCCACCCATTCGCGCCAACCCAACATCGGTTTGTCTATCATCTGTGTAAAGCCTTAATATAAAGAGCCGCTTGCAAAATTATCGTCCGGCAAGCGGGGTAAGTTAATCATAGCTCCCAACGAACCATTTTTTAAACGGTATAGAGCAGGTAGCTCAAACTTTGGAATTATGCATTCATTTAAAAATCAGGGCATGGCTATCCCTGTAACCCAATAAAAAGCGTATTTGTTCGGCGGTTTTATGCCCAACAAGCCGACAGTGTTTATTTTCAGCCGCTATTTCGGCTGATCCCTGCGTGGGTGTCTATCAATCAACGGGATGGACTCGCTCTGCTAGATGGGATTTTGAAAATTCAGCAAAGCGCGTGTCGTGGGCTTGTGATGAATCATTTTCGCTACAAACGCTCCGGCAATAGCCGTGCGGTCTTTAGGCGGACACCGAAAGCCACGGCTGGAATAGATGAATTCTTCAATGCGAACCATTTCCAATGTCCTCACCAGTTCTTGTTGTTTCCCGGTCAATGGCCCCAGTTCTTCCGATAACCAAGAAAATAACGAACTTTCTATATTAAGCCATGTCTGTGACAATGCGTATCGTAGCCTGTTCATATCATTGATAAATTTTGATTTTATAAGCTATTTTACCATTATTGGGCTGGTTTTTTCTTTTTCGGTCATTCTGACTACTCATTCAGCTCACTTTAATGGGTTTTGCAAGTCTCTTTACAGGAAGAACATAATTATCGCGATGCTTGATGAAAACATAAGAGGTGAGTTTAAAGCAGTTATCCCAGTCGTCGGCTAACCAGGAGAACTAGACTCCCTATTGATTTAAAAGCCAGTCAAACAGAGTGTGTCATATGCCCTGTTTTACCTTGTGAAATGCCTTGCCAGTCCAGCTAATGATTTGCGCAAACCCAGTCACCATAGCGCTTTGAGGCATTTTCATTGCACAAACAAAAGTGTTAAGCAAACACTATGCCATCTTGCGCGGCATATTGCCGCGCGTCAATTGGTCACATTTTCAAAGCTGATTTTACTCATTAGACTATCGGCAACTCTTGAGATCGCTCCTTTACCCTATAAGGGCTTAGAGTTTAGCTATCCTTCCTCTGTGTGCGGTCAGCAGCCCTGACCGCATCTTTTTAGCCTACGGGTGGAATCATGAAACGGAATTATCAAACCGATGCATCCTACTCCATTAATGATCAAGATTTGATCAGACAAATCGCTTTCCATGAGGCGGGCCACGCTGCCGCCATTTATCTTTACAATAAACAAAAACAACTGCCTTCGGTATATTTTCAAATCGCCATCACGCCGTTGAAGCGGCAAAAAAACCGCCTTTTACATACCGGCTCAATGACTCATAATCACTTCGCCGCAGCCGTAGAAGGAGGCCACCTGATTCATAGCCTGCCGGTTGCGTTACTTGAAAGTACTCATTATTTCTCCCCTTCTGAGCAAGATGCGTATCAGACCGCTTTTGAGGCGGATATGACCAATTTGCTGATCGGGCCGCTGGCTGAAGCAAAACATGTAGCCCTTCGTGACAATGAACAGTTTAATGCGCAACTGATTAACATCAATGCCCTGCATAATTACGGCGGCACCTCTGACCTTAACAAAGTTTATGAGTATCTGGACATTTTTATCGGGGATAGAAGCCGGCACCCAGAAAAGCTGGCTGAATTGTTTGACAGAGCTTTTCAGTTTATAAGCTCATCTGCTCATTGGCAGTCCGTTCAACGCTTGGCCGACTATATCCTTAACAACAAGGAAAACATAATCAGCTGTGAGGAGGCGATTGCCGTACTGGATAAAACAAAAGACGAATCCCCTGCTCTTTTTTGCCGCGGGTAAATCCGCAGCTACGCTTGTATAGTATAGAGTCCGAATTCGGTAAAGCGGCGCAGAGCGCCCTCTACCATCTGGAGATAGCCTAGGGTAGGATATTTCAAATGTCGCTTTACCAACTTCGGCGACTATAACTTCTTTATATGAAGTCACCATCTTACTTAGGAACGTGCACGAAATAACTTGAGCAAGTTTTATTTTTAAACCATGAAGAACATGAAAGGCATGAAGGATTAAGTCTTCATGTCCTTCATGGTCATTGCTTAAATTAATTTATGCATGTTCCTTAGCGAAAAAATCGGCCAAGCTGAGCCAGGAATTTTTCGGCTTCCATATAACCGATAACCCGGTATGACTCGCGTTCTCGTTGATCAGGCCCGAAGAAAAGTATCGCAGGCGGACCGATCAGGTTAAATTTTTTCAGCAGCGCCTGATCCGTCGGTAAATTTTGCGTAACATCGGCCTGCACCAACACAGCAGGCGATAAAGCGTCCCTAACCTTAGGATCGGAAAAGGTGTAAAGCGCCATTTCCTGGCACGATACGCACCAGTCGGCATAAAAATCAAGCATGACCCAGCGCCCCTGCGCCTGGGCTTCGGCCAGCGTTTGCTGTAACTCATCGGCTGTTTTGACCTTTTGGAACGGCAGCACCGGCTGTTCTTCGCAGGCGACTGCCGCGACGCATAAAAGCTGCATAGCGTCGCGTTGCTGATGGGTGGCAATCCCTACCAGCAAAAACACCGCATAAGTCAATACTACCAATCCGATACCTTTCCAGAGCCTTTTCCAACCCAGATATATCAACGGAATAATCAGCAGCGCCAGCCAAAGCAATTGGGTCGCCATTGGCGGTATGACGCGCCCCAATAACCAGATTGCAACGGCCAGCAGGCCCAGCCCGAAAACGGCTTTGGTGACATTCATCCAGACCCCGGTTTTGGGTAATAATTTTCCGGCGGAAGTCCCGATAATAAGCAGCGGTATTCCCATGCCTATCCCCAATGAGAACAGCGCCAACCCTCCCAGCATCGCGTCACCGGTTTGCCCGATGTAGATCAGTGCGCCTGCTAGTGGAGCCGTAATGCACGGCCCGACCGCCAAAGCCGACAGCATACCCATCATCGCCGCACCCAACAAATTCCCGCCTTGTTGTTTGGCGCTGACAATCACTATTCTGTTTTGTATAAAAACAGGCATTTGCAGATGGAAAAAGCCAAACATGGAGCAGGCCAGTAAAACAAAGATCCCACTGAAAACACTAATTACCCACGGCTCCTGGAAAAAAGCTTGCAGGTTACCGCCGAAAAGACCGGCTAATACGCCGAAAAACGTATAAGTCGCAGCGGAAGACAATACATAACTCAGAGACAGCACAAAAGCTCTTCGGGTGGTCAATCGCGTACCTTGGCCGACGATGATGCCGGAAAGAATCGGAATCATCGGAAACACACACGGCGTAAACGCCAGTAACAAACCGAATCCGAGAAAACTCAGGATAATCAGCCACAATGATCGACCTCCTATCGAGGCGGCAATACCCTGCTGTTCCGACATAAACGGCGATAAATTGTCTAAAGCGGAAGCCGTTCCCCAACCTTTGAAACCTTCATCCGGCAAATCGAAAGAAAGGATTTGTTGAACAGGCATATAGCAAAGGCCCGCATCGGCGCAGCCCTGAAAAGTGACTTCTAATACCAGCTTATTCGGTTTTGGGTCCTGACGCTGAAGACTGATTTCCACCTCAAGGTGGTCACGGAAAACCTCCACCTCACCGAAAAAATTATCGCGCTTGGCATGACCGCGAGGAAAAACCTGTTCCGCCACTTTTATACCGGGGGTCAGCGAAACAAATTTGAATTTGTTACGATACAGGTAATAGCCATTCGCAATATGCCAGGATAGCGCCAGCCTGTCGGCTTTTCCCACTTTGGAGGTGAATTGAAAAGCTTGATCGGCGGGCAGCAGATCCTCTGAATCGATAGCGCACACCTGACCGGCAAAGCAGAATATCAGGCACAATAGAAATTTCAGGATTGATGGTTTAACCATAAGCAATCTCTCCAACGAGTTAAATTGAAAGCGGGCAAAAGGCGCAGAGCGTGGGAAACATAAGCGGAAATTATTTTTGGCGGAATCCTTAATGCATTTTAGGATGCTACCTTAGCCTTTCGCCCTTCGCCTTCTTCCTAGCTCATTAATAATCAGGTGCAGCCCGGAAGGTCCAAATAACCGAGAGATTACCGAAGAATCCGTCACCCGGCTGAACCTGCTGGAACGCTCCTCTGGCGTTTTTTGCTTTCTGCGAGTTTAGATCTTCGTAAACCGGTAAGCCGACCGATCCCCGCAACTTGAAATTACCGCCCAACGCATTGAGAAACCGGTAGTCGGAGACGAACGCCAAATTGGTAACGGTACCGCCGCTATTACCGACCTTAATGCCCCGGTCTGCATTTTTCTCGGTGTAGCCGGCATCCATTTCGATACCGATCATCCAGTTGTAGTTGGGTGTGTAGTGCAAGGCCAGGCCTGCTGTAGCAACGTCACCGAAGGCAAAGTTGTCATCATTTTCGGGGTTGACGTTATAGAGGGCTGAGGCATGTAACCAGAAATTCTTCCAACGCTCGGAGTAGAGCAGCCCGCCCGTGAAGGTCGCAGTGCCTTTGCCCAGTTGCAGGCCCGCCGCCTGGAGAGCGCCGGTCGCATCGCGATTGCCGTTGAAATGGCCGGAAGGCAGGCTAGTGCCGAGCAGAACGGTAGCAAACTTATCCCAACGGGTGCTGCGCCATAAGTTGTAACGCCCTTCAAGGCTGATGTCGCCAAGCCCATTGGTGTTGTCGGTTGCTTCCCCGAATTTTCCCGGTGTTGCTTGCGTCAGGGTGCCCAGCCTTTTTTCGAACCAAGGCACATTCATAAACAGCGCCAAGTCATCGGTCGGCGAGTAATTTAAGGTCAGGGCTTGTTGCTGCACCTGCATTTCTTTCGGCGCTTTCGGCTGGGCTACGTTGTTACGGATGAAACTATTAGGATCCGCACCGTTGGAACCGATCTTAAGATTGTCTTTTTGCATATAGCCGTAAACCATACCGGCGCTAAAGTTACCTTTACCCGGTGTCACCGCAGTACGCAGGCGAAACGGTGCGGTCGTCCCCACCGGCGAAACATCATCGTAGGCAATGTTAAAGTCGATCACCTCGCCGCCTTCTTTAGCGGCGAAAGCTTCGGCCTCGTCGCGTTTGGCAAAAGCGATGTAGTTCGGCACCATGTCCGGAATGACTTTACTGCCGATCACATAAGTGGCCGTTTGCGCATCCACCAACTTACCCGAAACCCAATCATGCACTTGGACCGACTTGAACGCGGATATGCCACCGGCATCCTCGACTTCGCGCAGCATACAGGCGACGCCGCAGGTATGCTCCATCGTGCCGTCCTTAAGGACTAACTCCGCAGCGCTCTTTTGGTATTGGTCGATATACATGCCGCAGACCCTGCAGCTTTCACGTTTGTGCATTTCCTCGGCCGATACCCAGGCCGACAGCAACGTAAACTGGATTAACACCAGTATCAACGCTATTTTAATGACCATTTTCATAAAAAACTCCTTTGTTTAGGATGATTGTAAAGCGTTTTTCAAATTCTTCGATGCCGGCTTCCCCGGTGATTTTGTCCCGGACAATACCTTGCTCATCGATAATAAAAGTGGTCGGTAATCCAATGACGCCGAACTGTTTGGCTACCAAGCCGTATTCATCGACCAGCATCGGATAATTCAGGTGTTCGAACATTTTGAGCCGCTGATCGGTTTTATCGAGCCTGCTCTCATTGATAGCCACCGGAACAAATCCCCGGTCTTTGTACTTTTGATAAAGAGGTTCCAGGGCCAAAAGTTTCTCTTTGTCACAGAAGCCGCAATCGATGGACCAAAAGCGCAGCAGCGCGACTTTGCCTTCGATGTCTTTAGGCAGCGTCACCGATTTTCCCTGGAAATCGGTTAGCGTGACCTTAGGAAGGGTATCGCCGGTCTGTAATCCCGCGCGCTTATTGCATCCGCTGAGCATCGTAGCAACCAGCAGGCTCAGTAGCAGTGCAATCGTTCTCATGTCCGGTGATCCAGTGATTCGATAATGGCCGGCGTCACATCCTGAAAGTGGATGATGGATTTGCCTTTATGATCTTCCAGGAATTCCTGCGCGGATTCCTGATCCTTGAACGGCAATAATTCATGGCCCATCGGGCCTAATACGTCCGAACCGAGCACATAAAAAGCCGATTTGGCGTCAACCAACTCCACCTCGTAATAATCGGTGACGTAAATATCCTTGATATTTTCCGCCGATTTTCCGGGCGTATATTTCGCGGTATCGAAGATATGTTTGAACATGTCTTTGGCGCCGTCGTAAAAATAGTACGAACCGTCCGTGAAGATGATTTGGGCCACCCATTTCGGGTATTTGTAGACAAACATGCCGCATACCGGGCAGCGGTCGGACTTTTTGATGGTAACTGTGGGTTCGTCGCCATAGCTGATGTTCATACTGAACAGCAGAAACAGCCAAAGCATTATTTTGGAGAATAACGGCCTGGGAATGTTTGTCGTGCGTGCCGTGCGCGCCTTGGGAGCTAAGGCGCGCACGGCGCGCCCTACGTATGCGGGAACCGGTTTAATAGACGACTTCATAAGCGATAACCAAACTTGAGAAAACAATTTCATAACTGACCAGCGCTGTAAACGCTGCATATAAAATAACGGAGGCCAGGGCCAGTTTACGGATAAACCCGCCGAGCATGGCTTGCAGGCTTTCCAGCTGACGAAAAGGAAGCAGCGCGCCGACGCCAATACCCGACACCACAGCGCCGAATAGGAGTATATAAAGCAGGTAGCCGATATAGTTGTACTCTTCCATGATGATGCAGAACGGACAGTGATGAGTGGGCAGCTCATAGATGTACAGCGAGATGAAGGACACGATAGAAACCAGCGAGACGATAAACATCAGCAGGCTCAACGCGGCATACAGATAGCCGCCTAAGCCCTTCACACAGAAAAAAATCCCGCAAAGCAGTGTGCATAACATGGCGCTGTAAAAAATCCACATCATCGGCAAGGCAGGCGTTGATGCAATTTCAGAACCTATGCCCGTTACCCGCTCGCTGCTGAACAGACTGCCGCAACGGAGGTAATCACATCCGCCTTCATGCCCAGAAAGTAGGCGCTCTCCAGAATCGTTTCCAGAATGATAAACGGAGCAACGAACGCCAGCAGCAGGTATTTCTTTTTGATCAGCGGGTAGTCGTAACCCTGATTATCGGCATAATTCAAAACCAGCCACAGCCCCGCCACAATAAAGTTGAAAATTTTCAACACCAGTGTGGGATAGCCGAAACTATCGACGTTTAAGGTACCGGCAGCGCACATCGCGCCGACAAAAAGCGGGGTTAAGCTATCGGCGGTAAATATGTATAAAAACAGGGAAAGCAGTTGCAGACCGAAAACATACGCGAGCAGTGTCGAAATCAAGTAGGTTTTGCGCTCAAGCACCAGCTGCAATTCATGGCCGCTCTGTATATCCCAGGACTTAAGTATTTGCACGCCATAATACACGGCATACAGCACCATACCGCTGGATATATAAGCGGCCAGCAGATTGGCGATGACGGTCGGATGCAGGATCACGGCTAGTCCTCGATTTGGCCGTCGCGGAGCTTGACTACCCTGTCTACCATTGAAGATTCATAAACCAGCGGATCGTGGCTGGTGATGATCACGGTTTTGCCTTCCGCTTTGAATTTCTCGATAATTTCCATGAACCGGTACGATAGTTTGGTATCGAGGTGAGCGGTCGGTTCATCGGCAATGATGATATGCGGATCGTTGATTAAAGCCCGCACGATAGAGGCACGCTGGGCTTCCCCGCCGGACAGCCATTCCACCTTCGAAGCCGCCTTGTTGGCAATATTAAGCTCGGACAAGCCTTGCATCGCCTTGATTTTCAGATGGGAACGCTTTTCCCCCAGCGGATAAGCAGGCAACATCACGTTTTCCAATACCGAAATGCCCTTGATCAGGTTGGGTTGCTGAAAAATGAAACCGAAGGTCTTGCGGCGTATGTCGGTCAAGAACCGTTCCGGCAAACTGGTGATTTCACGTCCCTGCAAGTTTACCCGCCCTGCCGAAGGCCGGCTCATGCAACCGACGATGCTTAACAGCGTGGTTTTGCCCGAACCGCTGGGGCCTTTCAGCACGGTGACCTGGTTCTCCGCTATACGCAGATTGACGCTGTTCAGCGCCGAAAACTCGCTGGGATTACCGGCGTTAAACACTTTTCTGACATTCATTAGTTCGATCATGACTATTCTCCAGTAAATCTCATCGCCGAATCCGGGTCGATGGTCGCAGCCCGCCAGATCGGAACGATGGTTGCCACGGTATAGGGAACCACGGTCAGGAAAAACAGCGTCGTCAGTTGCTCGAGATTGACGAAAGGCGTCAGCTCGAAATTGGGATAAAGGCTCGACCAGCCCTTCAGCGCCGGCTCGAAAACAATCGAACCGGTAACAAAGACATGCACATAAGCCAGAACCACGCCGGTCAAAAAAGCCGTCAGCGAAACCATCGCGCCTTCCCAGAATTTCATCTGGATTACGTCCGAAGTTTCCCAGCCCACGGCCTTGAGTATGCCGATTTCCCGTCTTTCCCCGGCGCTCAGCCCCGAAGCCTTGTCCCAGGCGAAAATAACGAAGGCAAGCACGGCGGCGGAGAAAATGACGATCATCATGCCGCCGCGCCAGTTGAAGATGGAATCGTAAGTTCTCAGAATCTCGTCACGAATAATCGGCCGGGCATCGGGCAGGTGTTTCTTTATTTTCGACGCCACCATCGCAATTTCGCTGGGATTATTGACGACGACGGTAAGATCGGTCACATGGCTGTTATCGATGCCGAACAGCTTTCTAAAATCTTCCCCGGTAATCAGCATCAAATCGGAGGAAACCAGTTCGGATTGAGAGGACAAGACGCCGGCGATCCTGAAGTTCAACACCTTGCCGTCAAAGGCGCGAAACGGCATGTAATCGTCTTTGCCGATATTGCGAAGACGGGCAATGCCGTTGCCGATAATCAGCGTTCCGGGTTCGAGTGTCGCTCCGCTCAGTTCAAATAGGGGTTTGACCGCTTGCCCGCCGGATTCGCTTTCAACCACCGTGGTCTTGGCTGATGACTTGGCGGCATCATTGCTTGGCGGTGTCAGCAGCGTATAGTTGGCGCTGACCAGGCTGTCGTAATAATAACCCCATAACCGGCTTTCGACGGAGGCCACCCCACGGATGTTTTTAATGGTTTCGATATAATTGACAGGAAAAAGATCGTGCCGCCCGGCGACGATTTTTTGCACCACAATTTCCGGCGCGCCCTTCAGGATCAGCGAGGCTTCTTTTTTAATTGCGTAAGTGAAGAACATCGTCGAAGCCAGAATAAAGACGATCAGCGTATATAAAGTCAGCAAGCCGAAGTTTTTCACCTTTCTGCGCAGCAGCGAAGAGAGGGTGAAATCGATAATGTAACGTTGCTTTTCAAGCCAGTTTGTCATGGGCGATCGATAATCCTTTCGGGTGGTTGGGTAAACGAACCGGACGGGAAGTGTTCCAGCGACAACGGATGATCCTGGAACGCGGTGTTCAAATCGGCTTGCGACAGATGCCGGGTATAGCGGGCTTCGGTGAAAAGGCACAGATCGGTCAGCCTCAGGTTTTTAACCATAGCGGCCTTTTCCTCAAGGTTTCCTTGTTGGGCGTTTGCGCTAAAAAACGCATGCGCCAGCAGCAGACTCAACAAAACACCCCCGCTGGTAATGTATAAAAAAAATAACGAAGAATTTCTCATCAACAATGTTCAAAAAAGTGTGGTAATGCGTAAGATGAGTAGAGCCAGTTCCCAAGCCTAAGCTCTCATCGTTATACACAAGTGCCCCTCGTTCCCACGCGCTGCGCTCATCTTTATACACAACTCTGTCCCGTCTATCGGGGGTCGGCGACAATCAGACCGGGCGTGCCGTGCGCGCCTTGGGAGCTAAGGCGCGCACGGCACGCCCTACATTGCACTCCGGTATCCCTGCCGGAATGATGGTGTTCCGCAGATACTTGTGTATAAAGACGAGCGCGCTGCGTGGGAACGAGGTAAATATCTCGTATATTCAGATTGTCAGTAAATGATTTGGGTATGGCAATAACATATTTGGTTATTATAAAACTCAAATATCATTAAGCTTAGACTAATTAAGTGCGCACGATATATGCCTAATTATATTTAATTATTATTGATCAATATATTAAATAAAATACAGTAAATAGAAAATAATTAAACTAGGTTATATCCCATATTAACTGCGTTAAATAACATAGTTTAATAAAACATTAAATCTACTGCTTAGCGGGTATTACCGAATAACCCTTGCTCATTAATAGACAAATGATGCACATCCAATTCATCCCGACACAGAAACTTGCACGGACGGCAGACTCCCATCGCTGCTATGAAGGATGTGATTAAACGCGGGAGAATTTTTAACATGTCGTTATTTGTTTCGGCATAAAGTTCAATGTTGAAAACCGTGTCATGCACGTTATTTCGCGTGCCGTGCGCGCCTTCACAGCAGTCTGGATAATCGACGTTTAATTCTGCCATCCGGCGCGCGGCGCGCCCGGCCTTCGTGATTTACTGTTGCACTGACCGGACGGCAGACTCCAGCCGGTGCCACCACTGCTTCAATTCCCGAACCAACCGTTGCTGATCGGTTTCCGTTGCCGGAATTTCCTGCGTTTCAGCTTTTATATTCTGTTCAGGCTCGCTCTCAACGACAATAAAGGTTCCCGGAATCATCCCCATCCAGCAACTCCACGGCACCACGCCGGTCTCGGCGGGCGTAAACTCAATGACTTGCAGGCCCGGTTGCAACTTGATATCGAGTCCGTATTGAGGAACCACAATGGCCTTGTTGCATTCGTTTAATTCCTTGGCGTTGATCACCCATTTGACCGGAATGCCCTTCCGTAGCGTGAATTTGTTCGGCTTGAATCCGGCGTTAAGTACATCCATGTTGATGGTTTGCTCGCTTTCGCAGGAAGGGCTTTCCGCAACCGTCGGTGACAATTGCTGGGAAACGCGGGCAACCAGGGTATTGAAGTCCACGCCGGTGCCGGTGACCGCCAAACCCCGGTTCAGCATGATCGCTCCCAGCGCCATGACGATCACCCCGGAGGCTTTCAGTAATTTAGGCGTCAAATTTGCCGAAAGCAGGCTGGTCAAAAAACCGAAACCCAGCAATAACGGCAAGGTGCCGATACCGAAAAAGAATAGGATAGCCGCGCCTTGCGACCAGTTGCCGCTGCCTGCGGCCATCACATACATGGCTTGCAGCGGCCCGCAAATAATCATCAAGCCATTCAGCAAGCCGATCACGAAGGGGTTGCTGTGCTTGCGATATTCCTTACCGACAAAGCGCATCACGAACTTCGGCGCCTTAAACTGAAAATGGCTCAGTGCCGGAAACACTTCCAACATGTGCAAGCCGAACAGAATAAGAAAAATCCCAGCAGCAACGCCGACTGCGCCTTGCGTGTAAGGCGTAAAGGCAACGACTGAGCCGAATGCACCAAACAGCGCGCCGACAAGGGTATAAGAAATGGTTTTGCCGATGCCGTAAAGAAGATGCGTGCCGTAAGATTTATGCCCGCCGGTAGCGGATTTTGCCGTATAACCGAGAATCAGCGGGCCGCACATGCCGACACAATGAAAGCTGGTCAGAAAGCCGATCAGCATCAACAGTCCATAGCTCATATCGCGACTGAATTTAGGCATGTCGGAGTGATTCATGAACCAGCTGTCGAGCCAAAGAATAAAGCCGATCCCAAGGAGCGCAAGCGTGACCGCCGAGATCTTTCTTAATGCAATGCGCACAGGATTAGGACAATGGGCAGGGTTAGACTGAGAAGTCTCGTTTTTAGTATTCATGATTGCTTTTTTGGGCGTCGGTGGGATTTTTCAAATTGGCGTAGAAGGCCGTGATATTTAGCATATTGATAGTATGCTTGCCGGAATAAATCGAATATAGATTATTAAATACTTACTATAGGGGTCAAGTAAGTATCTACTTTACAAAACTGACCGAGACGGCATTGGCACATAATTAGTTTCAGTTGAGCGAATACACGTTGTATATTATGTAATAGATTTATCTTTTTTAATAAGACCAAGCGGCAATGGCAGGGAAAATTGAATATTAATTGACTTGGTTATAAAAATTGTCTTAAATAAATTTTAATTAAAATATAGGGTATTCGATGAATCATATTTCAGCAAAAACACATTCTATCGGCATGGAGCCGGGTAACGGAAAAATGACAACAGCAGACGGTCACACCTCTAAAGGCGAATTGGTAGTCAAAGGCGTCGCTACCGCCGTGGCAGCAGCAACAATCATTGAAACCGGCAAAGGTGTTATGACGACACTGGCCAAACATCCGCTGGTTATGTTCAGCTTGGGCATTGCTGCGGGTTTTTTGACGCATAAATACCGTAAGGAGATTATTTTAGTCACCAGCAAAACCGCCGAGCAGAGTAAAGACTTCGTATTGCGGCAAAAAGAAAGCCTTAAAGACCTGATCGCCGAAAGCCAGGAGGACGCTGAAGATACGGACGTTGCAAAATAATTTGTTAAGGGGAATCGTCGCTCGGATTAAAAATCCGCATCCGGTTTCTGAGTCCTAATTTTAATACCAAGGAGAAATAAGTTATGTCACATGTAAAGTCCGTTGCCGGAACGGCAAAAATGATGGAAGGAACTTCCCGGATGATGGCGGATGGTATGGGTTCGATGACGAAAATGGGCGAGGCAATGGCGCAAATCGCCCAGCGCTCCAAAATTCCCGCCGGAGTCGCTACGGGCGCCGTTGCCTCTGCCGGTTCCAGCGCCGGGAAAACGGCAATAACCAAGATTTTCACACACCCGCTGGTACTTCTCGGTCTGGGCGTCGCAGTGGGCTATTATGCATGCAAGTATCGCAAATCTATCATTTCGACTTCTGACTAAGCCCAATAACAAGAATAAGTTTTTTGTTTGGCAACAGGACATGCGAATGCGCCGTTTTTCTTGAAGGCATAGCCGATTGAAATATCACTATAAATGGACACTGAAATGAAATCTTCGCACACCGGCAACCTAATCCATGGCAAAGTGGTTCATGCACTGAATCGGCGAGTTCGCATTATTACGCCGATTCTGCTCAAAGACCCGGAACGGGCCTGTGTTCTGGAGATTCTGTTGCAAAAGCGGGACGGCATCGAAAATGTTCGCACGGTTCCCGATATTGCCTCCATCGTTATCTACTTTAATCCCGATAAGCTGCCGAAGGCCAAGCTGTTCACTCTTTTGGACACCTTACTGGCGAATCTGGGCAAAAGAAAACCCGCCGCTACTCCCAATGATTCTTCGCAATGGCTGTCTATTAATGATGATGCCGGTCCCGCCGAACAGGAATTCAATCTCAGTGTCGATGGGATGAGTTGCGTATCCTGCGCACTGTTGATCGAAATGCTGTTGAAGCGGGATCTGCGAATTTCCTCTGCAAGCGTCAATTACGCCACAGAAACCGCTACGGTAACCGGTCGAATCAGCAAAGAAAGCTTGTGCATGGCGATCGGCAACATGGGCTACAAAGCGCACAGTCTTGATAGCTTGGCTCAGCGTCAAATCATGATCGCGCGCGAAAAACAACGCTTGATTGACGCCCGGCGGCGTGCCGTTCTAGCCGCAACACTAAGCCTGCCTGTCATGGTTATCGGCATGATCGCCCCCTCATCCCGGTTTTGGCACTGGGCGCAGCATTTACTCGCCACGCCTATCGTGCTTTGGGCGGGGCGGCCGTTCTTTGAAAAAGCGCTAAAACTGGCCCGGCAACGCGCCACTAATATGGACAGCCTAATTGCCATTGGGGTGGGGGCGTCGTATGGTTATAGCGTGGCGTCCCTACTGTCCGGCAAACGGGGGCTATATTTCGATTCCGCGACAGGGATCATTACTTTCGTCCTGATCGGCCGCTATCTGGAGGAAAAGGCCAAAGGCAAAGCTCATGAAGCGATTCGCTCGCTGGTCGATTTGCAACCGCAAAACGCAACCGTCATGCACGGCAACAAAAAAGTCATGATCAGCGTCGATCAGGTTCACGTTAATGACATCTTGCTGATTCGCCCCGGAGAAAAAATTCCGACTGACGGCATTGTGATTGACGGACTTTCGACTGTCGATGAGGCTATGGTGACCGGTGAAAGTCTGCCGGTTATCAAGGAACAAGGGCATCGCTTGGTAGGCGGTTGCATTAACGGCAATGGCGTTCTAAAAATGCGCGTCACCGCTGTCGGTACCGATACTGTGCTGGCCAATATCATTCATATGGTCGATCAGGCCCAATCGTCCAAACTACCCATTCAACAAACCGTGGATCGTATTTCCGCTGTTTTTGTACCCTCCGTAATAGCGGTATCCTCATTTACCTTCCTGGCTTGGTTGTCAGTCGGCCTAGGTTTTCGAACCGCTTTCAGTAATGCGATAGCGGTGCTGCTGATTGCGTGCCCTTGTTCGCTTGGCTTGGCGACGCCGATGGCGACAATGGTCGGCACCGGGCAAGCGGCGCGGCGCGGGGTTTATATCCGCAACGGGGAAAGCCTGGAGATGGCGTCGAAACTGACTACGATCCTGTTCGATAAAACCGGGACTATTACCGAAGGTAAGCCGCGGGTCACCGATTTTATTACCGTCGTTAAAAGAAGCGAGCAACGTGTATTGGCTTTGGCCGCAGCGGCCGAATCCGGCTCCGAGCATTTTTTGGCTAAAACAATAGTCGCTTATGCCCAGGATCGTCATGTCAGTCCGGTCAAGGTCGAAACATTTACCAATATTCCCGGTCACGGCATCCACGCCCGTGTCGATGGCTGCGATATTTTGATCGGCAACCGCTCCTGGCTTGAAGAATCGGGTATTGATTTAAAAACCTTGGTAAAACGCGCCTTACCCTTAGCCGAACAAGGCAAGACCCCGGTTTATGTGAGCGTGGACGGCGAGGCGGCGGCCCTATTCGGTATTGCCGACCAACCGAGAGCAAGCGCCGGTGAAGCTATCGAAAGACTGCGTAAACTTGGCATCAACCCGATAATGGTCACTGGCGATACTGAACAGACAGCCCGTTACATTGCCGAGCAGGTAGGCATCGATATAGTCGTTGCCTTTGCTAAACCGGATCGAAAACTCGAAATTGTCCGCGACTTGCAGGCTCAAGGCAATAAAGTAGGCATGATCGGTGACGGCATTAACGATGCGCCCGCATTGGCGGCCGCCGATGTCAGTTTTGCGATCGGAACCGGCACCGATGTCGCCATCGAAACCGCCGATCTTACCTTGGTCAGCGGCGACATCGGCAAAGTTGCCGATGTGATGGAATTGAGCGCTGCGACCTTGACCGTCATCAAGCAAAACCTGTTCTGGGCGTTGGGCTACAATACGATTGCTATCCCGGTGGCGGCTATGGGTAAGCTTAACCCGATGATTGCGTCAGGTGCGATGGCGTTAAGTTCCATTTCGGTAGTCCTTAATTCCCTGAGATTGCAGCGCAAATAAAGTCATTTCCATGAAAGAACATACCCGAGTCAGGTCTTTTCTTTCACCACGAAAGCATTCAATCTCGCATCTTCGTTGCGAATCGATCTGTTAGCATTTTTTTGAATAGACGAGTCATGAGTTTGCCGCCTTTTCCATCGGCATACCGACTATCAGCATGTTGTGTTTAACCGCCCTGAATGCTTTTTATCATGCCGGTATAGTATTCAAGCATTTGTTCCAGAAACAGAATAACCGCATCAATTTCGTTTTTAATATCGTGGATGAAATTATGATGCTGGAAGTTTTCCGCCACATAAAAGGACAAGCCCATATAAATGGTATTGCAGCCCATT
>JAUGSS010000116.1:0-12406 GCA_044426515.1 Methylococcaceae bacterium | reverse complement strand
ATTTTTTAGTGCCTATTTAGCTCATATATGAACTAGAACGTCCGTGACACGGGCTAAACCGATAAATACTGAATTTAAAAATCTGCGTAAATCTGTTCAATCTGCGTCATCCGCGTTCTATTAATCACGCTGAGTAGTTACGAATAAATCAACTTAGCCTACGAAAAGCACGAAACTATTTGAAGAGATAGACAACAGGGCTTCCATTTAGACGACGTGCGCGCCAAAGGATTTAAGCGAGGGGCATCGCGAAAATATATCAATTTCACTTTCGTCTATTATCGGTCCGGTTCATCCGATTGTTGCGCTTCTCCAGCTTCCGATAAGAGCCGGCGCGTCTGTACGGCATCCAGTGGAATAGGGCGGTGATGGCTCCGGTTGGCTTTATTTTTCCTGACCTGCGTAAAAAATCCGCCGACCCCATATTTTCCTCGTTGAAGTACCGGTTACGGCTGTCGCAGTGGCTCTGGCTACAAAGGAGCCTAATGGGATTAGGTTATATTATTGTGTTAAGATGACGTAAAGCCGCTTGCCCTATAGTGCTGCTCATTACTATCCAACCGGGAAAATTCATCATGATCAAGGAACCTTTTTTTCGTCTCAATCAAGAACCCGACGCTCTGAACGGTTTTTCCCGCACCGTCGCGGAAATCGAATGGTTACTGCTGGTCTTGATGATGTTCTACTTGGTGGTAGGCCATATCGAGGAAAGCGTTAAAATCTTTTTGCTGGGCGGCCTCTGCGCTTTTGCCGCCTTCGTTATGGTGTTTCATTATCTCAATTTTTTTGCCAAGGCCAACATTTGGAAACTGGCTTTAGAAACTTGGGTTATGATCTTGCTGATCACTTGGTTCGTTTGGCACACCGGACGCCAAAACAGTCTGTTGCTTAATCTGTACTTTCTACCCATCATCACCAGCTCCCTGGCTTTGGGCAAGCTGACTACACTATTGGAAGTTATATTAATCGGCGCTTGTTATGTGTATTTGGGCCAAAGCGCCATGCTCAGCGGTGAGGTTTTTTCTCTAAGTCAAAGCAGCGTCCTGTTGACTTGGCTGTTTCCTATGTTGCTGGTGGGTTACGTCACCACGATGTTATCTAACGACATTTACCATGCTTTCAGCCGTATCAAAACTTCCGCGCAAACCGATGAATTAACCAACCTCTACAACCGCCGGGCTTTCCTGGATTTATTGGAAAAACAATTGCAGCAAGCCCGGCGTGGCGGACGTACTTTCAGCCTGCTGCTGGGGGATTGCGATAACTTAAAAATCGTCAATGACAAATACGGTCATGAAGCAGGCAACCTGTTATTGCGCTCCATCGCCGATAACTTCCGTCATTGTTTAAGAGGCTGCGATTTTGCAGCCCGCTATGGCGGCGACGAATTCACGGTATTGTTGCCCGACACTACCCTAGAAGAGGCGGAGCTGGTGGCAAAACGCATCAAAGACACATTGGTCGCAACCAGCTTTAACTATCGGGGCAATACAATCACCACCACTATCAGTATTGGCATAGCCGCTTATCCGGAACACGGCGATACGGCGGAACTATTGTTACGGCATGCCGACGAAGGTATGTATGTCAACAAGCGCGAAACTAAAAGCCAAGTTATTGCACAGCCTGCCAGCGGATAAATCTTCTTTAAAGCCACAAGTATTCGACAACTTTTAGAATTTAGCCCAATACAAATTAGCGTTGCTTATGCCGACATTCCGCACCCCCATTTATAATTTTCATTTACTCCCGTCCGGTGACAAGCAGCTTTACTTCTATAAATCGTTAGTCTTTGATTTATAATACGTTTTGTTATTTAAAAGTTGCATGTTTTCAAAGTGCGATGGGAGTAATATTGACAAGTGTTATGATAAAGGTCACATTATCGTGTAACTAATTAAATATGCTTAATATTTAGGTAGTTGCAGACCTAATAATAACTACAACGAGGTATACATTAGATGAAATTATTAAAAAGCACTGTCGTAGCGACTACATTGGCACTTTCTTTAGGAGCTTTTTCGACTCCTACTTCTGCTGCCGTCTGTTTGGGCATGGCATGTATGTACAATAGAATGACTCCACTTGAAGGGATCAATGCTACTTTAGGTCAAGTTGCCGAAGCATTGGAAGCTATTCAAGTAAGAAACAGCGGCGGCGCGGCAGGCAGCGACAAAGACAGTGACGAGGTCATTATAAACAACATCAAAGATGCATTAAAATTAAGTAAAGAAATCAATGCTAATGATAAACTTGACCGTAGCCGTAACCGTGCCAATGATTATTTGAAAAAGGCTCGATCAGCTGTACAAGAAAATGATTTGAGTAAAGCAACAGAAGACCTAAAAGAAGCCGAGAGACGTTTTTCAGAACTCAAAACCATGATCGACTTAACGATGGACGATAGAGCGTCGCAACAGACGAACATGCTAAACCGTATTTTGGACACGCCTGATCCTAAAGCCGGTGCTCGATCTGGCGCCAAATAGATAATACAGTTATCAATTTCCGAATCGAAATAATACGGGTCAGGCCGATTCAGGAAAAACCTGCACTAAGACAACTCGCAATAAACAAAATACCTGACTATAAAATGCAAGGGAACGCAGATGGCGCAGATAAATATGAAATTATTGAATCATAACGATCAGCGTCATCAGCGTTCTATTTTTGGCGGTTGAGTCATTAAGGTTCATGGCGGTTTATTTTTTGCGAATTACCTAAATGATCAAAATTCAACAAGCGCCCGCACACAGGGCAGAGATTTGCTTGCAGAGGTGCGGCTTTCCGAAGAGCGTTCATCGAGGTCCAACAAGTTATTATCTGGTATGGATAACATAACGTTATTTAATAAAAATACCTTTTAACGGAAGTTTTCTAAACTGGATAACACGCCAATAGGCATAGGCGTAAAAAACAGTTTTTAGATAACATCGGATCACAGCAATTATCAATGGCGGTCTTTGGCCGAAAGCGGTTATTGAGTAGGTTGGCTTGCCGCACCAACATCGCCATTAACGGCCTAACGCTGCTTGCGTTTACGCCAGATATAAAACCCCGTGCCCATGAGCAGTAACGGTATGATTACCAAAAAACCAAAGCCGATGACGGCAACGCCAACCTGGCTTAATTGCAGGCTTTTGCCGGTTGCGGTTTTGGCCGGGATGTCGATGAAGCGGTCGTCATGAATCAGCCAGTTGATCATTCTTAAGCCCATATCCAGGTTGCCGACATTGCCGAGATAGGCATTGGACAGGAAATCGCCGTCACCGACAACAACAATGCGCTGCTGGTTTTTGTCAGCCATATCACGGGTCAAGGCATAAGCAAAGGCCAGCGGGCCTTGTTTTTCGGCGCCGTCGGCATCAAAAAGGATTTTTCCGGCTATCGGGCCGGTTTCGGTCCATGACTTTGCTGCACTTTTCAGTAGAGCTACGGCTTGAAAATCGGTTTCTTCGCTAATTTCCAGCGCGGCAGTCACCGGATAAAGGCTTATGGTCTGAAAGCCTTGAGTGATCGGATGAGCAGGATATTCGCCGGCGAGTACGAAGCTGGGGTCGTTAATGCCGTATAGCTTGGAACTGCTGTCTACCAGGGTTCCCGGCAGTTGGCGCAAGCCTAGGACTTGCTCCAATGTGTCCAACTGCCCGTTGCCCGGATCGGTCAGCAACAGCAGGTTGCCGCCTTGCCGGATATAGCGTTTGATCAGTTCAATTTCCCCGGCTAATAAGGGCACGGCGGGGGCGCTAAGCACCAGCAACGCGGAGTTATCGGGAATGGCCGGTAGGGTCGCCAGATTGACGGTTTGAGCTTTGATTTTGCGGCGGTCCAGCTCCTTGCCGAATTGACCTAAATCGAAATTGGCGATGCCGTCCGGGGCGCGTTCGCCGTGACCGGTCAGGAAGGTGATCCAGCGTTCTTCGGCGTTAGCGAGTTGCAACAGCGCGTTGGTCAGCGATGATTCGTCGATAAAATTCAGTTTTTCAGTGCGGCCCTGGTATTCGACAATAATGGCGCCGGTCGCGTCTATATTCAGTTCGCGGGCTTTTTCCGGTTGCGCATCGGGATCTATAAAGGTCAGCGCCAGATCGGCTTTATGGCGTTTATAGCGGGCTACCAATTGTGCAATCTGGCTTCTTAGCGCTTGGTCTTTTTTAATATAGGCTGTCAGATGGATTTTGTCGGGCAGCGATTCGAGTAGTTTTTGCGACGCCTGAGACAGACTGTTGCCGGAATTGGCGGTTATGTCGGTTTGTACGTTATAGCGGGTGCTTAACCAGGCCAGCGTGCCGAGCAAGCACAATAACACCAGGATGATGAGTCCGTTTTTTAAGCGAATTTGCTGATGTTTATGCGGGGATATTTTCATTTTTGCAAGCGGTCGTTGTCCAGGCTACGGATGCTGAGTGCGATAAAAGTGGTGATAAACAGCAAAAAATACCCCACATCGACCGAGCTGATCAGGCCGCTTTGGATATTCTGGAAATGTCTGAGGATAGACAGGTATTCAAACAGTTCGCTGCGTTGATCATTGATGCCGGTTGACCAGTCCAAAATCCACAGCAGCAGTAACACGCCGAAAGTGCCCATTGCGGCAACGGTCGGGTGGCCCGCGATACAGGACATAAACAGGCCGGTCGCGGTAAAGGCGGTAACCAGCAGCAACAGGGCTAAGATATTGGCGAACAATTTGCCCAAATCCAGTTCGCCGCCGCTGAGCAAGGATAACGGCATCAGGGTGATTAAGGCGATTATCAGCAGCATCAGTCCGAGTATGCCCAAATATTTGCCGAGGATGATGTCGATATTGGAAACAGGAGCCGACAGCAACAGGGACAAGGTTTTGTTGCGGCGTTCTTCGCAAATCAGGCGCATGGTTAATAACGGCGTGACCAGTAACAGGATAATACCCGCGTTGCCGAACAGCGGCGGCACGATGATGTCGGTTAAACCGGGCGCGCCTTCAATGGTAGCCAGCTTGGGCTGGAGCGAGGTAAAGGCTTCAACCTGGGTTAAAAATAAAAACGCCAGGATGAATTGCAGGATGGCCAATATCGTCCAGGCCATCGGCGATAAGAACAGGGTTCTGAATTCACGGGAGGCGATGGTTAAAATCATGATGACTACTCAGTTAGAGAAATAGTGTTATTAATCATTAGCAAATCTTGTGGGAGCGATGTGGGAGCGACGCCTACGTCGCGACTAGCAATGCACTTTAGTCGCGACGTAGGCGTCGCTCCCACATCACATCCGGTTTTCATGGTCGAGGGCGAGTAACCGTCAATTACTCATAACTCGCGATGCTCTTTGGTTAAGCTGATAAAAATATCTTCGATCGATCTTTTTACCGGCGTCAGTTCCTGCAAGCCCCATCCGGCCGTAATGATGTGCTCGGCAATTTGTTCGGCCGGATTGGCGATCACGCTGTGGTGAATTTTGATCCGGTTTTCTGAAATGCTTTCGATAGAACCGACACCGGGGATGCTCAATAAGCTGTTGATGTCAGGAGGCAGCCGGGTGGCGGCTTGCAGAGTGCAGGTATCCATCTGCCGGTTAAGTCCGGCTATGGTTTCGTTCAGGATCAGCTGTCCTTGATGGATGATTTGCACATGGGAGCAGGATTCCTGCACTTCGGTCAGGATATGAGTGGACAGGATGACGCCGTGGTCCTGGCCCAATTCCCGTATTAACGCACGGATTTCTCGGATTTGAATGGGATCAAGGCCGACCGTCGGCTCATCAAGCACGATGACTTCAGGATTGTGCAAGATAGCCTGGGCAATGCCGACCCGCTGTTGAAAGCCCTTGGACAGATTGGCGATCAGCCGCTCGGAGACCTCGGTTAAGCCGCAACGCTCCTGGGTCCGGTTGATGGCGGCGGTGACGGAGCTTTTGGCGACTCCGTGCAAGCGGGCGCAATAAAGCAGGAATTCCTGTACGGTTAGCTCTTTATATAGCGGCGGCGTATCGGGCAAATAACCCAGATTCAGTTTGGCGGCTTTAGGCTGGTCCAATAGGTCGAAACCGTTGATTTTAATCTGCCCTGCGCTGGGTGCCAGATTGCCGCACAGCATCTGCATAGTGGTGGTTTTACCGGCGCCGTTGGCGCCTAAAAAACCGAGCACTTCGCCTTTGGTCAGGGTAAAGCTGACATCGTTAACGGCGCAATGGCGGCCGTAATAGCGGGACAGATGCTCGGCTTCGATAAGAGCAGTCATGCTGATTGTTAAAGCTTTTGCAGCAGGATTTGTAATTCGGCCTGAATTTTTTTACGGTAAAACAGAAACTTCCAGCGGCTGCCTCCGCAGCGTCGCCAAAGAATGACTGAGCGTATTCCGGCCAGCAGGCAGGCGCGTATTTTATTGACGATGTCGGGTCTGGATAAGAATTCCTGCTCGCCGTTGACCATGATTCTCGGTTGCAGGGTGCTGATGGTGGTGTGGTAGATGTCGCCGAGATTCGCCAGTACATTTTCATGCAGCAGGCCGAAATGTTCCGATTGCGCCTGGGCGCGTTCAATGCCTGCGAAAATGGTTTTTAGCATGGCCGGCTGCTTGGACAATTGACTCTCCAGAAAAACCAGCGAGGCGGCATAGCGCGCCTGTTCGGGATTGGCAATTTTGAGGCCGTTCATTTGCTCGTTAAGCTGTTCAAGTCCCAACTTAAGACCGGATAAGCCGCCGTAAACATTGGCTGCGCCATGCTCATCGCTAATAAAAAGGCTGGCAATGCCGGCTTCAAGAGCGCTTGAGTCGGCGCTGCCGGTTGTTGCCAGTTGTTGAACCAGCGCCGCTGACTGGGCAATGCCGGCAAGGGCAATGGTTTGGTTGGTAATTGTATTTAGCGACATAGTTAATTTATATTACCCATAACGTCTTTTGCCCAGCTTATGCTTTTAATATAAGCATCGCCGATGATGGATTGGTCGATATTCTTAAATGATATTGATGAAATATTCCAATGTTCATAACTAATAACGCACTTAAGCGCTTCGCCGCCGAGTCCTTTCTTGTGCAAAATGGCGGAAACAATATCGTCGGCCAAAGGCAATTGGCTGAGCGCTTCATCTAACGATATGTCCAGCAGGCTATCCAGGTTGGACAAGATGCCGATTAGAAAAAAATTGTCTGATTTGTCGCCGCTCAGGCTAGCCAACTCTTCGCACATTTTGCCGCGGACCAACGCGTTTTGCATGACCGCTTCCGGTTTGTTGGATAAGGATGCCAGCGTTAATATATTGATCCAGCGTTTTACTTCTTTTAAGCCCAGATAAGAAATAGCATGGTTAATGGACGAGACTTTGTTGGGCAGCGCGAAAAACGCGGAATTGATATAGTGCAGCAGTTTATAGCTGAGGCCGACATCCAGGGATATTATCTTGGTCAGGTCTTCAAATTCAACATCCGGGTTGTTAACCGTGTTTAACAATTGAATGGCGGCCGTTTGATTAACACTCAAACGTTTGCCGGAAACTATATTGGGTTTGTTGAAAAAGAAACCCTGGAAATAATTACAGCCCAGTTCGACGAGGTATTGGTACTCGGCGTAGGTTTCTACTTTTTCTGCGAGCAACTGGACATTGTAGGATTTGAGTTGTTTTATCAGCGCTCGTGTCTTGGACTCGCCCATTTCCAGAATATCCAGTTTGATAATGTCGGCAAATTCCACCAGCGGCGTCCAATCCTCAGAAAAGACAAAGTCATCCAAGGCAATGATATAGCCTAGTTTTGATAGTTCTTTTAAGTTGGCAACGATTCTTGAATCAATTTCAACGTTCTCGAGCACCTCAATAACAATCCGGTCTTTAGGGAGATATAGCGGTGTTTTGTCCAGAATGTTTTGCGTCGTAAAATTAATGAAGGCTTTATGCTGCCCCACGATGGTGTTGAGTCCAATTTCTAAAATAGTGTCGGTAATAACCTGGTTGGTTGCTCGCGTAGCGGAATCTTTATAATTAAGGTCAAAATCATTGCCTCTGAAAAGGAGCTCATAGGCGTAAATATTCAGCTTTTGGTCAAAAATCTGTTGCCGCCCGATTATAATGTCTGCCATTTTAATTGCTTGAGATGTTGGATTTAAATGTTTGTAGGTGAGGGTTGGGTTTGCCTAAGGGGCGTAAAAGCGTAGAGTTACTCCCTATATAACCGAATTTATACCATGATTATCGACTATCAGTCGAGTATGATATAAGTTTCACTTATGCCTGTTAATAACAATGGCTCTATCGAGCAAGAGGGGACTGAAATGACTGAATCCGTATCGTTAACTGTTACCGGTATGAAATGTGGGGGCTGTGAAGCCAATGTAACGAGTAAGCTGCAAGCTATCGACGGTGTGTTGTCGGTTAATGCATCAAGCAAAAACAACGAAGTTAATGTTGAGTTCGATGCTGAAAAAACCAGCCTGGATGTTATTGCCGACGCTATTAATGACGCAGGTTTTACCGTAGAGACATCGTAATACATCGAGGGATTTTATGAGTACCAAGACTGCCAATGAAGTACGGTTATCCATTTTAGGCATGCGTTGCGCAGGTTGCGTCAGCGCCGTTGAGGGTGCGTTGGCGGCGGTTGACGGAGTGACTTCAGTCAGCGTCAATTTCGCCGATCATTCCGCCGTGGTTAAAGGCCATGCCGACCCTGAACTGTTAAAGCAGGCCGCTAAAGCAGCCGGTTACGATGCGGCGGTGATGGAGGGCTTTGAAGATCCCTCCGAGCAGGAAGAACAAGAGCTGCAACGCTACCGGCAACTGATGAAAAAAGCCGCCGTAGCGGCAGTCTTCGGACTATCGTTGATGGCCGCCGAGCATTTTGGCTGGTTGCCGGAAATTGGTTCATCGGCAGGTTTATGGGTGTGGCCGGAAATTGCTCTCATCACCTTAGGCATTATGATGTATTCAGGCCTGCATTTTTATACCGGTGCGTACAAATCTTTAACGCTCGGACAAGCTAACATGGATACCTTGATTGCTTTGGGTACGGGGTCGGCGTGGCTATATTCCTGCATTGTTATCGATTATTACGGTACCCTGCCGTCTCTGGCGAAACATGCCTATTTTGAAGCGGCCGTGATGATTTTGGCCTTTATTAATTTGGGCTCCGGATTGGAAACATTGGCTCGAGGCAAAACCTCCAGCGCGATTCGGCAGCTGATCGGTTTGCAGCCGCGCACGGCGCGCGTGGTCAGGAATGGCGAGGAAATGGATATTGCCATCGAGCAAGTCGGTTTGGGCGAAACTTTAAGAGTCAGGCCCGGCGAGAAAATTGCTGTTGACGGCGTGTTGCTGGAAGGGCATTCCAGCGTTGACGAGTCGATGCTGACCGGCGAGTCGTTGCCGGTTGAAAAAACCGTGGGAGCCCAAGTGGTGGCCGGAACCATGAACCAGACCGGCAGTTTTTTGTTTACCGCAACCCGTATCGGCCGCGATACCGCGCTGGCGCAGATTATTAAAAGCGTCCGCCAAGCACAAAGCAGCAAACCTGAAATCGCCCGTCTGGCAGATAAAATTTCCAGTGTTTTCGTGCCGGCTGTGGTGGTGTTTTCAATGCTGACTTTTATGCTTTGGTATGCTTTCGGGCCGGAGCCTTCATTGGGTTATGCTTTTGTCACCTCAATGACCGTGCTGGTTATCGCCTGTCCCTGTGCTTTGGGTTTGGCGACGCCTATTTCGGTGATGGTGGCGGTGGGCAGAGCCGCCCAATCGGGGATTTTGATTCGCAAGGGCGAAGCTTTGCAAACGGCGGGTAAATTAACCTGCTTGATACTCGACAAAACCGGCACGGTAACCGAAGGCAAACCCACGGTTTCGGCTGTCGAAGCAGCGGCCGATATTAGCGTAGAGCAAGTACTGCAATGGGCGGCGAGTATTGAATCAGGTTCGGAACACCCGTTGGCGGCGGCCATTTTAGCGGCCGCTGCGGAAAGCCAAATCAAATTGGAAAAAGTTAAACAATTTGCCGCTGTAGCCGGTCATGGCGTGAAGGCGATGATCAACGAGCGGAGCGTATTGTTCGGTAACAAGGCGCTGATGGATGAGCAAGGCGTTAACTTTGCGCTCTTTAGTCATCGGCTGGAGGCGTTGTCGGCCTTGGGTCAAACGCCGATGCTGCTGGCCGTGGATAATCATATTGTCGGCATTATTGCCGTATCCGATCCGATCAAGAAAGATTCGGCGCAGGCGGTGCAAGTGCTGAAAGAGCAGGGTGTGCGCATCATCATGGTGACCGGGGACAATCAAATAACCGCTGATGCGATTGCCGAACAGGCGGGTATTGCCGAAGTGCGGGCGCAGGTGTTGCCTCAGGATAAAGCCGCGGTGGTTAAAGAATTGCAATTAGCGGGCGAGATCGTCGGCATGGTTGGCGACGGTATTAATGATGCGCCTGCATTGGCTCAGGCCGATGTCGGTTTTGCGATCGGCACCGGCACCGATGTGGCTATCGAAAGCGCCGATGTGGTTATCTTGCAGGGCTCCTTGCTGAAAGTGCCTGAAGCCATTGAATTATCTAAAGCGACGGTTATCAATATCAAACAAAACCTGATCGGCGCCTTTTTTTATAACACCGTCAGCATTCCGGTCGCGGCGGGTTTGTTGTATCCGCTATTCGGCGTTTTATTAAACCCGATGATTGCCGGTGCGGCTATGGCGTTATCCTCGGTGACGGTGGTCAGTAATGCCAACCGCTTGCGCTGGACAAAATTTACTGAACGCAAATAGCTAAACATAGGATCGAACATATTCACGGACGAATAACCGCATCGGCGCATTGCGCTGCTGATATTGTTGATAAGCCTGATTGACATCCAGCGGCGTGATATGGGCATAGACCCCGAAGCCGGTTCTCGCGGTGAACTCATCGCTTAGGATTTCGATAAACACCGTCCAGGATGAATCTACTGTATTTGAGTTTTGCGTTGTCATGACCGTGCTCCTGAAAAGTTGTTGAGGAATTTAATTTATCTTGTCTCAAGCATAAGCAGTGCCATTTTAAAAATATCTTTATTCGACATTAGGTTGGCATATTGCTAAGCATTGTTTTCGGAAGCTATGCCAATAAATCGACAATTAATTGGCATGTTCATTATAGGGGGATGATTTTCTTCAATTTGACTGGATAATTTCCCGCAACACCGACGTCGCATAACTTCCCGCAGCTAAGGTAAAACAAAGTTCCAGTATGGAGTCACCAACAAATCGCCATTGTAAATCCTGCACGTTAACTCTTAATGCGCGTCTATCCCGATCAACGGCGCTCGCTATCAAACCCTGAGCCAGTAACTCATACTCGTCGATAATGGTTTGCTCAATTTTAAGAGCATCGGCTGAAACATCGGCATTTCCTTTGCCCCATAATACGCCGGTAGGATGAATTTCTTTTGCCGCCAGCCGCCTGATGATTTCAGTATCCGGCTGATCCGACTGAAAACAGCTGTGCGACAGGTCAAATTGGTAAGTGTCGCCGATTACCGGCTGGTTCCAGTTATTTTGTGTCACCCGATAAGCTAAAATCCGATTGAACAGATAAGACCGGGCTGCCGATAAATAGATGCTGCGCTGCTCACGTCCCACTTTCGTTCCCTGAAACATTGCCAAAGCCTTGCTGACATTTTGCCCTTCATTGCCAAAGCGCTGCGAGCCGAAATAATTGGCGATGCCACCGGTTTTAATTTGCTCCAGCTGTTGAATGGTTTTTGCTTTATCGCCTTGCCAGTCGCGAACTGTCAGTTTAAAGCAGTTGCCCGACAACACGCCGCGCTTGAGCTTTCGGGCATGGCGAACGGCGTGCAGCACCTTCATACTGTCCGAGTCAAATTGAGTCCAGTCCGGGTCGGCTTTTCCCGGCAACCAGACGCTGAACCATTGGCTGGTGACGGCGTAGCGGTCTTTTAGGCCGGCGTAACTGACATCGCGTTGCCTGACATTGGCGAACCTGGATAATTGCCGGGCGACATACTCGGTATTTTCACCTTTCTTTTCTATTTGTAAAAAAACATGTTCACCCGAACCTGAGGGTTCAAAGGACAGATTTTCGGTAACGATAAAGTCTTCGGCTAAGCTGCGAATTTTACCGGAGCCGGAGGGGTGGCCGTAAACGTAAGGCCAGACGGGGATTTCAATAGCTTGCATAAATTTGGATTAGGTTTTAAGTAGGGCGTGCCGCGCGCGCCTTAATTTCCAAGGCGCGCATACAGACGTTTTTGGGAACAACGCCGCTTTCCGGGCAACGATGAGTCGATTCCGGACAAATGCTCTTAATCATGCCGTTTGGCATCAGCCGGCAATTTGTCAAACACCGGATGTTTGGCAATACCGTAATGTTCGGGATAATAAACCGCTCCCAAATACAAACCGTCAGGAGGCGCGGTAACTCCGCCCAACTTGCGGCTTTTAACCTCAAGCAACTCG
>JAUGSS010000008.1:0-91761 GCA_044426515.1 Methylococcaceae bacterium | reverse complement strand
TTTTACACGCCATCCATGGCATGTTAAAAGCTAAAAAAGAATTTGATGGGACTCGTTTTTACACCTTTCCTGTTGAAGCAAATTCATAATAATTGTCATGAATTTTGCAAATTTGGGCTTGTGTTTTAAGAGAGTATCTACAGCTGTTCAATTTTTATAAATGTAAAAGGCTTTGTTTTTAATGGCGTTTCCTTAACTTAATGGCAGTGACCTGAGCGGGTGCCGGCGTTTTCGGAGTAATTCCGTTGGTATATCTTAATTGTTCCATATACGATGGCAATTTACCCCAGCTTTCAGAGTACACTTGCCAACAAGGTGTACCAAAGGGTGTACAACCAGGCAGGACATATTAATATAACTCAATATAAATCAATTTATTACATAATTAATATAGGTTCAGGTGCAATCCGCCGTATCATCCCGTTTCAATATCCCATACAAGCCGCGAAATTCGCGGCTTTTTTTGTTCTGTATCGACTTTGAAAGGATAGTGAAAGGTTGCAATGTTAAACTCGTCCATTAATACGATTTGCAGCGTGCGCGCAATAACTTGGCCGGTTTTTTGGCTTCTGCAATGGTTACAGCCTACCGTCGCGGGTAAAAAATATTATAAAGACTATTAGGTTAATGCTTGCTCTACCTCGACCTTAACGTACAATTGCTAACCCTTGAAACTACCAGATAAAAGAGCATAAGGAACACTAAAAACCATGGGGATACTCAGCATACTGCTCTGGACTCCGGCTGCCGGGGTCTTGCTCTTGGCTTTAACGCCCGGCCGAAATATTCAACTAATCCGCTACATCGCCAATCTGTTTACCTCTATCGCGTTTTTATTGGTCTGTTGGTTGCTAAGCATTTATAACGCGCACGATGCGGGTTTGCAGCTTAATGAATATTATCCTCTTAACCCTAAATTGGGCAGCGCTTATGCCTTGGGCGTAGACGGCTTATCGATGCCGATGCTGGCAATGGCGACCTTGCTTACTTCAATAGCATTGCTGGCTTCGTTCAGCGTATCTCACAGTATCAAGGGTTACCATATTTGCATATTGTTGCTTGAATTCGGCATGCTGGGCGTGTTCCTGGCTCAGGATTGGGCCTTGTTCTATATCTTCTGGGAAGTGACTTTAATCCCGCTATTCTTCCTGATTGGCCGCTGGGGCGGCAAACGGCGGCATGCGGCCAGCCTGAATTTTGTGCTGTACACGATGGGCGGCTCGATTTTTATGCTGATCAGCTTGCTGGCGGTCAGTCAATACGATCTTGAACACGGCGGTTCTTTAATGTCTTCGATGCATCAAGCGGCGCAAGACATGCCGAGAGTTGAGCAGGTTTTGGTGCTGCTCGGTTTTGTGATCGGTTTTGGCGTTAAAATGCCGATTTTCGCGCTGCACGGCTGGTTGCCGCTGGCGCATGTCGAAGCACCCAGTCCGGTGAGTATTTTGCTGTCCGGCATTTTGCTGAAAATGAGCGCTTACGGTTTGATCAGGGCCGTGGTGATGCTGCCGGAGGCGGCCTTACTGTTGCAACCGGTCCTGATTTTTCTGGGACTGTTCGGCATGCTTTATGGCGGTCTGCTGGCTTGGCGGCAAAGCGATCTTAAAGCGATGGTGGCTTATTCCTCAATTAGCCATATGGGCATCGTTTTGCTGGGCATTGCGACCTTGAATGAGGCGGGCATTACCGGCGCGGTGTTGCAAATGACCGCGCACGGCCTGATTGCCGGTGCGCTGTTTCTGTTGGTCGGCCTGCTGTATGAACGCACTCATACTCGCAACATTCAGGATTACAGCTCGTTGATTCAGGTGATGCCGCGTTTTGCCCTATTCCTGATCTTAACCTTGCTGGCGGCGATGGGGCTGCCGGGTTCGGCGGGTTTTATTGCCGAATTGCATACCCTGATCGGCAGTTTCCGGATATTCCCAAGTATCGGCCTGGGCATGGCCTTAATGGTATTTTTCAGCGTCAGTATTTTAATCGGAGCCGCCTACGCGGTACGCACCATCAGCCTGTTATTTACCGGGCCGACCAAACCGCAAATGCAGCAGCTTGAAGATTTAAGAGCGCCGGAGTTGTTGGCTGCCGGAATTTTGGTTGGCGGCATTGTGTTGTTCGGTCTGCTGCCGGCTCCGTTGCTTGATTTGTCCGCAGCAACTATCAGCCAGATGAACACTGAGATCAGGCAACGGATTTTATAGTAATGGCACACGGATGACACCGATACAACAGATTGACACCGATTTTATAGAATCGCCACGCGCGCTTATGCGCCGGGAAGGAGAATCTGTGCTTATCCGTGTGCTGAATTTTAAATAAAACTCCCAATAACAAGATGCAAGAGCCACACAATTTACGCGAACAGATCACCGCTACGCTAAATCATCTGGACCACGTTCTGCCCGGACAGGCGCCGATCCTCGATTTCGTGCATCACAATACCTTGCATGGCTTTCAGCATCTGCCGTTTGATCAGGCGCTGGCTGAGTTCGAAGCTTTAACCGGTATTAACTGTTATCTTCCCGAAGCGCGAAACCGGGAGTTTTACCGGCAGGGGCGCATTGATGAGAATGACCTGTCCGCCGCGTTTGCACAATGCCCGAACTTGCAGGCGGAGCAAATCGTTTGCGCATTGAAAAGCCGGACCATCACCCGGCAGGCCATTTACCGCATTGCACTGTTGTTCGATTTACAGGCGGTCAGTGTCAGCCGGCTGAACTGGGAAATTGAAGAATTATCGGCGTTGGATGCGTTGCAAGCCGATGTGCCGGAGCCGGTTCGCCGGCGCTTGCTTGCAGCCGACAGCAATGTTATCCGGCACTTATGGGAAAATATTTTAACCAAGCTCGGCTTGGAACAAGCGGCCTTGCATCCCGAAAATATGCTGGATTTGTCGCTGGAACAAGCCGAAGACTGGCTTCAGCAAAATAGTAATGCGGGAGCGGCCTTAGCCTCGAATGCCGTCGCGGCTGAAGCCGCTCCCACAATACATCTGCAAATGCAACAGCAGGCAGGCGAGGCATTGGCTCAACTGTTGGGCGAAGTCGGCGGCAATATCAGTTTGCGAGGGTTTATTCTGGCATTGAGCGGCATAGACATTCTCGATGCCATCCGTTCGCAACTGATACGCTTTTGCGCATCAGGGCTGGATGAAGGCGTGGCGGCATGGCAATTGCCCGAGCGCAACCGCTTAGGCCTGTATGCCGCTTGGCGGGCAACGGCTCAGTATGATGCAAATCCCTTTTTGCATGAGTTACGCGACTGGCAACAGATTATCGCCGAATTGCCCGAAGACGCGGTCGATACCATCATCCTGCAACTGAGCCATCTGGAAATACCGCAAAATCAATGGGAAGGCTATCTACGCCGACTGGCTCTGGAAATACCCGGCTGGTCGGGGCTGATCAACTGGAGGCAGCATCACCCTAACTATTATGCGGCCAACGATGCAGCGCCGACGCTGGCCGATTATCTGGCTATTCGACTGACCCTGGACCGGCTCTGGCTGAATCAGGTTTGCCGCGACACCTGGAAAATCGAAGCCAAACTGAGCTCGATTCACGGCTATTTTCGTAAGAACCTGTCGGAATTTATGGTGCGCAGTCGTTTGTACCAGGGCGATTTGCCGGAATATCTGGCTCACCGGGCGGAATCGCTGACTTTACATGCCGGTTCCGAACGTTATGACCGTACCGATTGGCAGCAACTTGCCGACCTGATTTGGACTTGGCAATGCAGTCCGTTGGCGGATAAACACCCTGTAGTCATCCACCCGGCAATCGCTCCCTGCATTGCTCTACCTCCTGCATCCATGCAGTCGTCGCCGCATAACAGCGGCTGGCGTTTGTTTCGTTTATGTCAGCATCTGGAGCTTACCGCTTCCGACCTGGAACAACTGGACGCACAAAATTTGCAGGCCCTGTTGGCGGTGCTGGATGAATTTCCTCAGGCCGAGCGCAGTAAAGTCTGGCTGCTTGCTTACGAGCATCATTATCGGGAGGATTTTTTCCAGGCGGTGCGCGCCAATCATCGCCGCGGTCGCTGGGCCGAACGAGGAGACCGTCCCGACGCGCAAATCATCTTCTGCATGGACGACCGTGAGGAAGGTTTTCGCCGCCATCTTGAAGAGCTCAATCCCGCTATTGAAACGCTGGGCGCCGCCGGATTTTTCGGCGTTGCGATGAATTACAAGGGCCTGGGCGACAGCAAGGTAACGCCGCTATGTCCGGTAGTGGTGACGCCTGCGCACGAAGTCCAGGAACTGCCCAGGCCGGGCAACGAACGCGTATTGTTCGAGCACAACCGCGGGCGTCAGTTGAGTCAATGGCTTGCCAGGCAGGTGCATCAGGGCTTGCGTCGTAATCTGTTGTTGTCGCACCCGGTTATCGATGTGTTTGCGCCGCTTGCTTTCGCCGGCCTGCTGGCTAAATCGCTGTTGCCCAAATCCCAGCAAAGCTTGGTTGCCGGCGTGGCTCGGTTAGTTTCTCCTGAAATTAAGACGCAGCTGCTGTTTACGTCTACCGATGAGACGAATATTGCTTCGTCGGAGCGCCCAAAACTGGGTTTTACCGATAACGAACAGGCCGACCGGGTTGCAGGCTTTTTGCGCAACACCGGTTTGACCTACGGCTTTTCGGAATTGGTCGTGCTGATGGGGCACGGTTCGGTCAGCCAGAATAACCCGCATTTGGCGGCTTACGATTGCGGCGCCTGTAGCGGTCGGCATGGCGGGCCGAATGCCCGCGTGTTTGCGGCGATGGCTAATCGCCCGGAAATACGCGGGCTGTTAGCGGAACGCGGCATCGCTATCCCGTCCGACACTTGGTTTATCGGTTCTGAGCATAACACCTGCAATGAAGAAATCAGTTGGTATGATCTTGATCAGCTTCCGGCCGAACGATTGGCCGGGTTAAACAAATTACAGCAGGAGTTACGACACGCACAGCAGATGTCAGCGCACGAACGCTGCCGCCGGCTGGCTTCGGCTCCGCGCAGTCCGTCACCGGAGCAAGCCTTGACGCATATGGAACAGCGCGCCGCCGATTTTTCCCAGGCTCGTCCTGAACTGGGCCATGCCACTAATGCCTCTGCGGTAGTGGGTCGGCGTTCATTGACGCAAGGCGCTTTTTTTGACCGCCGGGTATTTCTGATTTCCTACGATCCGACTCAAGATCCTGACGGTAAAGTGCTGGAAGGTATTTTGCTGGCGGTGACCCCGGTGGGCGCGGGCATTAATCTGGAATATTATTTTTCCACCGTTAATAACGAACGCTTTGGCTGCGGTTCTAAGGTGCCGCATAACGTCACCGGTTTTTTCGGCGTCATGGAAGGAGCGAACAGTGACTTACGCACGGGCTTGCCTCAGCAAATGGTTGAGATCCACGAGCCGATGCGTCTTTTGATTATGGTTGAGGCTAAAACATCGGTGCTGGAGCAAATTTACCATCGGCAGGAAAGTATACGGGAACTGGTGGCGGGCGGCTGGGTGCAGCTCAGCGCTAAAGACCCGGACAGCGGCAAGATTTTCTCGTTTCAAACGGATGCGGGTTTTGTGCTTTGGCAAGCCGAGGTAAAAGATTTGCCGGTTCGCGATAATTCACCGGATTGTTACCGGGATCAGGCTCTGCCGGTAGCGCCGGTGTTGATTAAGCAGCCTGACATGTTGCCGGGAGTTTAATTAATGGATGCCTTAGTCGTTTTAATTCCTTTAATGCCATTGGCCGCCGCTTCGGCTATCGGCCTCGGGCACCTGTTCGGTGCAATCAGCGGGGAAGCCGATGAAACCGTAACGGCAGATATTGCAAGCTGGGCGATAATTATGTCCACTCTACTGGCTTTGACTTTGCTGACTGCGGATTTGCTGGGTAAAAATGCCGGTTCCTATAATGTAGGCCATTGGCTGAGCAGCGATACGCTGGACATACAACTAAACTTTATCACTACCGGTTTTAATGTTCGTTTGGCGGCGCTGTTTTCAATGCTGTCGGCTATCGTCATCCACTTTTCAATTAACTATATGCACCGGGAAGCGGGTTATCACCGCTTCTTTTTTATCCTAAGCTTGTTTGCTTCGGCCATGCTGCTGCTGGTGTTATCGGGTAACGCGGCCGGCACTTTTATCGGCTGGGAAGTTGCGGGGTTATGCTCCTATTTTTTGATAGCTTACGCCTATGATCGACCGGTTGCCGCCGCCAATGCGACGCGCGTCTTTGTTACCAATCGTATCGGCGATGCAGCGTTTGTGTTGGGCGTCGGCTTAAGCTACGCCTGGGTTGGCAGCGTTAACTGGAGCACTATCAATGCTGCATTGGTACAGTTGACTCCAGGCGAGGCTACTTCAATTGCGCTGTGCTTTGCGGTCGCCGCCTTTGCCAAATCGGCGCAGCTGCCGTTCACTCCTTGGCTGGCCAGAGCAATGGAGGGGCCTACGCCGTCAAGTGCGGTATTTTACGGCGCGGTCATGGTGCATGCCGGCGTCTACCTGATCATTTTGCTACGGCCGGTTTTTGAACATGCGCCATTGGCTATGGCCGTGGTCGCCATAGTGGGCTTGATAACGGCGGTTTATGCTTTTGTGGTTGGCCTGACCCAGACCGATGTTAAAAGCTCGTTGATTTTTGCCGTATCCGGCCAATTGGGCCTGATATTTTTGGAATGCGGCTTGGGCTTTTGGCGGCTGGCCGGATGGCATCTTTGCGCTCATGCGGTAGTCCGCGGCTATCAATTCCTGACTGCGCCATCGCTGATGCATAATGTGCGGGGATTGAATGCCGAAATCCCGCAATGCAGCGTTCCGGCCTGGATCTATGTCGCTTCTTTACAGCGTTTCTGGCTGGACCAGATTACCGATTGGGCGCTGGTCAAGCCGGTGCGCTGCTTAGCCCACGATTTGAGTTATTTTGACGATCATATTGTTGACCGAATGATGGGAGGGCCGGCTCCCGCAATCCGGACAATATCGTCGCTGGCGCAACTGGAGGAACGGATGATCGGCGCTCACCTGGATAATGAATCCGATGGTTTTGCCCAAGGCAGCGGTCTGGCAGGAAAGCTCACCGAATGGATGGCGGCCGTCCTGCACTGGTTTGAAGACCGCTTTGTCTTGCGCGGCATCGGCAAAAATGCAATCAATTACGGCCGCCGGCTCGGACATATCGCCAACAAGTTTGAACAATCGGTGCTCAGACCCCGCTATCTGGTGTTGTTTGTGTTTATAACATTGCTCGTTGCATTTTGAGGCGCCGATGGTAACTGTCTATTACCCGCAGCTGGCGATTAAAAGTGATTTATTCACGATGAAGGCACGAAGAATAAAGCTTCATGTCCTTCGTGGTGATAATTTTTTTAAGTTTTTATAAGCGAACTTACTCCTGATGGATATTACTGTTACTCCCTGGTCGGCATCGGCGGCTTTCCCGCTGCTGACTATGCTGACGCTGGTTCCGCTGGCGGCCACGGTCGCTATCCTGTTTTCACGGTCATCGATTATTGCGTTGCGTTTCGGTTTTGCCGGAGCGCTGTTGACCTTATTGCTTAGCATTTATCTGCTGGCTGTTTTCGATTCTGCCAGCCCCGGCATTCACTTGGTTGAACAGGCGCATTTTGCCGGGCTCAGCTACCGCGTCGGTGTTGACGGAACCAATATTTTATTTATCCCGCTAACCGCAGTACTAACCTTGCTGGCGTTAATTTATACCTTGATTACCCGGCATGCGACCGACCGGCTGTTTATCGGCTGCCTGTTGGGTTATGAAACCGTATTGATCGGCGCTTTTGCCGCGCTGAATGTGATGCAGTTTTGGCTATGGTCCGTGTTGGAACTGATTCCTGTGGCGCTGCTGACGGCTCATGCCGGAACCGGGCAAAACCGGCGCTGGGTCGTCGTGGTATTGCTGCAATATTGGGTCAGCGGCTTGCTGATGACCCTGGCCGGTTTTTTGCTGCTGGCTTTCGGCTTAATCGATGCCGAGCATGCGCTGACTTTCGATTGGCTGACACTAAAACAAAATAACGCCTATTTAAATGACGAAATATTAATTTTTATCCTGCTGTTTTTGGGTTTTGCGATCCGCATGCCGTTATTTCCGTTTCACGGTTGGTTGCCGGTGTTGGCTGAGCAAGGCACGGTCGCCAGTGCGGCCATTTTTCTGGTTGGATTGAAACTGGGCATTTATGCGCTGATTCGTTTCATTTTGCCGATGGTGCCCGGCGTTGCCGAACAATGGTCCGGATTTGTGGTGACGCTGGGCCTGATCAGCATCTTCTACGGCGCATTGCTGGCGCTGATGCAAATCAATATTCGCCGATTACTGGCTTTTGCCGTTATCAGCCAAACGGGTATGCTGGTCATCGGCACCTTTTGCTTTAATGAGAACGGCTTGGAGGGCAGTTTATTGCTGTCAGTGGCGTACGGCTTGGCTACGGCGGGGATGTTGTTCAGCGTCGGCCTGATTTATGAGCGTTGCCGAACCGCTTATCTGCCGCGCCTGGGCGGGCTGTTCGATACCAACGGCACGCTGGCATTGCTGTTTTTGATTTCCGCGTTGAGCACGATGGTTATGCCCGGTACGCCGGGGTTCGATGCGGCGCATCTACTGGTTGAAGGGATTATTGAGGAAGACGGCTGGCTGCTTGCCATCGCCATTTTGCTCGGTAACGTTATGTCTGCGGCGTTCTTGTTATGGGCTTTTCAACAGATTTTTATGGCGGCCCCTAAACGTGCGGCTCAACCTTACAGCTGCGCGCACCACCCGGTTAGGAAGGAGCGTATTATCACCGCAGTGATTTGCCTGTTGCTGATCGGCACCGGCTTTTACACGACGCCGTGGCTGAATTTTATCGACCAGGATGCAGCCGCTATCGGCAAGCAATATCCGATGCACGGTACCGGCGTCGTTACCAAGGACGGTCAACATGACTAATGCCGGTTTTCCTGTTTTAAGCCTGATTATTTTGTTGCCGTTATTGGGTGCGGTTGTTGTCGCGGGTATCCGCAACATCCGTCTGGCTAAGAATATTGCGTTGTTGCTTGCTATGCTGGAATTAATCGCAACAGGCGTTGCGGTACAGCGGTTTGATGCCGATCTTGGCAATAACTTTCAATTAGTTGAACACTACGCCTGGATACCCCGGCTGAATATTGAATACCTGATTGGCGTCGACGGTATAGCAGTATTGTTCTTGCCGATGTCTGCGCTGTTGACGTTAATGGCGATCATCGCGTCATGGAATTCGGTGCAACACCTGACCCGATTGCATTTTGCCTTATTACTGGCATTGGAAGGCATTACCCTCGGCGTATTTCTGGCGCTGGATATGGCGCTGTTCTTTTTGTTCTGGGAACTGACTTTACCGCCCATTTTCTTTTTAATCGGCTTATGGGGAATAGGCTCGGAGCGGCGCAGCGCGGCGATAAAATACACCTTGTTTATGCTGTTTGGCGGTGTGCCGCTACTGTTTGCAATTATCATACTGGCGGTCAATCATGCCACCGCAACGGGCGGCAGTGTTCCGCAAGATATGGCTTTCAGCTTGCCGGTATTATTGGCAACGCCCTTGCCGGATAACCTGCAAGCGTTGGTGTTTTTATTATTATTACTCGGTTTTGCCGTTAAAACGCCTTTGGCGCCGTTTCATACCTGGCTGCCTACCGTCGCGATGGAAGGCCCGGCGCAGTTAACCGCGCTGTTGACCGGCTTGAAACTCGGCGCTTTCGGCATCATTCGTTTCGCGATGCCGCTGGCGCCTTCCGCCGCCGTTCAATACAGCTGGGTGCTGGGTATACTCGGCGCGATCACGCTGGTTTATAGCGCGTTGATTGCGCTGCAGCAAACCAACTTGCGCCGCCTGCTGGCTTATGCCAGCGTCAGCCATGTCGGCTTGGTTATCGTCGGCGTCGCATCTTTGACTATGCAAGGCATACAAGGCGCGATTTTTCAATTGCTGAATTTCACGATGGTGGCCGGTTCCCTGATGCTGGTGGCCGGTTTTATCCAGCATCGATTGGGCAGTACCGAAACTATCCATCTGGGCGGCCTGGCTAAAGTGATGCCGCGATTGACCTGTTTTTATTTTTTATTCGCGCTGGCCAGCATAGGGCTACCCGGAACCAGCGGGTTTCCGGCCGAATTATTGCTGATTGTCAGTACCATGCTTGCACATCCCGGCATCAGCATCGCCGCACTGATCGGAGCGATACTCAGTGCGGCTTATATGTTGTCCTTTACTTGTAGCGCCTTCTTCGGCCCCGTCACCCGGACCGACGTTAAACAAGTGCAGGATTTACGTCCTCGCGAACTGACGCTATTGTGCGTGTCGGCATTGTTAATAGTGGGATTCGGTTTTTTTCCGAATAGCGTGCTGAAGACCAATCGTGCGACGGCAGAGGCTTGGTTGAATCGGTTATTGGATCAGCCGGTGTTGGCAAGCAAAGCTGAACGGGATTAAATTGTTTTATTCTTGAGACATCGATTACTTTTTTGACGTGGTAAATCCAGGAACCAACCTTGCTCCTTTGGATGGCGAGCTTTATTTACTCAACAATTTTTACAGCTTGCCGGAATCCGATCGGTTGTTTGCCCGGTTACAAGCCGATCTTGTCTGGCAGGAAGAGGCCCTTTTTATTTACGGCCGGTGGGTTAATGTGCCGCGCCTGATGTGCTGGTATGGCGATAGCGATGCCTGGTACCGGTATTCGGGGGGCAATCATCAGCCGACGCCGTGGACTCCGGCGTTACAGGCAATCAGGGAGAGAGTGGAACAGCAATGTCAATGCGCGTTCAATAGCGTGTTAGCCAATTTGTACCGTGATGGTAAAGACTCGATGGGCTGTCACGCCGACGATGAAAAAGAGCTGGGCTTGAACCCGGTGATTGCGTCATTGAGTCTGGGCGATCAGCGCTTATTCAAGCTGCATCATAAAAGAACCAAAGAGAAACTGGATATAGTTTTGGGTCACGGCGACTTGTTAGTGATGGCCGGAACCTTGCAGCATCATTGGATGCATTCGGTGCCAAAAACCAAGAAACTGAAAACGCCGCGAATCAATTTGACGTTTCGGAAGATTGAGATGGAGGGATGAATGTATCGCGAAGGCATTAACGATTATGGATGCCGGCAGGGGCAAATAGATTAAAACGAGTTTAAACGCGGCTAAGCCTAACCATGAGGTATTTGCTTGTTTGTTCTATAGAAAATGTTTCCTCTCCTGATCGCAGGACAGCACATTGGGCTGTTAATGGGTAATTTCTATATCGGCATTCAGCCGCATGGCATTAATAATCGTGGTTAATTCATCTAGTTGCCGTGTTAACGGCTCCAATTCCGCTTCAAGACTGGCAATGTTTTCAACAATGCTGCCTTTTGATTCGTTAATCTTTCTCAGCATTTGCAAACGGCCTTCAATTTGTTTTTTATGATCTTTAATTTGATGCATCAAAGGTGTTAAAACGCCGTTACTCCAAGTTGTAGCGTCGGCATGCGCCTGTCTAAGTATATTTCTGGCTTTGGCGATCAGTGTGCTGTAAAGCTTGTTGATCACAATGCTTTGTTCTGACATCGTGGTTTTGGCGCTGGAGCGGAAGGCTTCGCCTTCGTCAAAAATCTGTTCCAGTTCAATTTGATATTGTTTGATTGAAAACAGCTGCGGTTCGATTTCCTTAAAGCCGTATTCATCCTTAAATTTTTTATGTATCGCCTTTACCAAGCGCCGGGTTTCATTGGTGATATCGACAGAGTCTTGCAGCAGATCACGCAAGTCATCAAACAATTTGCGGATATTTTGCTTCATGCCGTAGGTGGTCAGGCTCTTTGCCATATCGTGTTTGGTGGTTTTGATGATGGCATCTACTTTCTCTTTGGCAAATGAATCAATCAGTGCCTGGGCTTGAACGGCAAAAACCCGGCGGCTGGCCTGAAAATTTTCGACATTGGCGATGTAAAGATTCTGTCGATCCCGCGTTTCGGCCATTAATTTGCCGGTCATATCCTGATTTTGAAAGTCGATTTTTTTGAATTCCTCCAGTTGTTTAATGGCGTTTTCCAATGAAGTGCTGGTTAAGTTGGACGACTCGTTAACCAGAAAGCCAATGTCGCGAGTAATGGTTGTCAGCAGAATATTTTTGCGCTGTTTTAAAATATCGGTGGCAAGGTAGGTTTCCAATGCCGCCAAACGGCTTTTTTCAAGCAAAGCTTCGTCGGCTTTAACTTTGGCAAGCAAGGCTTGTTTGGCGGATACTGGGAAAATGACATTTTCGTTTATTTTTAAAGTAGTCGCCGAGGTTTTTACTTGGGAGCGTATGGAATCGTCGTAGCCGTTTTCGTCGGCAAGATCATCCCACATCGCATCGATTTTATTCATCACCACCGCTAAACCCTGTTTGCTGCCGCCGCGATTATGACAAACATGGTTGTGCCACATTTCCAGGTCGCTTTTGGTCACGCCGGTATCGGCAGCGAGCACAAAAATAATGGCTTGGGCGCTGGGCAGCATGCTTAAGGTGAGTTCCGGCTCGGTTCCCAGCGCATTTAAACCGGGCGTATCCAGTATCGATAAGCCTTCTTTTAATAACGGATGGGGAAAGCTGATCAAGGCATGGCGCCAACAAGGGATTTCAACTTTATCAGGATTGATAATGCCTTGCTCTGCCGCTTCACGTTCATTCCACAGGCCCAGTTTGTCGGCAACATCCCGATCAACCAACTTGGTAGCGACCAGTTCCTTAAACGCTTCCTGCATTTGCGTGGGTGAGTTACAGTCAAGGTCAATCCGGGTCCAGCGATCGGGGTTCTTTTTAAACTCAGACAGTGGAATGTCTTCAAGCCGGCTTTCGATATTCAGCAAACGGATATAATTGCCGTCCTTTTCATCATGAAAAAGCTCGGTAGGCGACATGGTGGTGCGCCCCGGTGAGGACGGGAGTAATCTAACGCCTGTTTCAGCAAAAAACAGGGCGTTGATCAGTTCGGTTTTACCGCGAGAGAATTCAGCAACAAAAGCTAATGTGATCTTGTCTGATTGCAGGCCATTAAGAATATTCAGTATCGTTTCAGTGCTGTGAGGGTCATTCATGCCATAGCGGCTACGCCATTGCTGATACATTTCTATAGCTTGAACCAGTTGTGCACGCCATTGCGAGTATTCGTGCATTTGCTGTTTAAATTCCATATTCCTCATGGTACGCCTTTTGTTGCAAACATGATTTTATAAGTTAGTCGAAATGTCGGCACACCGTTCCATTGCTCCTGCACCGCCTATTTTTGGTATTCTCGCCACCCGCCTCCTGCATAACCCATGGATGGCTGTAATAGAGCAACGCAGGAGGGGAGTCAATATCTGCCCATGCAATCGTCAGATGACGGTAATTTTTGGGTAATTGTAGTCTATATCTTAAGAACTGTTAGCTTAAGATATTTTTATTTTCCAGCCAAGTTTGGGTGTTTTTAGATTCCGTAAAGACGCTGATAGGCTTTTATTTCATTGAGCGGAGACGTTTCGGCATCAGCATCAGCCGTTAAATATTCAATAATATTTGCCAAGGTTATGATTGCAATCACCGGCATTGCAAATTGATCTTTAACTTCCTGAATGGCGGAGATGTCATTTTGGCCTTTTTCCTGCCTGTCCAGAGCAATTAATACGCCTGCCGGCGTTGCATGGGCATTTTTTATGATGTCGACGGACTCCCGGACTGAAGTGCCGGCGGTAATCACATCATCAAGAATGAGTATCTTGCCTTGCAGCGGAGCGCCCACCAGACTGCCGCCCTCGCCATGATCTTTTGCTTCTTTGCGGTTGAAAGCAAAGGGGATGTCTTCGCCGGTTAGACCGGCATAGGCGATTGATGTGGCGCTAACCAACGGGATACCCTTATAGGCCGGGCCGTAGAGAATATCCGGTTTAATGCCGGATTGAAGTAATGCTTGAGCGTAAAATTGTCCCAGCTTCCCGAGCTGTGCTCCGGTATTGAATAAACCGGTATTAAAGAAATAAGGGCTGTTGCGCCCTGACTTCAACTGGAATTCGCCGAATTTTAGTACGCCGCACTCCAGCGCGTAGGAAATAAAGTCTTTTTGATAATCAAGCATGATAATTAGGGGTAGTGAATTTGCAGGGATTAAGAAATGAATTTTTCTAAAATATTGTCCAGAAAGTTCCAGCCTTGTTCTGAACAATAATAGTGATTATGGTGTTGGATAAGCAAGCTTTGTTTCACACAAGCGGATAAAGCAGGCTCCAGCGTAGCTATCGTAAGACCGGTGGCCGCTTGATAAGCGTCTAAAGTAAAGCCCTGCTTCAGACGTAAATGGTTCATAATGAATTCTAAAGGTAACTCCGCTACAGCAATGGCGTCGGCCCCGCCGTTCTGATGCGAACTGTTTAAGTACTGTTCGGGGTTTTTAGGTTTAAAACTGCGGATAATAGTTTGCGGTAAGCTTTGGCTGATTTTTCCGTGGGCGCCCGCACCGATACCTAAATAATCGCCAAACTGCCAATAATTTAAATTATGCCGGCATTGCCGGCCTTGTTTACTGTAAGCGGAGATTTCATATTGCCGGTAGCCATGATCCGCCAAGATTTTTTGACACTGTTTTTGCGTGTTGAAGATGGTTTCATCATCCGGCAATTTTGGCGGAAATTTATGAAACCAGGTGTTGGGTTCCAGCGTTAACTGGTAAAAGGAGATATGGCTGGGGTCGAGACGGACGGCGGTTTCAATGTCTATTTTACTGCTGTCGGGACCGGCACCCGGCAGGCCGAACATCAAATCCAGATTGAAATTGTCAAAACCCGACTGGCGGGCAATCTCGGCAGCATGAATAGCTTCCTGCGCCGAGTGAATGCGGCCCAGTTTTTTCAATATTAAATCGTTAAAACTTTGTATGCCGATTGATAAACGGTTGATACCCAGAGCCCTGAATTCAGCAAATTTATGGCTCTCAAAAGTGCCTGGATTGGCTTCAAGGGTAATTTCCAATCCCTCTTCAAGCGTCAACTGCTGCTCGATGCCGCGTAATAACCGATTAATCGATTCGGGCGAAAACAAACTGGGCGTACCGCCGCCGATAAAAATGCTGCTGATCGGCCGGGTGATGCTATAGCGCTGTATGTCGACGGCTAAATCATTCAACAGGGCAGTGATATAGGCCGATTCAGGCGTATCGGCTTTAATTGCGTGGGAATTGAAATCGCAATAAGGACATTTTTGAATACACCAGGGAATATGGATATAGAGACTAAGCGGCGGCAAGAGATTTTTTTACTATATAATTTAAAATAGCTGTTAGTTTACCATGTGGATCTTTGATGAATAAGGTGGCGTGCGACTTCAAGCCGACATGGAACTTAAGCAGGACTTAACTTTGCTTGATTACGCTTATACCTTTTTTGTGCAAGATCAACTATTTTAAAACGAGGGCATATGCGACTGTTATTGGTTGAAGACGATGAAATACTGGGTGATGGATTGGTCGAAGGCTTAAAAATGGAAGGTTATGCGGTTGACTGGCTAACCAACGGCAAGCTTGCCGACGAAGCGTTAAAAGTCAATAGCTATGAGCTGATCGTACTGGATCTGAGTTTGCCGGATATGGAGGGTCTGGATATTTTAAAAGCGCTAAGAACGCGTAAAGATGAGACGCCGGTAATGGTGTTGACCGCCAAGGATACGGTTCCTGATCGTGTCCTGGGTCTGGATAGCGGTGCCGATGACTTTGTGATTAAACCGTTTGAACTGGATGAAGTTTGCGCACGGTTAAGAGCATTGGCGAGAAGAAACGAGGGGCGAAGTGCGCCCAATATCGAGTATAAAGGCATTGTTTTGGACCCGGCCTCGCATCAGGTTACCTGGAACGATGACAAGGTTGACCTGTCACAAAAAGAATTCGAAATACTGAGCTTTTTAATGAGCAATATCGGCCGGGTTATTTCCCGCGCCCGGCTTGAAGAAAGCTTATATTCATGGGATTCGGATGTAGAGAGCAACACCGTGGAGGTTCATATTCACCATCTGAGAAAAAAACTCGACCCGTCCATTATCCGCACCGTCAGAGGTGTAGGCTATATTATCGATGAAGATTAATAACTACTCCGCCATCCAATACAATGGAACGCAGATGACGCTGATAATTATGATGTCTAAGATTTTTATTGGATTATCTGCGTTTATCATATTCATCCGCGTCATCAGCGTTCCATTTTTCCAGCGGCTAAGTAGTTACCAGAATTAATGAACTATTCGCTCCGCCAGCTGTTGTTGTTTAGCCTGCTTTCCGCATCCATGTTGATCTGGGGAGTGACGGCCTATATGAGCTATAAAGTCACCCGCGACGAAGTTGCCAGTCTGTTTGATGCGGAATTGGCGCAGTCGGCAAAAGTACTGCATGTGTTTGTCGAAAGCTTGGTGCGGGAAGGTTCGCTGTCCAAGCATTGGGTGCAAACGCAGACCGATGAGCGCTTGCACCCTTATACCGAGCGTAAAAATAAAAGACAAAGCGCCTTCCAACTCTGGGCTAAAGGGGACGGCTTATTACAGCGTACCGAAAACTCGGCCGAATTCGCGGTACATGGATTCAGTAAAAAGAATATTGATGACCAATTATGGGATGTATTTGACGGGCTTTTGGAAGCCAGCGCATTGGGTCATAAATACGAGAGAAAAGTCGCCTTCCAGCTATGGTCCAAAAACGACGGCTTATTGCTGCGCTCGGAAAGTGCGCCGACCTTTGCCTTTTCCTCTGCAACCCATGGTTTCAGTGAAACCGATATCGACGAACATTTGTGGCATGTGTTCAGTATTTCCAGCTCAAACGGTGAATATATTATTCATGTCGGTCAAAAGGAAGAGATTCGCGCCGAATTAACCGATGAAATATCGGCGCAATTGGTCATGCAGTTTCTGGTCGGCTTGCCGATTTTAGGTTTGGTCATCTGGATTATTGTCGGTCATGCGTTAAAACCGCTTAATCGGCTGGAAATAGCCTTATCCAGACGGGAAGCCAGTTTTCTCAAGCCGCTATCCAGTAAAAAGCTCCCCAACGAAATCATTCCCGTGGTCAATGAAATTAATAACCTGTTTGCCCAGTTGGAACAGGCCTTTGAACACGAGCGCCGATTTACCGCCGATGCCTCGCACGAATTAAGAACGCCGTTGGCGGGACTGCTGACCCAGGCTCAAGTTGCCATGCGCACCCGTGACGAGGCGGTTCGTCATCAGGCGCTCAAGCGCATTGAACAAGCCGTTAACCGCATGACCTACATGGTGCAACAGTTATTGACTTTCTCGCGCATTGAATCCGGTACTGAGTTTTTAGCCAAAGAAACTACGGTGCTCAGCCGTGAAGTGATGCGAATTATCGCCGAACTGGACCCGGAAGCTCATAAGAAACGGATTCATATGGAATACGATGAAGTTAATGCAGTGCCTATCGTAGCAAATACGCTGTTGATCAATATTTTGATCAGGAACATTATCGACAACGCCATCAAATATACGCCGGCTCAAGGCATGGTAAGAGTTGGATTGGTAGGGACGGAACATCACATACAGCTGTGCGTGGAGGACTCGGGACCGGGCATAGCGCCTGATCAGTATGAAAATTCGCTAAAACGATTTCATCGTTGCGTTGAAACCGCTAATAAAGTACAGGGTACCGGCCTTGGCTTTTCGATCGTGCAACGCATTGCAACGATACATGGCGCTGAACTCGTTTTGGACGAGTCCGAATTTGGCGGCTTGAAAGTGACGGTTATCTTTACTTTGCCGGCAAGAGCTGTGGTTAAAAAGAATGTCGGTAAGTTAAGTTTTTTTACCATCAAGAAAAGTGCTTGAGGCGATTCATGGCGTGCTTGGGATTAAAGGTCGACCAGCTGATCGTCAGCTAACAAACAAAGCATTCAGCCGTAAGCGCCGACTGAATGCTGTTGAATAATGTAGTAAAGATCACTATAGTTAAATTCCTTTTGTTACTCTGTGTCTATATAACCATGCCTTCTTTCGACATTATCTCTGAATTTGATAAACACGAAATTAAAAATGCCGTCGATCAAGCCAACAAAGAAGTAACCACGCGCTTTGATTTTAAGGGCACTGACTCCAGTTTTGAATTGACCGATGATAAATTGATCATGACGTCTGAATCGACGTTTCAGTTACAACAAATGTTCAGTATTGTTTGTTCCAAACTCAGTCGACGAGGCGTTGACATAGCTTGCATGGAGGTTGGCGACCCTAAGCCCGGCGGCAAGTCGGTACGCCAAGAAATCATTATGAAGCAGGGGCTGGATTCGGCGCTGGCTAAAAAAATTGTTAAATTGATTAAGGATAAAAAACTGAAAGTCCAGGCGGCCATTCAAGGTGATCAGGTTCGGGTGACCGGCAAAAATCGGGATGATCTCCAGGGGGTGATTAAAATGTTGAGGGAAGAAAAGCTGGAAATGCCGTTACAGTTTGAAAATTTCAGGGATTAGGATAAGGCTTCAATGACCAAAAAATCAGTTGAGTTTAGCTTTGTCAAAACGTTCAGCAGCATCCTGACGCAATGCAGCTCGTAGGATGAGCTGGTGAAGGCCGGTACACCGGGGCAAAAATCCGGTATCATTGAACTTTAGTTTTCAAGCCAAACAACGAAAAAATTACCGCATCTTCAGTGTCTTAGCTCAAGGCTGAGTGTCTGGTTGAATTGAAATGGCGAGGGGTGTGCAGTGTTAAAGGGAACTGTTTGAGCGACTCGGTTGAGCCGAAAGCGAGAGAGGGGCAAAATGGGAAGAAAAATACCTACCGTCGATATAACGGGAGGTATTTTTCAGTTGACTACGTTTTGGTTTTATTGCGCAGTTTTGTTGCTGGTTTTTTTAGCATCTATTTTCGAGAACACTTCAGCGTTACTCGCTGCAACAGCACCACTTTGTAAATGCTTTGTTTCGTCTTGTTTCAACAATACAACCAAAACAATAACCGCAGCAATAGCAACACCAGCGATCAACCATGTGTTATCTTTTTCTTGTTCTTCAGCCATTTTAAAATCCTCGAAAGTTTATATTATATATTGTTTTATTCCCTTTCCTCAAAGGGGCCGCTCAATAATTTCTTATTGAGTTGCTTGTCGAATTAAGAAGTAAACGACAGAGTACTTTTTATCATGAGATACCGCATTGTGTCAAAGCTATAAATAAAAAATCACTCATTACACCAGGATTTTTGATGTCAAAGAGAGCGGTGGCGATTGAAAAAACAGCAAAATAGCATATATTAACTCACTGAAAGTTAACATAAATATTTTTATGGGGCGGATAAGCTTGCAGGCAGGGCAAAAAAATATTGTTGATTGCAAAATGTTGTTAATTTAAGCCGGGCTGGTTTGAAATCAAGCAGCCGAGAGCCAATAGGCCTGATTTGAGGCGGCCAATTGATGAGGTAAGAACTAACCAAAGCATTTTAAAATCGGTTAAAATGACAAATTCTGACAATAATCCTGTAACGGGTTGATAGCTTTCATGCAAACAAAATATAACACTGATGACTTGAGAATTTGTGCGACTAAAGAAGTCATTGCACCGGTTCAGGTTCATACTGAAATGCCGATTAGCGAGGCTGCGGCGCAAACGACTTCGTTGGCTAGGCAGGACATACATAAAATACTGTCGGGTCTGGATGACCGTTTGGTCGTAGTGGTGGGACCTTGTTCCATTCATGATCCGATAGCCGCGCATGAATATGCCAGGCTTTTGAAAGTGATTAAAGACGAATTAATAGATGATCTGGTGATTGTAATGCGGGTCTATTTTGAGAAACCGCGTACTACGGTAGGCTGGAAAGGCCTGATTAACGATCCTGACCTGGATTCCAGTTTTAATATCAACAAAGGCTTGCGCATCGCCAGGCGATTATTGCTGGATGTCAATGAAGCGGGCGTTCCGGCCGCAACCGAATACCTGGATTTAATCACGCCGCAATATGTTTCCGACTTGATCGCCTGGGGCGCAATTGGCGCCAGAACTACGGAAAGCCAGGGACACCGCGAATTGGCTTCGGGCGTTTCTTGCCCTATCGGTTTTAAAAACTCCACCGACGGCACAATCAAAATCGCCATTGATGCGATAGGCGCGGCTATGAGCCCGCATCACTTTATTTCGCTGAACAAAGCCGGGCATTCGGCTATTTTTTCAACCACTGGGAATGAAGACGTGCATATTATTTTAAGAGGCGGCAATGATCGCCCTAATTATGATGCCGTCAGTGTTGAACAGGTCGCTGAAGGTTTGGCGAATGCAGAGCTAAGGCCGAATATCATGATTGATTTCAGTCATGCCAACAGTTTAAAACAGTGCCAACGGCAATTGATAGTCGGCGATGATGTCGCCCAGCAAATCACCAACGGCGACCACCGAATTATGGGTGTGATGATTGAGAGCCATCTTAAGGCAGGCAGCCAAAAGGTTGTTGACGGGCAGCCGTTAGTCTACGGCCAAAGCATCACCGATGCCTGTTTGTCCTGGGATGATACCGTTCCGTTGTTAAGAGAGCTGGCCGAAGCGGTGCAAAAACGCAGAACCGTGGATACCAGCCGGAGTTTAAGTCGATGATGATTTATGTTAATGGCGAAACTCGTGACTGCGCTGAAAACAGCCGGGTCGCCGATGTGGTTAGTGATTTGGGGTTAACCGGCAAAAAGATTGCAATTGAATTAAATAAGGAAATTTTACCGTTCCAACAATACGATAGCCAAGTGTTACAGGCCGGGGACCGCCTGGAAATTGTACATGCTATCGGCGGCGGGCAGGACGATTCTTTTATACTCGCCGGGGTCAAATATCATTCAAGATTATTAGTCGGCACCGGCAAATATAAGGATATGGAAGAAACCCGCCTGGCTATTGAGGCCAGCGGCGCACAAATTGTGACAGTGGCGATTCGCCGTACCAATATCGGCCAGAATCCCGGCGAGCCCAATTTGCTGGATGTCATTTCGCCGGATAAATACACCATTCTGCCCAATACCGCCGGTTGCTATACTGCGGAAGACGCGGTACGAACCTGCCGATTGGGCAGGGAGTTGCTCGGCGGCCACAAGCTGGTCAAGTTGGAAGTGTTGGCCGATCAACTTACCTTGTTTCCCGATGTGGCGGAAACTTATGCAGCTGCCGAACTACTGGTTAAAGACGGCTTTGATGTGATGGTGTACACCAATGACGATCCGATTGCGGCTAAAAGGCTGGAAGATATCGGTTGCGTGGCGGTCATGCCGCTGGCTGCGCCGATTGGTTCGGGCTTGGGTGTGCGTAATCCCTATAATATTCTGACCATCGTTGAAAATGCCAATGTGCCTATTTTGGTCGATGCCGGTGTCGGCACCGCGTCCGATGCCGCCATTGCAATGGAACTGGGTTGCGACGGGGTATTGATGAATACCGCGATTGCCGCCGCTAAAAATCCGATCCTGATGGCTTCGGCCATGCGTAAAGGCATCGAAGCCGGCAGGGAAGCATTCTTGGCCGGACGTATGCCGAGAAAGCGTTTTGCTTCCGCCTCATCGCCGATAGACGGCTTGTTTTTTTAATTTTTGGGGCGTTCGATCGGGCGCCCTTTATGCTTCTTAGTTATCATGCTTGCTCCTGAACAAACTCCCCCGCATAGAATCCGCAGCTTTATCCGTCGACAAGGGCGCATTACCCAAGGCCAGCAATTGGCCCTGGATAATCATTGGGACCGATATTGTCTCGACCCTAGTGCCGACTATGATTTTAATCAGGTTTTCGGCCGTATAGCACCGCTAATTGTTGAAATAGGTTTCGGTACCGGCGATAGTCTGGCGAAGATGGCGGCGGCCAATCCTGATAATGACTATATAGGCATTGAAGTACACCGGCCGGGGGTCGGGCATTTAATGCTGCTGCTGGATCAACAAGGCCTGACCAACGTCAGGATCTATTGCCACGATGCGATTGATATTATTGAACACAAGATTGCCGACCATAGCCTGAGCGGTGTGCATTTGTTTTTTCCCGATCCGTGGCCGAAAAAGAAGCATCATAAACGGCGTATCGTTCGCCCGAGTTTTGTTGACTTGTTAACCAAGAAATTAAAGCCGGGCGGTTATTTTCATGCGGCGACCGATTGGCAAAATTACGCGGAAAACATGCTGAAAATATTGTCGGCGGGCGCCGGCATCAGCAATGCCAACCCTGCCGGCGATTATTGCGAGCGCCCCGAATACCGTCCGTTAACAAGATTTGAGCAGCGCGGTATACGTTTAGGACACGGTGTCTGGGACCTGATTTTTAAAAGAGATTGAGCCTTATGGCTTGGACCTAACCTTTCATTTTAATGATTTATGAATATCGGCAAACTGTACATTATTTCCGCTCCCTCCGGTGCCGGTAAAACCAGCCTGGTTAAACAACTGGTTGCCGATTTGGTTGACTTGGCCGTATCCGTCTCCCATACCACCCGTCAAATGCGGCCCGGCGAAATCCACGGCCAGGATTATTATTTTGTCACTGTCGCGGACTTTCAGGTCATGCTGGAAAAACAGGCGTTTTTGGAACATGCCCGGGTTTTTGATAATTTTTACGGCACAGCTCAGCAGACCGTGGAAGAAAATCTAAAAAAAGGGCTGGATGTGATTCTTGAAATCGACTGGCAGGGCGCAGAGCAAATAAAAAAATTGCTGCCTGATAGTCTTTCGATTTTTATCCTGCCGCCATCGACGGAAGTCCTGTTGCAACGCCTTAGAAGCCGGGGGCAGGATGATGAACAAATCATTGCCCGCCGCATGCGCGATGCGGTGACCGAAATTCGCCACCATGACGAGTTCGATTATCTGGTGGTCAATGATGTCTTTGATCAGGCGTTGACTGAATTAAAAAGCATCATCATCGCCAACAGGTTAGCCCGGCAACGCCAGCTGCATAATCTGCGGCCTTTATTAGTATCATTGCTTTCGTAAAGAACGGTAAAGAACACCACGAAGGCACGAAGTTTACCTTGGTTTTTTCGTAACTACTCAGCTATCAAAGACAATGGAACGCAGATGACACAGATGATTATGATAAACGCTGATAAATAAGCCTAAAATCGCAACAAACGGATTTTTCAGGATAATTCACAAAAAAATCTTATTCAATCATAGTCATCCGCGTAATCTGCGTTCTATTTATCTACCTGCTGAGTAGTTACGTTTTTTCTTCGTGCCTTCGTGGTGAAAAAAGTCTCAAATAACCCCGTTCTCAATCACCGGCAACACCCAGTAATTAATTCCCGAGCCGGAAAACTCCGCTCTCAGTTGCGCCAATAAAGCGGCCAAGCCCTGTTCCGGCACGTACATTTGAAAGCGGATTTTTTTCTGCCGCCCGGTGACCTGTTCGGCCAGCGACAAGCCTTCATTTCTATGATCATGAGAGTTGACCGGAAAGCTGCTGAAACCGTGTTCCGATTCCAGCATCAGCAGGCAATCGACGACCGCTTCTTCAAGGCTGGGCGGTACGTTCAGCGTGACTAAATATTCCTTGACGTTCAAAGTTTTGCCTCCTTCGGCAGGCCAAATAATTTAAATAGTATCGGCAATAAAAATAAGGTCAAAAAAGTCGATGACACCAAGCCGCCAATCACCACGATAGCCAAGGGCCGCTGAATTTCAGAGCCCGGCCCGGTCGCAAACAGCAATGGAATCAGACCGAATGCGGCAATGCCGGCGGTCATCAGCACCGGGCGCAAACGCCGGGAAGAACCCACCTGCACCACTTTAACCAAGTCCATGCCGGTTGCGAGCAGTTGATTAAAATAACTGACCATGACCACGCCGTTCAGTACGGCAATCCCCAGCAGCGCGATAAAACCGACCGATGCCGGTACCGATAGATACTCGCCGGATAACCATAACGCAAAAACGCCGCCAACCATCGCCAACGGGATGTTGGATAATACCAACACGGCCTGGCGGACCGAACCGAAGGTCGAAAACAACAACAAAAAAATCAGCCCTAACGAAACCGGAACGACCAGCGACAATGTCGCCGCAGCGCGTTGCTGGTTTTCGAACTGGCCGCCGAATTCAACGGTGTAGCCGGTCGGCAAGTCGACTTTTTCGGCAACGGTTTTGCGGGCTTCATCGACAAAACTGACCAAATCCCGGTTCAGCACGTTGCTGGTAATGACCACAAAGCGCTGGCCGCGTTCCCTGTCCACCGACACCACGCCTTCCACTTTTTCTATTTTGGCAACAGCCGTTACCGGCACGTTCCCGCCGTCCGGCAGCGGCACCAGCAGGCTGTCGAAATCGGCGGTATTGCTGTCGCCGCGCAAGATTAACGGCGTCCGTTTAATGCCCTCCTGAACCACGCCCAGCTTCAAGCCTTCGATCTGCGCCCGCAGCAGCGTTTCAATGCTGTCGCTGTCCAGGCCTAAACGTCCTGCCGCCGATTTATCGATGCTTAATTGCAAAAACTGCATACCGTCGTTTTGTTTGGCGAACACGTCGCTGGAACCGTTGATATTTTTCAACACCTCCGCTATTTGCCGGGATTTTTCATTTAGCACGGCAAGATCGGTACCGAATAATTTAACCGCCACATCGCCACGCGTGCCGGTCAGCATTTCCGAGACGCGCATTTCAATCGGCTGGGTAAACTGGAAGGCAATGCCCGGCAGTTGCGCCATGACTTTCCGAATCTCGTCCAGCAATTGTTCCTTGCTGTCCATACGCCATTGCTTTTTAGGCTTGAGTATCAAAAAAGTGTCGGTATCATTAAGGCTCATCGGGTCAAGCCCCAATTCGTCGGAGCCGACGCGGGCGACAATATCGGTAATTTCAGGAATGTTTTCGCGCAGTTTTTTCTGCACCTGAAGATCCAGGGCCACGGATTGCTCCAGCGTAATCGACGGCAATTTTTCCAGTTGCAAAATGATGTCGCCTTCGTCCATGGTCGGCATGAAGGTGCTGCCGATCTGGGTGAATACCAGCACGGTCACGGCCAACAACGAACCTGCGGCGATGAACACCTTGTTGCTGTTGGCAAGACACCAGACTAAAGCGGGCTGGTAAAGTTTTTGCAGTTGTCGGGGCAGCCAGGGTTCTTCATGCGATACCTCTTTCAACAAATATGAGGCAATCACCGGAATCACGGTCAGCGACAACACCAGCGAACCGCTGAGCGCAAATACAATGGTCAAGGCCACCGGGGTAAATAACTTGCCTTCCAGGCCTTGCAGGGTCAGCAACGGCAAGAACACGATAATAATGATCAGGATGCCGGAGACCACAGGCCCCGCAACTTCGCGGGTGGCCCGATAAATAACGTGCAATCGCGGCAGACGCCGGGCTTTTTCGACATGGGCCAGATGGGTGATCAGGTTTTCAACCACCACGACGGCCGCATCGACCAGCATGCCGATGGCAATCGCAAGTCCACCCAAGCTCATCAGGTTGGCCGACATGCCCATGTAGTTCATCAAGATAAAGGTGAACAACGCTGCCAGCGGCAAGGCTAGCGCAACCACCAACGCGGCGCGCAAATTACCCAGAAATAAAATCAGCAGCACGATAACCAGCGCTATGGCTTCCAGCAGCGCATGTAAAACCGTGTCCACCGCCTTGTCCACCAGGTTGCCGCGATTGTAAAAGACCTTGGCTTCAACGCCTTTAGGGAAACCGGGGCTGATTTCAGCCAGCTTTTTTTCTATACCGGCAATGGTTTGCCGGGCGTTAGCGCCGCGCAAACTCAGCACCAGCCCGGTGACGGCCTCGCCTTCACCGTTTTTACTGACCGCACCATAACGGGTTAACGCGCCGATTTTGATTTCGGCAACATCGGCGACGGTAATCGGTATGCCGTTTTTGTTGGCGACCACGATAACGCTGACATCGTCCAAGGTTTTGATGCGGCCTTCGGCACGGACTATCAGGGCTTCTTCGCCGTCGCTGATACGGCCTGCACCGTCATTGCGGTTATTGCTTTGCAACGCGGCCGTCAGTTGCTCGATGCCGATGCCTCTGGCCGATAATCGGATATTATCGGGTATGACTTCAAAACTCCTGACCAGGCCGCCCAATGAATTGACATCGGCAACGCCGGCTACCGTGCGCAATGCAGGACGTATCACCCAGTCCAATAAGCTGCGCCGTTCCATCAAGCTTAAGCCGCCGCCTTCCACGGTAAACATGAACATTTCGCCTAAAGGCGTGGTCATCGGCGCAATGCCGCCCTCGATACCCGCAGGCAGGTCGCCCCATAGCGTATTCAAGCGCTCGGCAATCTGCTGACGCGCCCAGAAAATATCGGTGCCTTCCTTAAAATCAACGGTAACGTCGGTCAATGCGTATTTGGCGATAGAGCGCAGCATGGTTTGATGCGGAATGCCCAGCAGCTCGACTTCTATCGGCGCGGTGATCCGGGCTTCAACTTCTTCAGGGGTCATGCCGGGCGCTTTGACGATCACTTTGACCTGAGTCGGCGACACTTCAGGAAAGGCATCGATCGGAATGTTTTTAAAGGCGTAATAGCCGCCGCCTGCCAGCAGCACGACCAACAGCATCATCATCAGCCGCTGGCTCAACGCAAAGCGAATCAGGTTAGCCATTATTCGTCACTCCCCAACCCCAGCCAATTTGCTTTCAGCGCAACAGCGCCATTGACGGCTATTTCTTCATTGCCGGTGAGCTCGCCGTTAATAATCGATGCGTCATCCTGCTTGCCGACTACGGCGATCGGGGTAACCGAAAAACCTTGCGGGTTGCGGATAAAAATAAAGGCTTTGCCTTCGTTCCAGGCGATGGCTGCGTTAGGAACTCTAAACGCCGCTTTGCCGCCGGGTTGAATAATCCGGGTATTAAGTCTTTGTCCGGGACGCAGCGATGAGTTGCCACTCGGCGCGGAACGGGACGCTTCCACTACCGCTCTCGCTAGAATGGTCTGGTTTTCCGGATTGACGCTTTGCCCCAACAAGGTGATTTTTGCGCTGACCGTTGAGTTTTCAACCACGACCCGATCACCGATCTTAATGCTGTCCAAGCGTTCCTGCGGAATGGCCATTTCCAGCCAAAGCTCATCCAGGTTGGCAATGCGGTATAACGGCGCCATCATGTCGATATGGGTTCCGGCCACGGCTGCACGTTCCATTACCACGCCGGTAATGGGCGCTCGAACATTGAGTTGACGGCTTAATCGGCGAGTTTTGGCAAGCTGAACAACCTCGCCGGAAGTCATCCCGGAAATTTCCAGCAATTGCTTGTGTTCATCCGTTTCGGAAACGGCGGAACGATACAGGCCGCCGGTTTCCTGCCAGCGTCGGTCGGCAATTGCGCCTTCTTCCAGCAGTTTTTTGTCCCGGTTAAAATTAATCAGGGACGCATGCTGAGCGCTATCCGCTTTCAGGTATTCCCGTTGCAGCGTCAACAAATCCGGACTGTTCAGCTGGGCTAAAATCTGTCCTTTGACAACTTTGTCGCCTATCGCCACATTCAATTTATCGATGACCCCGGCTTGTGATGCACTGACAATATATTCCCGGGTCGGCGGAATTACCACGGTAGCCGGGGCGGATAACACCGGAATTTGGCTGACGGCTTCCGCTTTGTCCAGTTTTACACCGAGGTTTTCAAGGTTCTGCTGTGAAATCTGCACAACATTTTCAGTGGCATAGCCGCTAAAACCGGTCAGGATCAATAACAACACCATTACAGGCCGGATAAAAAATAGTCTCATGGCATCACTCCTACGGCCTGGTTATAAAGTGCTGTATCGCGCTGTAGCATGATCGACCTTTGCTTGGCGTTTAACACCGCTTGCTGGGTTCTGGACTGGATTTTCAATAAATCCATCAGGTCGATTTCGCCGACCGAAAAGCTTGACTGGGTTATTTTTAAATGTTCTTCGGCAACTTGCCGTAACTCATTGGCAATGCCTAATTCGGCGCGATTGACCTCCAGGTTGTGTTCGGCTTCGTGATGCGCTTGTTCCAAATCGCGGGACAGTTGTTCGCGTTCGGCAAGCAGTTTGCTTAATTCGACATTAACCGCCGCAACCTGCGGCGCCAGATGCGCGCTGCCTCCGAAAGGAACGGTAACGCCGATATTGAAACTTGCGGTCTGATTACTTCGAGGATCATTGGTGAACTGGTCGCTGTTGATGCCGACCGCAACATTAGTCTGCCCGGAACCCACTAATTTAATGGCATTAAGTTCCGCCTGCTTGCGTTCGATCTGGCTGTTAATCGCCATTAACGCCGGGTGGTTCTGCTGAATCTCGATTAATTCGACCAGCTTTTCCTGGTACAGTCCTGGGATTTTTGTCATTTGGGTGATGCTGCTGTAACGTTTACGCGCGTGCATTAACTCCGCCTCGGCCAATGTTAATAGCGAACGTTTTTGCAGCGATTCCGATTGCGCCAATAATAAATCGGCTCTGGGCAAGTCGCCCAATTCGACGCGGCGCTGCACTTTAGCCAACAACTGATCGGTAATCGTAAGCTCGGCTTTTGCCTGCTCGTAACTTAAGCTTGCCAGCGCCATGTCCCATAATGCGCCTCTAATCAATCCGGCCACGCGTAATTTAACCGCTGCCGATTGTGATATTGCGCTGCTTTCCGCCAGCTTTGCCGATCTTTGCTCCGCATCGCGTTGACCTAAATTCCATAACGGCACCTGTATTGTGCCGTCAATATAATGCAGGGTGCCGCCGGTCGCTTCCTGATAGCGAAGTCCTGCTTGCGATGCTCCGGCTGTCCAGCTGTCGCCGCGTCGGCTTAGCGCCGCCGCTTCTTCTTCCAGCGCATGGAGCCAAGCCGTATCCGGGTGTTTTTCCAAGGTTAAATCAACGACTTTAGATAAGCTTAAAGCCGCATCGGCTTCAATCGGGTCGTGATGCTCGACAATAGAAGGGGAATCAGCAAAGCCGGGCGCTATCGTCGCCAAAAAGACAATACTGCCAAGCAGGAGCTTGGGAATGAGCCTTTTGACAAGATTCAAAAAAAACATAGGTTGAACTCGATGCGGTTTTATGACCGCGCTATATAAATAAACGATAAGAAAAACAAGATAAGTTCTACTGCTGAACCTAATAAAATCAACAAGAATTATTGGATAGGGTCTACGGAGATTGTGGTGCCGGGATTGCCGCATTGAATGCGGCAATCTGCGTATGCGTATAGTACTGTTAACGTAATCAATGGCATGAGTCATTACATTAAACCTAAAATCCGATAGGAGCCTTTGGTGTTCAAGATGATAGTAACGGGAGAACGGGTTTTGTTTTCCCAGTACCAGCCGTGAGAACCTTCGAAGGGGGCCGTCAAAGCACCGCTAGCTTGGTTATCGGTACTCTCCTTAAAGCTTTTGAAGTAGCCGGTCTTATCACCCTGGGGTTCACCATGAAAATCAAAATAGAGTTTGGCTCCGTCAGTAAGCCATGAGTACTCCAGCGATGCGTCTTTCACCAGATGGAATTTATATTCCAAGCCCTCCCCGGCAGGAACCATTATTTTGACTGAATCTTTCCATTGAGGCGGTTGTTCTTTTTTAGTGGTTTGAGCCAAATCTGTGGATTTAGTCGTTGCATATTTTTGATCCTGACCGCTTATTTCAGCGGGTTGCGGCGGCGGAACCGGGCAAGTAATGGCGAGCGCTTGATTCGCTTCTTTTGTTTGTGCGGATAAAGTGGTTAATCCCATCATTTTTCCAATTCCGGTTGGGTCAATACCGTATTCTGCAGGCAGTACAGCCGATATTAAAATAATGGCGGCCAATAGCATTGCAAAAGATGAGGCTATGATGAGCGATTTTAGTGATTGAATAGGGGGATCGATGTCATTCATGAATTTATCCGTTAATTAAATAGCCGGTTATTTGGTAGCCGAATAGAATCAGGCCGCCGGTCATTAAAAGGGTGTTGGCGGACGTCGAAAAGGAATAAAAACTTTTGTGTCTGCGCCAAAAATCGAGTGCGATCAGGATAAACAGTAAGGCTATAAACTGACCTAGTTCTACCCCGATATTAAAAGCCAATAAATTTTTCCATAGCTCCGTTTGAGGCAGTGAAAAGCCCTGCAATTTTGTGGCGAGTCCAAATCCATGAAACAAGCCAAAAACCATCACAGCGATTTTTGTATTCGGTTGAAAACCGAATAATCGACGAAAACCGCCCAAGTTATCGAAGCCTTTGTAAACAATGGAAAGCCCGATAATGGCATCGATAAGAAAAGGATTAACCGCCATGTTGTTTAACACACCGAATAATAGCGTCAAGCTATGCCCCAAGGTGAACAAGCTGACATAAATCAACACATCTCGGGTACGGAACAAAAAGAAAATCACGCCAATTAGAAACAGCAGGTGATCGTATCCGGTTACCATGTGTTTGGCTCCGATATAAAGAAACGGCCCGATGGCTACGCCTTGGTTAGCCAATAAAAACCGTTCGGTGTTCGCGTCAACGCCATGAGCAAAGACGCTTGGGCTTAGAAGAAGTAAAAAGAACGGCAAGCTAATAAGCCAAATTGGACGCGGTATTGCTGATGTCATCGTTAAAAATCCTATTTCAAGTTAGTAAAATAATGTGGCCGCAATGGCTATAACTTAATACCGTAGCGCGTCAATAGTGCGATCATTATGAAATAGCATCCTGCCGTCACTGACGCTGAAAGTCCCATGCTCAGATAGAAGTTAAACTCTTTCTTTAGCAAAATGGCTAAGCTGATGAAAAAAAACAGGGAGGGGATGACTAACCAAAAAACACTGCTGGCCAAATCAGCAACTTTACCGACATCTTTGGTATCAATGTAAAGCCAGAGTATTGCTAAAACGGATATGAGCGGCAGCGAGGCTAATAAGGCGCCAAACAATGAACTTCGTTTCGATAGTTCCGATACCGCTACGATAAGCAGGCTTGTGATAATAACTTTGATTATTGTGTAGCTCATTTTATGTCGCCATTATTCTATTCTCATCGTACTTTGAAAGCGTACAGTTTTGAAACAACAGTCCCTGTTCTAGTCAAGGGCTGCCTAGTTTTACAAAAGTATACGATTTGCCACTCAGATGGGAGTAAGCTCAATGCGGTTTCGACCGCGTTAATATAGAGACGTGATAAACCGCGTTTCTACGAAACGAAGAAAGGCTTATTGAGCAGGAGGCGCGCGAGGGGATAATGATGGAATAAACAGCCGACAGACAAACTGCGTCGGTTGCGGGGAGAAATTAGTGTCAAAAGGGGATATTGCAGCGTTAAATGCTGGAGCCTGTTGATGCAGATAATGACTGTTATCTGAATCTGCAACTGTATTAACTTGCTTATTTTTCATTCCGGCATCGATGCTGACTAGGATGCCTTCCGAACTGAAATCATAACTTACTGCATGAAACACAAGGGTATCATGCTCAACACCATGCATTTCAAGACCGTGAACGTGAACATGCAGTCCAAAGTCCGAATCTTTCACGCCGGCATGCGCATGCACCAACGGTGCAATCAATTGCAGAATCGTCAGAAAGATAACGGTAAATTTGCGCAGTGCTGTAAACATGCGCACAATGCTAAGCTATTAAAAAGCAATTCACAACCTGTAGTTTGTTTATGGATAAATCAGGGGTGAAAATGGGTCAACCGCGAGGTGTATATTCAGGTTATTCCTAATTTGACTATCAGCCTTAATTTCAATAATGAATGTCGAAAATATTTTCATGAAGCAAGCGAGTTACGCAAAAACGCTGGAATGGCTTAAAACGAATCCATCTTTGGATGAACTTTGCTCCAGATATCCGGAGGAATGGAACGCGGTGCAACAGGATCTTTCCGCCATCGTCAATGGCGGTGTCTCGGAAGAATTGAAGACTTATTTGGCGCGCATATCCACACCGGTAGCGTTGCCTTCCTTCGGGAACCGGAAAAAAAATAGGGATGCGGCCCTGTCGCAATTTATCCGTAGCCGCATGGAGCAAGAATCCGTCAAGAAACTGTGCTCGGCCATGCTAGCGGCAGACGCAGGAGTAAAGAAAGGCAAGCTGCGTTTTAATCTGCTTAATGGTTATATAGCCCAGAAATTGCTGTTTTCCGAAGGATTGGAACGCAAGCCAATTTCCTTGTTCTGGTTCCGCCTGTTTTGGCCTCTGGTCTGGCAGAAAAAACGACTGATGCCATTGGTACAGCCCAAGGGAATTTATTGTTTCTATTCACGTACTCTGGTTGAAGTCCTGGGCGGGATGATTGCATCCAGAAGCTGTCTGGAAATCGGTGCGGGAGACGGAACCCTCTCACGCTTCCTGAAAGAGCGAGGTGTTCAGATAACCGCAACGGATAATCATAGCTGGAAAAATGCCGTTGATTACCCCGAATGGGTCATCAAGCTCGGTGCTCGCGAGGCTTTGGCAGCTTATGCACCAGAGGTGGTCATTTGTTCGTGGCCGCCATCGCAGAACGATTTTGAACACTACGTATTTAACACCCCTCGTGTGCAACTTTATATCGTTATTGGCAGCCGTCATCAATTTGCATTCGGCAATTGGAAAGACTACAAGCAACAATCCGTTTTTGACCTGGAAGAGGATAAAAAGTTGGGCGCGTTGGTGTTGCCTCCCGAATTGGGAGCCGCCGTTTATGTGTTTCGGCGAAAATCGCTTGCCCATTGCGCCTAGTGACTAAAATGAGGCATTTCGCATGAATTCGTTGTAATTGCATAGGCGCTGGAGAGATATACTTTTCTGCCCTCGGGTACATCTCTTTTGTTGATAAATGGAGGGCAAACGATAAAGCTGTCTGTCCTCCCTGCACGCTTACAGCGTTAAAGATCAGGCCGCCCGCTTCCGGTAACGGATCGATGACAGCACCGATAAGGCTATCAATACAGCACCGGTCAAACCGGTGATAACTTCAGGAATATGATGAGTCAGGCTAACCAGCATAATGCCTGCCAGTACCCCGATCGCATAATGAGCGCCATGCTCCAAAAATACATATTCATCCAGCGTACCTTTGCGCACCAGGTAAACCGTCAGACTCCGTACAAACATCGCACCGATAGCCAAGCCCAGCATAATAATGACCACATCCTGGGTAATCGCAAACGCGCCGATCACGCCATCGAATGAAAACGACGCGTCCAGTACTTCAAGATAAATGAAGCTCATAATGCCGCTTTTTTTAAGCACCGCGACAACTTCCTCGCCTTCTTCCTCGTGCTCAAACAAGGCTGCAAAGCTGTCCACGATAACAAATAAAATAACGCCGGTGACACCGGCGACCAGTGCATCCAAACGGATTTCCTGAGGCAGGTAGTTTTGAATGATTAACAGCGGGCCTAAGGCCATGATGATTTCAATCGCTTCAAGTTTTCCGAACGAAGACATCTTTTCTTCGATGTAGCCCAGCCAATGCAGTTCCTTACTTTCATCAAAGATGAACGAATAAAACACCATCAGCAAAAACATGCCGCCGAATGCCGCAATTTGCACATGCGAGGCCTCTAAATGTTTGGCATAAGTCGCGGTATCGTTTAATGCCATTTCGGTTACGCCCATAAACCCGATACCGGTGGCCGCCGACACAATCACAATAGGAAACAGCAGGCGCATACCGAAAACGGCAATCAAAATCCCCCAGGTTAAAAAATATTTCTGCCAGCGGTCATCCATACGCTTTAGAATCGATGCGTTAACGACCGCGTTATCAAATGATAAACTGACTTCAAGAACGCCCAGAATAATGGCGATAAACGCGCCCATCACTCCGGCCCAATAAAATGCAGCCGCCAAACAAACGGCAGTAACGATAAAAGAAAGACGAAAATGTTGCATAGTGTACTCGCTAAAGATTAATAATTTTTGTTGGGCAACTATAGGTGTATTTGATTTAAAATCAAAATTTATAAAAATTCGGCAACGGCTCAAATAGTTGGAAAAATAGAATGCGGATGACACGGATTTGACCGATAAACACGGATAAAATCGATATTTTTCATAAAGATATTATAATTGAGCCTATTAAGGCATTTATCACGAAATTGGCTTCGGCTTTTTAGTAATCCGTTTAATCGGTATCATCCGTGTTCTATTATTTAAGCTAATATCTACTGAGAACCGTAAGCATTAAATTACACGCGTACATATTGATGCCAAAATGCTAAAATTATATATTTTCCCACACTGATGCCTATGCCCTTGTTCCGGCTGATTACTCTATTGTGTCTGGCGCTCTGGTCATCGACTCTATTGGCGGAACCCGTACAGTCTACGGAAAAGGTTTCTTTACAACTCAAGTGGTTACATTCTTTCCAGTTTGCCGGTTACTATGCGGCCAAGGAAAAAGGCTTTTACGCCGAAGAAAAGTTGGATGTTGCTTTACATGAACGTACGCCCGGTATCAGTAACATTGAGCAAGTTCTAAAGGGCGAGTCCCAATACGGCGTAGCCGATACCAGCCTGCTGGAACAGCGGCTTGACGGCAAGCCGGTGGTAGTTTTGGCGTCTATTTTTCAGCATAGCCCGCTGGTGTACCTTAGCCTGAAGGCTTCCGGCATCGTCAGTCCTTACGAGCTAAAGGGCAAGCGGGTTATGGAGGACAGTTATGACAATGCGCCGCTGCTTGCGATGCTTTATGAAACCGGCGTTTCTCCTGCCGATTTTAGCCACTTGGAAAATACCTTTAACCCTGACGACCTGACTAGCGGGAAAACCGATGTTCTGATCGGCTATCTGACCGATCAGGTTGATTACTTCAAAAAGCACGGCATCGAAATCAACATCATTGATCCCAGAAATTATGGCGTGGATTTTTTGAGCGATAATCTGTTCACCACCGAACAGGAAATAAAACAACATCCGGAAAGAGTTCAGCGTTTTTTGCGCGCCTCGCTCAAGGGTTGGGATTATGCGCTCAAGCACCAGGACGAGCTGATTCAAATTATTCTCGGCAAATACAACCCAAACAACCGGCTGTCCGCCGAGCACTTGCGTTTTGAGGCGCAAGAAACGCAAAAGATGATTTTACCGGAGACCGTTCCCATCGGTCATACCGATATCAAGCGTTTTCACCGTATTGTCGACACCTATCGGCAACTGAAACTGATAACTTCGACAGATCATCTGGAGGGCTTTATTTACGAACAGACAAAGCCGGGCAAGCTTAATTTTACTCCGGCGGAAAAGGCCTGGTTACAAGCGCATCCGGTTGTCCGCGTCGGCATAGACCGGGATTTTGCACCCTACGAATGGATCGACGGCAAAGGCAATTACGTCGGCTTGAGCGCGGACTACATGGCCTTGGTCGAACAACGGCTCGGCGTGAAGTTTGACATAGTCAAGAATAAATCCTGGGCTGAAATTATTGAAATGGCGCAACACGGTGAAGTGGATATGCTTTCCAATGCCAATAAAACCCCCGAACGCGAGCGCTATTTGATTTTCACCGAAGCTTATCTGAATACTCCGGCGATTATTATCAGCGATGGTAATAACGGCTTTATCGGTACGCTGGACCGTCTTAACGGCAAGCAAGTGACCTTGGAAAAGGGCTACTTCATGCAGGAATTGCTGATGCATGATCACCCTGAAATTAAACTGATTCCGGTTGCAAATGTACACGCTGCTTTGACCCTACTCAGCCGAGGCGAGGCGGACGCCTATATAGGCGATGCCGCTTCGGCAAACTATGCGGTTAAACGGGAAGGCATGCTTAATCTCAGTTTTTCCGGGGATACCAATTACAGAAGCAGGCATCGTATGGCCGCTACCAAGGCTAATCCCGAGCTGGCAGGTTTGCTTGCCAAAGCGCTGGCCGATATTCCTCAATCCGAAAAGGAAACCATCCAGAACCGTTGGATGAGCTTGAAATATGAATCCGGGGTGAAAACTCAAACCGTTCTGTTCTATGCGGCGGCGGCACTATTGCTGCTGATTATTATTGCCGGCTGGAATATGCGTTTGCGGCGCGAAATCAACCAGCGGAAAAAAATTGAAGAAGCGCAACGTATGGCCGCCAGCGTTTTTGCAAACACTCAGGAAGGCATCCTGATTACCGATGCCCAGCGCAATATTATCGACATAAATCCGGCCTTCAGCAGCATAACGCAATATTCGCGAGACGAAGCGCTGGGTAAAAAACCCAGTCTGCTCAAATCCGGCCTACACGATGCCGGCTTCTATGAGGCTATGTGGCAATCGATCAATCAGCGCGGCTATTGGCGCGGCGAGGTTTGGAACCGCAAGAAAGGCGGTGAAATATTTGCCGAATGGCTGACTATTTCCGCAGTCACCGACAATCTGGGGAAAATAACCCATTACATCGGCACGTCTTCTGATATTACCCAGCTTAAAGAGCACGAACGGAAGTTGGAGCTTATTGCCCACTACGATCCTCTGACCGGTGTGCCCAACCGGATTTTATTGGCGGACCGTATGCGTTTGGCATTTGCTCAAACCAAACGCGACAATTGTTTAATGGCGGTAGGTTATCTTGATCTGGACAGTTTTAAACCGGTTAACGATAAATTGGGCCATGAAGCGGGCGACCGGCTACTGATCGAAATTGCCCGGCGTATTAAAAATGCCCTGCGCGAAGGCGACACCATCGCTCGCTTGGGTGGGGATGAGTTCGTGTTTTTATTGTTGGGATTGGAAAAGGTTGAAGACTGCGAAATGACTTTGCACCGGTTGCTGCAAGTCATCAGTGAGCCGGTTATTTTGAAGAATCAAGCTGTCGGGGTATCCGCCAGCATCGGTATCAGTATTTTTCCCGAAGATAACACCGACCCGGATACGTTGTTGCGGCATGCCGATCAGGCCATGTATCAGGCCAAACAACAGGGAAAAAACTGCTTCCATATTTATAACCTGGAGCTGGATCGTCAGCTCCATGCCCATCGCGAGGCTCTAAACCGTATTGAACAGGCGTTTGAAAATGAGGAGTTCGAACTTTTTTTCCAGCCTAAAGTCGATATGCAGCAAGGTTTAGTCTTTGGTGTGGAAGCGTTGATACGCTGGCGGCATCCTGAACGCGGCTTGCTCATGCCGAGTGCTTTTCTGCCGTTGATTGAAAACCATGAAACGGCGATCAAACTCGATGCTTGGGTTATCGATAAGGCTTTGCAGCATATGGAGAATTGGCAAGGTTTGGGCCTGCATCTTCAAATCAGCGTCAATATCACCGCCAAATCGTTGCAAGCGGAGGATTTTGTGCTGCAGCTTTATTACGCATTCGAACGTTATCCCACGACCAAACCGGCTTATTTCGAGCTGGAGATACTGGAAACCCAAGCGTTATCGGATTTGTCGCTGACGTCCAAGATTATTAAAGACTGCCAAGCGTTGGGCGTACAGTTCGCGCTGGATGATTTCGGTACCGGCTATTCCTCACTCAGTTACCTCAAACATCTCTCGGTAGAGACATTAAAAATCGACCAGACTTTTGTGCGCGATATGCTCGAAGATGAAGATGATTTGGCTATTGTGCAAGGCGTTATCGGTTTGGCCGAATCGTTCCGGCGGCAAGTCATTGCCGAGGGCGTGGAATCGATCGAACACGGCATCGCGCTTTTGCATATGGGCTGTTACCTCGCACAAGGTTACGGTATTGCCAAGCCCATGCCCGCCTCTGAACTTGCCGCTTGGGTGAAAGCATGGCAGGTGCCGGCGGAATGGAAGACGTCTCCTTGCCAACAAGAACAGGGATGTCATGGCTAAGGCATTCTCACTGCGAAGATCACGAAGGTTTAAAAAATAAAATGATTGCTCCCACGCTTCGGGGCTCATCGCTTACACAAATTTGTCTAAGCGCCGTTATCCCGGAAATCCCTGCCGCTATTCGAAGCGATATAAATTTTTTGTCGGGCAGCACGTAGGGCGCGCCGTGCGCGCCTTCTCCGGGGCTCAAAATACGCCGACTTTGTGTTTAAACTCTTTGGCGCGCACGGCGCGCCCTACGGCTTGTTCAATGCAACGTGCCGATTTATTTCGTATCGTGGGTAAATCGTCTTTTTAAGTTAATCGTACAGGTCGAGATTATGGAGAACTTATTTATAATAATTTTTGCTAAACCCTCATTTTCAAAAATGAGCTGAGGCGTTATTACTCGTCGCCGGATGATGACTTGCTTTATGATGAATCGGTAAAACACCTATATGCTATGTTGACCAAGCACTGTAAAAAGTCAGCGAACAGTGAGTTTATGGATAACAAATCAATAATTTCTGGCATTCATTGGCTAAAAAATGTAAAACAACAGTAAAAATAATTAACCCCGCCAGACATTTGCATAGCCTGATGAAACTCATGATAACCCCTAATTTATCTTGTAAACTTGAGCCTTTTAACCTTTGCCTGCAAGCGCCTTTAACATAATCCCGTATTTCATCGAATATGACCGACTCTACTTCATCCATGACTGTTAATGATCAGGAAATCGCCGAACGTTTGGCGTTTTTACAATTAAGCCCGCGCGATATCGATTTGCTAAAAACACTGCATGTCGAATTAAAAGGCCGTCACGCCGAATTTATTGATGATTTCTATGTACAGTTACAAGATTTTGACGCAACGCGTAATTTATTGACCGATCCGGTTCTGGTGGAGCGGCTGAAACGCAAGCAGGAAGCCTATTTCGATAGCCTGACCGCAGGTTGCTACGATCTTGATTATGCCAAGGACCGCGTCAACATCGGTGCAACCCACCACCGTATCGGACTTAAGCCGCAGTGGTATCTCGGCGCCTACCATTATTATCTGGCTTGGCTGTTGCCCGAAATCCAACAACTGGCAAACGATCAAAGCGCCTGCATAGATACTATGCAGGCCGTCATCAAGGTTATTTTGTTCGATATAGAACTGGCTGTTGACGCTTATTTCCATACCGATCATGAAATGCTCAGACTACTGGCTCAAGTTTTTCAAAGCAATATAGAAGGCGTCATCATTACCGACATCCGCAGGCAAATACTCCACGTCAATAATAAAGTGGCTGCGATTGCCGGTTACCGTAATGAAGACCTGATCGGGCAACCGGTCACCTTGCTGTTACCCGCTCAGGAACGGGACGCCTTTATCAGCCATTGGCAAGGCATTAAGCAGGGCGAGCCGTGGCAAGGCGAAAGCGTGTTGCAGCATTGCCAGGGCAAGCTTTTTCCCGCCTGGATCAATATCAGCGGCGTCAAGGACGAAACCGGCGTCGTCACTCATTTCATCGTTGAGTTTTCCGACATCAGCGCTTATCGCGCGGCTCAGCAGGCTTTATCGCAACGCACCGAAGAATTGTCGCGCTCTAATAAAGAGCTGGAGCAATTTGCTTATGTCGCCTCCCACGATTTACAAGAACCTTTGCGCATGGTGGCCAGTTTTACCCAGCTGTTGTCGCGGCGTTACCGGGGCAAGCTGGATGCCGATGCCGACGAATTTATCCATTACGCGGTCGACGGCGCAACGCGGATGCAAACACTGATCAACGATTTACTTAGCTTTTCCCGGATTGGTTCGAGCAAGAAACCGTTTGGGCCGGTGAATCTCACAACCGTTTTGCAACGAGCCTTAGCCAATCTGCATGTAGCGATCGAGGAAAGCGGGGCCAAAATTATCCACGACGAGCTGCCGGACACACAGGGCGACGTCACTCAGCTTACCCAGTTATTTCAGAATTTCATCGGCAATGCGGTCAAATTTCGCGGCGAGCTGCCCCCGGAAATCCGGATTAAAGTATCCGATGCCGATAAATACTGGCGTTTTGAGATTCAAGACAACGGTATAGGTATCGCGCCCGAGTTCTTCGATAGAATCTTTGTTATTTTTCAGCGCCTGCACACGAAGGAAGATTATCCCGGTACCGGTATCGGTCTTTCCATTTGCAAGAAAATCGTCGAGCGTCATGGCGGGCAAATCGAGGTTAAATCAGAACCCGCACAAGGTGCTGCGTTTATTTTCACATTACTTAAAACCCCAACTGAGGAGACCAACTGATGAGCTTAGAAAACATAGGCCGCGCCGCCGAATTTTTGCTGGTGGAGGACAATCCGGGCGACGTTCGCTTAACTTGCGAGGCGCTGACCGAAAGCAAGGTAAAAAACCATCTGAGTATCGTCGGTGACGGTCTGGAAGCGATGGCTTTCCTTAACCGTGAAGGAAAATACGCCGATGCGCCGCGCCCCGATGTCATCCTGCTTGATCTTAATTTGCCGAAAAAAAACGGTCTTGAGGTATTGGCGGAAATCAAAGCCGATGCGAGTTTAAAGCGTATTCCGGTGGTTATCATCACTTCCTCCGAGGCCGAGCAAGACATCCTCAAAACCTATGACTTGCACGTTAATTGCTATGTCAACAAACCGGTAGATTTGGAGCAATTCATCAAAGTCGTGCAATCAATCGAAACTTTTTGGTTGACCATTGTCAAGCTACCCTCAGAAATCATGGATTAAATTATGGACCACGCCGTCGCGAAAATTTTGCTGATTGAAGATAATCCGGGAGATGCCAAATTAGTGGAGGTTTTGCTGGAAGCCAACCATAACACCAATAAACACTTTGAATTGATCCGGGTCGGCTTACTCAGCGAGGCTTTTCCGGTTTTGGAGCAAGGCGGCATCAGTGCAATATTGCTTGATCTCGGTCTACCGGACGGTAACGGATTAGAGAGTCTTACCCGGATATACGCGGCAGCGCTGACAATTCCGATCGTGGTGTTAAGCGCCGAGGAAGACGAATTGCTGGCGATACAATCGGTTCAGCTGGGTGCGCAGGATTTTTTAGTCAAAAACGGCATATCCGAATTGGTATTGCGGCGCTCTCTCTACTACGCCATAGAGCGAAAGAACTTATTGGAACAACTGCAATATCTGGCTTATTACGACGTTCTGACCGGCTTGCCCAACCGTAAACTATTTTATGACCGGCTCAAACAAGATGTCGTCGGCGCACGCCGCTCTAAAAAATCGTTGGCGTTGATTTTTCTCGACCTGAATGATTTCAAGCTGGTCAACGATTCCTTGGGCCATCGTAGCGGCGATGATTTGCTCAAGGAAGTGGCGAAACGCTTGCAAGATTGTATTCGCACCACCGATTGCGCGGCGCGGATGGGGGGCGATGAATTCACGCTTATCTTGAACGACTTAAACAATGCCGAAGACGCTGCGTTAATTGCCGATAAGATCTTGCAGACTTTGGCCGAGCCGTTGATTTTAAATGCTCAGCAGATCACCGTGCATGCCAGCTTGGGTATCGCCATTTACCCTAACGACTGCAACGATATAGAGACACTGATCGGCGCCGCGGATGCCGCCATGTATCAGGCCAAGGAATCCGGCCGCGGAAAAAAAGGCGGTTTTCGTTTCTTCTCGGCGGCTATGGGCGCCAAGGTACAGCGCAATACGGATAAAGTCGAGCGCTTAAACGAGGCTTTCGAACGCGGTGAGTTCGAATTACATTATCAACCTAGCGTAGATGTCCGTAGCGGTATGATCGTCGGCATGGAAGCCTTGTTACGTTGGCGGCATCCCGAGCAGGGCTTATTGACTCCGGCAAACTTTATGACTGACCTTGAAAACAGCGGTCTTATCGTTTCCGTCGGCAGGTGGGTCTTGCATCAGGCCTGTGCTCAAATCAAGTCCTGGCAACAGCAAGATCTGGCTGCTTTGATAATATCGGTCAATATTTCGTCCAGACAGTTTCGCCAAGGCGGTTTTGTTGACAGTGTTGTCGATGCGCTGCAAGAAAACGGCGTAGCTCCGACCCTGTTAGAGCTGGAGTTTCACGAAGCCACCCTTTGGGAAGACGATGACTACTCCGTGCAGGAACTGAAGCGGCTCGCTCAAATGGGCGTAAAACTGTCTTTAGACAATTTCGGCAACGACATGATTTCGTTTAAATCGCTGACCAAGTTTCCGATACATGCGATCAAAATCGACCAATCGCTGATCCGGCAGGATTCGCTGCATTCAAGTGAAGCGGTTATTGCCAAAGCGGCCATTGAAATAGCGCGCATTTTCCAGATCAAAGGCCTGGCTACCGGCGTAGAAAACGAATCACAGCTGGAAATGGTCCGCCATATCGACTGCGATGACGCTCAAGGCTATTTATACGGACGGCCATTACCTGTGAACGAAGCGGGCGAATTAATCGCACGTTGCACTTCCCTGCATCCGTGACTGGGTGATAGCCGCATCTATCCATTTTGCCCTGAAAAACGTATGTGAACATGAATGTCCTGCTAATAGAAGACCATAAACCCGATGCGGTGCTGCTGCGTGCATTATTAATGGAAAACACAAGGCAGTTTTTCCACTTGGTTCATGCCGAACGCTTGGAAGACGGTTTAGCGTGTGCGGACCGAGAGCATTTCGATGTCGCCTTACTGGACTTATCCCTGCCGGACACCTTCGGCCAGGATACTTTTTGGCGTTTGCATCGCCAAGCGCCTAATTTGCCTATCATCGTCCTGACCGGTTTCGATGATGAAGACTTGGCGATAAAACTGGCTCAGGCCGGTGCCCAGGATTATCTGGTTAAAAGCGACCTGAACAGCGGAATATTACACCGAAGCATACACTACGCAATCGAGCGTAAACGGGTAGAGGAAAAATTACGCTTGGCCGCAACGGTGTTTGACAGCACTCTGGAAGGTATTTTAATAACCGATGCCAAAACCAAGGTTATTAGCGTCAACCAGGCTTTGTGCTCGATTACCGGTTACTGCGCTGAAGAATTCATCGGCAATACGCCCAATATCATCAAATCAGAGCGGCACAATCATGCTTTTTTTCGCCAATTATGGGATATCCTGAACAAAACCGGCCAATGGCGGGGTGAAATCTGGAACCGCCGCAAGAACGGCGAAGTTTTCCCGACTTGGGTCAACATCAGCGCAGTCCCTCATGGCACAACCGACAATACCAGTCATTATGTGGCGGTATTCACCGAAATCACCGAACTTAAGCTGTCGGAAGAGCGGCTCAACTATTTGGCTCATCACGATCCGCTCACCGGCTTACCCAATCGCCTGTTGTTTCATGATCGTCTGGAGCAGGCGGTTTTGCTGGCGCAAAGAAGCAGGCGCATGATTGCCGTCATGTTTTTGGATCTTGACCGGTTTAAAGCCATCAATGATACCTTGGGACACCTGATCGGCGATGAACTGCTGGTTGCCGTAGCCGAACGGCTCAAGCATTGCGCGCGCGAAACCGATACCATCGCCCGGCTGGGCGGTGACGAATTCGCCGTGATTATTACGCAAATAGTTCAGGAAGAAGATATAGAGCAAATTGCGCAAAAAATTATCCAAACCCTTTCTTCGGTTTATTCCGTGGGCGGTTACGAAGTGTTTGTCACCGCGAGTATCGGCATTAACCTGTATCCGGGCATCGACAATGATCGCGAGAAACTGTTGGAAAACGCCGATGTCGCTATGTATCACGCTAAACAATTCGGCCGCAACAACTATAAATTCTATTCGACGGATATGAATGCTGTCGCCTTGGAACGCTTAATGCTAGAAACCAATTTGCGCCGCGCGTTGGAACGGGATGAATTCAGGCTTTATTATCAGCCCCAAATCGATATGCAAAGCGGTAGCGTGAACGGGGTGGAGGCCCTGATACGTTGGCAGCACCCGGATCTTGGCTTGATTTCGCCGCTTGAGTTTATTCCTTTATTGGAAGAAACCGGCCTCATCTTGCCTGTTGGCGAATGGGTCATTCGTACCGCTTGCAAGCAAATTAGGGACTGGCTGGATGCCGGATTTCCCCAACTAACCATGGCGGTCAATTTATCGGCGCGGCAATTTCGCCAACCTAACCTGGTCGAAATGATCGAGCAGCAGCTGCATGAATTTTATATTCCACCCGCACTGCTGGAACTTGAACTCACCGAAACGGTGATGATGGATAACATAGAAGAAACCACAGCAATCCTGCAAAAATTAAAACGCTTGGGGCTCAAAATTGCCGTTGACGATTTCGGTACCGGCGTCTCGTCGCTGGGCTATCTGAAACACTTTCCTGTCGACACCCTGAAAATAAGCCATGACTTTGTGCTGAATTTGCCGACCGATTCCGCCGATGCCTCTATCGCCAGCGCCGTTATCAGCTTGGCCCGCAATATGCAGCTCAGCAGCGTTGCGGAAGGCGTGGAAAACCAAGGCCAAATGGATTTTCTACGCAGTCAGGATTGTGAGCGGATACAAGGGTTTTTATTTAGCCGTCCGATTCCGCCGGATCAAATGACAACATTGCTGACGAGTTGGCAAGCTCTGGCGGTCAAGTAATCCGGTGATGTTATGCAGTTAAAGTGATCTTCAGCGCGAACAACGGCAGGGCAGCAGGAGGTAGAGCAATGCAGGAGCAATTGCCGAGATATGAAGAACAACGAAGTTTTATTTCTTGGCTGCCAACAGGAGAGACGGGCTGAATAAACGATGACATGCGGAGTGCAGGCTCTGCTTGCGAACAGGCAAATGATCGGTCCATTTTTAGTTGAGACAAGGGCGTGCCGCGCGCGCCTTCTCCGGTGCTTAAAAGACACCTGCTTCGTGTTAAACCCTTTGGCGCGCGGCACGCTGTTTCTTCGTGGTGAAAAAGAATTTGAGTCCTATGAAAAAAATCCCTATCGGCATCAGCAGTTGTTTATTGGGCCAAAATGTCCGTTTCGACGGCGGCCACAAGCAGGATGCTTATATTATCGGTACACTCGGCGAGTATTTCGAGTTTCAGCCATTTTGCCCGGAAATGGGCATCGGCTTAGGCGCGCCACGTCCTACCCTGCATCTGGTGAAGATTGAGCATGCCATCCATTGCGTAGGCATTAAAAATCCTGATTGGGACGTGACCGAGCCGTTACGCGGCTATGCCGAGCAGCAAAAGCATCGGCATGCCGACCTGTGCGGTTATATCCTGAAAAAGGGCTCGCCCAGTTGCGGTATGGCGCGGGTTAAGGTTTATACCGATAACCAGCCACATGCCGACGGAGCCGGCATTTATGCCGCTGAAATGATGCGCAATAATCCGCTGTTGCCGGTCGAGGAGGAAGGCAGGTTGGGCGACCCCGGCCTTCGCGAGAACTTCATCCAACGCGTTTACGTACTGTACCGTTGGAAAGAAATGCTGTTAGCGGGGCTGACGGCAAGTCGCCTGACTCAGTTTCATGCCCGCCATAAACTGATCATCATGAGTCATGAAGACTATCGCGACCTCGGGCAGTTATTGGCCGGAGTGACTAAAGCCAACCTTGCACAAGTGGCGGAACAGTATATTTCGCAGCTGATGGCTACGCTTAAAAAACCGGCTACGCGTAAAAGCCATGTCAATGTCCTGCAGCATATCCAGGGCTACTTAAAAAAGGATTTAAGCGCTGACGATAAAGCCGAGCTTTGCGAAGTGATTGAGCGCTATCGCAACGGCTACATCCCGCTGATCGTGCCTATAACCCTGCTTAAACACCATTTTCGCAAAAACCCCGATCCGTATATAGAAGACTCCTATTACATGTCGCCTTATCCGCAAGAACTGCAGCTCATTAATCAATTGTAACGATGGCAAAAGTCTTGATTGTCGGCTGCGGAGCTATAGGTTCGGAACTTGCCGGGGTTTTATCGGCGCAAGGTCATCAGGTAACCGGGCTGAAACGCAAGCCGCCTACAGTAGCTCCCGGTTGCATCAACTATGTCGCTGCCGATATAAGCTCACCCGCCGACATGGAGGCGTTGGCTGCCGATTTCACCCAGGCGTTTTTTATCGTTTCGCCCGACGGACGCAATGAACAAAGTTATAGCGCTGTTTATCAATCCGGCTTGAATAACCTGCTTGCCAAATTCCCGGAAACACCTTGGATAATGGTTTCATCCACCCGTGTTTACGCGCAGTCGCAGGGCGAATGGGTGAATGAAGATTCAATCGCTCAACCCGGCAATATCACCAGCCGGTTGATTAGGCAGGCGGAACAAAAATTAACGGCTTTAAACCCGGCTAATATCGTGGTGCGTTTTTCCGGTATTTACGGACCGGGGCGCAACTACCTGTTAAGACGGGCAATGCAAACAGAGGACATTCAGCAGACTCCGCCTTATTTCACCAACCGGATACATCAGCTGGATTGCGTTGGCGTTTTATCTTTTTTACTGGAACAACGCCTGACAGGCAAGACACTGGCTCAATGCTATTTAGCCAGCGATGATGATCCGGCACCGATGTGGGAAGTGATGACTTGGTTGGCTGATCGCCTGCATTGCCTGCCGCCGTCCGGCATAAGCCAAAGGGATGCGGATTTTGCAGGGAACAAAATATCTGCCCATGCCGTTGTACCGGTTACGCCATTTCCCTCATCCTTGGCAGCCGGCGAGGAAGTCAGGATGAATAAACGCTGTAGTAACGCCAGGTTAAAAGCTTTGGGTTATCGGTTTCAATATCCAAGCTATCAGGACGGCTATTCGGAACTAATTCGTTCGCAAAAAGATCATGTGGATCAATGATAAAGTATACCTAGCGCGAAATGGCTTGAACATTTTATGAAATAATGTCGGCCTATAATTAGAATAAATCACACGTCCACGAAAAGCTCGGCAATATTCGAAGAGATATAAACGGGGCTTCCATTCTTAGACGGGGCAGCCGGGCGTGCCATGCGCGTCTTCACCGGGGCTTAAAATACAGCTACTTCGTGTTTAAGCTCTTTGGCGCGCGGCACGCCCTTTCAATACAACAGGCTGATTTATTTCATGTCGCCTACTTTTGGCTTTCGCGAATAAATCGCCTTTTTTAAGCTAATCGTACAGGCCGAAATGTTTGAAACCAAGTTGGCCTCTGCAGGTTAGAACATAAGCATTAGCTTATGGGTAGCCATTTGATGTAATATTAGGATTTTTGGGTTTTAAAGTGATTGAAAGTTCGTTCGTAACAATCATCATCGTAGAGGATGATCCCGGTCACTCGAAACTAATCGAGAAAAACTTACGCCGTGGCGGCCTCGAAAATCCTATCAAGGTCTTCGATAATGGCCAACAAGCTCTGGACTATCTTAAAGGGCAGGGCGATTATGAAGGTTATCCTGTTAACCAATGCACTCTGTTGCTGCTGGATATAAACATGCCGGTTATGAACGGTGTGGAACTATTGCAGATTCTTAAACAGGACAATAAGCTGCGTGAAATCCCTATCATCATTTTAACATCCACCGACGATCAGCGTGAAATAGACGAATGTTACCGTTTAGGTTGTAATCTCTATGTGCCAAAGCCTGTTGAGTTCGACCGGTTTTCCGAAGCTGTGCGCAAATTGGGCCTGATGATCGGGCTTATTGCTCTTCCTTCCATTAAATAACCTTTCTTTTTTTCTGTGACATTTGATATGCCTAATATCCCTTCTGCCAAAATCTTATATATAGAAGACGACTTAGGTCTTGCAGAGTTGGTGCGCATAAAACTCAAGCGCGAAGGTTACGATGTTGCGCATGCTTCAATTGGTCATCAGGCCATGATGCTGATGCATGAACAGCCGTTTGATGCGGTGCTGATCGACTTTTATCTGCCCGACATGAATGGCCTGGAGGTGTTAAAGGCTATCCGGGCATTGAAGTGTAAGGCTACCTGCATCATGATTTCCGGTGTCGATGATATGCAATTGATGGTCGATGCGATTAAGCACGGCGCGGAAGATTTTGTACTTAAAGATTCTGCGGGTGCTTATTTAGAGTTATTACCAACGACGCTGGGCAAGGCATTGCTTAAGCAGCGTTTAATTACGGAAAAAGAAGCGGCTGAACTGGAAAAAAGTAAAACCGAGGCATTTTACCGCTCATTAATTGAACAGACTCATGTTGTTGCTTGGGAATATCTGCCGGATTCCGGGCGGTTCAGCTATGTTTCCGCGCAAGCGGAAAAACTGACCGGACACAGTTTGGAAGAATGGACTTCAGAAGGTTTTTGGGAAGCCCGTTTATATCGGGAAGATTATGCAAAAGTTATCACATTTTGTTCTTCGAAGACGCATAGTCAGGAAGAGCCGGGGCTTGAATTTCAGCTGTTAAAAAAAGACGGCAGTGAGCTTTGGCTGAGACAGATTGTTTCAGTCGTAGAAATAGACGCTGAGCATTGTTGTGTATTGCGCGGATTTCTCATTGATATTACCGAATCAAAACAAGCCATGGAAAAACTACGTTTGGCGGAGCTGGTATTCGATACTATCCATGAAGGGATTATGATTACCGATGCCGATAATTGCATCGAAGTTGTGAACCCGGCATTTACAAAAATTACCGGCTATAGTTTTGATGAAGTTAGGGGACAAAATCCACGTATGCTTAGCTTCGGGCTTCATAACGCCGGTTTTTACGATCGATTATGGCAGTCTTTAAATGATCATGGCCATTGGGAAGGCGAGCTTTGGAATCGGCATAAAAACGGAATGATGTACGCCGAATCGTCATCGATTTCCTGCATTTATGACGACGTCGGTAAAATCAAACAACACATCGCCGTTTTTGGTGATGTGACTGAAAAAAAGCTGGCAGAAGAAAAAATTCATTATCAGGCCAATTACGATCCGCTAACAGATCTGCCCAATCGTCAGTTATTTCAAGACAGACTGCATTCAGCGGTAGCGTTAGCTAAGCGTAACAACACACAGCTGGCGTTATTGTTTATAGATCTTGATCGATTTAAGGAAGTTAATGATAGCTCCGGACATGCAGCAGGCGACAGACTGCTTATCCAGGTCGCCCAGCGGTTGAATCAATGTACCCGAGAAAGCGATACGCTGGCGCGTTTGGGTGGAGATGAGTTTATCGTTATTCTTAATAATTTAAGCAATAACTATGACGCAGAAGATATTGTCAGGACAATGTTAGGGTTGTTGGAACAACCGTTTTCTTTGGGTGACGGCATGAATGCGGCTATTTCGGCCAGTATCGGTATCGCGCTGTATCCTGTCGATGGGGAGAATGATGTCACTCTTATCCAGAATGCCGATGCCGCCATGTATCGGGTTAAAGAAACCGGCAGGAACGGGTTTGAGTTTTTTACTGCGGAAATGAATCGTGAAGCGGGTAAGCGTCAACAATTCAAAAGCGCTTTTAAAGACAGTTTGAAAATGGACGAGTTTAAAGTGTTTTTTCAACCGGTTTGGCGCTTGAGCGATGGAAAAATAACCGGCGCAGAAGCGTTATTACGTTGGCAGCATCCTGAATGGGGCATGGTGATGCCGAGCGAGTTTATTCCCATTGCCGAGGAAAGCGGCTTTATTCATGACCTAAGCCTGTTTGTGGTAAAACAAGTAGTTAAACAGATTAAGGTTTGGAATGAGTGGGGGTTTAATGATCTTTCGATTGCCATTAATCTGTCGCCGACGCAGTTTCGTCGATTCGATAATTGGTTGGTTAAGATGCATGATATTTTATCTGACAACGCTATTGCACCGCACCGAATCAAGCTTGAAATTACCGAAACGGCACTGATGGGCGATGCCCTTAAACTGGTGGAAACGTTAAGCCGTGCGCAGGGGGCGGGTATCGAAATTTCTTTGGATGATTTCGGCACCGGATATTCTTCGCTATCCAGAATAACCGGTATGCCGCTGGATTTCATTAAGATAGATCAATGTTTTGTCAGCAAAATAGGCCAGGAAGGTCTGTGCAATGTCATTGAAGCGATTATTTCCATGGCCCATAGCATGAATTGCCAAGTCATCGCCGAAGGCATAGAAACCACAGCACAACTGGACTACCTTAAACAGCTGGGTTGCGACTTCGGGCAGGGATTTTTGTGCAGTCAGCCTGTCCCCGCCGCCGATTTGTTAATGCTTTTACAAAAAGGTATTTTTGTTTAATTGCAAGGTAGATTCAACTTTGAAGCGCAATCAGCCTAATATTAAAAACTTGACCCTACAGATCGTCATGTCCGACAAGCCCATTCCTCCCCTATTCAATCATCGTTCCGAAGGTCGCCTAAGACTATCAATTGCCGGACTGCTTTTGGGCGCCAGCATCCAGGTCTTTGCCGTCGAAGTGAATGATATTGGTCGGATGGATTTGGAACAACTCATGACCGTAGAGCTGGAAACCGTTACCGCATCGAAATATAGCCAAAAGCTGTCGGAAACAGCCAGTTCGGTGACGGTGATCGGCAAAGATCAGATCCAGCAGTTCGGTTTTCGCACCTTGAGCGATGTATTGCGCACGGTGCCCGGTTTTTTTAACACCAACAACCGCGAATACGATAACGCCGGCATCCGCGGCTTTGACCAGTCCGCCGCTTACAATGGTCGAATGCTGGTCATGATCGACGGCATTCGCATGAATGAGGCCATTTACGATTCAGGCTTCACCGACAACGCCTTGCCCATCGATATGGACTTGGTGGAACGTGTCGAGGTCGTGCGCGGACCGGGATCGTCGCTGTACGGCAACAATGCGTTTTTTGCGGTGGTTAACGTTATCACCAAGCGGGGCGGCAATTATCAAGGCGGAGAGTTAGCCGGCGCCTGGAGCAGTTTCGACACCTACAAAGGCCGTGCCAGCTATGGGCGTAAATTGGATAATGGCCTGGATTTTCTGGCATCCGCCACCGGTTTCAATTCCGAAGGACAATCGCTGCAAATACCCGAAGCCGCAACGCCGGGCAATCCTTTAGGTGCATCGTCAGGCGCCAATAACGAACACGACAAGCAATTCTTCGCCAAGGCCAACTGGGGCAATTTCAGCTTCGAGGGCGGTTATGGGCGGCGTTTCAAAGGCATACCCGGCGGAATTTTCGGCGTCGATTTCGGCACTCCTGCCAGCAGTCTTCAAGACAGCGAAGCGTTCGTCAACCTGCAATATCAAAAAGCATTGTCGCCGAAGCTGGACTTCACTGCGCGCGCATTTTACGGCGACTACGATTTCAATGGACAGTACCGTTATGGCGGCACGCTGATCAGCAATTTGAATCACGCCTGGTGGAGCGGCATGGAAATGCGCTTGCTGTCCAGTCACTTCGACGGACATAAACTCTTGGCAGGTGTTGAAGTCCAGGAAAACTGGCAGCTACAGCTATATGCCGACACCAGCCCACCTGTCTCGATTTCTCAGGATGACTCGCGCGATACCCACCGCGTCGGTATTTTCCTTCAGGACGACATGGATTTGACCGAGCGCCTAAAGCTATCGCTGGGCGCGCGTTTCGACGACAGCTCCCTGTCCAGCCAAAGTATGTTTAGCCCGCGAGTGGGCTTGGTTTACCAGCCGCTGACCGACACCGTTTTCAAACTGCAATACGGCAAGGCTTTCCGTTCGCCCACAATCGCTCATCAGTACTATACCGTTTATGGCATTCCCAGCCAAATACCCAATAACGGGTTGCAGCCGGAACAAATCGATACCGTGTCGCTGGCTTGGGAGCAAGCTTTTGCCGGAGATTGGCATTTCACTGCCACCGGCTATTACCTGAAACTGAAAAAGCGGCTTGGCGTAGAGGACACTGCCGGTTTTCAGCATACTATCAATTTGGGTGGAGATATCGGCTACGGGGGAGAGTTCGAGGTGCAGCGGCGCTGGGATAACGGCGCCCTGCTGCGTAGCGGCTACAGTTTGGCCTTTGCCAAAGATCTGGACCCTGTCAACCTGGACCCAGACGTGCTGAGTAATGTGCCCCGCCACCTCTACCAGCTAAACTTTATGACGCCGCTATTCAGCCCCAAATGGCACGGCGGCTTCGATATGCAAGTGCTGGCATCAAGAACATCGTTGCAAAGTAAAACGCCCGGATATACCCGAGTCGGCCTGAACTTGCTCTATCAACCCGTCACCAACCTTGATCTGTCGGCCACAGTGTACGACCTGTTAGACGACAACCGCCTGGAACCCGGCGGGATTTACGGCATTCCGCAGGAAGGCCGTACTTTCCGACTGAAATTCGCATGTCGGTTTTAATTCCATGACGTGCGTATCGATGGTAAAGAAAATCGCTGTCCGGGTCTTGCTGCTAGTCCTAACTGCGGGCGCTGTCGCCGATACCGTCACGGAGTACGATCTTAAAGCGGCCTACCTGCTCAATTTCGCCAGTTATGTCGAATGGCCCAACCCGCCAGAACCGATAACGATCTGCGTTTACGGCGATAATCCATTCAAGGCGGCAACCATCGCTACTTTGCTGGAAGCAAAAGCAGGGCAAATTGACGCCGATTTCAAATATCCACGCCAATTGGAGCAGTTGACGGATTGTAAGATCCTCTATTTGGCCCTATCCGAACGCGAGAATTTCGGCAAGGCCATCGACAGATTACACAACGCGCCCGTGCTGATTGTCACCGATGTTCAAGACGGTTTGCCGCCGGGCGTTATGATCAATTTGATCACCGAATCCAACCGCCTGACGTTTGAAATCAGTATAAATACGGTTTTGGCATCGAAGCTGAAAATCAGTTCCAAGATGCTTAAATTAGCCAAAATCGTACAATGACGAAACTTAATAAAATGGCTGCCGTAAAGTTTATTGTTTCAAAAATGCTCAAGTTGGCGGCTAAGGTTGAAAAGACTTCACCAAGTGAGGCTGGTTCTGTCGGCTCCCTCTCTATCTCCAGCCGCCTAAATTCGATCCTCCGGGTGTCTACCGGGATTATGCTGATTTCTTTCGTTTTATTCTCCGGGTATACAGTGATCAGCAAGTATCGGGACACGATCCAGCGTATGCGCTCGCTGGCGTCTATCCTGGCTATCAATAGCGAAGCCCCCCTGGTTTTTTCCGATAGGCCGGCAGCGGAAGAGAATCTGCATTCTTTATCCGCCATTGCCGAAGTGTCCGGCGCCGGCATAGTGAAGCCGAATGGCGATACTCTGGCCGTCTATGCTCCTCCTCCGAAGCTGACGCAAAACCTACCCGGTACCGCGCAAAATTTACTGCATCAAGTCTTTACCGGCAGGTTGCGTCTGGAACAGCTCGTGTTAGCGCCAAACCGCCAGCAGCCGTCTGTAGGCGAACCTGAGCGACAAGTCATCGGACAGGTTTGGATTGAAGCCGATCTGACCAGGGATTGGCTGGAACTGTCCACTGTGTTGGGCATTCTCGCCTCAGTAATGTTCGGTATCTACGGTTTAGGTCGTATGCTTAACAATCGGCTGGCTTATAGCGTCGTTAAACCCTTGGAGGAATTAGCGCAAACCGCACTCGAGATTGGGCAAAATCGCAATTACGATAGACGGTTGCTACTTCGTCCGGACATCGCAGAGTTGAGTGCCGTGGTGGATGGTTTCAACCAGATGCTTAAGCAAATCCAGTCCCGCGACGAAGAGCTGCAAAACCGTCGCGACCTGCTGGAGCAATACAATGAGGAGCTTAAGGATTTCTCTTATATCGTTTCGCATGATTTACGTGCGCCGATGATTAATGTTCAGGGTTTTGTTAACGAATTAGGTTTGAGCCTGAACGACTTGCGGCATCATCTGGATGCGGTGCTGGAGCAGGTACCCGAACCTAAAAAAGTCGCATTGCTGGAAATTTTAGACGAGGATATTCCTACGTCGACACGATTTATTACCGGCGGTGTCGCTAAGATGAACCAGTTGTTGGCCGGAATTTTAAAAATTTCCCGTCTGGGACGACAGGAGTTGAATATTAGCGTAATCGACAGCCAACGCTTGGTGAACGATGACATCGTGGCAATAAAATACCAGAGCGACCAAGCTAAAGCCGAGTTTCAGGTTCAGTCCTTGCCGCAAGTGCAGGCCGACCCTTATTTGCTGACGCAGATATTTGCCAATTTATTATCGAACGCAGTCAAGTACCTGGATCCAAAACGTCCCGGCAAGATTGAGATATGGGCTGAGGATCAGGGCAGTCATTTCAGATTTTTTGTTAAAGATAACGGCTTGGGTATTTCGGAAAAAGATCAAAAGAAGGTTTTTGAGATGTTCCGCCGCGGCAGTAATCATGCTGTAGAAGGCGAAGGCGTGGGGCTGAATTACGTCAAATCGGCGATTAAACGCTTGGGCGGAACTATTTCACTGCAAAGCGTTGCCGGCCAGGGCAGTGTTTTCAGTTTTACCTTGCCCAAGAGGCGGGCGTAAGAAACTTAAAAGATAGTCGCCACGAAGATTTATTTCTTCGTGGCGCATAAAAACCTTTAGGAACGTGCATGAAATAACTTGAGCAAGTTTTATTTTTAAACCATGAAGAACATGAAAAGCATGAAGGATTTAAGTCTTCATGTCCTTCATGCTCTTCATGGTAATTGCTTAAATTAATTGATGCATGTTCCTTAGTCATTCATCCCGCTGTTGATTGCGCAATAACTCGGCAAACTCTTCCGCCGGTATGGGGCGGCTTTTGATATAGCCTTGATACATATCGCAGCCTTTTTCCTGTAAAAACATCAGTTGCTCCGATGTTTCCACGCCTTCGGCCAAGACTTTAAAGCCCAAAATATGCCCCATCGCAATAATAGTGGCGGCAATTTCCATGTCGTCCTGCATATGCGGAATATCATCGATAAAACTCTTATCGATTTTTAATAGATCCAACGGAAAATGTTTAAGATAGGCCAACGACGAATAACCGGTGCCGAAATCGTCAATAGCCAGCCGAATGCCTTGGTTGCGCAGACAGTTGAGAATGTCCGGCGCATTGTCCTGATTCTCCATTAAGCCGCTTTCGGTTATTTCCAATTCCAGTTGTTTGGCCGGAAAACCGGTTTCATTTAACACGGTAGCAACCAACTTGCAAATGTCGCTACGGCGGAATTGGTGCGAGGATACGTTAACCGCCAGGGTTAACGGCGGCAAACCCGCATCCAGCCAGTCCCGGCCTTGCCTACAGGTTTCCCGCAGCACCCATTCGCCAATCGCAAGAATCAGGCCGGTATCTTCGGCAATGGGAATAAAGCGGATCGGCGGAATCAAGCCTTCTACCGGGTCTTGCCAGCGTACCAAGGCCTCGGCGCCGACGATACAATCGCCGGCAATATCCACCTGCGGCTGATAAAAAACGCGCAGCTCCCCTTGCTCGATAGCCCGACGCAAACGCGACTCCAAGGCTATGCGTTCGCGAGCCGCGAGCGTCAGGTCTTCGGAGAAATAGGCAAAGCAGCCGCGTCCGGCGTCTTTAGCCTGATACAGCGCGGCATCGGCATGGTCCATAAGAATCTCCGGACTGTCGCCATGCTGCGGATACAAGCTGATGCCGATGCTGACGCCAATCTGTACATCTTCGTCCTGAGCCACGCAAAAAAGCTTGCTTAAGTCGGCAATAATTTCTTCGGCCACGCGCGCGGCATCCTCAGGATGGGCGATGTCTTCCAGCAACACGATAAATTCATCGCCGCCCAAACGGGCGACCATGTCGACATCGCGCAACCGGCTGGTAATTCTTGCCGCCACTTGCTGCAGTAACTCGTCGCCTGCCAGGTGTCCAAAGCTGTCGTTGACCGCTTTAAAACGATCCAGATCGAGCATCAGCAATGCCAACTGTTTGCCGTCGCGCCGCTCCACATCAATGCCGTGCTTCAGGCGCTCCTGCAACAGCCTGCGATTGGGCAATTGGGTAAGCGGATCGAAAAAGGCCAGTTGTTTAATTTGCTCCTCAGCCGCCTTACGCTCGGTAATATCGATATGAGTGCCGACATAATGGGTGACCACGCCGTCATCCCCTTTGACTACCGAGACGATCAGCCACTTGGGATAAATTTCGCCATTTTTGCGCCGATCCCAGATTTCTCCCTGCCATGTGCCGTCGCGTTCGATGCCTCTCCACATCTCTTCATAAAAGGCCGCGTCATGATAGCCGGATTTAAGCAGGTTTATCTTCTGGCCTATGGCTTCTTCTTTGCTGTAGCCGGTAGATTCGGTAAAGGCACGGTTGACTTGCAAAATAATGCTCTCGGCATCGGTGATGACCATCGGCTCATTGGACTCGAAGGCGATGGCGGCAATGCGAAGATGCGCCTCTGCTTGCTTATACAGGGTGACGTCCCGTAATGCGGTGGCGAAAAATAAGCCTTGTTCCGTTTTAATCGGGCTTACGCTGATGTCCACGTCGAAATTGCTGCCGTCTTTTCGCCGTGCCTGTAGTGTTCGTCCCGTTCTTAACGGCCGGGTGACCGGCGCGGCAACAAATTTGGCATGCAGCTCGGGATGTTTCGGGCGAAAACCTTCCGGCACTAAAATTTCAATCGACTGGCCGACCAGTTCGCCAAGCTTATAACCCAGCAATAATTCGGCTTGCTGGTTGACCTGAGTAATAATGCCGTGCACATCGCTAATCAGCATCGCATCCGGCGTGGCATTGAAGATGGCGCGTTGATAGCCTTCTTTTGACTCCAGCTTCCGCTCGGCCCGTTTGCGGGCGTCGAAATAGGTAGCCAGCGTCATCCCTGTTACCGACAGTATCAGCATAAAAAACCAATAATTGGTCAGATAGGTTTGGGTAATGTCCTCGGCGAAGAAACCGGTTCCCTGCTGCGCGCCAAGGAGTCCCACGACTGCCGACATGACAAGTATGACTACAACGCCGTGAGCCTCCAGACGCACCGCCGCCCAAGTAACAAACAGGAACATCCAGTAGCCCTTGGCGATATAGCCTACCGAGTCGTGCAGCCAGCCCATAAAAACCATTTGACTTGCCAGAAAGGTTAAAGCAAACAACAGCATGAACTCGGCCGCCCGTTTCGGCTTAAGCCAATCATCAGGCGTTCGCCGCCAAACCAGCATCAGCGGAGTCATCAGGGTAATGCCCAGCGTATCTCCCATCCACCAATAACTCAGGTTCCGGAAAAAAGCATCTCCCGTCACGATCCCGGAAAAAAACAATGCCGCAGTTCCAGTCAGAGCGGCTATAACACTGGCGATAGCGCCGACTATAAGCAGCAGCAGGTAGTTGCGCGTGGATAAGGAGGATTGGTTAAAATCGCCGTAGCGCTTAAGCAGCCAAGCGCCCAAAAGCGCCTCCAGCGTATTGCCCGCGGCAACGGCTGCGGATAGCCAAAAGGCGTTGATTACTATGGTGCTGACCAGCAGCGCCCCGAGGAATACTCCGCAGGCGTACCTGTTTCCAGCCATCAACAAAATCGACAACGCCAGCCCGGCCGGCAGCCAAACCACGCTGATAACGCCGTTGTCTGAACAACAGCCAAGAACAATCAACCCGAGTAACGCGTAGAGCGCGGCTACGCCGAGTTGTTTTAGCAGGGGCAAGCCCTTGGGCTTGCCCTGAGTAGGCTGGGCCGGCACAGGGCCGGCTCCTACAGGTTGATGGAAATTTATCATTATTATTATTTTTTCCTTGCTGCGATTGGTGTAGTTTTTTCGTTCCCACGCTCCAGCGTTGCCAAATGTGACGCCGGGGGCGTCGTTAACTCATGCCCATGCTGAAAAGCATGGAAACATACTCTTCCAATGTGCCGGATTAACGATAAAACCGTTTAGCCCAACGAATGCTGTTGATCATGTAATAATTGAGCAAACTCATGCCTCGGTAACGGTTTGCTTTTGATGTACCCCTGATAACTGTCGCAACCCTTAGCCTGCAAGAAGGCCAATTGTTCCGCTGTTTCCACGCCTTCCGCCAACACCTTAAAACCCAGAATATGCCCCATGGCGACAATGGTAGCGGCGATTTCCATATCATCCTGGCGAAAAGGAATATCGTCGATAAAGCTTTTGTCAATTTTCAACACATCCAGCGGAAAGTTTTTAAGATAGCCCAAGGATGAATAACCGGTGCCGAAATCATCAATGGCAAGACGAACGCCTAATGCACGCAGATTACTAAGGATAGCCGTTGCATTATCCTGATTCGCCATTAATCCGCTTTCGGTTATTTCCAACTCCAGTTGCTCGGGCGGAAAACCGGTTTCATTCAGCACCTTAGCGACCAACGTACAAATGTCGCTACGCCGGAATTGGTAGGCGGAAACATTGACCGCTAAGGTCAATGGCGGCAAACCCTCATCCAGCCATTGCCGGCCCTGCCGGCAGGTTTCGCGTAATACCCAGCCGCCGATCTCCACAATCAGGCCGGTTTCTTCGGCAATCGGAATAAAGCGGATGGGGGGAATCAATCCCTCTACCGGGTCTTGCCAACGCACCAAGGCTTCGGCGCCGACTATGCGGCCGCTGGCAATGTCCACCTGAGGCTGAAAAAAAACACGCAGCTCCTGTTGTTCAAGCGCACGTCGCAACCGTGTTTCCAGCACCATACGTTCTCGTGCAGCTATGGTCAGGTCTTCGGAAAAATAGGCGAAGCAGCCTCGTCCGGCAGCTTTAGCCTGATACAGTGCGGCATCGGCATGATCCATGATTTGCTCAGGGCTGCCGCCGTGTTGCGGATATAAGGCAATACCTATGCTGGCGCCAATCCGGACATTGTTGCCATGGATCAGGCAAAAGGGTTTGGTTAAATCGGCGATGATTTCCTTAGCGACTCGTGCCGCATCTTTCGGCCGGGCAATATCTTCCAGCAATACGATAAACTCATCGCCGCCCAAACGAGCCACCATGTCGACATCACGCAATCTTGCGGTGATGCGCGCCGCGACTTGTTGCAATAATTCGTCGCCGGCCAAATGTCCCAGGCTGTCGTTAACCGCTTTAAAACGATCCAGATCAAGCATCAATAATGCCAATTGCCTGCCGTCACGCCGCTCCACATTAATGCCGTGTTTTAGCCGTTCCTCTAACAGCCGGCGGTTGGGCAATTGGGTGAGCGGATCATAGAATGCCAATTGTTTAATTTGCCCCTCGGCATTTTTACGCTCGGTGATGTCGGTGTGTATGCCTATAAAATGAGTGGGAACCCCATCGCTCCCTTTTACCGCGGTAATGGATAACCATTTAGGATAAATTTCGCCATTCTTGCGTCGGTCCCAGATTTCGCCCTGCCAGGTGCCAATGCTCAGAATGCTCTGCCACATCGCCGCGTAAAAAGACGCATCATGACGTCCTGATTTAAGGATGCTTATTTTTCGGCCCACGGCTTCATCTTCCGTGTAGCCGGTAGATTCGGTAAAGGCTTTGTTGATGCGAAGAATAACGCTAGCCGTATCGGTGATAACCATGGCTTCCTGGGACTCGAACGCAGCGGCGGCGATGCGTAGATCCATTTCCACGCGTTTACGCTCGGTAATGTCACGGCAAAATACGCAAAATTGTTGGAATTCAGGCAGGAAAGCGGCAGAGATTTCGACATCAATGACGTAGCCGTCTTTATGGCGGTGGCGGGTTTCGAACAGGTCATAACCCTGCGCAATAATTTTTGCAATATGCGCTTTTACTTGCTCCGCTTCTTCTTTTGCTTCCAATTGATTGATGTGCATGTTTTCCAATTCATCAACTGAATAACCACTCATTCTGGCATAAGCCTCATTCACTTGCAGCACATTACCCATCGAATCCGCTATCCAAAAACCATCCAACGAGGTATCGATCATCGCTTTGATTTGATGCAATACCTGCTCAGCCTGCTTACGCTCGGTGATGTTCTGGACGCTGCCGACCATGCGTAGCGGTCTGTTCATTTCATCGTATTGCAGTCCGCCGCTGCCGCGAACATAGCGGACGGCGCCGTCCGGCAACATAATACGGAAATCCAGTTCCTGCATCTCCTTACCGGCACGGCAGTCGTTGCCCCATCTTTTCAAGGCAATACGATCGTCAGGATGGACCAGATCGAGAAACGCATCCACCGAGGGGCTGAAAGTCTGCTGGGTAACGCCATAAATTCGGAACATTTCGTCCGACCAGCTAAGGCAACCGGTTGACAGTTCCATAGACCAACTGCCGATATGGGCGATGCGTTGCGATTCGGACAGCATCCGTTCTTTGTCCTGTAATATTCGCTGGACTTGTTTACGTTCGGTAATATCGATTGCCGAACCGATGTAGCCGTTAAACACGCCGTTTTCGTCGTAAAGCGGCAGGCCTTTATCCAAAATCCAACGCCAGTCGCCGTTCGCGTTGCGTAAGCGGTATTCTGTGGTAATGGCTTCGTGAACTTCAGTGTTTTGATAATAGGCGAGGAAGGCGGTTTCTCTGTCATCGGGATGAATAGTGCTGATCCAGCCCCCATGCGTCATCGTCTGTACCGAATCAAAACCGGCAAAATCAAGCCAGGATTGATTGACAAAAGTAGGCTCGCCTGCTGCATCGGTAATCCAGATCATGATCGGCGAGCTGTTGGCCATTAGCCGAAAACGCGCTTCACTTGCCTGTAGCGTAGCCTCGGCGCGTTTCCGCTCGGTAATATCCCGCAAGGCGCTGGCGAAAAACAAACCTTGCGCTGTCCGGATCGGACTTAAGCTGATTTCTACATCCAATTCACTGCCGTCTCTTAAGCGCGCCTTTACCGCCCGTCCCGCTCCCATCGGCCGTGCCACTGCCGAAGCGGCAAATTGAGCGCGCAATGCCGGATGTGTTGCACGAAAGCGATCCGGCACCAGCACTTCAATCGATAACCCGAGCAGCTCGTTAATGGAGTAACCCAGCAAATATTCGGCCTGCTGATTGACCATGGTAATAATACCTTGCTCATTACTGATCAGCATGGCGTCCGGCGTGGCATCGAAGATAGCGCGCAGATAGGTTTCGCTGGTTTGCAGCGCTTGCGGGCTGGGCAGTTGTAACAGTTTTGGAAGCAACGGCCAAATCAGCAACGCAGTGACTATCGAAACCAACGCCGTGGCCAGTTTTACTAAGCCGTCCAGCCAATAATCGGGATGCCAGATTGTCCAGATGCTGATTAAGTGGGTGGTGCCGCACAAACAAATAAAAATCCCAAACAGCACAAATACCCAACGATAAGCCAAGTCGGTGCGCTTTCGGACAAAGTACAACAAGGCAAACGGAATGGAATAGTAGGCAAGCGCAATGATGCTGTCACTGATAATATGTAACCACAAGATTGACGGTAACCATAGATAGCAAGCGCCGTGGGGCATAAAATTGCCGGTGCCGGCCAGTAAATCATTAAACCATGCGAACATTCAGTCTTGTACTCCATTGATGCGCTTTGTTGTGCAAGTATTTCAGGTATATAGGATGAACACGGTGAGGCGCGTCAATATAGCGAAGTCCATCTAAATATTGAAAATAAGCAAATATTTGTCCATGCAGGCAAAACGAATCGTTAGAAATCTTCCTCTGTTAAGAGTGTTGTTACCTTTCTGTCCGGGTCGGTGATAATCCATAGTTTTTCGGTTCCAACGGTATAGACCGACATGACCCTTTCTATTGACTCAGGCAGTAATGCAAGCGTGTTTTCACGCCAATCTACTGTTGATACGTCTCCGTAATCCCCCCTTTCGTGCCGGTCCAGCAAATCGCCGATAGGTACTTTAAAGCTGGCTATAATCGAAATGGCTGAGGGAGTCATGCTGATTTTTCCTAGTTCAAACAGCTTCATTTAATTAGCTCCTTATATTATTGTAATTCAAAGCGTACATTTAGTAGTTAATTGTTTGTAACTGCTCAGTAGTTATAAAAATGGAACGCAGATGGCACTGATAACTATGATTGAATAAGATTTCCTGAAAAAATCCGTTTATCGCCGTTTTAGGCTGATCTGCGTTTATCATAATCATCTGCGTTATCTGCGTTCCATTGTCTTTGATAGCTGAGTAGTTACAATTGCTTAACGTATCAATATCACATGCCTGTCAGCAGCTTTTTTATCAGCTTTCCTGTCTTGTTTTTTCTTTAATATCGGGCAGATGCAACGATATTAGAAAAGTAACGCCAAATACCGACAAGCCCAGTATTAACATTGCAAGTATAGGGGTTATAGTGTGTGCGGCGGCAAAAGTATAGCTGCCAACTGCCAATAGCATAGCGAGATTTTGAAAAAAACCTTGCAGAGCCACCGCGCTGCCGCTACCGATGCTTTGCTGCCCCAGTTCCTGTAGTGCGGCATTAATGGGAACGATAAACATGCCGCCCATCATGCCGATGAAAAACAGGGTAAAGCGAGCCGGCCAGACGCTATCGGTCAGGCTCAGCACTATGATGAAGGCGGCCATGAGATAGGCCGGTATTCTGGCTCGGCGCAAATGTTCCAGCGGAATCAGCCGAGGCACCAAGGCCGATCCGGCGATAATGCCGATAGCGAGGAACAAGGTCAGTTCGGCAATTTCGGTGGCGTTTTTGGACAATAAAACCAGCGGCGCCCAAACCACAATAATGACTCTTAAGGTTGCCGCCGCGGCCCAGAATAAGGAGCCTCCGAGCATCGCGAAGCGTGAGCGCGGCGTGGTAAAAAACGTCGCTATTTGCCGCTGGAAAGCAATGATCCTTGAGCCCGAGACGGTCTGATGCGCCAGTACACGGACCGGTAACGCCACAGTAATCAAGGCGGAGGCTATAAAAATAACGATGGTTCCGCTTAGCGCCCAAGCTGTCGAGTAATCCGCTACCTTGGCGCCTATCATCATGCCCAGTAAAATAGCCAAAATAGTAGAGCCTTCAATCCAGCTGTTCGCTTTAACCAGAAACTCATGCCCCGCCAATTCAGGCAAGATGCCGTATTTTGCCGGACTGTAAATGGCCGCGCCCACACCGACCACACAATAAGCAATCAGCGGCTCCACGTTGCAGAGTAATAATCCTGCGCCCACCGCTTTAATCAGGTTGGCAATAATCAATACCCTGGATTTGGGATGATTGTCGGAAAATCCGCCCACCCACGGCGCCAGCACGACAAAGGCAACCAGAAACACGCTTTGCAAAGCCGGAACATACCAGCCGGCCAGCTGTGCAGATTGCATCACCATCGCAATCACGGTAAATAAAATAGCATTATCGGCAAATGCGGATAAGAACTGGGCGATCAGTAAGGGGTAGATTTGTCTGTTCATGTCGGGCCTGGTGATTTAAGAATAAAAATATCGTAGGGGACGTAGGGCAGTGCCTTGTGCCTGCCCTGTGCCCTTCGTGGGCAACCACAAGGGATGCTCCTACAAACCGGCTGCCAACTCTGTAACCGCTATATAATTAGTCTTACCGCTCGCCATCACCGGAATCGCATCGACAACCAAAATCTTCTTGGGCAAAGAGATTTGCGCCACGCCTTTGGATGCGGCAGCCAACTCATTAACAGTCGCCTGTTTTTGCGTGGTGAGCAAAATAATCTGTTCGCCTTTCTTTTCATCCGACAGACTGATGACGGCATGATGCGCATCCGGCCAAGCATTAGAGGCCATCTGCTCGACTGCGGTTAATGAGACCATTTCACCGCCGACTTTGGCAAAACGTTTGCTGCGGCCGCGAATGCTGATGAAGCCTTCGTTATCAACATGGACAATATCGCCGGTGTCATACCAACCTTCGCCGTAGAGGGATCTGGGCGTAACCAGTTTGCCCGGATTGTCGGACAACAGATAACCCAGCATGATGTTGGGCCCGCTGACGTGCAGCCTGCCGGCGTCTTCAATGCCTTCGACCGGCTCCAGTTTATAGTTCATAGACGGCATAAACCGGCCCACGGTGCCGGCTTTAAAATCTATCGGCGTATTGACCGAAGCGATAGGCGTCGTTTCGGTAGCGCCATAGCCTTCGAGTATGCGTATGCCGAATTTGTCCGCCCAAAGTTGGCGGGTGGTTTCCTGCAGCTTTTCCGCACCGGCAACGACATAACGCATATTGAAAAAATCATAAGCGTGGGCTTTTTTAGCATAGCCGGCTAAAAAGGTATTAGTGCCGAACATAATGGTGGCGCCGATTTCATAAGCGATTTCCGGTATGACCGCGAAATGCAGCGGAGTCGGATAGAAGAAGGTAGTCATACCGTGCAGTATCGGCAGCATAGTGCCGACGGTGAAGCCGAATGAATGGAACATCGGCAGAAAATTGAGCACCACATCGCGGGCATTGAAATTGATCCGGGCTTCCAGCTGCTTAAGATTGGACAGGATGTTGGCGTGAGACAGCACTACGCCTTTCGGTGTGCCTTCAGAGCCGGAAGTAAATAAAACCACGGCCGGACTGTCGGGGCTGTATTGAGTGTGTTTGTACCAGATATTAGCGGTTTTACATTGCACTAAGGCCTGGAATTTATCCAATGCAGAAACCTGCTCGGCCAAGTCTTCCAGGTAAACAAGCTTAACCTGTTCGGCCAAATGCCCGGCTTCGTCGGTTAATTTGCCCAGCTCGATAAAACGGCGGGAGGTCAAAACCGTTTTGACCCGCGCGGTGTTACAAGCCGAAACCATACCGGCCGAGCCGGTTGAATAATTCAACATGGCCGGTACCCGGCCATAAAGTTGCAAGCCCAAAACGACCGACAGGGTTTTAGTCGAATTGGGCAAGAAAACCCCGACATTTTCTTTTTCAACCGTTATCTTCTTTAAGGCGTTGCCGATCGCAATGGTGCGGGTAATTAAGTTGTCATAGGATAATGGAACGCGCTCCAAATCGTTGGCGACAATGTGCTTGCCGCCGTGTATTTTACGGGCTTCAAGCAGGCTGGCAAAAACGGTCTGCCGGTAATGGCCGGTCGCAAACATCATTTCGGTCATAATGTCGGCCAAAATGTGTCCGCTGTATTTACGGCGGTTTTTGCCGCTTAGCTCCGGAGGCGGCGAAACGTAGGTATGCGGTAAAATCTGAATAGTGATTTTGGGGAATAAACGCAAGCGGACGATATTGCGCAGCCTGGAAAAATGCGTATATTCAGCGCCGTCAATGCGTACCGGCAAGATGGCCGCTTCGGATTTGTCGGCGACCATACCGGTGCCGTCGTAGATTTTCATCAACGAGCCGGTCACGGTAATACGGCCTTCAGGAAAAATAACGGTGCGGGTGTCTTGCTGTAAATGATGAATCAGATCCTTCAGCGATAAAGGATGGGTCGGGTCCATCGGGAAAACGCGGGATAACCTCAGAAAAGGCTTTAACCACCAGCGCTGGGAAATCTGGGTATTGATCGCAAAGGTAATGTCATCGGGTAAAAATACACCCAGCAGTAACGGATCCAGGAAAGAAGTGTGATTGGATATAATCAGGACACGTTTTCCGGCTTTTTTATAGTTGTCCAGGCCTTTGATTTCAACCTTATAAATCAAGGTCAGCAGCCGGCGTAAAGTTGTTTTCAGCATTAAATCCCCTTTTTTTGCTATTTTAGCAAATGTTTTATTTTACTTAGAACAATCATGGTTATTCGAATCTCAAGGTGATTTCCATTCCGGCGTTACTCATTTTTATTGTAAGGGCGTGCCGTGCGCGCCTTTTTCGCCTATTCCAATCTATTGGCGCGCACGGTACGCTCTACATGAGAATGCGCGGAACCGGTTCAAAATTTGAACGGGTATATTTGTTAACGGTTCAGATGAACTTTATTTTTATCAGTGAAGCGGCTGTTTCAAGCCGGAAACTAAATACCCTTATAACCTGAAGTAATCGGATAACGCCGGTCGCGGCCGAACGCCCTGCCGGTAATCCTGATTCCCGGCGGCGATTGTCTGCGTTTATATTCGTTCCGGTCTACCAGACTGATCGCTCTGGCGACATCTTCGCGGCTGAATCCGGCGGCAATGATTTCATCGGCGGATTGATCTTTTTCAATATAGCGCTCCAGGATCGGATCCAGCACATCGTAAGGCGGCAAGGAGTCCGCATCGACCTGATCGGGAGCCAGTTCGGCTGAAGGCGGACGGCTTATGACCCGTTCAGGTATCACCGGAGATAACGAATTACGGTAACGCGCCAACCGATAAACCAGCATTTTGGGTACATCCTTGATCGGTGCAAAACCGCCTGACATATCGCCGTATAACGTCGCGTAGCCGACGCTCATTTCGCTCTTGTTGCCGGTAGTCAATAACAGCTTGCCCTGCTTGTTCGACAGCGCCATTAGAATCACGCCGCGGCAACGCGCCTGAATGTTTTCCTCGGTGGCGTCTTTAGCGGTGCCTGCCGACTGCATGGATGCAGGAGGTAGAGCAACGCAGGGAGCAGTTGCCGAAAAAATATCGGCCAACATACCGGTGAAGGCGTTAACGGCGGGTTCTATCGGAATAATATGATGCTTGACGCCCAAGGCTTCCGCTTCCAGCAGCGCATCTTCGTTACTCATGTCTTGGGTATAGCGTGACGGCAGCAACACGGCTTCAACTTTATCAGCACCCAGCGCATCAACGGCCAAAGCCAGAACCAGCGCTGAATCGATGCCGCCGGATAAACCCAAAATGGCGCCCTGAAAACCGTTTTTACGTACATAATCCTTAATTCCCAGCACCAGGGCCTGATATTCGCTGGAGATTTCATTATAAAGCGGCGCACAGGTGTTTTTTACCGGCTGATTGCCGTCAAACTCGACCACGCCGATCTGTTCTTTGAACTCTTCAGCACGGAAAACGATGTTTCCGTCCGCATCAACGACAAAAGACGCGCCGTCGAAAATCAATTCATCCTGGCCGCCGACCTGATTGACGTAAACCAGCGGGAGCTGTGCCGCTATAACCTGGCTGCAAATAACGGCTTCACGCTGATGGATTTTTCCCGAATTAAACGGCGAGGCGTTAAGCGTCAGCAGTAATTCCGCTCCCGCTTGTTTGTTGTCCTCGATAATGCCGGGTCGCCAGACATCCTCGCAAATAGTCAGTCCGATAAACGTGCCGTTGAGCTCGAACACACACGGCTGGTTGCCCGCCGTAAAATAGCGTTGTTCATCAAACACGCCGTAATTGGGCAACGCCCGTTTGCGGTAACAAGCCAGTATCGCGCCCTGATGCAACACCGCCGCGCTGTTGTAAAGCTTGTCGCCATCGCGTTCGGGAAAGCCGACGACCAGCGCAATACCGGCAACGCGGTCGGCCAGTTGGTAAAGCGCATTATTGGCGGTGCTGATAAAATCGCTGCGCAATAACAAGTCTTCCGCCGGATAACCGGTAATGGTGAGTTCAGGAAAGACGATCATATCCGCGCCCAGTTCATCACGGGCATGGATCGCGGCTAGGGCGATGTTGTCGACATTGGCGGCGATGTTGCCGACCAGGAAATTGGTTTGGGCTAGGGCTATTTTTAGGGTCATGTAGTGAAGTATTAAGGCCGGTAGGTTTTCAAAGAGCCGTGCTAATCCAAGATACGGTCTGGTGTACTGATTTTTAAATTTAACAATTTGCCGCTTCTAATAAATTTTTCATCAAAAGTGTAGAATTTTTCAAAGCTAGTATTTGCTGAATAATAATGAAGGGCATCAGCAAAATCGAAGCCTTTGCTATAAAGCTCACAGGCTTGTGCAACTTGCCATGCGTTTTCTACAGTTAAATTAGGAAGCCCGCATATTGTCAAAATTGAATGCAAGATTGATTCGCGAGTTAACCTATATGCCGACCTGAGTACCCATTCAAACTCCAATAGCGTTGTTTTACTAACAAAAATTGATTCAGTGTTTTTGAGTACGGCTTTAGCTTGCTGCGATTGAATGGGATCATCGTTTACTGCGTAGCGCACTAAAATATTGGTATCAACAGCGATCATACTTTTCGCCATTGCTGCCTAATATCATCGGCAATAGCCTGTTCCATATCGTTTAATGATTTAGTTTCTCCTACATAGCCCGCACAACCGAAGCCTTGTTCTATATCTGTTTTTTCAAACGGCGAGGCTTTAAGTTTTTTTTGTTCCAGATAACCAATAAAGTCCAGCACTTCCAGAGCAAAGGGTTCAGGTAAGGCTTTGGATTTTTCATAAATTATTTCGGCGGTATTCATGACGTTTCCTTTTGAATGTTGATGTATATGCTAAGGTTGGTTTCAAGCCAAAAAGACAGTGCGGTGGGTATCATGGATATGAATAGCGGTTTTGGCTAGAGCTATTTTTAGGATCATTGGAGGTTACACAATCCGTATTACGGACTTTGGTTTAAATTTTGTAATTGGGTGAAAAAATCCTTGAAAAGTGGACATTTTCCAGCCACAACATCAGGATTTAAATCAGGAGCAAGCAATAATTGAGGCGTATGCTGTGCTTTCGAATAAACAGTTTGATTTTTTTGTCGAGAGGATTCGATTAAAAGATCAGAAAGTTTAGCGTGGCAGGATTTTTTACTTTCATTATAAAAGCTGAATGTTTCCGGGGTATCAAAGGATACACCGTTATTGCTCAACCAATGCTGCATAGCTTTATGATTTCCTCTAAAATCAATATGTTTGGCTATGGTATTTTCCCAATCCGCAATCACCCAGGCTTCCAGCTCAGGCGCGGCAAAGCCGATAATCCGCCGAGTCCCCTTGAATGCTCCATTTCCGGCTTGATCAACGGTATGGTCAAATAGCGTTTTCCTTCCAACATTACAGCTGCAATCTAAATCATCCATGATTAATATGGCGTCGCAAGACTCGCCACGTTTAATTTTTTCTTCTAATTTAGCTTTAATTTGTTTAGCAAAATCCTCGCCCGTTTTACCGAGTGCATCTATAGCAGAATTAGTCTTAACTCCACTAGGAGTTCGTTTAGGCCTAATAGGCGTTATCCTTTTAAAAGTAAAATCAAGGAAATGTTTTTCAAAAAAACAAACTATGCCTTTTATATCGCCTTCCCGTTCGCCTAATTCAGATTCTCCACCGCCGGCAAGCAACCAAATTACCAAGGCCAGCCCCCGATAAGATCATCGCCGGTTCTATATAAATCACCCAATTGCCAGCCTTCTGCTATTTTGTCTTTGATGATGGCTTCAGGTAGTTTTTGCGCTTTAAAGTGCCCTTTAGGTTGGGTCTTTTCAAAACAAATCACATCGCCAGCGCGATCGGTAAAGTAATCCAATAAGTCGGGACTATGCGTTGAAATAATAATCTGTGTTTTTTGCGAGGCTTGTTTGATCCAGTTGGCTAAAATCCCCATCCATGCGATATGCAAGCTCAACTCAGGTTCATCAATGACTAATAACGTCGGCAAGATCGGTGAGTGCAAGATAGTCGCCCAGCATAACATGCGCACCGTGCCATCTGACATATCATCCAGATAAAAAGGCACTTCCATGCCATCAAAATACCATTGCACTGTCAGCGACATACCTTCTCTGGATGTTTTTATGCGCCGTGTCATCGGCAATATGTCCTTCATCGCGTTATTAATACGCTCATCAAAATCAATACCGTGACTTATATGATTGATTATATTATCCAAAACGGTTGGCAAGTTTTCGCCTGATTTAGCAAGAATCACATCGCTTGATCCCACTTTAGGGCTGGCACCGCGAATTTTTGTCAAATCCATTTCATTAGCATTATAAAATTGCCATTTTTTTACTGCGTCACTCAAATCACTATAAATCTTGTATAACGGAACTTGCTCAGGAGAAAAATTCCCTTGCTCCGTTAATAATTTTGGAATGGCTAACAAAGATAATTCATCGACAGGAACATGCGGCAGTTTTTGGAAACTCGATCCTTTTTTATTTTTGTTATTAATAGAAACCATCCCGCTACCGACTTGCTTATCATGGCTTTTATAATAAATAAATGGTATTTCTGAGCCAGAATTAGGCTTAGTATGCTGTAAAATTTCTTCGGCTATAGATACGACTTTATCTACATAAAGAGTTAAAAAAAGCGTTTCACTGACGGGACATATATTGGGGAACTCAAATTCCAAATTTACTTTAGCTGGCCTTTTAATACTGGCATCTAAAATATTGTATCCAAGCTTGGACAATGCGTATTGAAATGCTGTAATTCCCCGGCTGTCTAAATCAGAAGCGGGCGTTAAACAGTTTTTTAAAAATTCCAGGACACCTACCAAATTGCTTTTTCCTGATCCATTTGAACCGATCAAAATGTTGAGGTTATTTAAAGCAACACCATCTTCATTAACCAAGTTTCGGTAATTTTTGGTAGTGATTTTCGAAATTATTTTAGTATTTTCCATTATTTTTTATACTGAATTGAGAGACGCGATAAATCGCGTCTCTACAGTCAATCTTACATACACCCTTTCATCGCCACGCCAATATCGGTCGGTGAACTCACCACCTCAATCCCCGCCGCTTTAAGCGCCGCGACTTTGCCTTCCGCCGTGCCTTTACCGCCGGTCACAATCGCACCGGCATGGCCCATGCGCTTTCCGGGAGGCGCGGTTTGACCTGCGATATACGCAACCACAGGCTTGGTGACATGCGCTTTGATATATTCAGCGGCATCTTCTTCTTCGCTGCCGCCGATTTCGCCGACCATCACAATGCCTTTGGTCTGCTCATCGGCCTGAAAACGGCTCAGTACGTCGACGAAGTTCATGCCGTGGATAGGATCGCCGCCGATGCCGACGCAGGTGCTTTGGCCCAGGCCTTGCGCGGTGGTTTGATGTACCGATTCATAGGTCAAGGTGCCGGAGCGCGACACGATGCCGATAGCTCCGGGCAGATGAATATGGCCGGGCATGATGCCGATTTTGCATGCGCCGGGGGTGATGACGCCGGGGCAGTTGGGGCCGATCAGCAATGCGCCGGTACCTTCCATCGCCGCCTTGACGCGCAGCATTTGCAATATGGGGATGCCTTCGGTGATGCAGACGATCAGTTTAATCCCGGCGTCGACGGCTTCCAGAATAGCGTCGGCGGCGAAAAAAGGCGGCACGTAAATGACGCTGGCGGTGGCACCGGTGTCGTTAACAGCATCCTGTACGGTATTGAACACCGGTAAACCCAAATGGGTTTCGCCGCCGCGTTCCGGAGTCACGCCGCCGACTAACTTTGTGCCGTAATCCAGCGCCTGTTGGGAGTGAAAACTGCCTTGTTTGCCGGTAAAGCCCTGGCAAATTACCTTGGTGTCTTTGTCGATTAAAATGCTCATGCGGCCTCCGCCAATGCTACAACTTGTTCTGCCGCGTGCGCCAAATCGTCCGCCGCATAAAGATTAAGTCCGGTGTTATTTAATAAAGCCCGGCCCTGTTCGGCATTGGTGCCTTCCAGGCGCACCACCACAGGCACCGCAACGTGAACCTGTTCGACAGCGGCTAAAATGCCCGCCGCGATAATGTCGCACTGCACGATGCCGCCGAAAATATTTACCAACACCGCCTTCACGCTATGATCCGACAGGATCAGCTTGAACGCCTCGCAGACTTTTTCAACGCTGGTGCCGCCGCCGACATCGAGAAAGTTGGCCGGCAGCCCGCCTTTGAGTTTAACCAAATCCATGGTTGCCATTGCCAATCCGGCGCCGTTAACCATGCAGCCGATATTGCCTTCCAAAGTGATGTAATTCAGCCCGAACTGTTGGGCTTTGTTTTCTTTTTCATCTTCCTGCTCGGCGTCCTTCATCGCCCTTATATCGGGATGCGCTTCGATCGCGTTATCGTCGAAATTAATCTTGGCATCCAGCGCCATCAGCTCGCCGCTGTCGGTTTCTATCAAAGGATTGATTTCAATCTGGCTGGCGTCCTTGGCTAAAAACAGGTCGTACAAACCTTGCATGATTTTGCCCAAGGCTTTAATCTGCGCGCCTTTAAGCCCCAACGCATAAGCGACTTTCCGGCATTGATAGCCTTGAAGACCTGCGGCCGGATGGACCGGAACCGAGATGATCTGTTCCGGTGTTTCGTCGGCGACTGTTTCAATATCCATACCGCCCGCTGCCGAGGCAATAAAAATAATACGTTCGCTGCCCCGATCAACCAGAACGCTCAAATATAACTCGCGTTTGATCGGGTAGGTTTTTTCTATCAGCAATGAATTAATCGGCAAACCTTCCGCGCCGGTTTGCTTGGTAACCAGCCGCTTGCCGAGCATCTCCCGGCTAAACTCGGCCACTTCAGTCAGATTCTTGGCCAGCTTTACGCCGCCGACTTTACCCCGTCCGCCGGCATGAACCTGGGCTTTTACCACCCAACCGTCGCCGCCCAGTTCCTTGGCGACCTGTTCGGCGCTTTCGGGCGTTAGCGCCTGCTTGCCGTCAGGCACCGGTATCGCGTAATGTAAAAATAACTGTTTAGCCTGATATTCATGAATATTCATTTATTACTCCTTGAGGGACCGGTAATCCGGCGGGTATTTTTCAACAGACAACGACTAAATGCTATGCTTAGGAACACGCATGAAATAACTTGAGCATTTTATCCCCTCCCCCCAACCCTCTCCCGAAGGGAGAGGGAGTACGTTGTGGACGTTATTTCGTGCGCATTCCTTAGACTTTATCGAGCATTTTAACGAAGTCCCTGCAAAACGCCATTCTAAAAACAATCATGCCGCCAAATACCAACGAGACCATCTTCCCCTGTCCCTTTTCCAAAGGTTACGGTATTCCGGCCCAACAAGCCTGGTTATTGTTAAAAGTTTTTTTAGGCTATCGGCTTATCCTGGCCGGGCTGTTTGTCGCTTTATTTTACAGTTACACCGATTCATCATTACTCGGCACCTACGACAGCCGCTTATTCTCCTACAGCAGCCAGAGCTATTTGATACTCTCAATCATCTCCGGTATCTGTATAGTCTGGCGACTCACAGCCTATGCCACGCAAGCGCAATTGCTCATTTTGACGGACATACTGATTCTTACCCTGATAATGCATGCCTCCGGCGGCGTTAACAGCGGCATGGGCACCTTGCTTGCCGTATCCATCGCCGCGGGGGGATTATTAATCGGCGGCCGCTGTGCGATGTTTTTTGCCGCTCTGGCCAGTTTGGCCGTGCTGGCGGAACAAGTTTTCGCCGATTACATGCATAGTTTTAATTCGACTTCCTATGCTAATGCCGGAATGCTGGGTGCTTCGTTTTTTACCATTGCCTTACTGTCGTATATCCTGGCAAAGCGTAGCGAACAAATATTACAGCTTGCCGACCAACAAAAAGAAACCATCACCAAGCTGGAAGACCTCAACAAATATATTATCCAGCACCTGCAATCAGGCATCATTATCACCAACAAACAGCAGAATATTCAGATGGCCAATGAGGCCGCATTGCGTTTGGCAAATTTACCGACATTGCCGGCCAAGCTCGGCGATATTTCAGGTTATTTGGCGGAAGCCTTTCAAACCTGGTTGTCTGATTCCGAGCAAAGCCTTGTGCTGTTGCAACTGCCGAATCAGTCCGAAATTCATAGCCGGTTCATGCCGCTGCCGACCGGTCATGAGTTTTTTTACATGGTAATTCTTGAGGATATTGCCCTTTATAATCAGCAGGTACAGCAAAGCAAACTGGCGTCGCTGGGCCGGCTCACCGCCAGTATTGCCCACGAAATCCGCAACCCTTTAGGCGCTATCAGCCATGCAGGGCAATTACTCGCGGAAAATCCACGGCTATCGAGCATGGATCGGCGCTTGACGGAAATCATCCAAACCCATTCAGTCCGCGTCAACCATATTATTGAAGATATTTTGCAGCTTTCCCGAAGAACCGATTCAAGACGGGAAAAAATCCGTCTAAAGCCTTGGTTGGATAATTACCTGAAAAACTTCAGCCTTGAGCATGCCGTAAATATTGATGCGTTCATGCTTTCACTCCCCGGCGACTCCTTATGTGCACTGATCGATCCCGGCCATTTAAGGCAGATTATGGACAACCTGTGCCGAAATGCCCTGAAATACGGCAAACCTGAAGCCGGAAAAATCATTTTGCGCGCCTTTGTACTCCAACAGGCGCCCTGCATAGAAGTCATCGATAACGGCATCGGCATCAGCCGCGAACATCAGAGCCATTTGTTTGAACCGTTTTTTACCACATCTTCGACCGGCACCGGACTGGGACTTTACATTTCCAAGGAATTAGCCGAATTAAATCAGGCAAAATTGAGCTATTATTTAAGCAATGACAAGCGCAGCTGTTTTCGGCTCTGCTTGCTGAATGCGGAACAGACCCTAATTGATATATGAAAAAACCACTGGCATTGATTGTAGACGACGAACCCGATATCCGTGAACTGTTGGAAATCACCCTTAACAGAATGAATATTCAGACTTGCGGCGCTGAAAATATTGCTCAAGCCAAGGCATTATTGCAAAAAAAGCCCCCGGACCTTTGCTTGACCGATATGAAGCTGCCTGACGGCAACGGTTTGGAGCTGGTTGACTTTATACAAACACTGGCTGTCCCAATACCGGTTGCCGTTATCACCGCGCACGGCAATATGGAATCGGCTATTTTGGCGATGAAAAAAGGCGCTTTCGATTTTGTGTCCAAGCCGGTTGATTTATCGGCGCTTAGGTTGCTCGTCAGCAATGCCTTAAAGCTGTCCGATGTCAATCCGGCCAAAGAAAGACGCACCCGCCACTCGCTGCTGGGCGAATCATTAATCATGCACGATATCCGGGCAAAAATAGATAAACTCGCCCGCAGCCAAGCCCCGGTCTATATCAGCGGCGAATCCGGCTCCGGTAAAGAGCTGGTTGCAAGGCTGATTCATCAGCAAAGCTCCCGTAGCGATCACGCTTTTGTCGCGATTAACTGTGGAGCCATCCCGCACGACCTGATGGAAAGCGAGTTTTTCGGCCATAAAAAAGGCAGTTTCACCGGCGCGATCAGGGACAAGAAAGGCTTTTTCCAGGCTGCGGAAGGCGGTACTTTATTTCTTGATGAAGTTGCCGATTTGCCGCTGCCCCTGCAAGTCAAATTATTGCGCGCCATACAGGAAAAAAAAATCCGCGCGGTCGGAGACCCGCAGGAAATCCCGGTCGATATTCGTTTGCTCAGCGCCACCCATCGAAATCTAAGCGATATGGTTAAAGACGGCAGTTTCAGGCAGGATTTATATTACCGTATCAATGTTATTGACCTTCATGTTCCGCCCTTACGTGAGCGGCCTGGCGATATCCCCGTCCTTGTCGAGCATATCCTGGCCAAACTGACGGGCGCCAATAAACAAGATAGGCCGACCCTGTCGCCGGCAGCATTAGCGACATTACAACGGTATCGGTTTCCGGGCAATGTTCGTGAGCTGGAAAATATTCTGGAACGAGCCCTTGCTCTGTATGACGGCAGCAGTATAGAGAGTGGCGACTTGAACCTGCCGATAGACGCGCAAGACCTTGCCAGGTCGCCGGAATATAGCCCGGTTTTGGTACTGGAAGATCATCTGGAAAAAATCGAAAGAAAAACCCTCGCCCTTGCGCTGGAAGAAAACAAGTGGAACAAAACGGCTACCGCCAAGCAGCTTGGGCTATCGTTCAGGTCGCTACGCTATCGTCTGAAAAAGCTTGATATGGATAATTAACAGGCAAATCCAAAGCGCTATCTTTAGCACACCACGAAGACATAAAACTTCGTGTCTTCGTGATGAATTTTTAAACTACCCCACCTGATTCATCGCTCAGTTTCTAAAAAATCCCATTGCTGGTCAATAAGGCCTTGCAGGGGGCGATATTGATTTTTGTAGTTCATTTTCCGGCAGCCGGCAATCCAAAAGCCTAGATACAGCCAGTCGAGGTTCTGCTTTTGCGCATACTGTATTTGCCACAGCAGCGCATAAACGCCGGGGCTGTAGCTGGAAAACTTCGGGTCGAAAAAGGTATAAACGGCAGAGAGCGCATTATCCAGACAGTCCACAATGGCCACAGCGGCAAGCTCGCCGGCACAAAAAAATTCTATAAATCGGCTGTTGCACCATGAACTGCTTAAAAACTTAATGTATTCGTCGGGGCTGCTGCTTGCCATGTTGCCCTCGGCGTGGCGTTGATTTTGGTAACGCAAATACAGATCGTAATGGGCTTGTTCGAAAACCGCAGGTTTGATTGTTGCGGTGGTCTGCCGGTTTTTTTGCAAACAGCGTTTTTGCATGCGATTGGGCTTAAATTGAGTAACCGGTAAGCGCACCGGAACGCATTGCGAACATTGCGCGCAATGGGGACGGTAAACGTCATCGCCGCTGCGTCTGAAACCACGGGCAATAAGCTGCGAATAAATGGCGGTATTCAGTTTAAATGAGGGGTTAACAAACACGGATTGTGCCTGCTCAGCCTCCAAATAACTGCAGGGATGCGGAGCATTAATCAATAAAGGGATAGAGGGCATAGGCTAGTGTGATAAATTTAAAATGAGAACGATGCTATTTTCAGTAACAATGCAATTGCGTCAAGGTAATGCTGCGTGAGTAGGGCGCGCCGTGCGCGCCAGAGGGGAAGAATCCTCGCGGAGAAGGCGCGCTACGCCTACGCTACAGCTTTAGTGAGCTTAGCGGGCATGGGTTCGTGACGTAATTCCCAAGCGGGACGGGGTTTGCAATCCCGCCCCTAACGTTTCAGCGGTGCTTGAGTTAAGTGGCTCAATGTAACCAGCGCAAAACGCTTCGGACGGGGCAATATCCGGCCGGCAGTACCTCAGGGCTAGCCCCTCATATGTTTTTTTACGGCTTACGCAACCTCAGACATTAAATTTATTTTCTATTTTTTGTTTGTAATTTAAATAATGGATGGTTTGCAGCTGGTCGGGGCTGTCGATACGGAACGCAGAAAGGGGTAAGTCTATATCGGTAATATGGATCGGGTAATTGGCTTTGCTGTTCCGAAATTGGAGTATATGTTGATAAGCGGCAAAAAAGACTTGATTGCCGTGATCCAGCGAGGAAAATTCTTTTTCGTTACAATAGATGGTGTAGATAACGCCTTTATGGGTGTCCTCTCCGGTGATGCGCAGGCTTAATTCTTTGCTTGAGGATGTGGCTTTCAGTTGCACCGGGTTATAAGAAAAGATGTCGGCAGAGCTTTTTATGATCTCGAAATATTCAATGCTCAAAAATGCCTCAAAAAGATGGCGGGAGATAACCGATTCTAAAAAAGCCGAATACTGTTTTAACAAATAGTGGGGATTTGCTTTGCTGTGTTGCTGGATATACAGGGCGCCTTTTTCATCGATAATATAGATAGTGGTGTCTGTTTTGCCTTCGTAATAAAAAAGCTGGATGATTTGCGGCTTATTCAGCGAATAAATAAGACTAATCGGCGTGCTTTCGAGCACAGCTTGGTCAAAATGAACGCTGCTGAACTGTTCTTGAGGGTTAGCTAATTCGTTCAATAACAGTTTTTTTGTCGCCAACTCTTTGTAGCTTAAGGTTTTATTGGCCGTCTGAAAGACATAAAACGAAGTCCCGCCGGCTAGGATATAACGGGGCGAGCGATTATGATGCGGCTTGGCAAAAAGTTTAACCAAGGTGTTAAAAACGGCTTCAACACGAAGAATAATGCCTTTGGCGCGGGCCGGTGTGTGGCAGATGAACTTCAGGTTGCTCGACGATAGCGGTTTTTTGGTGTTATTGATGATGTCGGTTAAGCAATTAAATAGCCCTTCTATGCCTTCGTCTTGGCTGGTGGTGATTTCGCTCCAGCTGGATAATGAAATCCTATTTATCGACTCAATGAAACACTGGCGGTTCATGCCGTAACTTAAGGCATCGGAACGTTCACTCATTACGCACAAGCCGTCCGCGTTGGAGATGCCCATGTTGATAATGACTAGCGAATTCAGTTGAGTTTTGAGGGTTTGGTAGGCTTCCAGCGGCGGGTCGTAGTCAAAGTTCCGGCTGAAAAAAAGACTGATTTGGTTCAGGGTTGAATGCAGTTCTTCATTCGGCATTTTGAGCGAACGCGAGCTGAACTGTAGCTGTAGCTGTTTATGGTAGAGTCCGTTAATGACCAGCCAGCAAAGGATTTCGATCAAGGTTCGGCATTTTTGTATGGGGTCAAAGTCTGCTGCGTTATTCATTTGTACATTTCTCAGGTACAAAGCCCAGCCGTCGTTGCCGCCGGGAAGACGGTTTTCTACGATAGATAAGCTGCTTTCCTTGGCATGAACTTCCGAGCGCGTGGTAATGATTTCGATCTTACCCGGTTTTTTTTCTAAAAATGAATGCAGTTTTCTGCCGATCAATTTCAGGTCGTTATTATGTTCCTGGTTTTGGGCGACATGCTCTTTGGCGAAGCCCATGATCATGCGGTAGCAGTGGGTTAGTTGCTGCACAATAACGGCATGTTCGGACGTTGCTTTTTTGATATTCCAGAGCCGCTGATATTTCAGGTTATCAATAGTCGCTACAGGCCAATTCCACTGTTCAGCGATATAGTGCATATATTTCTCCCGGGTGGCTCTGGTTTGGGAGTCCATGGTGTTGTCGGATGATCCCATCACTTTTAAATAAAAGCTTTGCCGAGCCAAGGCTAATCTTCCATGGCTATGCGCATTTTGCAGGTATTTTTCGACTTTTTGATAAATCAGCAAATACGGGTCGAGATCGGTGGTCATAAAATCGCCCTGATAAACGGCTTTTTTTATGTCCTGGCAGAGCCATTCAGTGTTCGGATATTCGCTGGCATAGCATTCCATTAATAACAGTTTCAATAACGATTTGTGCGGTGAATGCAGCGCTTTATAAAGGTGCCAAAGGGTTGCGCTGGTGAATTCTTCGGCAGGGACCGCATCGAAGCCGCCAAAATCGATAAGCTCATGTTCGGGAATGAACATGTTAGCGATTAAGTGATTGATATAGCGGACGTGGTTGCTTTCTTCATGAGGGGGAACCAACCACCATGCCGGGCTTTTCCCGGCGATATAAATCGCGGTTCGGTAGAACTCTTCAAGCAGCAGATAATGTTGCGTTTGACCGCTGCTTTCTGTCGAAATCGGGGTGTTCTGGCCGAGCCGAAATTGTTTGCTGTCCATTAGGAAAAAATGCACTTCCAATCCTAACGATGTGGCCCAATTTTCAATTGCGGTGGCCTTTTTTTGCAGTTCTTCAATAGCGCCGGATGATAAGTCGGATTGATGGCATAGCCAGATATCCATGTCGCTGGTTTTTGAAAAAGCGATACTGCCGACGCTGCCCATTAAAAACAGTCCTTCAATCGAGGGAGTCTGTGCGGCTATACGGGTATAGCTGAAGTTTTTTGCCAGTTGTTTGGCGGCGGTTATTGTTTGGCTGTCAGGATTATATTCATGTATGCCGGCAGGTGCTGTCGAGGAAATAAAGCCCGGCAACATGGGGACGTTGCAGTGAAAAAGCAGCGGTAATACCTCTAAAAACACTCGTTGGCGAGGTTGCAGAAACTCCTGAATACGTTGTTCGCGAAGCTGATTCAAGCGTTTAAAACGGTGTTTGATGGTTTGCAGGTCTTGTATGCTGATTTCTTCGCCGGGTGAGCCTAAATGGATGGCAAGCTCTGGGTGTAGTCTCGTCATGGTAAGGCGTTATTTTATAATGAGGTTATGTTTTTTCGTGCCGTTTGAATTGCTAGTCTGACCGTATCGGGAGCCGTGCCGCCAATGTGTTTGCGTGCCGCAACCGAGCCTTCCAGCGTTAAATAGCCAAAAACATTGCCGGTAATCAGGCTGGAAAACTGCTGTAATTCCGGCAGGGACAATTCCGATAGATCGCGTTGGCTTTCCAAGCCTAAGCGCACTGCAAGACCCACGATTTCATGGGCATCGCGAAAAGCCATGCCTTTGCGTACCAGGTAATCGGCAAGGTCGGTGGCTGTGGCAAAGCCGCGTTTGGCTGAATTATACATATTGGCTTTTTTGGCTTCGATGTGGGGAACCATATCGGCATAAGCCCGCAAGCAGTTGATTAAGGTATCCGCGGTATCGAATAAAGGTTCTTTGTCTTCCTGGTTGTCTTTGTTGTAAGCCAAGGGCTGGCTTTTCATCAGCATCAGCAGCGAAACCAGGTGACCGGTTACCCGGCCCGATTTGCCGCGCACCAGTTCGGGGACGTCGGGGTTTTTCTTTTGCGGCATAATCGAGGAGCCGGTGCAGAAAGCATCGGGCATCTCGATGAAATCAAACTGGGCGCTGGACCACAGGATCAGCTCTTCGGAAAAACGCGATAAATGCATCATGATCAGGCTGCCTGCCGCCGCAAACTCAATCGCAAAGTCGCGGTCGCTGACCGAATCCAACGAGTTGGCAGAGGGTCTGCTAAAACCCAGTAAATCGGCAGTCATCTGGCGGTCGATAGGGTAGCTGGTTCCGGCTAAGGCCGCAGCTCCCAAGGGCATGATATTGATACGCTTGCAGCAATCCTGCAATCTTTCCCGGTCTCTGTTAAGCATTTCAAACCAAGCCATCAGGTGATGACCGAAAGTAATCGGTTGGGCGACCTGCAAATGGGTAAAACCCGGCATGATGGTGTCGGCGTGTTGTTCCGCTAAATCCAGAATAGCTGTTTGCAAGCGCGTGAGCTGGCTTAAAATCTGTTTGATTTCACTGCGCAGGTAAAGACGAATATCCGTCGCCACCTGATCATTACGGGAGCGGCCGGTATGCAGTTTTTTACCGGCAATGCCGATTAAATCAGTCAGGCGGGCTTCAATGTTCATATGAACGTCTTCCTGCTTGATCGACCAGACAAATTCCCCATTCGCGATTTCCTGAGCAATTTGAGCCAAGCCGTTAATAATAGCGTCGCGTTCCTGTTCGGTCAGAATGCCGCAGGAACAAAGCATTTTGGCGTGGGCGATTGAGCCTTCTATATCCTGCTGCGCCATGCGCTGGTCAAAATCGACGGAAGCAGTGAAGACTTCAACGAAGGCATCGGTTGCTTGGGCAAAACGGGCACTGGAAAGTTTGTCGGAATTAACGTTGGTCATGATGTCTTTTTGCGGGTGACTGAAACTGCCGATTATACAGCCAAAGCCATTGCTCCTGCTAACGCTCCTTGCCTACATCCTTTAGTTACAGAATTCAAGTTCGATTAACCGTCATCAACTTACACGGGTTACAATAACGCCAATTTTGGGTAACTACTCAGCAGTTGGAAAAGTGGAACGCGGGTTAAACGGATAAAATTCTAAGTCATTGACTTCTTAAAAATCCGTTTAATCAGCGTTATCCGTGTTCCATATAAGATTAGCGCTACTGAGTCGTTGCAATTTTTGTTAAGAAATGGAAGGGTGTGCTTTTGACTGAAAAAATTATTCGTATTGCAACGCGCAGAAGCCCTTTGGCATTGTGGCAGGCGGAGCACGTTGCAGAACGTTTGGAACGGACATTTCCGGGCTGTCGGACTGAGCTGGTTAAAATGACCACGCAAGGCGATAAAATTCTTGATGCGCCTTTAGCCAAGATTGGCGGTAAAGGCCTGTTTGTCAAAGAGCTGGAGCAGGGCATGCTGGAGGGTTTAGCCGATATTGCGGTGCATTCGATGAAAGATGTACCGGTAGAGTTTCCGGAGGGCTTGCATTTGGCGGCCATCTTAAGCCGCGAAGATCCGAGCGACGCTTTTGTCTCCAAGCATTATGCGGCGTTACAGGATTTGCCGGCCAATGCCAGAATCGGCACCTCCAGTTTGCGCAGACAATGCCAGATCAAGGAACTTTACCCCGATGCAGAAATTTTGTCGCTGAGAGGTAATGTTAATACCCGCTTGGCCAAGCTGGATGCCGGTGAATACGATGCCATTATTTTGGCATCGGCCGGTTTAAAAAGACTGGGCATGGTTGAGCGCATCAGCCAATGTTTGGATACCTCCGTCAGTCTGCCGGCAATCGGGCAGGGCGCTATAGGCATAGAATGCCGGATAGATGATCCGGAAATCAATCAGATGCTGAGTGTGCTGCACGATAGCGAAACCGGGCTGTGTGTGACGGCTGAAAGAGCAATGAACGCGCGTTTGAATGGCGGCTGCCAAGTACCGATTGCCGGGTTTGCCAAAGTGCAGGATGAACAATTGTTTATGCGCGGATTGGTCGGCAATCCTGACGGCAGCGTGATTTACCGGGCTGAACGGACGGGCGGCCTGGATACCGCTGAAGCTATCGGCAAAATGATTGCTGAAGACTTATTAGTCCAAGGCGCCGATAAAATTCTGCAAGCGCTATTTGATTGAATATGCTTTTGAACGGTTTACGCGTTTTAGTCACGAGGCCTGAGCATCAGGCGGAAAACCTGAGCCGTTTAATTGAAGAGCAAGGCGGGACAGCTGTCCGCTTTCCCACATTGGATATTGTTGCGCGAAATGATGCCGACGGTCAGATAAAAAATACGCTGGCGAATTTGGGCGGCTTCCAATGGGTTATTTTTATCAGCGCCAATGCAGTAAATTTTGCTCTAAAGGCGAATAGTGGCAAAATACCCCGGATAATCTCCGGCCTCTGTTTGCAAAATGTGGGTCCGGGGGGATTCGCCGCAGTGGGGCAGTCAACCGCGCAGGCCATGAAAGTGGCCGGGTTGCCCGTCGATTTAGTGCCTGAAAATGGTTATAACAGCGAAGCGTTGCTGGCAACGCCTCAACTACAGCAAGTCGAGGGGCAAAATTGTTTAATCGTTCGCGGTGAAGGCGGACATGAACAACTGGCAACGACGTTACGCAGCAGAGGCGCAGAAGTTAGCTATCTGGAAGTCTACAAAAGAGTAATTCCCCGCATTGATAGCTCACCGGTTGTCGAGTTGCTTGCACGGCACTCCCTGGATGTCATTACCGTGACCAGTGCCGAAGCGTTGCAAAACTTAAGTTTAATGTTGGGTAAGAAAAATAATAAGCTATTGTTATCGATACCTTTAGTGGTAGTTAGCGATAGAATCAGGCATATAGCCGCCGATATGGGATTTAATCGAATTACTGTGACGGATAGTCCTATCGATACAGCAATTCTTGAGACAGTAATAACGTGTGTGACAGGGGAATAGAGTGGCCGAATTGAGTGAACAACAAGTACAGAATGTGAGCGAGAATAAAAAAGTTCACAGGTCGCGTAGCGGACTCTGGTTCGGCATCATTATGCTGCTTATTATCATAAGTGTGGCGGGTTTCGGATTTTATCTTTTTCAGCAATTGCGCTCCCAACAGGATAATTTAGGCGGCGAAGTTAATAAAGGCGATATGCAGCTAATCGAGTTGTCAAAACAGATTAGCGGTTACCAAACGCAACTTGCAGCCATTCAATCCCAACTGGCAACCGTAGAAGCCGATGTTGCAGGCAAGGAATCTCATTTTACTAAAACCCTGGCGGATTTTTCCCGCTTACACACCGAGAAACTGGACAGCACGCGCAACGATTTAAATGGCGCAATTTTGCAGGTTCAACGTCAATTAGGCAAGACCCGCGGCGATTGGTTAATTGCCGATGCGGAATATCTGTTAAGCATAGCCAATCAACGCCTGTACTTAATGGGCGACGTCAACACCACCCGTGAAGCGCTGGAAGCGGCGGATCAACGTCTCAGAGAGAGCGGGGATGCCGGGGCGTTTAAAATACGCGAACAAATCGCCAAGGATATTACCGCTATCCGCAATGTTGAAGTTGCCGATATTGTCGGACTGTATGCCTTGATTCAAGCCTTGCAGGATCAGGTCGATACCTTAACCTTGTTTTTGCCTTATACCGGAAAAACATTGACTCAGCCCAAACCGGCACCGGAACCGGCCGAAGGCCAAAATCTGCTGGATTCCGCCTTGGGACAATTGGAAGGGGTGGTGACTATCAGGCATACTGAACATCCGATTAAAGAAATATTAACTCCCGAAGAAGCCCAGTTTATTCGGGAGCAGTTAAGAGTAAAGCTGGAAATGGTCAAAATCGCGCTGGTTCAGCAAAACGAGCGGCTTTATCAATCCGGTTTGGCCGATGCGAAAAAATGGGCCGAGCAAAACTTTGCCAAGGTCGCAGAGACGGATAAATTTATTGCCGAACTGAACAGATTTAATACCATTAAAATCCGCAGCCATTTCCCCGACATCAGTTTGTCGTTGAAAATGCTCAGAGATATTACCAAACTGAGGCTGGAAGCCGATAAAGCCATGCAGCCCGCAGAAGTCAAGCCGGGTCAGGTTGCAAAACCGGTTGAGCCGGTAAAGCCGCCGGAAACAGTAGAGCCGGCTAAAGCATCGAAACCCATCGAGGCCGCACCGCCCGCTGAACCAGCGGCGACTACCAAGGAGGGTGGAAGTGTCGAAAGCGGTACGCCTGCGCGGACGCAGGAGGTAGAGCAACGCAAGGAGCAGTTGCCGAAGGAACCGGTTGAAGCAGCACCTGCCGAACAATAAGCTAGAGAGTACATGATGAAAAATATAATGTATTTTCTGGGTTCGTTACTGATTGCCGTTGCCGCCGCTTTTTTTGCTTATCAATGGTTGGGCGGATTTGAAAACCCCGGCTATGTATTGATAGGCATCGGACATTGGTCCCTGGAAACCTCGTTAGTCGTTTTTACGGTTAGCCTGATCATGGGTTTTTTTGCGTTTTATATCTTCTTCAGATTTTTAGGCTGGCTGCTCAGATTGCCGGGCCAAGTTAAAAATCGCGGCAAAAGCATCAACTTCAACCGTTCGCAAGAAGCCCTGATCGCGGGCTTAGTCGATTCCGCCGAAGGCAACTGGGAAAAAGCCGAAAAAGTACTAATCAAACATGCCTCGCACAGCGGCGCGCCGTTGATCCACTATTTGACCGCAGCCAGAGCGGCACAATCCCGCGGCGCCTATGATAAAAGAGACGAATACCTGAAAAAGGCAGCCGACCAGGCGCCGGGTTCCGATGTCGCGATAGGCCTGACTCAGGCGGAATTGCATTTATCGGAAAAACAATTCGAACAAGCCCTGGAAACACTGACTCGCCTGCATTCTATCGATCCGACTCATGCCAGCGTTTTAAAATTATTGCATCAAGCCTACCAACAAGCAGGTGATTGGGAAGGCATCCGTAAGCTGATCCCGTCATTGAATAACAACAAAGTATTGATGGAAGCCGAGATAAAACTGCTGGAGACCGAAGCCTTCAGTAAGTTATTAAAACAAGCGGCCGAACAAGGCAGTGTGAGCGAAATTGAGTCGTTGTGGGCGGAAATCCCCGATTACATCAGAAACATGAAAGGCGTTTCGGCGATTTATTTTGCCGCCATGATTGACGCGGGAGCGGGCGCAAAGGTCGAAGGCGGCTTGGCAAGAGCCTTGTCGACAACCTGGGATCAAACGCTGGTGGTATTGTTCGGCAATGTCCAATCGATTGACGTCGCCAGACAACTGGAAACCGCTGAGCAGTGGCTGCCTATGCATCCTCGGGATGCGGTATTCCTGACCGTTCTGGGCAAGTTGAGCATAAAATGCGGCGATAACCAAAAAGCAGCAACCTACCTGACCAAAAGTCTATCCATAGAACCCACCGTTCCGGCTTATCAATTATTCGGCGATTTGCTGTTCGCCCAAGGCGATAAAGACAGGGCTAGCGAATGTTATAAGCAAGGCTTGGAGTTGGCGTCTAGCGAGATTGTTAGCCGGATTGATTTAATATCCTGATAGCAGCTCAGACGTAAACTTAAGATATAACGCCACGAACAGCACTAAGTTTTGGCGTTTTCTTCATGCGGGCCAATCAATTTTATTGATTGGCCCGCATATATAAATATCCAGCCACATATTCTTTAAGCCGCTTCGCGCGGCAAAATTTCCCGCTCAATAACGGTCAAAACTTGCTGTTCCGCCACACGCAAATCGTAAGCGGTTTGCAGATTCAGCCATGATTGAGCATCGCCACCGAAGTAACGTGCCAAGCGCAGTGCGGTATCGGGCGTAATGGAACGGCGTTCTTTGACAATTTCGTGCAGACGGGTAGCAGGAACATGCAAAGCATTAGCCAATGCATTTACGCTCAAACCAAGTGGAACCAGGTAGTCTTCACGCAGAATTTCACCTGGATGAATGGGGCGCATACCATTATTTATCATGTTTTTTTCTCCTCAGTGGTAATCGACAATTTCAACATCAAAAGCATCGCCGTCCGCCCAGCGGAAGCAGACGCGCCATTGATCGTTGATACGAATGCTGTATTGTCCTAAGCGGTCGCCTTTCAAAGACTCAAACCGATTGCCGGGCGGACTTTGCAAGAACGCCAAAGTAGCGGTGTTATGCAATTGCACCAGTTTACGTTCCGCTACGTTTTGAAATGCACGGAATCGTTTGGGCGATTGACCTTCCTTCAAATCTGTCTTCTTATGTCCCAAGCAATTCATCTTTGCCTTGTCGCATTTGAGGTGTTGAGTTAGTATTGGCGTTAGTTTTTTAGTTTGCTGCATTCTCTGTCTTTCGCAAAAACTCCTTATTTTGTTATTGGATTTGATTTTTTGTCATGTATATAGAGCATAAGCACATTAATACTATTCACATCCAATTCTGTTAAGGTGTTTTTTTGATTATATACGCCTACTTAAACGATCCCAATGTCACTACTGCAACCTCAGTGTTCCATTTGGACTATTTTTAATTCCAACTCTGTTTTAGCAAATCCACTGAATTCCAATCCATGAAGGCCTAAGCTTTCCGACGCATAGGGTCCGCGTTATCGCACACACATGATCGTTATCGAATTAACTGTATCTATGGCCCTATAGCTCTTTGTGTGCGCAATAAACAACAAGCAATAAATACGGAATTAACATGAATAACTCTACTGAGCCAGATTTAGGGACTCCTATTAGGCTGCATATTCCTAATGAACTTTACGATGATTGGATTCATAGTGATTATCCAGATTTCCAGAAAAAAAATCGTTTTTCACCAAACACCCCAGTGATTATTGATTTTAGTGGGTGTGAGTGGGTGTCACCACTACCGCTATTAGCTTTGGTAGTGGAAATTATGTCATATTCAGTATCTGGGAGACACATTGACATTAATTTAGGTGAAGGTGCCAGCACTGACGAAGGTGCTCCTAATCGTAGCCGCACAAGAAAGTTTCTTTCTGTACATGGCTTTCTCTCGATTTTCGCAAGTCGTAACGACTTGTCTATTCAATTTCAGTTTGATAAAACAGCAGAGTATGGTGATGATGGTCGCTGGTACGACGCAAAAACTGAATTACAGACTCTTCGGGAACTTATTGAGAAATCCAGCGAAAGTTTATTTTATGGAAATTCCATCGTTTTACCCGCGACTGCATGGGCATTGCCATACCGTGATGATCAAAATTTGTCTGGACATATTAGAGAGCAAGTCCAGCGCCTACTCCGCAAGGCTGATACTGCATTATTTAAATTTAAAACTGAAGCAAGAAAGTACCGTGATGTGACACTACAACGTCTCAACCAAGTGCTACTTGAGCTCGTTGAAAATACTGCCGAATATGCCTATTCAGACACTCTTAATGGACACGTTGGTCTTTATATACGAGTGAGACAAACAGATAATATGGATGCCTCGAAGGCAAGAAGAAAGGAATTGGCAATATCACCTTTACTTAGCACTTTGTTACTCAATGAAAAACAGCATCAAATCGAGGTATTTGTTCTGGACGTTGGTCGAGGTCTTTTTGCAGATATCGATTCGTGGGGGGAATACGAAGAACTGAAAAAACTATCAAGTTCGAAACTAAGTCAACCTCTCAGGACAACTGCCAGTTTGCTCTTTGTTCACCCTTTGTCGAGTCATGATCGTATGGACATCTCTATTGCAAAGGAACGCGGAAGTTCCACTGGATTGATGCATTTAAATAGTATTTTGAGCCATCAAAATGACAGCACTCGGATTACTACCGGTCACGAATGGCTTGCTGGCAAACATCCCCGAACATCGGGTTTTTATAAAAACCAAGCTACTTCTGGCGGGTACAAATCTTATGAGAAATCAATCAAAGGGACATTTTTTCATGTTGGAATTAGTTTTGCTGAAATTCCTGAATTAGATTTTGTGCATTGGTTTGTTTCGGATAAACCAGAAAGTTATAAAACCAGACTATCTGTCATCAATAAGTTTTCTAAATCAACTAAACCGTCGAAAAACCAAGTTATTGATATTAGAAGAGGCGAGGGATTAGAAAATGTACAAGCCGAAGTGAAGAAGAAAGCAAGTACAGCAACTGGCACTGTGATTCGCGTAAACCGAATTGCGGAAAAAAATCTCGTCAATAGCATGGTTAATTCATGGGTTGAGGGAATTGGTGAATTCCAGCAAAAAAAACCATTATTCTTGTATCTTTGTGATCTTGGACGCTTTCAAGCTATTGATATTGTTTGGGTAGTAAAAAGTCTATTTAACGGTAAGGAACGGATTCCTCTAAAAAATGTCCCCATTGAAGCCTCGATATTTTTAGTGACGGAGGATTTGTGTTGCATCGAACTAAAGGTTTGGTTTACGCCACATCCTCACCCTAGTGGTAATGATCAATATTTGATCAAAGTTGATGAAGCTAAAGGTGATATTAAATTTTTAGCAAACCGACTCGTCTATGTGCTGTATGCATTGCGACATTGTGATACTGATAGGCTCTGGAATCGTATTGATCATTTGAATGAAGAGTGGCCAACCAATCCAGTATTAATCAATGATGTCCAATGGGGGGTAGGAGGATCACAGGTATTACCACATTACCTTAATTTTTCAGTGCTTGTTCAGGATCAGGAAGCTGCACGTTATGTTCGAAGAGCCCTCCGTCGTATCCTCGCTCTTTTTCCCGATGCAAACGACCATGCTCTCGATGGACTTGTTGGATCAACATTACATGATGCAAAAAAATGGCTCATTCGTCCTAAAAAAGAAACTGAAAAACAGGTGCTTATCGGTAGCCTTTCAGTAACAGGGAGTACGCTCAACCGTTACAAACCAAATCCAAATGTGGTTCCTGTTGGTGTAATCGATTGCATCAAGACACCTTATTTCGAACCAATTTCATCTCCTGAGCGCCCCCATCTAGCAGCTCTTCTATGGGATCATAATCGTTCCTCTCGAACAACTGCTAATCCTCCTCGCTACCGACGCTTAGGCAAGTCAGCGTTTGTTGAATCAATTAATAACGGATTTAGCTTTTGCAAAACTATTCATGACGAGAAACTATATAAGGAACTTGAAACAAATAACTTAGTAAAGCTGGGACACTGGTGTTATGGCGATCGACACAGTCTACTTGAACTAAACGCTGAGCTTGCAATTGAGCAATCGGGTGCTATTCCGTGGCTTGCAAAACAAATTACCGATTTATGTCAGGAGAACTCCATAGTTTTGGCTTTTCCGGTGGATAAACTTGCTTATCGCTTAGCCCATCACGTCAAGCTGAGAGTTAAAGGGAAACTAACTCTCTTGCCATTATCTTTTCTTCCTCGATTTGCTGGTGGCATGACGCAACTTGCGCCTCTGGTTTTAGATTCCGCCAAGAAACTATCAGAAAGTCCAGGTGAAAAACAACCTTTGGCAATATTTCTGGATTTTGGTTTTATTACCAATCGTACTTTGCGACATGTTGTAAGACAACTATATGGTGTGGGCTTTAAAAAAATTGACGCTATGGGATTGCTAAATCGTTCATCAGCCCCGGCATTCAGCCTAGAAAAAAATTATGCTTCACCGTTTCCAGTCCCCAATACATACTGGACATGGAATGTTCCAATTTTGGGTACCGGTGCTCATTGTCCATTGTGTAGCTCGTTATCTGCACTTGCCAGATTAAGGCGGTTGGCTGACGAGGCTCATGTAGATTTACTTGAGCGGCTCGAAAAAATTGGTGAGACTTGGCGTGCAAGAGATGTTTCTGATTTCTGGGAGGAGTCAGGTTTGCCTACTCTGCCGTTGAATGATGAACTGAAGCAAAAAATTGCGCTACTATTTGATGAGGTTGTTTTTGAAAATTTACCCGTCACCTCAAGCACTCTCTCATCACTAGTAATTGAGTTTCTGAGAGCAACAGGCAATATAAATTTGCCCTTAGACATTGCAAAAATACTTCTTTCAGTAGGTGGTAGCGAACACGCTGTCGAACTCATTGCAACCGTCTTGATGTTGGTAGGAGGCGGTTTTTCAGCTTCTGACTTACATGACTACGTGGCATTGCTAGCTGAATCTGCCATTGATTTGGGGACAAGAGAATATGAACTGGAGGAGGATGCTTTTGAAAGGAGAGCTCGGTTGTTAGGTCTAGTATCCCTTGTGTTTGCTACTCAGTCCAGTGTTTGCAAGCTTGCAGTAAAAGAACAGCTTTGTCAGCAGCTTGAGAGTAAAGACATCAACAATGCAACTGATCTCAGAATTGCACTGATTGCACTGACTACCGATTCGGACGAATCAAGGGTGATTCAAGATGCTTTTTCTATTCGTTGTCGAATGGATAGCAATAAAACGCAGTTGATTCGAAACTACCATGCAATTAGACCCGAAAAAGGTACGGCAAGAGACTCCTGGGATAAGCTGACACAAGTATTTGGTCGCTCAAAAAGTCATAGCCAGCAGTCGCTACTAGGAAATCTTTTGGCAGAGCTCAATAAGGGCACTAATCCTCTGAAAGTATTGACGCAAATTGAGAGACTGGCCAGCTTACTTGGTCAGTGCGATCAGCGTTTCGTAGATAAATGTCTTGGAGTTGATCTACGTAAGGTCATTGTTAAAACGCTTGATTTATTAACCAAGGCGCAAAAATCTTCAATCACCGCAGCTAACTTTCGTGTTGACATTGAGCAGACATTCGGTCAAATTTCAACGCAACTCCACTCAGTGTTGATGCGATTTGGCGATAGAGCTGAATCGAATTTGATCTATATGCTTTTCTACGACATGCTGCAACAGCAAGCTAAAAATTACAAGCTTGCTTTTATGAAAGATGTTGTTATCACTAACAATGCGCTGGCTGTAACATGGCCAAAAGAAATTAGTGGCTACTTGCCCATTTGTGGGTATATTTCCTTGCTCATTAGTGAGATTTTTTCCAACATTGCGGGTAAGAGTATTTCGGCCTTACCACCTAGTGGAGATCTGCAATTTGCCGATCTTACTGAGAAAGCTGAGGCATGGCTTTGGTTTGACACGACAAATGAGGAATTTACTCAAGGAATTACCTTGGTTATTGTAACGGGCTTAAACCCTGATAAACCAGATCCTTTAAAATATAAACCTACTATTCCTGGTCTTTATGACTGTGGTATTCGGGTTGAATCGAAAGTTATAACATCAGGAATTGACAGGTATTTCGAAGTGCGTGTCCGCATTCCATCTCTTAGCAATATTTTGGAGGAACCATGAGTAATATTGATGCTAAACATGTGCTTGTGATGGTGGTCGATGATCAATTGAATATTGGTGATCAAGAAAAGGATCGGCAAATTAAGTACCAGAATTGCTTGGAGCTTGTGAAACAAAATCTCAACAGCAAATGGGTGTTTGACATCCACTATTGTCAAAAACTGGGTGATATTGCAGAAACTAAAGTGGTGGAAACCGGTCAGTCGAAACTCGCCATTGTTGACATGGTGTTGGATAATAGCCCATGGACGAGCGATTCAGTCCATAGACTTGATCATAAGTTGGTTAGTGAGCGTTGGCCAATGATTTTGGTTAGTGCTCGCTTCGGTTCGCCAGAAGCTATTAATCGTGTAAACAAGCTAATGGGGAATACCGATGACACATGCATACCTTCTCAGTTTTTAATGTGGTCAGCAATAGAAAGGGCGGCGGAGGGTTTTGATGACGGTGAGTTGGCTTTCATTATCGACTCAGTTTTATCGAGGTCGCAGAATCAGGATCTTCGCTTCAAAAAAGGCCCAGATGATCCAATTGACATTTTACACATCACTGATCCGCATTTCGGAAAAGCTATCTATGCTGGTAAGCTTATTACACTTCGAATAGAGCGAGAAAATGCAAGTCTTGGAGTTGCTGATTTTTTGGCAATTACCGGTGACATTGCCGATCAAGGCACACCAGAGCAGTATAATTTAGCATTGGATTTTTTTCATGCACTCGCTAATCACAAAGTTGTAGACAGTATTGATCAGAAAGTGCCAAAAGATAGAGTATTTCTTTGTCCTGGTAACCATGATTTTTCCCGTCGGATTGCATTGGCGGCAAATATAGCTGGGGATAAGGATTTTAATGTAGAAAAAACTATCGAACCAGCCCACTTTTGGGCTTGCGTATTCTGATTAATTTGAACAGTGATTCTGGCCGAACTTGAACACCTAAAACCTAACGCATCGGTGGAAGTGAATTTTTACTCTAAGTGTTCAACTTGGGTCAAGGAATTCATTTTTTTTCGCATAGATTCTCCTTG
>JAUGSS010000081.1:0-44515 GCA_044426515.1 Methylococcaceae bacterium | reverse complement strand
ATTTTTTAGTGCCTATTTAGCTCATATATGAACTAGAACGTCCGTGACACGGGCTAAACCGATAAATACTGAATTTAAAAATCTGCGTAAATCTGTTCAATCTGCGTCATCCGCGTTCTATTAATCACGCTGAGTAGTTACTAACTATTAAGCATTAAGACCATAACCCGGCCCATCGAAGTGGTAAAGGCCGGATTGCGCTTTCACTTTTATGCCTCCGTGAACAAACTCTATAACGTTGACGCTTTCTTGACTGAAACCCGGCAGCCGCCGCAAAGCTTACCGGTACACTGCCGTCATTCGGCATGATCATATATCGGCTTTTTGCCAATCAACTTGCCAATAGCCGATAAAATACAACTACCTGGATATTGCAAGGCCAAATACCCTTACCCAGTATTTGAGCGCCTGCTTTTTAATTCGAAAATGCTTGCATAAGGAATCGATTATTCGTATATGATAGAAGCCGAAAGGTAATTTCCCTTTCAATTATTTATTTTCAGACAGTGTCTGAAATCATATCAAAACACTTCATAGGTATATGATGAATTTAATCAAAAAAGCAGCAATTACTTTTACTATGGCTATTTCTTTAGGTGCAAGCACCGTTGCTTTGGCTGAAAATGCAAAAGCTACTGAAGTCATTGCGCACATTGAAGAAGCTATAGCTGAAATCGGCAAACACGATTTCAATGCCGCTTATATACATGAAAAAGCTGCACGCAACGCTTCTGATGAAATCGAAGGCAACGAAGCTGCCGTAAAACAAGGACTCGACAGCCTTATCAAAGCGCAAATAATTGGTAAAAGTGCAGATGAAGCAAAAGCTATTGCTGAATTAAACAAAGCATTAGGTTTTTACAAGTCAATCTAATAGATCCGACTTTTAACTGAGACAGGGTTAATTTAAATTGATCCTGTCTTCCATTTAAAACGCCCCGTACCCGCCATCGAAAACTTTTCACGGCCTGGCCGAGTAAAAGTCCCCTGTTTACATGCACCAAACTCACAATCCCGTTTCCTGTTATTTATGCCCGATTTGCGCGGCTTCGCTACGGCTGAATCCATCGGCTAAAAGTTATGTTTGCGAGAACAACCATCACTTTGATGTCGCCAAGGAAGGCTATCTGAATCTTTTGCCGGTGCAGTTCAAACACTCTGCCGAGCCGGGCGATAACAAGCAAATGATGCAGGCCAGACGCGAGTTTTTGGAAGCCGGTTATTATGAGCCGATGGCAAAAGCGGTGACGATGATGATCGATGCCAATCAACCCAAGCAGTTGCTGGATCTGGGTTGCGGCGAAGGTTATTACAGCAGGAAAATTGAAGCCTATTGCGCCAAGCAAATGGTTTTGCACGGCGTCGATATTGCTAAAGTTGCGATTGCCGCTGCCGCGAAAAAACAGCCCAATGCGCGGTTTATAGTTGCAAGCTCGAACCGCTTGCCTTATGCGGATCAGTATTTCGATTTCGTGCTGAGGGTATTTGCTCCGTCAAATGACGATGAGCTCAAGCGGGTGCTGAAACCGTCCGGATTGTTGCTAACCGTAACGCCGGGTCCCAGACATCTATGGCAATTAAAACAATTTATCTATGCCGAAGTGAAGGAGCATGCTTTAGCAAGCGAGCTGCCGCAAGGTTTTGAGCGCATGGATAGGCAACGCGTCAGTTATACAATCGCCCCGAATCCGCAGCAAAGAATCGCCTTGTTACAGATGACTCCGTTTGCATGGCGAGCTAATGAAAGCGTTCGGCAAGCTATGAAGGATGTTGCGGAACTTGAGATAGAAACCGATTTTATTTTGACGCCGGCAATCAGAGCAGCCTAAAGCCGCACCCAGCGTATTTACAAAACAAAGCCCATTATTTTACCGTCCAGCCTCTCCGGCATTGCGCCGGATGCCCTGCGCGTAATACCATCTAGCCATTGATTGCGTTAGGGGATATAAAGATGACAGCATTGGATTCAAGCTTCACCCTCGTCAAGGCCTTATCTGAAGCTAATGCCTGTACCCTCATTGAAACGCATATTTCCTGGGTGCTGCCGGTCGGGCAATACGCCTACAAAATCAAAAAACCGGTTAACTTCGGTTTTCTGGATTTTTCCACTCTGGAAAACCGCCGCTTTTGCTGCGATGAAGAATTAAGACTCAACCGGCGCTTGGCTCCGGAGCTGTATCTTGAGGTCGTGCCGATAACCGGAACGCCGGAACACCCCCAATTAGACGGTTCGGGCGTAGCCATCGAATACGCGGTCAAGATGCTCCGGTTTCCTGCGGGACAGTTGTTAAGCGAGTACGCCGGACGCGGTCAGCTGGCTACCGACGCTATCGATCAACTTGCCGATCTTGTTGCCGGTTTTCATGAAACGGTTGCACAAACGGATGCAAACTCCGCCTATGGCGACAGCGCGGACATCAACCATTGGTTTATCGAGAATTTCAACCATATCAGTCCTTTACTGGCCGATGACGGGCAAAAGCAGCAGCTACGGACTATCCGGCAATGGGGCGACAACGAATGGCGCAAGCAAGCCGAATTGATGCAGTTGCGCAGGCGGCAAGGCTATGTTCGCGAAGGCCACGGCGATCTGCATCTGGGCAACATGACGCTGATCGACGGCAAGGTAATCCTGTTCGATTGTATCGAATTCAACCCGATGCTGCGCTGGGTCGATATGATCAGCGAAGTGGCTTTTTTGTTTATCGACCTGCTGCATTTCGGTTATCGGCACCTTGCTTACCGTTTTCTTAATCGCTATTTGCAGCGCACCGGCGACTATCAAGGGCTGGCGTTGCTGCGTTATTACTTGGTTTACCGTGCATTGGTGCGGGCTAAAGTTGCCTTATTGCGCATGGCTCAGCAACATGATGATTGCGCCGCGGCTAATCAGGCGCATGGCGAATACTCGGCTTTTGCCGATCTGGCCGAGCGTTTTACCAAGCCTCGCCCAACCGTTCTGATCATTACCCACGGTTATTCAGGTTCAGGAAAATCGACGCTGACCGCTCAACTCGCCGAAAAAATCGGCGCGTTCCGGATTCGTTCCGATATAGAGCGCAAGCGGCTGTTCGGCTACCGGGCTGATGCGCAAACCGGCAGCGGCATAAATGAGGGCCTTTATAGCCAGGATGCGAGTCTAAAAACCTATCGGCATCTTAAGGAACTCGGTAAAGCCGTGCTTGACGCCGGTTTTCCGGCCATTATCGACGCGGCCTTTCTTAAAACCGGACAACGCGAACTGTTTCGACAGCTTGCGCTTGACTGCGGCATACCGTTTCATATCCTTGATTTTCAGGCATCGGATCAGGAATTGCGCAGGCGCATCAAGCAACGCCAAAACGATGCTTCGGAAGCGACTGTGTCCGTGCTGTATACTCAGCGGCAGTCGGCACAGCCGCTGTCGACAGCAGAGCAATCCGCTGTTATAACGGTTAATACCGAGAGCGGCCATGCTCCGGAAGACCTGTTGAATAGTTTTGACCGTTATTTGCCATAGCTGTGTCGTGTATGTAGCGTATGCCGAAAGAAACTATCGTTAAGCGAAAAAGGCGCGCACGGCGCGCCCTATGTTGAATAAGAGCGCCGGCCTTTTGCTGAGACCTCACTGACAAAACCGCTTATGCCTAATGTACTGGCGTTATTTTTTAAGCTCCTTATAATTTAGCCTTGTCATGCCAATTACGGAATACTCATGCCAGAAATCCCCCTCCAAACGATATTGATCGTTGACGACTCCCCTGAGAATCTCACCGTACTCAGCGAATTGCTACAGCCGCTCTATTTGGTGCGCGCCGCTACTTCCGGACGGAGAGCATTGCGCATCGCCGTTACTGCGCCGCGTCCCGACCTGATTTTGCTGGATGTGATGATGCCGGAAATGGACGGTTACCAAGTTTTCGAGTTACTGCGCGCCGACCCTGCCACTCGCGATATTCCGGTCATATTCGTGACCGCCATGGATCATATGGAAGCCGAGTTGCACGGTTTGGACGTAGGTGCGGTGGACTACATCACCAAACCCATCGTACCGCCGATCGTGCTGGCTCGCGTCCATACCCAACTGGAACTCAAGCAGGCCCGCGACTGGTTGCGCGACCAGAACAACTATCTGGAAACCGAAATTGCCAAACGCATGGCCGAAAACGAGTTGATTCAGGAAGTATCCATCCGGGCTTTAGCCCACTTGGCCGAGACCCGCGACCCTGAAACCGGCAACCATATCCTGCGTACTCAGGGCTATGTCCAGCAACTTGCCCTGGATCTGCAAACGCATCCGCGCTTTGCGTCGACCCTGAGCGATCGCTACATCCAGCTGCTGGCACGTTCGGCCCCCTTGCACGATATCGGCAAAGTCGGCATCCCGGATGCTATTTTGCAAAAACCCGGTCCGCTGACGCCGGAAGAGTGGATCATCATGAAGACGCACTCCCAGCTCGGCAGTGAGGCCATTGAATTGGCCGAACGGGATGCGGCCGAAGCGGTGGAGTTCCTATTCCTGGCCAAGGAAATTGCCCATTGGCATCACGAGAAGTGGGACGGGACAGGATATCCGGACGGCCTTGCCGGCGATGCTATTCCTATTTCGGCCCGGATCATGGCCATCGCGGATGTCTTTGATGCGTTGATTTCCCGCCGTGTTTACAAGAATCCTATGGCTTACGATGAAGTTAAAGCTATCATTGCGGACGGACGCGGCAGGCATTTCGACCCGGACATGGCCGATGCCTTTCTGGCCCGTTTCAACATCTTCTGCAACATCGCCGATCGCCATCGCGATCCCACCCCGGACTAGGACGCCATGACTGAACTTATTCGCATTGTGCCGGCCGCAGCATTCGCTTGCATTTCCATTGATTTGATTGCGTATCGCTAATCTAAAAAACTGCTCAGCCGCCATGCTATCCGATACCGCTCCTCGGCCGCCCCCATCGAAATCAGTCAGCCGCGGCGGAATTCTGTCCGTGGTTCTGGTTTATGCCATATTCGCCGCAGCCTGGATATTGCTGTCCGACAAACTGGTACAGATGATCTTCAGTAATCCGCACCAGATTATTTTGGTTAGCATGCTCAAAGGTTGGCTGTTCGTCGCTATAACGTCATTGCTGCTTTACGGCCTGATGCAGCGTTGGATCGGCGATGCTGCCACGGCCAAAACCGCGCCGGCAGGTTCCCGCCGGTTACGAGTGTCTCTCCTGTTATTGACGGCAACCATTATTGCGCTCACAGCTATCAGTATTCTTCACACCTTCATGCGCGAGAAAGAAGACGCGGTTGGCCGGATTCAGGCCATTGCCGAGCTTAAGGCCTGGCAGATTGCCGATTGGCTCAAAGACCGGCAAAGCGACGCCGATTCCGTCCAAACCAGCCAGTTTTTCACCGAACAGTACCGCCGCTGGCAAGAATCGGGAGATCCACACAGCGCTAAACAACTACAAATGCAATTGGAGCAATTACGTCAAAACCGGGGCTTCGATGCCGTGCTGGTGCTCGACTCCAGCGCCAATAAGTTGTGGGAAAGCGACAGCGCTCCGCTCACCCTTACCCCGGCATTGCAAGCCGAAGCACAGCTTGCCGCAGCACAGCGCAAGACACGACAGCTCGGCCCGTATCACGATGCAAGCGGCAAACTGTACCTCGATTTTATCACGCCGTTGACGGCCATTCCCGGCCCCGCAGCCTTAGTCGTGCTGCACCTCGACTTGGGAGCTCGGCTTCCCCCCCTCCTGCAAACCGGATTTGCGCCCGGCGCCAGTAGCGAGACATTGTTGTTCCAGCGCAATGGCGGCAGGCTGATCCGGCTCAATGAACTAAAACATCCAAAAGACGGTACTCGCGCAGCGGTAGCAACGGAAAAACTATTCGCCACGCAAGTGCTGCGCGCCGAGGCTTCGCCGGATCATCCGATAGAGGGCCTGGATGACCGAGGTGCTCAGGTTATCGGTGTGATACGCGCTATCTCAGGCACAGATTGGTTACTGGCAACCAAGCAGGATCTGTCTGAATTTTATGCTGAGGCCGTTGGCGATATGACATGGGTCGGGTTAGTCGGCTTGCTGGCCGTGTTTATCACCGGCGCCGGGTTTTATCTGTTGCTGCAGAATCAACAATTGGCTCTGGCCCAGGCTGTGCAACAGTCTCAGGCAGAGCGTCTGCGCGCGCTAAGCTTATTGGCAGCGGTCGCCGATAGCTCGGATGACGCCATTTTTGCCAAAGACCGGGAAGGTTGCTATATCCTGTTTAATCGCGCAGCCGGTCTGTTCATCGGCAGATCGGCCGAAGAGGTGGTGGGCCGCGATGATCGCGCCATTTTTCCGCCCGCCCAGGCCGAGATGCTGATGGCTTTTGATCGCCGGGTGATCGCCGAGAGCCGCACGATTATTCAGGAGGAAGAGCTTGACACCTTGCAAGGCCAACGGGTTTTCCTCGCCACCAAGGGGCCTTTGCGCGACAACGAAGGCAAGGTTATCGGTATTTTCGGCATTTCCCGCGATATTACCGATAGTAAGCAAACCGAAGCGGCATTGCAGGCGAGTGAATTAAGCTATCGTTCGTTGTTTGAGAACATGATGAACAGCGTTGTCCATGCCCGTATCATTTTTCAGGGCGAAACGCCGGTCGACCTGGAATACCTCTCGGCCAACCCGGCCTTCGCTACGGTCACCGGCATTGCTGAACCGGTAATCGGACGCAAGGTTAGCGAGGTCATCCCCGGTTATTGCGAGAACAACCCGGAATCCATCGAGATCTTCGGACGAGTCGCTACAACCGGTGTATCGACGCGCTGGGAACATTATCTGCGCGAACTCAATCGTTGGTTCTCGTTTATGATCTACTCGCCCAGCTATGGCGAGGTCATTATCGTGACCGAAAATATTACCGAACGCAAAACCGCCGAAGCACAACTTTGCGCCAGCGAGGAGCGCCTTAAATTAGCCCTTGATGTGACCAACGACGGACTTTGGGACTGGGACTTGCGTAGCGGACTGTCCTACCTGACGCCGCATTATTACGAAATGACCGGCTACCGGCGCGACCAAGTCACACCGGACTTCGAGTTTTTCAAACGTACCGTACATCCCGATGATTTGCCCCATGTGCTGGAAACGATGTCAGTACATCTGCAAGGCAAAACCTCTGCAAGCGAATTCGATTACCGTCTAATCACGCCTTCCGGGAAGACCAAATGGATACGAGGCAAAGGCCAAGTAGTCGAACGCGATGCAAGCGGAGCGCCGCTCAGGATGATCGGCACTATCACGGACATCAGTGCGCGCAAAGCCGCCGAAGAGGCCCTGCGCCAACACGAGCAATATCAGCGCGCGGTGCTCGACAACTTCCCTTTCATGGTCTGGCTGAAGGACATCGACAGCCGTATCCTGGCCGCCAATAGGGCCTATGCTCAGGTCGCAAACGTCGCCAACCCGGACGAAATGATCGGCAAGACAGACTTTGATTATTGGGATAAAGAACTGGCCGAGCGCTACCGTGCCGACGATAGGGCCGTATTGGAAAATGGCCGGCCCAAGATGGTCGAGGAAGAAATTACGGAAGCCGGGCGGCGTTTCTGGATTGAGTCCTACAAATCACCGGTCAAACTGGACGGACGCATCATCGGCACGGTCGGTTTCGCGAGGGAAATCACCGAACGTAAGGCAGCGGAGGCCGAGCTGCGCCGCCGCAACGACGAACTGGAGCGTTTCAACCGTGCCACTGTCGGGCGCGAGCTGGACATGATTGCCTTGAAACAGCAGGTTAACGAATTCGCCCGCCGGCTGGGACAGGAGCCGATTTATCCGCTGGCTTTTCTCGATACCTTGCCGGTGCAGCCGAAACAGCCATGAACAAGCCGTTAAGACTTCTTATCATCGAAGATGCTTCCGCCGACTTCCTGCTGTTGGTGCGGTATTTGCGCCAACATGACTTTGATGCCGAGTGTCAATGCGTCAGCCGCGAAGCGGAGCTGGACGCCGCGTTGCAAAGCGAATGGGATATAGTGCTCTCGGATTACGACGTGCCGGGCATGGATTTTTTTAAAACCCTACACTATATCAGGACGCATCGCCCTAATCTGCCGGTCATTCTGGTATCCGGCAGCGTTGGCGAAGAAACGGCAGTGGAATTGCTGCGATTGGGCATGAACGATTTTGTCCTCAAAGATAACTTGATTCGGCTGCTGCCGGTCATTCGGCGCGCCCTGAATGAAGCAGGCGAGCGTCGCGCCCGTCAGGCCGCTGAAGCGGCGCTGCATGAAAGCCAGGCCACCGCTCTCGAAGATCAGCGTCAAGCCAGGCTGGCGGCGCTGAATTTGATGGAGGATGCTCTCGCTGCCCGGAGCCGCGCCGAATCCGCCCATGCGGCGTTGCGGGACTCGGAAGCCAAATACCGCCTGTTGGCCGACAATGCGGCTGATTGCATCTTCTGGGAGGGAGCGGACGGGGGCTTTAAATACATTTCGCCTGCTTGCGAACAGATTTACGGCCGTACTCCGGACGAATTTTTGGCAGACTCCGAGTTAATGATCAAGCTCATTCATCCTGACGACCGTGCGGCATATCGGCAACATTTTACCGACAGCACTCATATCGATAAGGGCGAACTGGAACTGCGTATCGTACATAAGGATGGGAATATGCGTTGGATCGGCCATCATTGCAAACCCATCCACAGCGAAAGCGGCGAATATCTGGGCCGGCACGGCGCAAACCGGAACATTACCGCGCGCAAACAAGCCGAGCAGGCACTGCACGACAGCGGGGAGCGGTTTCGGATAGCCACGGAAAACATCCGCGACGCCTTTATCCTCATCAATGACGAAGAGGGCAAAATCGTGTTGTGGAATCCCGCCGCTACGGCGATGTTCGGTTACACCGAAGACGAGGCAATAGGCCGGCCGCTGCACCGGCTAATCGGGCCGCCCCGGTTTTACGAAGCGTCAGCAGCCGGTCTGGCGCATTTTGCCCGCACCGGCGAGGGCGCGGTGATGGGTCGTACGCTGGAACTACCGGCCTTGCGCCGGAACGGCGAGGAATTTATGGTCGAGCTTTCTCTCTCCGCTGTACAGCTCGGCGGTCAGTGGCATGCCGCCGGAGTCGTCCGCGACATCACCGTGCGCAAGCAAACGGAGGTCGCGATCCGGAAATCGAAAGATTTGCTCCAGTCGGTCATAGAAAATGCGCCTGTACGCGTATTCTGGAAGGATCGCGATTTGCGCTATCTGGGCTGCAACACCCGGCTTGCAAAAGATGCCGGGTACTCCAGTGCGGATGAGCTGACAGGTAAGACCGATTTTGAAATGGCTTGGAAAGGACGGGCCGAATTGTACCGCGCCGATGATAAGGCGGTAATGGAGTTGAACAGTCCCAAGCTCGATTTCGAAGAGCTGCTGGAGACACCGGACGGTAGCACAATCTGGGTACGCACCTCCAAGGTACCGCTACGCGACGAAAATAACCATGTCATCGGCATACTGGGCATCTACACCGATATTACCGAACGCAAGCAGGCCGAAGAGCAGTTGCGCAAGCTTGCCCAAGCCGTGGAGCAAAGTCCGGAGAGTATCATCATCACCAATCTGGATGGCGGCATCGAATACGTTAACGAGGCTTTCGCTAAAAACAGCGGCTACCGCCGAGAGGAGATCATGGCTCAAAATCCGCGTATTCTGAATGCCGGCAAGACGCCGAAACAAACCTATGCCGCTCTTTGGGATACTATCAGTCACGGCAGGACCTGGAAGGGCGAATTCATCAATAAACGCAAGGATGGCAGCGAGTATGTGGAGTTCGCCATCATTACCCCGATCCGCCAGCTTGACGGACGCATCACTCACTACGTCGCGGTCAAGGAAGACATCACCGAGAAGAAACGCTTGGCCAGGGAACTGGATCAGCACCGCCACCATTTGGAGGATCTGGTAGCGAGCCGGACGGCGGAGCTGGAATCGGCCCGCGCTTTGGCGGACGCCGCAAGTAAAGCCAAGAGTGCTTTTCTGGCTAATATGAGCCACGAAATCCGTACGCCGATGAATGCGATCATCGGCTTGACTTATATGCTGCGTCAAAACACGCCTACCTCCGAACAAAGCATACGTCTGGACAAGATCGGCACCGCCGCCCAGCACCTGTTGTCCATTATCAACGACATTCTGGATCTGTCGAAAATTGAAGCCGGTCATCTGGAACTGGAGCAAACCGATTTCGCTTTGGAGGCAGTGCTGGATCACATCAGCTCATTGATTGCCGAGCAAGCCGGCGCCAGAGGGCTGAGCATCGAAGTAGACAAAGGCGACGTGCCCTTGTGGTTGCGCGGCGACCCAACCCGCTTACGTCAGGCCATACTCAATTATGCCGACAACGCCGTCAAGTTCACCCAGCAGGGCACTATCCGGTTGCGCGCCAAGCTTTTAAAGGAAACCGGCGATGAATTGCTGGTGCGTTTCGAGGTCGAGGACTCCGGGATTGGTATCGCGGAAGAGAATTTGCCGATGCTGTTCGAAGTTTTTGCCCAAGCCGATGTGTCGACTACCCGCAAATACGGCGGCACCGGACTGGGCTTGGCTATTACCCGCCGTCTGGCCAATATAATGGGCGGGGAGGCCGGTGTGGAAAGCGTCCTGAATCATGGCAGCACCTTCTGGTTTACTGCCCGGCTCCAGCGGGGTCATGGCGTGATGTTCGCCAACGCGAAGGAAAAACCGTCGGACGTCGAGGCCATGCTGCGCCGAAACCATGCCGGCGCCCGTCTGTTGCTGGCGGAGGATAACCCGGTCAACCGGGAAGTGGCGCTGGCACTGCTGCGCAGCGTCGGTCTATCGGTCGACACGGCGGAAAACGGCCGTATCGCTTTGGATAAAGTTCGTGCGAATAGTTACGATCTGGTGCTGATGGACGTGCAGATGCCCGAGATGGACGGCTTGGCGGCGACCAAGGCAATTCGTGCCGAGCCCGGCTACGCGCCTTTGCCGATTCTGGCCATGACCGCCAATGCCTTTGACGAAGACCGGCGTATCTGCCTGGATGCCGGTATGAATGATTTCGTCGCCAAACCTGCGGTTCCCGACGCTCTCTATGCCACTTTGTTGCGTTGGTTACCGCATGTTGACCGAGGACATCCGTCGGCGGACTTCGAGAACCGGTCAGTGAACAGAGCTTCGGATAGCGTAATTTCGACTCGACTGGCAGCCATCCCGGAACTGAACGTTGCATTGGGCCTCTCCGTAGTCATGGGCGATACCGGGAGATACCTGCACCTGCTACGCATGTTCGCCAACTTCCATAGCGAAGATATGAAGCAAATACAAGAACGGCTGGCCGAGGGGGGCGGCAAAGAAGCCCAATGCCTTGCTCACAACCTGAAAGGTGCCGCCGCCACCCTTGGCGCACACGGCGTTTCCGACTTGGCGAATCGACTGGATACCGCTCTGCGCAAAAACGCTCCGCTTGCCGAATGCACGGAACTGGCCCGGCAGTGCGACGGCAAGTTGACGCAACTGGTCAGTGAAATCCTGAGCTTGCCCGAGGACGTTGCGGTCATCGAAAACACGGCGGCCGGCATCGATCCTGAACGGCTAAAGCGGGTTCTGATGGAGTTGGAAAACCTGCTTGCCGAAGACAACACCTATGCCAATCGTTTGGTCAGGGAATCCGCCGATCTGTTACGAGTGAAGCTGGGCGGCCGTTATGCTGACTTTACTTGCCAAATTAACGCATTCGACTACGAAAGCGCGCTGGAAACGCTGCGGGGAATAACCCATTTTACGGGCTTGGGCCAACAGCCGTAGATTTAAGCCCAAGCGCAGAAGGCACACCCTATTCGTCAGTCCTTCCTGGCAATTTTTTAACGGAAAAATATTTTTTGGCTGTGTATGTAACAGCAGGGCATGATACAGTCGGCAAGCAGGTTTAATGATTAAAGATAACGGTTTTTCATCAACAAACGCATTCCATTGGCGCTGCTTATGGAATCAACTTTTGCCTTTAGGAGGCCAAAATGAATGAAGACACATTAAATATCGAAATCAGAAAATATCTCAAAAACGTCGGCATCACTTCACAACGCGAGATCGAACATGCGGTGCTCAAAGCCGTTGAAAGCGGAAAGCTGAACGGTTCCGAGTCGATAGAAATCAAAATGACCCTGGATGCTCCGGCTATCGGCGTCAGCCATTGCATTGAGGGAAAAATAGCGCTGGAATAAATAGCCTTACAGCGCTGCAGCCAAAGACAGAACGCTGACATTTATGATGTTGAACATCCCGTGTTCATCAGCATTCCTTTGCATTTAGCGGCGCTGAGCCGTGACAAGAAAGCTTTCGTTTGATCCGGTTCATATCTTAAATCGGCGGGGTATTCAAACAGACCGCAGGATGGGCCAAGCCCATCCTCGGAGCTCCATCGCCATAACAGACAGAGGACAAAAATCATGAATAAGCACTTGAAATTAGTTAGAGAATTCCACGACTCCTGTTCATTTCCACAAGCGGAACAGGGAGCAAACCAGCACTTGTCCGACATGGATATTGTTGTGCATCAGGCCTTACTCATGGAGCAAGGCAGCGTAATATTAAAAGCGGTTAAAGCCGGAGAGATGGTTGAAATATTGGCCGGCCTGGTTAATCTTGCTTATTATGCGTTGGCCGCCATTGCGGTGCGGGGAGATGATGTTACAGATCATCCGGTAACATGGCGGCACGATGGCTTTGTCGTCTCCATCATGCGCATGCTGTCCGACAAAATCAATCAATGCAGTTCCGGCAGTGCCGATAATTATTCGGAAGTTTATGGTTTGTGCGCGCATTTAACGCGAAGTTTTATCAATGCGGATTTCGATAAAGCTTTTCAAATGATCCATGACGGTAAGATGTCCGGTCAGGCTAAAGCGCCCGATTTAAGCGAGTGCCTTTATGAGTAACATTTAAGCTGATCGCATGGATAGGGTTTTATAAAAACTCCGCAAGCCGGATAAGTTCCATCGTTTGTTGGCGTATTTGAGCGGCAACCTGCCGATCCAATTGCGTTAACCAACGCTCCGGAATCTGCCCGACGCCATATTTGGCTCCTGCAAGCATGCCGGCCAATGCACCTGTGGTGTCGGCATCGCCGCCTTGGTTAACGGTGGCAATCAGGCAGGATTCAAAACTGCCGGTGCTAAAAAAATAATGTAAAACCGTTTGCACGGTATCGACAATATAGGCGGAGGCTTTGCCCGAATAAGGGTTATAAGCAAATTCGCCGTATTCAGCGATCAACTGTTCGGCTTCCTGTTTGCAGACATCCATATCCCGGCCATGAATTAACCGGTTGACGATCCGCCCCAACGCTAAGGTGGCCGCATTGGACAACGGGTTGTTATGGGTAATGTGGCTTTGTTGCAGACTCCATACATTAAAACAGTCCGGCCGGTTTAAGGTGGACAGCACCACCGGCAGGTTGCGCATGCAAGCGCCGTTTCCGGCGTCATCGTCGCGAGGCAAACCGAATAGTTCGCCGTTCTCCCGATAGCGCGTGATACCGCGCCGGCAGGTATTGCCTATATCCGGCGGATCGCTGTCCAGCCAGGCGACGAAATTATCGGCGACAGCCTGAATATTCCAGCCCTGATGATCGATAATCGCTTGCCCTAATGCCAGCGACATTTGCGTGTCGTCAGTGACTTGGCCCGCTTCCAGGCCCAACCAACCGCCGCCGATAATCTCCTGATGTACGCCGTAACGTTTTTGGATTTGTCTCGGTGTCATAAACTCTACCGTAGCGCCGAGCGCATCGCCGCAGGCAAAACCTAAATAGGCGCCCAACGCCCTGTTCAACAGTTGTTCTGTAAACATTTTCCCTTTCCTTAACGTTGCACTTTAACCCGATAGTCGCCGCCAATGACCAAATATTCGGCTTCGCCACGCAAGGCATGGTGCGGCAACAGTTCATTAAAAAAAACCAGCTTAACCATCGGTACTTCAACTTCCAGAATATAAGCGCCGAATTCGCTGGCAATACTGCGGCGGTCGGTAAAAGACACAATACTATTAAAGCGTACGATTTTATGCAGTTTATCCTGATCCTGAACCAGCCGATGATCATCCAGCGAATTGACACCACGGTAGAGGGTTTTATGGGTTGCGGCCGGAAACTGAAAATGTTCGATAACCCACTGACAATATTCGTAAAGAAGATCCAGCTGCATGTAAATGCAATTGTTGTGATAACGGCTGTTCATCTTTTCTTCGATGTACATGATCCAGTCTTTACTGATGAAGCTGGCTATCCGCTGTTTATGATAAGTGGGAAACAACCCAAAACGGCTTTCGACCCAGCCTTTAAAAACCGCGCCCTGGGCATTGTTTGAATCCAGCCCCCAATCCTGGATTAATCGGAGATAACTATTGCGGTAACGTCGCCTTCCCGATTGATCGTTGCGTAGTCTTTGCTCCGTTTCAAAGCCGAAAACAACGCACATATAATCTTGAAAAATCCGGCCGCAGTCGTCGCGTGTCGGCTGCTTCAGCAATTGCTCAAACAAGCCCGAAGCCGATTCGCGAGTGCCGGCAATATGCAGCGGTTTTGGGTTTTCGTTAAAAGCGTGGCTGGCCATACAAGCCGTCGCCAAACCGATTAAGTTGGTGCTGTGGCCATGTTGAGAAATATCGGGCATTTAGGAAAACATTCCGGCAATGGGAGGATGAAACAATTTTCACATTTTAGCCGGAATGAGGAGACTTAATAGGTAAATCTTGAAAACTTAAAAAATTTCACCGCGAAGGCACGAAGTCTTATTTTCTTCGTGCCTTCGTGGCGATTTCTTTAAGCTTTAGATGCATCCCGCTTCCTGATTAGCAAGATGTTTCAGCTAGCACTGCTATATCGGGATGAACACCTATGACCGTAGGGGCAATCCCTTGTGGTTGCCCAGTGGGCAGGCACAAGGCCAGCCCCTACAGTACTCTGGCTGAAACATCTTGTTAATCAGATCCCGCTTTGACTGCGAGCCAAGCTTGATTAACTATTCGCTAACCTGGGCAATCCAATCCTGCAGATTGTAATAGTTGGTAATGCGGGCCACTTTGTTGTCGCGGATTTCAAAAAAAGCGCCGGCCGGCAGGCGGTATTTTTGCCCTTGTGCGGCAGGCAGGCCTTCGTCGGTTTTAATATACTCACCCAACACTACAAATTCGGCAGCCGCACGTTTGCCGTCGGCAGTCGCCATGATGACCATGTCGACCAGCTGTTCTTTGTAATTATTGTTCATGCAGGCCATGAATTGGGTGAATGCGTCTTTGCCGATTTCGCGTCTGCCTTGGTTGATGTCATGGATGACATCATCGGTCAGCAGGTTAAGAAAGGTATCCATGTCACCGCCATTGAATGCGGCATAGTATTGTTCTACAAGTTTGATGCTTTCTTGGTTCATAGTGATTTCGCAGTTAAATTGAAGTAAAAAAGGTGTTAGGTTGTCCTGACTTCGGCTAATAGGTCAGGATGGCGGTCAAGTACCTTAAGCAGCTTTATAAGTGCCAAAGGCGGCTTGGTTTTACCGTTTTCATAGCGCGAGAAGGCATTGATACCACCGCCAAAAATCTCTGCGGCTTCGCGTTGGTCAAGGTTGAGTTTTTTGCGGACTCCGGCAATAAATCCCGGATCGACAATTGAAGCGTTTACTTGCTTGCTGAATTCCCGCATTAACGCACTGGTACGTTCAGCTTCATTCATATCAAGCACAGCTTCTCCGCAGGCTGGACAGAAATCGCCTGTTACATCAGGGAGGATTGTCGATTCGCCTTTGTAGATATAGGGCATGGCTCGCGTGTCATGCACCAGTTCAGCCTCTGCGCAAATTGGACATTTCATATTCATAGCTCCTTAAATGACACGATGAGCACATTATCGATAACTGTCAGTTTCAGATAGATTTCTCCTGCCCTTGTAATAGGATGATACACATCTTGCCAGACTTTGTGGTCGGTATGTGTCGTCATACTTTTGTAAAAGTCCTTCATGGTTAGCGCCAGAACAACATCGACCATTTCATCGAAAGCGAAACCGAGAGCTTCTCCACCGGCTAGAGCAGAGAAGGTTGCACGAATTTTTCTTGCTCTGACCAGGGTCTTGATAACCGATAGTTTGCAATGCGGCGTGCTCTTCTCCATGAAGACATTATTAACCTAATTGGTTAGTTGTTACAAGTCGAGTTAATTAATCTTTTTCCCAATTATCCCGCAACGTCACGGTGCGGTTAAACACCAGCCTGCCATTAACGCTGTCTATCGCATCGAAGCAGAAGTAGCCGGTGCGTTCAAACTGGTAGCGGCTTTCCGGTTGCGGATTAGCCAAGCTGGCTTCCACTCTGCAATCGGTCAGGACTTCCAATGAACCGGGGTTTATCACGTCCAGGAAGTTAGGTTCATTGTCCGGGTTAGGCACGCTGAATAAGCGGTTATACAGGCGCAGTTCCGCCGGTTGCGAGTGTTGCTCGGAAACCCAATGAATAACGCCTTTGACTTTACGGCCTTCGGGATTTTTGCCCAGCGTGTCCGGGTCGTAGCTGCAACGCAGTTCGGTGATGTTGCCGTCGGCATCTTTGATGACTTCGTTGCATTGGATAACGTAAGAGCCGCGCAAACGGACTTCGCCGCCTGCGATTAAACGCTTGAATTTCGGCGGCGGGATTTCGGCAAAATCGTCTTGTTCGATCAAAATGACTTTGGAAAAAGGCACGATGCGTTTGCCCAGCTCAGGTTTTTGCGGATGATTGCCGACTTCCAGTTGCTCTATTTGGTCTTCCGGATAATTTTCGATGACCACGCGTAGCGGATGTAAAACCGCCATGGCTCTCAGTGCATTTTCATTTAAATCTTCGCGGATGCAGTATTCCAGTACGCCCATTTCTATCCATGAGTTTTGTTTAGTTAGGCCGATACGCTCGCAAAAATCGCGTATCGATTTAGGCGTAAAACCTGCGCGGCGCAGACCGGCGATGGTCGGCATGCGCGGGTCGTCCCAGCCGCCCACGTGCTTTTCCATGACCAATTGGTTGAGCTTGCGTTTGCTGACGATGGTGTATTCCAATTGCAAGCGGGCAAATTCGATTTGTTGCGGATGGCAAGGCGTTTTAACCTGATCCAGCACCCAGTCGTAAAGCGGGCGGTGATCTTCAAACTCCAGCGTACACAGCGAATGGGTGATGCCTTCCAGCGCGTCGGAAATGCAGTGGGTGTAATCGTACATCGGGTAAATGCACCAGTCGTCACCGGTACGCTGGTGATGCACGCGGCGAATCCGGTACAACGCCGGGTCGCGCATATTGATGTTGGGCGAGGCCATGTCGATTTTGGCGCGCAATACATATTGGCCGTCGGCAAATTCACCGGCGCGCATGCGTTTAAATAAATCAAGATTTTCCGCAATCGGGCGGCTACGATCGGGGCTTTCCTTGCCGGGCTCGGTCAAGGTGCCGCGATAGGCCCTGATTTGTTCGGCGGACAAGCTGTCGACATAAGCCTGGCCTTGTTCGATCAATTGCACGGCGTAGTTGTAAAGCTGTTCGAAATAATCCGAGGCGTGGCGTAACTCCGACCATTCGAAGCCTAACCACTGGACGTCGCGCATGATGGATTGCACATATTCGTCGCTTTCTTTTTCGGGATTGGTGTCGTCAAAGCGCAGGTTGCATCTACCGTTATTTTCAGCAGCGATGCCGAAATTCAGGCAAATCGATTTTGCATGACCGATATGCAGGTAGCCGTTAGGTTCGGGAGGAAAGCGGGTGACGACTTTGCTGTCATTTTTGTTGTCTTTGAGATCGGTGGCAATGATCTGGCGGATAAAATTTGACGTAGGTTGGTTATCGTTTGTGGACATAGTCTAGGTTGAGTGCGTTTTTGAAATGGATGGGTGTCAATTATACGGAACTACCGGGTAGATGCTGACTATTAAATAGAACGCGGATGAAATGGATTATTAGAAATAACGGCCTCTCATTAAACCGCAAAGCTGAATTTAGAAGGTCCGGAGTTAGCCGTGAACATTCGAATTCAAGGTCAACAGCTGAGTCGTTACAAAAAGAAAACAAAATCAGTTTATCCGCGTCGCCTCAACAATTGTTCCTGATCATGCAGCCGTAAGTAGTCGTGTAAAAAGTCTTTGAACATTTTTCATGTTGTTAAAAAAAGTTTTCGCTTAGCTACTTTTGGCATCCGTATTTCTATTTTTAATAATTATACATTGAATGAATATTGTGGAGCTATCCGACCAAGCCGATTTTGCTGCGTATTGAAAAGCATAATTCAAGACACCCGCAGGCAGGCTCCTTTCAATATTCATGCTTTTTAACGCAATGATGCAAGCTAGCTTCTACACTTTATGAACTTGGCGTAATGACATTGTCAGTGCGCTTTGCTATAGTAAAAGTAACTACAGGAGACCAAAGTCATGTTGAAATCGCCCGAAACAGCCACTAAGCGCGAAACGCTGAATATCCGTATTAAACCCGAAGAGCGTATGCTAATTGACCGCGCAGCTAAAGTAAGAGGGAAGAATCGCACCGATTTTATTCTGGATGCCGCACGGTTAGCGGCCGAAGAAGCGCTGCTCGATCAAATGGCCCTTACGGTGAGTCCGGAAATTTACGCTGAATTTGTTGCCAGACTGGACATGCCGCCTGGTTCCAATGAGCGGCTGCGCAAGACCCTGCAAACGCCCGCACCTTGGGACAACGAGTGACGCTTTCGCCGCCCGAGCCCTTGGCCGGACATCACGATATTGAAGCGTTTGCGTCTGGTGTAGAAAGTCTCGATACTTGGCTCAAGCGCCGTGCGATGAAAAATCAGGCTTCGGGGGCATCACGCACTTTTGTTAGCTGCGAAGGTAGCCGCGTTATAGCGTATTACGCCTTGACTTTGAGCGCGATCACTGTTGATGATGCCTCCGGCCGCTTCAGTCGCAACATGCCGAATCCTATTCCCGTTGTGGTACTCGGCAGGCTGGCAGTAGACCGGTCAATGCATGGCAACGGATTGGGGCGGGCGTTGATAAGGGATGCCGGCCTCAGGGTTATACAGGCCGCCGATACCCTCGGCATTCGAGGGATCATTGTTCGGGCGCTTTCGCTTGAAGCCAAGGCGTTTTATGAACGGGTGGGTTTTGATCCGTCACCGCTGGATCCGATGCTGCTGATGATAACGCTTGCCGACCTGAATTTAAACCTGGGTCAAGTTGCGCGGAATGTATAATCAAGAAAGTCCAGTAGGGTACGCTACATAGCTGGCTTTATTTGCATTCTACCTATTGTGTTTTAGAGTTTTGCGCTCTTTTGCGCCCAACCGCCCCCACCAAACAGGATAAAAAAATGATTGAAAACCTACCGGCAACAAACAAAGCCACCTACTGGCAACCATCGGCAGGCGAAACAATTGCCGGCGTCATTCAAGGCAGTGGCGTTTTTAAAAATTCACTCTATGACGAACAGAAAATCCTGCTTTTACAGAATGATAATGGCTCGGTTGTGAGTGTTGGCCTAAATCGTTATTTGATACACAGCTTGAAACAAAATAACGCCGCGTTGGGGGATTTAGTCACCGTCACTTTTCACGGTAAAGAGCAGAAAAACAACGGGCGTTCTTTCAATCGCTACACTTTGCTCGTCGATAAAATGACCCGCTCGGCATAAAACAAGAAAGGGGTTAGTTTTGTCAGTCATGTAACCGCTCCCTTTTTTCCAAGCACTAGAAAATATTTTTTAGGGAAAGGCACAATGAAAGACCTATTTTTCAAGATGTAGCGAGGTAGGTTTTAGTGATTTGGCCAGACGCAAAAGGATTTGCCTCTGTTCTTGTCTTATTGTGCTATAGCCGCTTGAATGATAGGATCAAGACTCTATATTATGATGATTAAAAGGGGATTTCCATGACTACAAACCTAACATTATCCAGCTTATCAAGAAATACGTTGTTGTCATTACCTCAAAAAAATTTGCCACAGCCCCCATCTTCCAACGTACCTGTTAAGGCGGATGTCGCTGTGGCTGTTGATACGTTTACGGCGAGTCCTGAGGCTCTGGCTCGCCTTAACGCGGAAAAAAACAATGTCGATGCTTCGCCGCAAGGATCCGGTAAATTGAAGTTAGCGGATTCAAATCAGGAAGGCGCTAACTTAGTATCGTTGCAAACTAGACAACAACTCGGTACGCAGCGATTAAGTTTGGCTAATCAATCACAACAAGCTCTTTTGCGTTTGTTTTCCTGATTAGAAAGATTCTTCAGCCCCCCGGATTTTCTCGATTATAAGGCGCATACTGTCTAAAACTCACTCAGGAGAAAATGTCATGGCTATGAATCGTATTCAATTTCAACCGGGCTTATCATTGCCTGCATTTCTTGGACAGATGGGTGGTCGAGTTAGCGATAACATAACCCGATATTTTTGCGCGAGTGAGTCGGGTTACGTTATCTCGCTAGGCTCAATAAGCTAACCCGACCTTATATCTACACGGCTCTAAAACTTATCGCGAAACGGTAATAAACAAAGCTACAATTGAACAAGAAACTGTTGTTCAGCATTTTATTGATGACTGCTTATGTATTCAGTAACAGCGTGAGCCAACAAACCAGACCTTGTTTCGCCATGCTTCTTTGCATAATTATCAACGGTTTTTAAAAGATGTTCGGGCAACGTAATATTGACGCGCTTGGACTTTGAGGATAGTTGACTCATATCTATTTCGACAATCCCCCAAATGCCATCAGAATAATTTGGATTTGCTTGATGTTCTTCGAACGGGAGCAATTTTGGGATAGATTCCCCATCTAAAAACATACCTTCAATATGGCACTCAATAGCTTCTTTAGCCATTAACAACGCCTCTTCAATAGTGCTTCCAGCGGAAAAACAGCCTGGCAGGTCAGGAACGGTAACGCTGTAATCTGAATGAAGGTCTTTGTGCAAAACAACTGAATATTTCATTTCCAATCCCAACCCGCTTGGTTATAAATGCTTTTCAATGTACCCATAGCAATATCTTTGCTTGGATGTGGAACAGTAACCTTTCCTGATTTCATTCAATCGTCGGCAACCAGTGTCTCTATCCGGTAAAAGCCTTCGCCGCTATTGCCCAGCACATCGGCCAGCCAAGGCAAAACCTGTTGCATTTCAGCCGCCAACGTCCACGGTGGATTGATCACAATCATGCCGCTGGCGGTCATGCCGTGTTCGTTGCTGTCCGCGCGTATGCCCAATTCAAATAATTGCATGTTTTTGATACCGGTCGCTTGCAGGGCGCGCTCCAGCTTCCGGTTGCGGCTGCGCTCGATGACCGGATACCAAAGCGCATAAGTGCCTGTGGCAAAACGTTTATGCATAGCGGTCAAGGTTTCAACAACTTGTTGGTAATCGCTTTTTATTTCGTAAGAAGGATCGATCAGTACCAGTCCACGGCGCTCGAATGGCGGCAGCAAAGTCAAACAGCTTTTTAAGCCGTCGGCATGAAAGACTTTGATGCGCTTGTCTTTATGGGCTTCGGCATTTAATAGTTTTATTTCGGTGTTGTGCAGTTCGAATAAACACAAACGGTCTTTTTCCCGCAGCAACTGTTTGCTTATTAACGGTGAACCGGGGTAGCGGGTTAATTTGTCCGGGCTGTTAAAGCGTTTGATCAAGCTGACATAGCGGGCAACGCATTCCGGTAAGTCATGACGTTGCCATAACTTGGCGATACCGTTGTCGAATTCACGGTTCTTTAACGCATAGTCGCCGTCCAACTCGTATTTTCCGGGGCCTGCATGGGTATCGATACAGCAGAATGGCTTGTCTTTTTTTGTTAAGTATTCAAGATTCCGGATCAGGATGATGTGTTTTAGAACATCGGCAAAATTGCCTGCATGAAAGGAATGTCGGTAGCTGAGCATGATGGTTTGATTTTTTATAGTAATTTGTCGAATATCGTCATGCCTATTTCAAAAGCAATCAGCCAGATGATAATCCATTCCAATATCGTTGAATGCCGGTGTTTTTGTTCGTCTGCCAGCATTTCGAATAATTCATGGATAGTTTCCAGTTTTTTTGACAACACCCCGGTTCGCGGCGCTATTTCCAGGTATTTTGCGGTGATCCCGTAAAAGGCTTCATATTCCGGGTATTCCCAAAAGAAATCAGGCGTATCCAGCAAGTCGTAATTCAAAATAATATCGCTTTTGGTTAAAAACAGTTGTCCGCGGATTTTTGCGATTTTATTACGGCTGAGCTTGATGGTTCCGTTTTCAGCCAATGACTTGGGAATGTAGCTGGTATTGTTGATGGTTGTGATCGCATGGGTTTCAAAAGAGGCCAACTTAATCGATTGCGCCATGCCTTGGGATAAGGCAAATATCAGTATGGGATCGGAAGATTCGATTTCAATATGGTCTTCAATAATGCGGGTGCCCGGGCAATCGAGAGCGAAAGTGAAGTGGTCTTCTTCCGGAGAAGCCAGCGGATTTTCTGCGTGTTGCAATAATAACTGATGCAGCTTGGCCTGTTGTTCCAAGCTGACATTCCAATGCACCACGGCGCCGTAAGCAAAGACTATAGACCAGGACTGATCATTCTCAATCAGTAATGCGCTTTTGATAATCCTTATCAGCGAGGAGTCGGATAACAATCTTGCCAATGCGCTGATATCAAAACCTTGCGCCAAACAATAGGCTACACATTTTCTAATAGACTGATTTTCAGACATAAAGCGCTCCAAAAAGTTAAGATCAGTAGCGGCAAGATGAGTAGGGCGTGCCGCGCGCGCCTTTTCCAATGCTTGAATAATCCTGCTATCTTTTGGCGCGCAAAGCGCGCTGCAACATAACTATTGCTCGGCAATTTTTACCAGCCAGCCATTTTCGCCATTGCATCTTGAGACTTTGGCATTCACCTTGATGTTGATTCTTGCTGTTGTGTTAACCAACTCGGCGGGTAAGTTTCCTTTTACCAGATAAAAACTCTCTTTATCTTCTGTCGTCACTTCAACAGGGATGGTTTTTACGGTGACTTTAATTTGTTCGGGTTTCTCTACATTAAAAGCCAAAAAGGAGAACGCTGAGCCCGGCGCAACGGTGGCTAAATTGGCAGGCAGGAACTTGGTCAGTTGCGGTTTTAAACAGCCGTTTTCGCCACCGCCGCCGCCACCGCTGCCGGCACCGTGCCCGCTATGATGCTCTGAGGCATAGCCCGCGCTGACAGTAAAATAAGAAACCATAAAAAAGATGGCCAGTAGTCTTGGTGTTTTCATGGGCTTAGCCTTTAATTATTATTTTTATCGTGATCAGTATGGCGAACTCTCGTTACGCGCTAAAGCTGGAAAGTCTGTAATTATACTTTAAACGGTCAGGTTTTCGGTTTTTTCAAAAACAGCTGGAACTGCATGGTCATTAAATATAGGTTCTGACAGTTAAGGCAGGAAGTACCGGCCAATTTAATTTTTTAGGGCTTAAATTGGCCAATAAATCTTGCGGCTATAACCTATAAATGGTGGCAAATGAGATTTTTATATTATTCCTGCTTATCGTTGACCAAATCGTAAGTGATATTTGGATTAAATCCCATAGGCCAGTAAATAAGAGCCGCGGGCGGCCAAAATATTGAAGCGGGGCGGAATTTCGCTCTCAACCGGCCTTCCTTGACCACTTCACCCCCCTTTTCCAAGCGATAAGGGATGCCTGAACCCGGCGGCACACCGGCCGCAGTCCAGAAAAACGGCTTGGTGGTTACCTTGCCGTCCGCCTTGATGTCTACCGGCTGCGGCCTTTTATAAATATACAAATCAGTGCCGGGCGGCACTTTGAAGGTACCTGTTGTGGTACAGCCGGTAACCATAACCAGTAAAGCCAAGGCAAAACACATTTTTTTTATCATTGTAGTTCTCCGGGTTGAATGGGATATTAGCTACCCCAACGCTTAAAAACCAAAGAGGTATTGATACCGCCAAAAGCAAAATTGTTACTCATGATATAATCGCAATCCAGCTTGCGGACATCCTCTCTGATATAGTCCAGCCGGGCGCATTCAGGGTCAATGTTGTCAAGATTGGCCGTGGCATGAAACCAGCCTTCATTCATCATGTTTACCGCCACCCAGGCCTCCAGCGCACCGCAAGCGCCCAGAGTGTGGCCGGTAAAGCTTTTCAGCGCGCTGATCGGCGTTTTGGCGCCGAATACCGCTGCGGTCGCATGGCTTTCGGCGACATCGCCGTGACTTGTTGCGGTGCCGTGAGCGCTGATGTAACCGATGGCGGATGCTTCCAACTCAGCATCCTGCAAGGCCAGACGCATGGCCAGTTGCATGCTGTCGCTGTTAGGCTGGGTAACGTGTACGCCATCCGAGTTGGTGCCAAAACCGACCAATTCGGCATAAATATGAGCGCCGCGCGCCAGTGCATGTTCCAGTTCTTCCAATATCAAGGTGCCTGCGCCTTCGCCGATGACCAGTCCGTCCCGGTCACGCTCAAAAGGCCGGGGGCTTTTCTCGGGCGTCTCATTGAGCAAACTGGTTGCAAATAAAGTGTCAAAAACTGCGGCCTGGGAAGCCGAAAGCTCTTCCGCACCGCCCGCCACCATCAACTTCTGGGCGCCGAATTTTATCGCCTCATAAGCGTAGCCTATGCCCTGACTGCCCGAGGTGCAAGCGCTTGAGCTTGTGTATATCCTGCCGTTGATACCAAAGAACAGGCCGATATTAACGGGCGCGGTATGGCCCATCATCCTGATATACGAAGTGGCATTCAAGCCGTCGGTGGTGTGATTGATCAGCATATGACCAAAGTCGGCAATGGCGTCGGGACTGCCTGATGAACTGCCGTAGGCAATGCCCATTTGCCCGCCTGTAAGACAAGCGTCATGCAATAAACCGGCATCGCTCAAGGCTAACTCGGTTGCGTAAGTTGCCATGAGGGCTATACGGCCCATACTACGAACCTGCTTACGCGAATAATGTTCAGGCCGGGTAAAATCAGCCGGGGCTCCCAAACGAGTATTCAAGCCTTGATACTTTTTCCAGTCCTGCATCACTTGAATACCGGTATGCTTATTTTTAAGACGCTCGGCAACTTGCTCCCAATCGTTACCTATCGGCGAAATCCCCGCCATACCGGTGACTACCACGCGCTTCAACATAAACCACCATTGACGGAAATAACCTGCCGGGTGATGTAGGCGGCATCTTCGGACATTAAAAAAGCCACCGCGGCTGCGACTTCCTTAGGACGGCCTACCCGGCGCGCCGGAATCATTTTTTTGATGTCCTCCAGCGGTAACTCGCCGACCATTTCCGTCTCGATAAGACCCGGAGCCACGCAGTTGACGGTGATTTCGCGTTTGGCCAACTCCAAAGCCAACGCTTTGGTGGCTCCGATAATACCGGCTTTTGCCGCACTGTAATTGACCTGACCACGATTGCCGATCAAGCCGGAAACCGAAGATAAGGTAACAATACGTCCAGGCTTACGCCGTCTGACCATCGGCATCACCACCGGCTGTAAGACATTGTAAAAACCATCAAGATTGCTGTGAATCACGCTGTCCCACTGTTCGCCGGTCAGCGACGGAAAAGCGTTATCGGCAGTAATACCGGCATTACACACGACGCCGTAATAAGCCCCGTGGCTGTCAATATCCTGGTTGATTTGCTCGCTGCATTGCGCGCGGTCGGCAATATCGAATTGTAAAATCCGGGCGTCTCGGCCCAGCTGCTTGATTTCGGCAGCGACTTCCTCGGCCTGGGCACGTTGGCTGCGGCAATGAATGACCAAATCAAAGCCCTGTTTAGCCAGATATAGCGCGATCGCCTTACCAATGCCCCGGCTGGAACCGGTCACTAAAACGGTTTTATTCATATTTTGCTCGTGTGTTGTTTAACGGTGGCTGATAAACATTGAGATTGGCCGTGACTTCTACATCCGCCCCCAGAATTCGGCAGTCAAAAACCCCTAAGCTATCGTCCTGCAATATTTTTTCGACGCGTACGGTCAACGTTAAGCCGGCCTTAAACGCTGCAACATTACTGCTGTAGCGCCGAGTTCCCAGCAGAAAACCCAGGCGTACCGGCTCATTGGCTTGCCTCGCCATAACACCGGCATACGCAGCTATCGCTTGGGCCATGTATTCAATCCCCCCCCATGCGGGGACAGCTTCGTGATCACCCAACAAACCATCGCTACGCACCACAAGTTCGGCGGTCAAGCCATTATCGCCGTAGTCAATGATTCGATCCAGCAACACCATGCTGCCGCTATGGGGAATCAAAGCGCCAACATCATTCATGCTCTCCCCACTACAATCGATAAATTATTACCGCCAAAGGCAAACGAGTTACTTTGACAGGTATTGATCCTGCGCCCTAACACGTCACCTTTTTTCGCCAACAGAATACCGGGCAATCCGGTGTCCTGACTATCATCGTTGATATTCGGAATCAACGCGCCTTGGTCATCATCCCGGGTCAGTAACAACCAGCAAAAAGCCAGTTCCAACGCGGCGGCCGCGCCCAGAGTATGCCCGGTCATGCCCTTGCTGGAACTCGCGGCCAACGTCGAACCGAATACGGTATTGACGGCTTTAGTTTCCATCGCGTCATTCAATACCGTGGCGGTGCCGTGCAGATTCAGATAATCAATCTCCGCCGGAGTTTTACCCGCATCATCCAACGCCTTCCGCATGGCCCTGATCACATCGCTTGCGTCCGGCTCCGGCGCGGCAAAATGATAGGCGTCGCTGGTTGCGCCGATGCCTTGCAATACTACCGGCCCCGGTTCCGTACTCAACACAAAAAGACTGGCCGCTTCGCCGATATTGATGCCGTCGCGGTGCAGGCCGAACGGCTTGCACAAACCGCTGCTGATGGATTCCAGCGCGGTAAAACCGTTAACGGTCAAGCGGCATAAACTATCCGCTCCCCCCACGATGACCGCATCGCATAAACCCAAGCTGATTAACCGCCGCGCCGACGCAAACGCTTTGCCGCTGGAAGAACAGGCGGTAGAAATCGTATAGGCAGGGCCTTGAACACCGAGAAAATCGGCCAAAAAATCCGCACCGGCGCCCATTTGCTGTTGCTTATAATGAAACTGATCCGGCAAGACGCCGTTTTTAGCCAAATACGCCAAAGCAAGCTCGGTATTGCGTACGCCCGATGTGCTGGTGCCCAGCACAATACCGATACGATCGGCACCGAAGCGGGACATCATAGCGCGCACCGTCGGTTCGATCTGGCCTAATGCCGCCAGCAGCAGGCGATTATTCCGGCAGTTGTAAACACGATGACGTTCAGCAATCTCTGGCAGATCGGACCTAATCGCGCCAACAAAACAGCGAGCCCCAAACTCATCGCTTGCCGCCAATCCCGACCGGTCACCGGCCAATAAGCGCGTTAAAACTTCAGCCTTGCTATTACCGGCCGCACACAACAGGCCTAAATCATTCAGATATAAGGTCATAGCTTAGCGTTTTAATGTATAGGCGGTAATGGTACTGAAAATTGACCAGTTCAACGGCTTTAGGCCAAACCGGATCGGGGGATAAATAAGTAACTTCAACTTGCTTTTTATTCCTGACAGTTAAAATGCGTTTTTTATCGGCTTCTTCCAGCCGCCATTCGGCCGGGAGTTTTTTTTTCAGCGTGGCAAGCGGCCAGTAAACCAATTGCAGATCGGTAATAATAAATTCCGGGTTGACCGACTCCGGCAATAACGGAGTTTTATCGGCCGTCACGGTGTTGCCGTCGTAAGTCAAATTAAACAGGCTCAAGCCGTCATTACTGAGTCCGGCCATAGCGATATGCCGATCATCCAATTCCAGAACCGCCAACAAGGATTCCTCCCGGTCGGCCCACACGGCGTTTATTTGTTGCACGATTCTCCTGGCCGGACCTAAAGGCTGCGCTATCGGCATTAACTCGGGCCGACGGCTAACGTCCTTTAACGGCTCCTGGGATGCACAGCCGGATAAGCCAAGCCATAATAACAATATCCCGCTTAGAATCTTTTTTTCCGGCTGCATAGTTGGACTATTTTACCGCCACAAGATTCAATAAAGTTTCTTCCCGCTGATCGGGAACTTTAAAACCGAACCATTCCAGCGCGCCTAAATCGCTCCGGGACCACCATAAATAAGGCCTAGATACGGCGTTCGCGTTCACTGCAAAACCCGTTCGACGAATTAAAGCCAGATATTCATCCGCCGTTTTTTGCACTTCCATCGGATGCCTAAAAAAAATACGTATGATGAATGAATGAATAAATTTTTTACAAGACTCGGCAAAAAGCAAAATACCGCCCGGTTTCAGCACTCGATAAAATTCACCCATGGCTTGCTCTTGCTGAACAATATGGTGAATACTTTGATGACAAAACACCATGTCAAACGCTTGATCGGGATAAGGCAGTTTTTCGGCATTACCCAGGACCAAATTAACCGTGCAGCGACAGGCCTCGGCATTTCGCTCGGCGTAAGACAGCAGGCTTTGGTCAACTTCAATAGCAAAAATTCGCTCAGGGCTAAAGTATTCATCCAGAAACTTTAGCGAATGCCCTCTACCACAGCCAATATCGAGAATAACGGGAAAGTGTTTTCGGTTTTCCGGTAACAAGTGGATTAAATCGACAAGCGCGCGTTTTAAAACGCGTTCTTGCCAAGTATAAGTATTCAGAAACCAAATACCAAAAGCGCTCTCTTTTACCCAATGCGTTGCCTTCATGTTTAACTCCTTTAATTTAAAAACAGCAAAATCTCTCAGCGATGCCGCCAGGTAAATTCGCCTTGATAAGCATTAAATACCCCGGATTTTCAACCTTGACAACGCCATCCAATCCCAAGTCCGCCTCGTTCACACGCAGTGCGCTCGTCTTTATACACAAGTATCTGCGGAACACCATCATTCCGGCAGGGATACCGGAGTGCAATGTAGGGCGTGCCGTGCGCGCCTTAGCTCCCAAGGCGCGCACGGCACGCCCTGATTGTCGCCGACCTCCGGTAGACGGGACAGAGTTGTGTATAACGATGAGCGCGGCGCGTGGGAACGAGGAAAAATAACCTTATCGGCATAATTCAACCAGAGTATCCAACCTCGAACGCGCATTTTTGACGTAAGGATTATTTTCATCCCAGGCATAACCGGCCAGTATTGAACTGATCATCGCCTTAACTTCGGGTTGTTGTCTTGGGTGAAAGATGACATCCTGAAAGCGGCCGTCATACCAGGCATCGACAAACACCCGGAAGGTATTGACGCCGCGCTGCAAAGCCTCGGCGTAATCCTGCTGCCAGTCTACGGACTCATTATTAAATTGCCTGAGCAAAATATCCGCAGCCAAGCCGGCTGATTTCATCGCAATGGTAACGCCGGATGAAAACACCGGGTCCAAAAACTCGCCGGCATTGCCCAACAACGCGTAACCTTTGCCGTACAGGCTTGTTACATTGGCGGAATAACCGACAATGGTATTGATTTTTTCATCGAACACAGCGTTCCGAAGCAATGCGGTCAAGCTGGAGTCCTGATTGATGATGTCCTGCAAGGCCCGGTCGTTACTATCCCAGCTCTGAAGAAATTCCGGTTCCGCAACCACGCCCACACTGCTGCGGCCATTGCTGAACGGGATCAGCCAATACCAGACATCTTTATGCTGAGGGTGTACCGTAATGCGGATTTTATTTCTGTCGAATTGACCGTCCCCGATCCGGTCTTCAATATGCCCGAACAAGGCTTGCCTGACCGGGAACCCGGACGGCGATTCCAAATCCAGCAACTTGGGCAAAATACGCCCGAAACCGCTGGCATCCAGCACAAAATCGGCGCAGTAAGTCATGACCTCGCCGTGGCTGTTACGCACCGTCAGTTCCGGCCGATCGGAGGAAAAATCGGCCGCCGTCACTTCCATTTGCCAGTGTATGTCGACGCCCATGCGCGCTGCCTCATCGGCCAACAGCTTGTCGAAGCGGCCGCGCTGCACCTGGAACGTGGTGCCCATGCCCGGCGTAAATTTGTCTTCGAAGGAAAACTCGGTTTGCAGGTCTCGATAGACAAAAGATGCGCCGTTCTTATATTGGAACCCGGCGTTAACGAACGCGTCCATCATTCCGGCCTGTTTGATGAACTCCATACATTGCGGCAACAGGCTTTCGCCGATACTAAAGCGCGGAAACAACTGGCGCTCCAGAATCGTCACCCGAAAACCCTGGTTTTGCAGCAATGCACCGGCGATACTGCCGGAAGGCCCGGCGCCGATGATGATAATTTCGCCTTTGTTATTATTTGTCATGTTATTTTTTATAGTCCTTAAGCCCAATCAATGGCGCGCACAGCAGTGCCGTTACAATACCGGCAGTTACGGTAAAACCGAAAGCATGCACGATCTCGGTAGAACTTAGCGCCAACAAACCGAACGCCAGCAGTGTCGTTAATGCCGACAGCGTAACCCCCAACGAAGTGCTGGCGCGCCTGTCTCCGGCCATGAAAAAGAACAATCCGTAATCAACGCCTATGCCCAACACCAGCAACAACGCAAACAAATTGAACAGGCTGAATAACTGGCCGAACCAGCCTAACATAGCTAATGCAACCGACAATGCCATGACCGGCACCGACATGACGGTCACACTATTACGCCAACCGAACTTGCAAGCCAAACCTAATGCGGCTAGGCAAAAAGCCGCCAGCAACAAGCCGCCGGCCCTGATTCTATAACGCGCAAACAGTGACGATACCGACTCGACCTGATCTACCCAGACAACATCCGGCAAATCCTGTAACACCGTTAATGCGTTAACATTATTAATACCGATTAATGCCACCGTGCTTTGACAGCGGCCGGAATCGCAGCCCAGCCACAATTGCTGCTTGGTTTCATCGGCAGTCGCCAGCCAATCCGCCAAGGTCAATGTGTTGCTTCCGGCCTCGGCAAACTGCTTGAGTTCTGCTTGCACGGCACTGTCATCAAACCCAAGCTCAGTCATGTAGCGTTCGAGCAAGTCTGAGTCGTACAGTTTATGTTTTAACAGCCGGTAATTTTGTTGCTGCTGATCCGCGTCGGGCCAATAGTCGCTCAAGCCTTGATAAGCCGTCAGCGCTTTTTGCTGTTTTAACGCTTCCAGGCCTTTAAGCAGTGTTTGCTCATTCTGATGCCAGTCGGTTTGATCCTTCCCCGACACCAGGAAAAACCGGCTATCAGTACTCATAGGAAATAACTGCCGGATTTTATCGGCGCTGCGGACTAACTCGGCCGGTGGCGATTGCAGCAAGCGCACGTCATCCTGCGGCGTCAGCATCCACAGCCCGCCCGCGATAAAAACCGTCAACATCAAAGCTAACCAACGCCGGCGTTTGCTTACCCAGAGCGGCCAATGCCGCTCCCAATAAGTTGTCAGTTTAAGTATTCCCGGCTGATGGTCGAATCTGAACCCGGTTAACAGCAAAGGAAACAGCAGCACCACCGTCAGCCAGGCGACCAGCAAACCCATCGCGGAAAATAACGCCACCTCCTGCAAGCCCGGAAACGGCGAAAAACCCAAGCCGGCATAGCTTAACAGGTTGCTTAACAGCCCTAAAGACAGCCCCGGCAAAATAAACTTTAGACCCTTCCGGGGATTCCAGTCCTTCTCGCCGAAACTGTCGCACAGAAAATGTTGCGCATAATCATCGGCGACGCCGATCAAGCCGGCCCCGAAAACCAGGGTAAGAATATGTATCTTGCCGAAAAACAGCACGCAGATAACCAACGCGGCAAGCAGGCCGCTGCCGATTGCCAAGCTCGATAACAGCAAGGGCCGCACACTGCGGAAAGTCGCCCACAGCAACACGATAATGCCGAGGCTCGAACCTATGCCGACCGTGGAAATTTCCTGTTTGGCCGTCTTGGCGCCATGCGCGGTAAACAACGCCATACCGGAAACCAGCAATTCGCCGCCGGCCGTTTTGACTTGTTCGCTTGCGCTGTCAACTAGGCTAGCCAAGGTTTCCAGTTTATCCAGCTGCAATCTTTCATCCTGCAATTCGGTCAATAACAGCGCCCAAAACCGATGCTGATCGGACAACACGACGATGCCCTGCTCCAGATTCAACTTGACCGGATTTTGCGCACTGAAATAACGGCTGAATATCAACGACGGATCGCGCTCCAGGTCGGCCGCCTGCATCTGCCCGATCGGACTGTTCAGTATCTCCAAATTTTGCCTGATCAAATCTTCCGGATTTTTAGCCAGCATCTGCCCGGTTTGCGCATCCAACAGCTGATAGCGATAAGGGAATAGTTGCTGATATTGTTTGATGTATTGCTGCTGCGGAAACTCCAGTACCACCTTGTTAAACAGTTTGCTCTGTACCAGTTGCTGCTTAAGTTTTTGTGCATGGCTGATAGCCTGATCGGAAGTCGCCGCACCCGCCAGCCAGATCAGTTTCCGATTCAGCAGCTGGTTATGTTGCAGGGTGGCTTTGGCGATTTCCGGCTGCTGTTCCTCGGTCGGCAATAACGCTAAAAAGCCGGTTTCGAGCCAGTCTTTAGTCAAAGCCTGACTGCCGAGAATGCAGATGACCAGCATTCCGGCCAGCCAAAGCCCTGCGGTCAATTTAGGGTGATAAACGTTCAAAATCGATTTTTTGTTCATCGCTTAGCTGTGCGGGATGCGTGATATTATCGAAGCTAATGCGGGTAACATTGCCTCCGGCTTCGCGTATTTCCAGATCACGCAACTCGGTGTCACCGGACAGCACCATCGTGCTGATGATAAGCTTCAACATCTGATCCTTGGGTGTTAACTGCAACTGCCACGCTGGTTTTTGATCGCTTCCGGTGATGGCAAAACCATCGCTTAAGCCCGCCAAATCGCCGCCCAACATCGCCTTGAAAACCTTGCCGAAAGCGGCCGGCACCGCTTGCTCACCCTGCCCTGTCAGCAGCTTCGAGTCATTAACCAGCAGCAATGAAGCAACCGGCGTCAGGGTTTTCCAGATCACGCCCTTGCTTTGGTGGTAGGTAAATGAGCCGGTGGAAATTAAAGGTTTATGTAAAATTTTCAGGTGTTTTTGCTGCTGAAAATCGCCTTGGGTAATCGGCGTTTTCGCCAATCGCGCGGTAATTTGAGCTAATACATCGTCAGCGTAGCTTTGACCTAGCAACAAAAAAAACAGTAATAACGCTTTTAAGCAACTATGGGCTAAAACCAAGCCATTACTCATTTCTTGATTTCCAATTCGCGCAATGCCTGCCAGTTATCCGCACTATCAACTTGTCCACGTAACGCTAATAAATCCTGCTGCCGCTCTGCCTGCTGCAAATAGGTTTGAATAGCTTTATAAATAGCTTCGGGTTCGGTATCGGCATGGGTGTAAAGCATTAAGCTTTTTAACTGTTGATCATCGATAGTAATGGTTGTTTGCATGGTACGTTCGCTAAAAATAGTTTTTCATTTTTATGTTTAACAACGATAGATCATAGAACCAAATTGTATTAGCGTTTATCGAATAATGGTCCTATTAGCATTTTTAATTTGTTAGCTGTAGGGCCAAACTTATCTAGTCTACCGCCCCCCCAACGAGCGTCATAGATCGCTTGTCCAATTAGTGTAGTATCTTCATACACACTTAACTCTGCGTATGTTAAGTACATTGCAAGATCCCAGCCCCAATTTGCTGTATATTCAAGCTTATTTGTACATTTAGACTTACTAAACTCATCTACAATAATAGTATTGATATTATGTTCTTCAATTTGTGTTTTTAATTCAGGTAAAAAGCCATCCATCAGTACTTTTGGATTCCGCATAATGCACAGGTTTGAAACTTGTGTTTCAACAGGTTTTATAGTTGTGGATATTGAACAACCACTTAATATTATTAAGATGGAAATTGATGTGATTTGTGTTATTTTTCGTTTCATTAGATATAGCCTGATGTTTCGTTGTAAATATTTAAAACTGTAATAGTTAATTATCATAAGATCGCAATAATCTTTATTATTAAATAACTGCTCCTAGTTTTTCCAATAAAATCCTCGGCGATTCAAAACACATTTCCCGCGTTGCCAACTTTACAGCCACCTGAACGCTATGGCCTTTGGTCAGTTTTAAGCCTGTGCCTTTATCGGTAATCAGGTAATTTATTTTCAGGCGATTTTCCCATTCAACGATTTGGGCTGTTACCGTAATTGTTTGCCCGAATACCACCGGTTGCACATAACGGATGCCAAGATCAATGACCGGCCAGGCATAACCCGAGTCACGCATTTGCGGATAGTTGTAGTCGATTTTTTCCAACAGAGCGCAACGTGCGATTTCAAAATACTTGGCGTAATGACCATGCCAGACCACCTCCATCATGTCGACATCATGGAAGGGGATTTGCAGGTCGATTGAAGTTTGATGAATCATTATATTCTCCGACCCACGCGACGCGTGGGAATGAGGGATCTTACTTCCTCTTTTATCTCGTTATTCATACAAATCCCAATACTGCTTGCGAACCAACTCCAGACACTGCCGCAACTCTTGTTCCAATGCCCGGTCGGCAGTCAAAAACGAACTATGCTCGCGCAGTTGCCCAACAGTCTTTTTCAAAGCCGAACTTAACGCCTTCACATTACCCCGCAACTCAACACCCTGAACAACGGCAAGCAACACCGCCACCGCAACCTGCTCGGTCAACTCCAAAATACGGATGCAGTCTCGGGCGGCTATCGTACCCATGCTGACTTTGTCCTGGTTATGGCATTCGGTGGAACGGGAAAACACGCTGGCGGGCATGGTCAATTTAAGCGCTTCCGCGGTCCAGGCGGATACGGCTATTTGCAGAGCCTTGAAGCCATGACTCAACAAAACTTGCTCGCCAGTCGCGCCGGACAGGTTCGCAGGCAAACCGTTATTGAATTTGGAATCCATCAACTGCGCCATTTGCCGATCCATTAAATCGGCCAGATTGGCTACGGCGGTTTTAAGAGCGTCCATCGCAAAAGCAATATGGCCGCCGTAAAAATGGCCGCCATGCAAGACATGCTCGCCTTCGGCATCGATAATCGGGTTGTCGTTGGCGCTGTTTAATTCATTCTCGATAAACTGCCTAAGCCAGGGCAATGAATCTTCCAGTACGCCGATGATATGCGGCGCGCAACGCAATGAATAGCGATCCTGTAATCGGGTATCGTGACGCGGCGCACTGCGCCGCAACTGCAAATCCGCACGTATCCGCTCGGCGACGCAGTTCTGGCCGGGGTGCGGCTTGACCGAAAACAGCTTTTCGTCAAAGTGGTAGGCATTACCGTTTAAAGCGACCGAAGCCAAGCTGGTAATACGCGTGGTCAGCCGGGATAGATATTCGGCGCGTTGGTAAGCAAGGCAGGCGATGCCGGTCATCGCCGCCGTGCCGTTCATAATCGCCAACCCCTCTTTGGGTTTTAAGGTCAGCGCTTCGATATTGAGTCCGGCAAAAACCGTTTGCGTGGATTGGCGCCGGCCTTGATACAACACGTCCCGCTCACCGGCCAGAACGGCGGCTACATAGGATAACGGCGTTAAATCGCCGCTGGCGCCGACCGAGCCTTCCTGCGGGATCAACGGCAAAATATCCTGCTTTAATAATTCAGCCAACTGCTGTAACAGCTTGTAGCGGACGCCTGAATAGCCACGAGCCAAGCTGGTCAAGCGCACAGCCAATATGGCCCGTGTTTGCTCAGCATCAAAATGATCGCCCAGTCCGCAACCGTGAAAAGTATACAGATGCTTGGGCAACTGCTCGACCAGATTGGGCGGAATGGACACCGTGCAGGATTCGCCGTAGCCGGTGGTGACGCCGTAGACAAAGCCTTCTTCCTTTAATAAGGCGTCGATAAAACGTGCGCCTTTGTTGATGCGCTCAATAAATTTCGGCTGCCTGCCTAACTTCACCTGCGCTTGTTGGTTGGCAATTTGGCAAATCGCCTCAATGGTCAACGGCTGACCATCAAAAACCACGGTATTTTTACTATTCATCCAACTGCCAAAAATCAAAAAAGTTAAACCACTGCAACGGTTCCATTAAACAATAATGCTCCAGTCGCCGGGCATAACGCTGAATTGTTTGCTGTATGGCTTGCTCCCGGTTTTTTCTGGGAAACGTCAGCATATCGCTGAAATGGTCAAAATAAATCACCTGCCTGCCCTGCTGTTTCAGGCAAACCAACATGTAAACAGGACATTTAAGCAATGAAGCCAGGATAAACGGGCCTTGCGGAAACATCGCCTCAGCCCCCAGGAATTCGGCCCGGCTAACACGAGGGTTCGGGCTTACCGGCGTCCTGTCTGCGGCAATAATGACCAATTCACCGTTATCGATTTTATCGCTCAATAACATTGACGTTGCGGCACTGATGCCGGTCACCTGAATCAGGTTCAAGCCGCTGTTTTCGTTGGTTTGCTTTAGTAAATGATTGAATTTTTCAGCGTGTTTGGTATGCACCAGCACGTTAATTCGAATCGCGTCATCCAAATCGGCAATTACCCGGCACACTTCAAGATTGCCTAAATGCGAACCTAGCAGGACGGCGCCCCTGCCCTGATTGATTTGAGCCAACAAGTCGTCGCGCCCTTGATAATTTACCTCTGCAAGCGATAACGCCCCCGACCAGGCCGCCAATTTGTCGATAATGGCGTTGGCAAAACCGATGAAGTGCCGATAACTGTCGCTGAGACTTCCGCTTAAATTTGATGCCGGCGAAAACTTCGCAACCCGCTTTAGATAGGCTTGGCTGGACGCCCTGCCCGGCTTATTCGCCAACCAGTAATAACTGACGATGGGATATAAAAACCATTGCAACACGGTACGCCCGAACAACAGGTAAACGCGCAGCAAAAAACGCATGCCCCAAATCATGCTCCATTCCGCCATTCCCGACCAATGCGGCGATGTATTCATCGGCGTCTGCCGAGCAACTGCGGGATGCGTAACAACATGCCGAAAAACAGTTTGGCATGAACTTTTGAGATCATCACGTTATCCCGCCATAACTTAAAATGCGACACGCCATCATAAGGATATTGCACCGCCGTCGGTATATTGATGACATTGATTCCTTGCCAATACAGGCGCACCAGAATATCAATATCAAAATCCATACGCTTGGCTATATCGGTGGCGCGGGTTAATTCCGTCACTGCCGCCAAAGGATACAAACGAAAACCGCACATACCGTCGCCGACGGCGAATGACAAAGTATTTATCCATATCCACAGATTGGTAAACCGCCGTCCGTACAACCGACTCTTTGGCGCTGTTTTATCAAACACCGGCTGAGCTAAAATCAGCGCGTCAGGGTGCTGACGACCGGCTTCAAGAAACGCCGGAATGTCATTAACGTCATGCTGTCCATCGGCATCGATTTGAATGGCGTGGCTAAATCCGGCGGCCTCTGCCGCCTTAAAACCGTCCAGCACGGCCGCGCCTTTGCCGCCGTTTTGCGCACGATTGATTAAGGTAAGCCATTCCGGCTCCCGTTCAGCGCAGTCTGCCAAAATTTGGCAACAAAGCGCCGAGCTGCCGTCGTTTACCAGAAAAGTCGGAATGCCGAAGTTTTTTAATTTGCCAAGCACATCAGGGATTGCGGCTTCATGGTTGTACACTGGGACGATAATGCAGGTTTTCATTCACTACCTCCGTAAACCATACGCCCTGAGCTATGCGTGCCTCGCTCCGAGCTGAAATTAAAATACAGCTTCCCCATTGCCGCTTTCCAGTCGAGAGCCAGCATCAAGTCATTGCCGGGCTGGATGACTTGGGTGAATTTAACGACTTCCATACACGAAAACGGTTTATCGATAGTAAAAAACAGTTTGCCGAAATGCTCCGCCCAAGCCAGTTGCACCACTCCCGGCAAAATCGGGTAACTTGCAAAATGATCGGGAAAATAAACTAAATCCTCGGGCACTCTAAGCCCCAGCCGGATGCTGTCGGCAACTGTTTCAAAGTTGAGTACTTGAGGGAATTTCCGGCTATCGAAATTCAACAGGCTTGTTAACAACGGCTGTTCTATTTTGCCTTGGAGCGTTACCGGCATCGTATTTACAAACAACCATTTTCTGGGCAATACCACGGCTTCAAACCATTGCTCAAGCGTTCTGCGCAGCTGCCTGATGAGCCGGTTCCTACCCTGGATTGCCAACTGCTCTAAACCTTGCCGGCTTAACACCATGACAGCCGCAACAACATCCCTGCCTTTGCTTATCACCAGCGTATGTGCATCGTCAACCCACGCTAAAGTCATCAAACGTTGCTCCAGCTCAATCAGGGACAGGCGTTTTTCTTCGATTTTAACTATGCGATCCGACCTGCCATGCAGCATAAACCGACCATCGTGCAGTAAGACGATTTGGTCGTCCAGTTTAAATCCCCCCCCGCCCCCCCCTTTTTCTAAGGGGGGGAGATTACTCCTTGGTGAAGGACGCAATTCCTCTTTTTCTAAGGACTGGAGATTACTCTCTGATGAAGGAAGCAATTCCTCTTTTTCCACCAAGTAAAACTTCTCATCCCCCCCCTTTGAAAAAGGGGGGTTGGGGGGGATTTCCAAATAAGGCGAATACAGCCACCAGCTGTCATCAATACAGCTTAAGCTCATGCCGGAAAATAATGTCCAGGCTTTATCCTGCTGCCGCCAGCCGATACCGCCGGTCTCCGAGCTACCGTAGACTTCAATCACCGCCTGGCCGCCATCGCTAAGTATCTGTTGCGCCGCGTGTTCCGGCAATGCACCGCCGGAACTGAAAACCGCCTTTAAGTCGGCAATACTCTGCCAAGGCGAGTATTGATCCAAGCGCTTTAAATGCGCGGGGCTGGCAATCCAGTAAGCCGGTCCGCGCTGCATAGCATCGACCAGCGTTTCAGGGCTGATATAGGCCTGACTATGAAAACACCGCCCTGCCGACAGCGGCCATAACACACGAAACAACAAGCCATAAATATGCTGATGGCTGACCGTCGCCAACGCGTCCGCATCAGCCAATTGCGCGCCCCAGTTTTGTTCCAGCGTGGCGATTTCAAGCTGGAACTGGTTTAAGCATTTGCTTATCGGCTTGGCCTGCCCGGTCGAACCGGAGGTAAAAATGACCAGCTGCCTGTTCAAAGGATTTAACGCTGATAGCGACAGGGTAGTTCTATCCGCTACCTGCAAACAGTAATCGAAATTCTCGCCGGCAGGCCAGTCGCCCAGCAATTGACAGTTTGGCGATAATTGTTCTGCAGTGCCCGGGCGATTATTGCCGGGTATCCAGACTTGTTTACCGGCATGCAGTAACGCAAACAGCAGAACGGCAAACGGATAGGCATCTTCCGTATACAAGGCGTAATGCAAAAACGGTTGCGCCTGCAACCTGTCAAGCCAATATTTAACAGCATTTACAAATTGCTCTGCGGAATAATATCGGCCGGCATGATAGGCAATCGACGCCTCAATCGGCCTTTTGACAATTAAACAGTGGGACAGCGGCAACAACTTATCTGACATGCTTCTGGGTTTTCATCCTAACCAAATATTCGGCGGCGAATAAGCCCCCCATCAACACGTAAGCGATCAGGCCATTGTATAAACTCCAAATTTCCAGGCTGGCCCAAAGGGCCGTTGATAACGCCATGGCGCCATTAATGATGAAGAAAGCACACCAGACTTGGGTAACACGGCGGGTATAAATAACGCCTTCCGGCGGCAAATCGGGATGTTGCAGGCGCGCCAAACGTTCAATCGCACTCGGCGGAGAAAACAGGCTCCAGCCGAAAATAAGCAGCATCACCACATTGACCAGCACCGGATAAAGCCGCAAAGTGTCTAACTGATTGCTCCACATCGCAAACGCACAATAGCCGATGCCGGCAATCAACAGCGGGGTAGCCCAGTGTTTGCGGGAATAACCGGCCGTAAGTTTCACCAGTAACAACACTATCAATATGACAGCCATTTTCCAGGGTTCAACATAACGACTGCCGAAAAAAACCGCCAACGGATATAACAACATCGACAAACCCGTCACCCCGTTTACAAACAGGCGCATATCAGTCCTTAAGCATTTTATAAACCGTCTCGACCACGTCGCCAATGGTGCGAACCGTTTTGAAGTCTTCGGCTTTGATTGCTTTACCGGTCATTTCTTTAAGCCTGACGATCATGTCCACCGCATCGATGCTATCGAAATCCAGGTCTTCATACAGCCGTGCTTCCGGAGCGATTGCCTGTTCGTCCATCTCAAACATCTCGACCATAATATCCTTGATGGCCGCTAAAATTTCTTCGCGCTCTTTTATCATAATAGTCTTAACTGCGCTCCGCTTGAATGTATTCAGCCAAGGTTGAAACCGAAGAGAAGATTTTAACTACATCTTCTTTTTCGGCATCGATCTTCACGTTGTATTTTTTTCGAATAGCCAAGCCCAATTCCAGCGCATCAATTGAATCCAGCCCCAAACCGTCATTAAATAACGGCGCATGACTGTCTATATCTGCGGCACTAATATCCTCCAAGTCGAGCGTATCTATAATGAGTTGTTTTAATTCATCTTCCATCGTGCTTATAAAGTTCTTTCTGTTGAGTAAAATAATCTTGCTGATATTGCGTGAAACGACGCACAGCTATCGATTTTGGCCTGATGTCGGCAAATTGGTCCAGCGCCATATCATCGCCGACATGCATGGTCAGATGAAACCGGCGTTCAGGAATGTGGTACCAGCGCTCGGCTTTGGTTAAAGTGCTCGGATAACAGCTCAGTGTCACCGGCGTCACCACGGCATTCGCCTGCAAGGCAATAGCTGCGGCGCCGCGTTGAAAACGATACGGCCGGCTTGGTATTGACCGTGTTCCTTCGGGAAAAATAATCATCGATCCCCCTGAACGTAACCAGGCCACACACTCGGCTATCATTTGTTCCGGATCGCCGTTGCTGATGTATCCTGCGTTAATAATGGGACCGCGCATAAACGGGTTATGCCACAGCCGGGCTTTGACAATACAGCTTGCCTGTTTGATTCGGCTGATCAAAAAAACAATGTCGACCAGCGTTGGATGATTAGCGATAATCAGCTGCCCCGGCCGATTAAGCTTGTCCAGCCCAACGATTTCGTAAGTCATCACCCCCAGCCTGTGCATCAAGCCAATGAAAACATAAAAACTGCAGCACACCACTTTTTGACCCCGGCTGACTCTTTGCCGTGGATTGCCCGGCCAGAGAGACAACAACGGAAACACGAATATCCACAGCAATAAGCCGCCCAGACCAAAACTGAAAAAGCTCAATGCTGTCGCCAAAAGACGCCAACCATAGCCCCATTTTACCGCTATTTTTTGTGCCATTCCCAGCTATGTCTATGATTGCCCAGTGCCAACGATTTATCGTCGGCAACAAGAAATTTTAAAAAAGAGAATATCTGCAGCGCATGCTCACCCTCATCGCGAGGCACGGATGATCTGTTAAATTGCAACGGCAACCCCTTCCCGGCTAAAGATATTTTTAAAGCCAACGCACACATCGCAGGTGCATTGAGCGCAAACGGCAACGATGGATAAAAATCCGATAACGGCTCATCATACATAATGATCAGCACTTCGTTTTGGCCTTCCTGCAAAAGCCCGAATGCTTCAATAAAAGCCGGAGCAATACCGTCCTGGCCCGGCGCAATCACGGTAATTTCCTGATGATAGCCATAGGCTATGGAAAATAATCCCGATATAGCGCTATGAACCGACAAACTAAAGGCTGTCGGCGAAACTTCCTCGCCTTCCTGCATGCTTTTAAGCATCTCCAATGACTTATTCACTTCGCCATGGGCAGAACTGAAAACAATAGGCAATGTATTATCAATACAACCGTCCGCCGCATTAAAAACAGCTTTGGCTAATGTACTTAATCTGCGTTGGAGTATCTTGGGTACTGTAGCGGGTATGACTGCTTGTTCTGCTTGGGCAAAAGCCTGATGCTCAAACCACTTGCGCCAATCTTGATGATAGCTCATTCCCGGCGCCCAGACATTCCATTCCCGCACGACAAAATCGACAGCTTTCGGTAGTGTCATCGCATCAGTCCGATCGGTCTGAAAAACATCGCCCGATAAAATAAAAAACTTCTTATGAAGATAGACTTATTTCCGTCTAAAAAGAGTGGATTTACCTTGATTAAAAAACTTTTATTCTTCATGCTCAAAAACCGTTCAATTTTTTGATTTGCCCGGATTGTACCGGATTACAGGCTAACATGACCTCTTTAAATGAATAGCATTAGTTCAGATAAAGGGCGTGCAAAAATGACTCCTCTGTTCTCTCCAACGGGTACTGATTCCAAAAAATGTTATTTATTTTTACCATGAAGATCATGAAGAACTTGAAGATACTACTGCATTGACTTCATGCGTGATATTGAGACGACTCATCAAACATTCAGCCCTGAATTCCAACAATCCAGGGCCGAATGTTTTATGAGCTTCAATGACTCACCCCATCGCCTTATTTGACAAATTGCTCAATTCTCTTCCCTTCATTATCTTCATGTCCTTTATGGTAATAAAAACAAGTTATAAACATTGTGCTGCATCAGCACCCTTTATTTCCTAAAGTAACCCCATGACTATTAAACAAAAGAGAACCCATGCGCCCCTGCCACCGCGCCAAAAACGGCAAGCAAGCTGAGCGCCAGCAAAACCTTGTGTAAGGTGTGGACCAAAGAAAAAGTTTTGACGCTGTCTTTTACTGCCTGCTCATGAAACCAACGATGCAAAAATAATGGCTCAAGCACAAATAAAATAAGGGTGAATAAAAACCAAATCAATGTCATCAAGTGCAGCCACCAGTATTGCAACTGCTGATACCTATCCCAAGCGTTCATAACCTCCAGCATGTAAAAGCCGGAAACTCCGGTAACCGCTGTTGCAAGTTTTGCCTGAACGGCAAATTTTCCTTCAAGCTGCTCGAATAAGGCCAAGTTGTTAATTGAATCCGTTATTTTCTTGAGTGATGGAATAAGCACGGTCGTAACAAATGCCATTCCGCCGATCCAAAGCACCACAGCCATGACATGAAGAGCGCGGGCAAAGCTAAAATAATTGAAATCGTCCATAGGTCGTTATTTGATAAACTGTTCTTGAGGTTAATTAAGCCCAAACTTACCTTTCTATTCAAATGGATCTTTTAGAAGGTAGTGGGTCCGTTCCAGCCATTACCAGCACGGGGGGTTGCTCTCGCCAAGACACTCCCGGCATCACGCCAACCTTCACAGCTGTTGTTCCCCTTGTTGCCTCTTATTAGATTGAGCAGGCTTTTAGCCTTTGCGTAAATCATAAAAAACAGAACAATCAATCGTTGTTTCCAGGGGGGAATGGGTGAGAAACTGCATATCAGTTTGTCGTCATGCAAACCTTGGTCGATCATTCCAACAGCGCCCCAAGCATGAGTCCTTACCGTTGTACCCAAGGGAAGCCGCGGGCCGAGCACTACCGCGTCCAGCAAATCGCCGTCCAAGCCGATGAATGCGGGGATAGAGCCATAATTGAACGGGCAAGGTAAGGGAGAAATAAAATCCAACTTTCCGGTAGAGCCGCGCTTCAAAAAACTACCACGCGGTATCTCAATGATGACGTCGACCAGATGTGCTGCTTTATGTCTATCCACTGAATTCATTGAGATATATTGAATTTTCGTTAGTCTTGAAATTGATATTTCGGCTGTAAGACTTGCAAACCAATGGTTCCAGGAAGTACCAGGACAAACCGCTGTTAGGGTCAATTAAGCCCTAAATAATACCGTCTGGCGTCACACGCCAAACCGAACCCAATGCTTGATAATCGGTTGCCGTCTGAAATTTCAGCGATTGGAAATAGGCCACTATAGCGTATTTTGTGATTTTAATAATTAGAGAAAAAGTGGATGACATATCAATCCAGCGTGTGTTGGGTTCATGCAAAGGGCAAGAGCCAGCAAACGACTAATTCGCCGGAAGTCAGGAAATAGACGACAATTAAGAGTTTGTGCTGTAGGTAATATCAGAATTATATACGGGGTAATTATTCAGCCCCTACACCAAAAAATAACCAAGATTGCTAAAAAAGTTGTACCTTATTCCAGATGAAATTAAGTGCGTGTTTTAAAAGTAGCCAGTACCTGAGAAAATTTGGAAAATGGCAAATTTTTTTGCCATATCCAAACGAAAACGCCCTAAACGCTACCCGACCGATTTAAACGCCCCTTAAATGGAATTTGATCCATGAACTGTTGCCAGCCGCCTTGCCCGGTGGTCGACCGAGGCAAGTGAGTCTTCGCAAGGTGATCAATGCCATTTTCTATATCACCCGGAGTAGCTAAGCTTGGCGCTTGTTACCGTTTGACTACTTTCCGCCGTATCAAACGGTCTACGGGTATTTTCGGCGTTGGACCCAAGACAGCACGTGGGAGAGGATTCACGATACGCTACGAGCTGACGTCCGGCGCAAAGCGGGGCGACATAAGCATCCTACAACGGGAAGCATAGATAGCCAAAGTGTTAAAACAACGGCTTTAGCGGGGATCAAAGGTTATGATGCCGCCAAG
>JAUGSS010000030.1:0-1035 GCA_044426515.1 Methylococcaceae bacterium | reverse complement strand
GGTGGCGGCAAGTGCGTTTAATGCCTGGATGGTTAATTTTGAGTCTGGTTGGGATTTTTGGGATCTTAAAAGTAACAAGCAGCGAGTGCGTTTAGTGCGTCATTGTGATGCGTGTGAACTGGCAACGGCGGCGACCAATCCCGTCTATAGTCATTCCCTTTTACATTTACCGCTGGTAAAGGTGGAGAGTGATTTCTATGATGCGCAATTAAAATTGGTGAATGACAATCCTATGACCTTTGAATTGAGTGCGCAAGCGAAAAAGCCGCTAGTGGCACGTTCGGTGAGTGGCGATCAGGTGCGTTACTATCTTAATGGTTCATTGGTGGTTGGTAATATTGAGGTAGGTGCTGAGCGTTATAACGCGAGGTTGCAATTAATTCCAGGCAGTGAGCCTATGCGCTTTAAATTGCTGAGTGCTTCTTTGGTGCATTAAACGGGTTTGGGCGCACACGTAGGTGCGCCCCTACGGAATGTTCTGCCTAACGTGGGTAGTCGAAATAATGGTTTGATGGAGAGTTGTCAATGAAAGTTAAGGTTTTAGCGCTGTTAATGTTAGCGTCGATGGGTGCGCAGGCGACGGATTGTACCAATGCAGGGATTCAGCCGAGTACGGATGAGAGTGTTAATTTTGAGACACCTCCTGATGGCACAGCGATCGATCATGGTACAGGGTTGATGTGGATGCGCTGCTCGTTAGGGCAGACTTGGGTGCAATCAACGTCAACCTGCACAGGTATTTCCCAGAAAATGGGGTGGGACAAGATGATTGATATTAATCTGTTTAATAAAACTGGGTTTGCAGGTAAGCAAGATTGGCGATTACCGAATATTAACGAGCTGCGCAGTATTGTGGAAGATTGTCGCAGTGATCCTGCTATTAATACAATATTGTTCCCCGGAACGGCTTCGGCGAAGTATTGGACAGCATCACCTTACGTCGGGTTAGCGACTAATGCGTGGGTCGTTGATTTTGGTCAGGGACGCGATAATTTTGAATTAAAAACCAATGTGAATTATGTGCGCTTAGTCCGT
>JAUGSS010000005.1:0-17472 GCA_044426515.1 Methylococcaceae bacterium | reverse complement strand
GATTAGTAAGATGTTTCAGCTAGCACTGCCCTATCGGCATGAACACCTATGACCGTAGGGGCAATCCCTTGTGGTTGCCCTGTGGGCAGGCACAAGGCCCGCCCCTACAACACTCTGGCTGAAACATCTTGCTAATCAGGTCAAATTTTGCCCTACTATCATTTAACTGGCAACTGCTGTTATTTAAGCTATTCAGTTCTTTGAATAAGTGGAGAAAAACAGATGCTGTTGTTATAGTCCAAATTAACGGCTTGTTTTTTCTTCCCCCATCGTTGTTTCATCATTAACATGCGAAACATCCTGATAAATCCCGGTTAGTTTACGTTTAAACTCATCAGAAATAAGCCGTGAATCCTGCTTGCTTTTTACAACACGCGGAGTAATCAGAACAACCAATTCTGTTTTGGTTCTGTTTAAAGTTCTACCGCCAAATAACGGCCCTATCCAAGGAATATCTTGTAAGTAAGGAATCCCTGCATTACCGAGAGAGTTATTATCATCAATCAAGCCGCCTAACACTATTGTTTCCCCATCATGTACAGCAACGGAGCTTTCAATTTCTTTTTTGGCAATGGTAACCGTCGTTGTGACCCCCGTTGTCGATGGCTTTGCATTGCTGACAATTTGCTTGATTTCCATAATAACCATGCCATTCGCGTTAACTCTGGGCGTAACTTCCAGGGTAACACCGGTATCTATATATTGTATTGAACTGGATTGAGCTATGCTGGGGCTGGTCCCTCCGGAAATAGGAAGCTGTGTGGTGCTGGTTTGTACGGGGACTTGATCACCTACATTTATTTTCGCTTGCTGATTATTTAGCACCATCAACGAGGGCGAAGAAATTACATTGATATTATTAGCCGAGGCTTGTGCATTTAACAGGGCTTTTACCGCCCCCGAACTGTATATAGCGCTGAATCCGCCTGTTGCGGCTGCCGCCGCCGCTTGAGCAGCCGTTCCCAAGGTATTCGAAACATCCCCCGGGGGGGTGGAGGTGCCGGCCAGCGCATCGTTACCTTGGGATAAATACCATGATATTCCATACTTTAAATCGTTCGTTAAGTTAACCGAGACGATTGTTGCATCAATCAGTACTTGCAACGGCAATACATCAAGTTGTTTGATGACGGGGAGTATTACTTCATATTCCTGCGGGGTGGCAACAATCACTACTGAATTATTGTCCACGTCAGCAATAATTCTTACATTTTCCACATTGGCAACTTGCGCATCTCCGGTTTGCGTGGACTTTCTGCTGCCTGACGAGGTTTTTTGAGTACTTTGTTTTTCAGTCGGCTGTTTATTGGTCACTTCAGCCGATTTTTGCCCCGGTGCAACTTTTGCCGATTTTTCTTTTTTGGCCGCACCGGTAAAAATTTCATTTAACGTTGACGCCAGTTCTTCCGCATCGACATGCTGCACCCTATAGACATTCACACCGCCGCCGGACGCTGTATTTGCCCGATCCAGACGGAATACCCAGTTTTCAATGTCTTTTAAATAACCGGCCTGATGGGTAATCGCCATAACGGCATTCAATCTTTCAACGGCAATAAAGCGGACAAATTCATTCTCTTCTTCTTTGCCGGATTTGCCGAAAATTTCCTGCAGTTCTTTGATAATAGTTTCCGGTTCAACGTGGGTCAAAGGAAACAAACCAAAAGATTGCCCCTTCAACACATCAATATCAAAAGTACTGACCATATCCATTACTCGCCCCAATTCATCCGGGGTGCCGGAAGCAATCAGGATATTGCGCGCGGCATCAACATTGAGAATGGTCTTTTCCTGCACCAGCGGCTTTATTACATCGACAATGTCTTTTACGGCGACATTTCTGACCGGGATGACCCTGACTTGAAAGCCGGTTCTGCCGGCAGAACCGGGGGCTGCGAAATTGGAGCTGTACAGAGCTTCGCTGGCAGGTTCGATGTGGTAAATACTGGCATCCTTGATCAGCACGGCATTGTTCATGCGCAGCAGCATTTCCAGGGTGGGAATGAGTTCGTCTTTGCTTAAGGGGTCGGTAGTTTGCAAGGTAACCTTGCCGACCACCTTGGGACTGAGCACGTAGTTTTGTCCAAGAATATCACTTAACACCACCTTGGCCACTTCGCCCAAATCGGCTTCGTCAAAATTGAGACTGTAGGTACCTTCGCCACTGCCTTTGGTTTTTCTATGCTGTATGGTCATATCCGGTACAAACCGGTTGGTGCCGGGAAATAATTCAGGTTTGGCCTGCGTTGCGGTAGCCGGGGCTTTATTCTGCAACTCTTTAATAAGCACATTGCTGTCTTCTTTTTTCACTGGCGTCAACGGTAATTTGGGAGCATGCTTGGGGCCGAGTGACTCACAACTTGACAGTATTAAGCCTGCAACCATCCAGCAGGAAGCTGTCGTTATTTTTTTTACATTAGTCATTATTGTTCATCCTCGGGTATGCCTTCAGTAGTATCTTCATCAGTAGTGTCTTCGGGAGCGTCGGCCGCAGGTTCAGGCGCGGCGATCGGAGCTGGAGCAGGAACCGGGGCAGGAACTTGAAAAGGTGAGGGTATAGCCGGCGTTGCAGTGTTTGCCCGTGGTAATGCTTTCAATTTTGGTTTCCGGAGCAGTAGTTCTTTTTCACTGCTGCCTTGCTTAAGCAGGGCTCTATCGGTATTTATTTCGGCCAACTTCCAGCCGTCAAGATCATCGCCTACGGTGATTTTTCTATAATTGTCTTTAGCAACCTTTGATTTAGAACGGCTGAATAATGCGGACACGGTTTTTTTTGTACTATAAACGCCGGTCAGTTGCCAATCAAAACTGTCTACTTTGGCGGCTGCTTGGGCTGTCTCCGGAAGCGGCTCGTCTACAGGTTTTCTGCCTTTAATAAATAACGGCCTGGTAACCAAATCAACATAACTTTCTTCCGCTTGGCTGGTCAGTTCTATTTGGGGTAACTCATCTGTTTTATAGTCTTGCGGCTTTTCCGAGCCGATCGAAGTCAGCAAGCGGTGTTGTTTATAACTTGCATATAACCACTCCCCGGCAATAATCAGGCACAGACTCATGCAAACAGCCGCCAGCAATCTTATGAGTTTAGTATTCATTCCGGCTGCTTTCTCATAAAACTGACTGCTTGAAAATTAATATTTAATTCGTTACTCGGTTCGATCTGGTGCGTTGTTCTGCTTCTTATGCCGCGCATCGGCCTTATGTCTATCTGATTGATAATAATCAGCGGTGCTGATGTTTCAATTTTATACAGCACCGCCCGTAACACTTCGCTATTCCCGGTCATTCTTACGCTAACGGTAATCCGGCTGAATTCATTTTTGGCGGTTACAGGAAGCGCCTGTGTACTGCTCAATTGTCCGCCGGCCTCTGCAATCGCTTTTTTAATAAACTCCTGAAGTTCGGCAGATGCTAAAGCGCCGGTACCCTGCATGTTTAAAAGCCCATGTTCTTGATATTGCTCTTTTATGGCATCCATACTTTCAATGACCGCATTTTTTTTTGCCAGGATACGTTCGTATTTCTGCAGCTTGAAAATAAGATTGTTTTCGTCCTCGTGCAGCTCCAGGCCCTTGCTGACCACCGGCGCTATAACGACCAAACTGACAATCAATAGCGCCGCAATCAATAGTCCTACTGCCAACCATCGCTGCATTTGCGTACTACTCATCTTGCCCACCTTCACCTCCCGCTTTCGGCTGGGTAGAGGGACGCACGGCTACCGGAGTAACATCGGCGGTGATCTGGAACCGCTCTTGTTTAGTGATTTTATCTTGAGTAACCGGCGAGACGAAGCGGACGTTGGCGAACAATTCGGAATCTTCCAAAACGCCGATCAAAGCTGAAGCGGCGGGTGATTCGCCTTGTATTTGCAGATGCCCGTCCGAATACTGGGCATAGGATAACCAGGTATCATCTTTCATTAACGCACTTAAGGCATTGAGCATATCAACTGCCGCCGGAGCCGCGTTTTTCTCCGCTATTAATAGTTGTGTTTCGTTTACCATCGCGTCAATCTGCAACTGCAAGGCATTAACGCCCTTGGCATCCTTTTCTATCGCATCGATTTTTTCCTGTAAGGCATTGACCGTCTGATATTCAAACCAGACCGGCAGCACCAGCATCGTACCCAGCAGTAAAAATGCCGCCGCAACCAGAGCAGTATAAATCAGGCGCGGTGTATTTGCGGTTTTTTCCCTTAAGCTCTCCGGCAATAAATTGTAACCGTCATAGCGCTGCTCAAGGTCATTGGGCGTAGACTCATAATCGACGAATAGCGGCGACATCCCCATTGCCTTGATATCTTCATACAGCGCGTCAAGCGTTTCTCTGGGGGTTAACACCAGCATGACCTTGATTTGTCCAGGCTCATTCTCGCCCGCCAGCGGTTTAACCGCAAAATAAACCTGTTCCGCCTTAAACGGCGTATAGCGATCAAGTTCATAGGCAACAACCTGGGACAGGTTTTCTTTTACCGCGGACGGCAAGGCAAGCTCTTTTTGAATAGCTTCTTGCGCTGTTAGCCGGAGTATTAAATTCGCTTTAGCCAGTCTTTCATCTTTAGCCCGCAAGGCTTGATATTGGGCTATGCCCGATGCGTTGCGCTCCAATATTGCCAGCACTTCGATTTGCCCGTCCGCCGGGCCGGCTTCCGTCCTGTTTACGTCATACATGTCATCCCTGGCGTTAAGCATATAAGTCAGTACCAACCGATTGCCTTCAGGACGGACAATAATGAAGCCTTGTTTCTCATTGACCAGTTGCCTGATTTTTTCAGGCACCAAAAAATCAAGTTCGCGCAGCCACCAGCGGAAGAACTTTTTCAGGTCCAGATCAATTGTTGAATTCAGGTTCGTCATACTGTCTCACTAATAAATCATCTTTTTCATCTGTAAATAACGAACCGTCTCCGATACTGTTGCGCTGCCATTTTAGAACCTGAAACGGCGACAATAATACCGGATTATCCGATTTTTTTATCAGTACATTGATATTGGCGGTTGTGCCGTCCTCCAGCAGTGCTTCAGCAACAACCGTAATTACGCCTTGCTGTTCCATCTCCCCGTTGACCGGGTTTTCGGGAGCGTTTTCAAAAACGCTCTTTTGCCCGGACGACTTATTTTGATTTGAGCTTGCCTGCGAGCTGCCGGTTACCGAACGGCTGGCAGCATCCACGCCAACCCCGGCGGTAAAGGCCGGAGCGGGTAAGCCGTTTATCGCGCTTTCCCGTCTGGCGGCAATATATTCGTTTATCAATTCAGCATCCATTTCCGGCAGCACCAGCAAAACTTCTTTGGCAGCTTGAGTCAGGTCAACCGCGGACTGTCCCGAGTAAACCGTGACCAATTTTTCCAGCCACTTAAAAATCCGCTCATTCATGCCCAGTACCAACTGTAATTCCTCAATGGACTGAAAGGGCTTGTTGCGAGGCTGGTAACTGAGTCCGGCCTCTTTATATTCTTTTTTTTCCGCGCCCTCTATGTGTATCAGATCATCCTCATCGCGCCAATCGAGAATCGCATTGACCAACTTGGTTTGCGACTGAACATCCATCGGCGCGTAAGCCATGAGCCCTTGTAACAGCTTTTGATCGGCACTGTTTAAATCTATCTTGCCCGTTTCAGACAGCAATTGAACTCGAGCTTTCGAGTCCGCGTAGTCTATTTGGTAAATACTACCGTCGGTGCGCCAGCGTTGCAGCTGATCGGGATGCATTAACATCAGCTGTGCAATGGCGAGTCCCGATTCCGCCACCGCCATTGCCTGGGCATTATTACTGCTGCCGGTTACAATGGCCGCTTCCCGCCGCATGCTGAGCGCAAAACTACCGGCCATGATGGTCAGCAGGCTCAATACCCACAAAACCAGAACCAGGGCAAAACCTTCGGGCCTGATCAATTGCGCTCCTCTGGCGGCTCAATATCATTTGCTGTGTTGGCGCCAAGATCTTCACCGCCGGCTCCGCCGGCAACCTTAAGCTCTATAATTATTTCGGGCCAAAAAACGCCGTTTTCAGTGCTGATGCTGATTTTAACCAATTGCGGTTGAGCATCTCTTTCCAGCCATTCGTCCTGCCAGCTGTTTTCGCCGCCATCATCAACAGCAACGCCAAAATAGGACAGGGAAAAATCGCTGACATGCCTTAACAAGACCACTTCTTCCGATTGCCATTCCTCGCCCTCGGCCGCCGGAAAAAACGGCGTTAGTGTCACTTTGATCACCTGCTCGTCATCTTCTTGCTGTTGTTCTATGGAAAACAATTGCATGCCTGATCTGCCGGCGCTTGCGGGAAATGCTGAGACAAATTGTAAGGATTGTTTTTTGCCTTGAAAAGAGAATGTTCTTTCCTCTTTTTTAGTAAAATCGTCCCATAAAGGTATGGCTGAGGATAAATGCCGTTGAAAAAAATTATAAACTACGGCGACCTCATTCACTTCGGTTATTTTGTTTTCTCCCTGCTCCCAGCTTTGCGCGCAAATTCTCAAACTGCTGAACAATAGCACCACCATGATGCTTAATAGGGTCATGGCTATCAGAACTTCAATCAGCGTGAAACCGTACTGGCGGCTTGAGCTTTGTGCCTGAGTTTTCCTCATAACGCTTTGTTCGCCAGTTTTAATGTTATTAACTCAACCTGCCTGTCATCGGTACCGGCATTACCATCGCCCCAGTTTACGATGACTTTAACCTTAAAAAGCACTACCGATAGGGTCGAGACATCCAAATTTTCAGCGCTAAATTGAAACGGACTGACAGATACCCGCCAATGGTATTTTTCATTTTCCAGTCCGCTGGTTTCGCCGGCCTGTAAGGGTGCTTGCACGCTTGTCCCGGCCATTAGAGACTCGGCAATTTGCACCGCCGCCGTATATTCCTCGGCAACGCCGGCGGTGTTAACACCGGCAGAAAATATCTTCAGTAGAATGCCCAAGGAAAGCGCCAGAATTGAGAAAGCAATCAGGATTTCCAGCAAAGAAAAGCCGCGTTGTTTATTTGCTTTCAAGTTCAATTTGGCCGGTTAACCAGTTTATATCGATTTTCCACGCCGCCTTCCCTCGCTCCAGGGTAATTCTACCGCCGGTAGAAGAGCCGTCGGCAAAAAACCGGATGTTCGCCTCACCCTCTCCGGTTAACTCAGTTTGCGCAGTTACCACCGTGACATCAATGGCTTCCGGTATTTGATAAACTTTATCCCGGCCGCTGACCGTGTAGCTGTTGTCGCCAAGATCCAGGGCAACCGTGGTTTCCTGATGAGTCATTAAAGCCTGTCCTCTGGCATAACGTAGCGCTGAAACTATATCCCTTGCGGCGGCCTTGATTTCTGTAGAGTCATTACCTGATGACAGGTTCAGGCCGATCACGGAAAAACCCAGCACCACGACAAAAAGCACCACGGTCAGCTCCAGCAGGGTAAAGCCGCGCTGGCGCAAGAAACAGTGGCAAGGCGAAACAAACGGATTTTTTATCTCTTGCGCTTTGAGCCTTTCAGTCGGCACCTTTTCCCCATAAATCATTCCCAGCTAACAATATCCTGATCTTCGCCTTCGCCGCCTTCTTTGCCATCGGCGCCAAAGGTGAATAAATCGAATTTCCCGTGCTCGCCGGGAGAAATATAATGATATTCCTGCAGCCATGGATCCAACGGCATTTTAGCTTTGCGCAAATAAGGGCCATTCCAGCGATTGGCGCTGTCGGGCGATTCGATTAAGGCCGACAAGCCTTGCTCGGTGGTCGGATACTTGCCCAAATCCAGTTTGTACATATCCAGAGCCGCCGCCAGATCTTCAATTTGCACCTTTGCCGCTTTGATTTTGGATTCACCCATGTGCTTCATGACCTGCGGCCCGACTATTCCGGCCAGCATCGCAATAATACCCAGCACCACCAATAACTCAAGCAAGGTGAAACCGCTCTGATAGATGGTACGAAACGAAAAATGTGTAGAGCCCGCTTTTTTCGCCTTGAACCTTGTTATTTGTTTCATGATGTATTTTCCCATTTAAAATTCAAATCTTGTGATTGGATAAAAGATAAACGCCCACTAAAAAGCCAAATCGTTAACGCTCAGGATAGCCAGTAAAATCGACACAATGATGCCGGCAATCATTAAGCCTAATGAAATAATCAAAGCCGGCTCCAACAAAGCCAACATACGCGAAATCGACACTCTCAGCTGTTTATCGTAGATTGTCGCCACACGCAGCAGCATTTCTTCCAGACGTCCCGTCTCTTCGCCCATTTTTATCATTTGCATGGCCATTTTGGGGAATATGCCTTTTTCCAGTAATGCATCCGACATATTTTTACCCTGTTTTAACTGGTCTTCGGTATCTTGAATGGCCGCCGCCAAAACCAGGTTGTCTACCGTTTCACGGACAATCACCAGAGCCGCCAGTATCGAAACGCCATTACCCAGCAAAGTACCCAGCGTACGGCTGATGTTGGCGGTTTCCTTGTTCAAAATAATGGTCCCGGCCAGCGGCAGCTTTAAAAAACGGCCGTCCCAAATCTTCTTTTTGACCGGATCGGCCAGCTGAAGATTCATATAGCTGGTGATAAACACAACGCTTAAAATCAATGCCCACCAATAGCTTTGCAACCATTCGGCCAGTCCCACTACAATCTGCGTCGATACCGGCAGCGCCTTGCCGGCGCTTTCAAACATTTCGGAAAATTGCGGCACCACGAAAGTCAGCATCACAAACAAAGAAGCCAATGACATGACCAGCAAAATGGCCGGGTAGATCAATGCGGTGCTGACCGTTTCTTTTAATTCCCGAGAGCTCTCCAGGTATTCGGACAAACGCGTCAACACTTCGCCCAGACTGCCGCCTGCTTCACCGGCGCGGATCATGTTCAGGTAAAACTTGCTGAAAATACCGGATTGTTTTTCCAGCGCATCGGCCAGCGTAGAACCGCCTTTGACTTTCTCCAGCACCCTGCCGATCAACTTGGTGACCCGCTCATTGTCTTCAGTCAAGTCGATCAATACCAGCAGAGACTTATCCAACGGCAGGCCGGATTCCAGCAAAGTTGCCAATTCGCCGGTGAACAAAGCAATATCTTTTTGCGATAATTTGGACTGTTTTATGCCCAGCCTTAAGCCCAGAAACGATTTGGCGCCGGCCGGTACCACGCGAATAGGGATATAGCCTTCCGTCTGCAAAGCCGCAATCAGTTGCTGTTCGTCAGCCGCGTCCCTGACGCCTTCCTCAGTCTCGCCAAGACTGTTAACCGCTTTATAGGCAAATAACATTATGTTTCCGAGGTGACCCGCAGCACTTCTTCCAGGGTGGTAATCCCTTGCAGGGCTTTAACCAGGCCGTTTTCATACATCGTGGTCATGCCTTCTTCAATAGCGAGTCTTTGAATGGCGCCGGCTTCTTCATGCGCCATAATTAATTTACGCAACGGATCGGTCATCTGTAAAAACTCGATGATCGCCAGCCGCCCACGATACCCTAAGCCCCCGCATGCCGGACAGCCGATCGGTTTATATAAAACAATATCGCCTTCCGGAGCAAACCGTCTTAACTTCATGCCGTCGATAATATCCGAAGGAGGCGCATAGCGTTGCTTGCACTCAGGACACAGCTTTCTTACCAGACGTTGCGCCAATATGCCGTTGACGGTGGAAGTGAGCAGGTATTCTTCGAGACCCATATCCAGCAAGCGGGTTACCCCGCCGGCCGCGTCGTTAGTATGCAGCGTCGATAATACCAAATGCCCGGTTAACGCCGATTGCACGGCGATTCTTGCGGTCTCCAGATCGCGCATTTCGCCGATCATAATCACGTCGGGATCTTGGCGCACGATAGAGCGCAACGCCGACGCAAAGGTCAGGCCTATTTGCGGTTTTGCCTGAATCTGGTTGACTCCTTCCATCTGGTATTCGACCGGATCTTCAACGGTAATGATTTTGCGCTCGGAGGTGTTCAGCTGTTTTAACGCGGCATACATCGTGGTGGATTTTCCGCTGCCGGTAGGGCCGGTAATCAGGATAATGCCGTGCGGTTGGGACAGCACTTCGATAAACTGCTGCAGATGTTTGCCGGCAAAGCCCAGCGCGGCAAAGTCCAACACCGTATTTTCCTTGTCCAGCAAACGGATCACCACGCTTTCGCCGTACATTGTCGGTATCGTAGAAACCCGCAAATCCAGCTCTTTACCCAACATTTGCACTTTGATGCGGCCATCCTGCGGCAGGCGGCGCTCGGCGATGTTCAGCTTGGCCATGATTTTGATACGGGAAATCACCGCTGCCGTGGATTTTACCGACGGCGCATCAATATCCTTCAATACGCCATCGACGCGCAGCCTGACTTTTAGGGATTGTTCGAAGGGTTCAATATGAATGTCCGAGGCGCGGGTTTCAATCGCCCGCTGCATGATCAAATTGACCATTTTGATCACCGGCGCTTCACTGGCCAAGTCTTTTAAATGCTCCAGATCTTCCTCGCCCAGATCATCGACGCTCAGATCGTCGACCAGTTTATCCATTTGCGAGCGCCCTTCGCCGTACTGCACTTCCAATGCCGCATCGATTTCCGAAAGCAGGCCGACTTTGGCAATGATGTTTTTTCCGGTCGCCAGTTTTAACGCATCAATGACAAATCGGTCTTCGGGATCCATCAGGGCAACGGTAATGTCGTCATTTTGACTCAAACCGATGACATGGTAGTTCTTTAAAAACCGCAACGGCACGCTTTCCGGCAGCTGCATTTCCAGCGGATAGTGGTCCGGCGTAACCTTTTCAAACCGGCCCGATTCCACAAAGGCATCGGCTACATCCAGTTCCGAACACAAGCCCAGCTTAACCAGCAATTGCGGTACGGTTTCCGATACCGATGTTTTTTGCATACGCTCAACTTTTTTCAATTCAGCAACAGTAAGCTTCTGTTTATCTTGCAAAACGGTTAGCAACGATTCATATGCCATTATTCTAAAAAAACCGGTGGGTATTGTATAAGTATCTGTAGGATAGAGAGTTCAAGTTTTTCAATCAATAAGTATTATAACCTATTAAATGAACGCTCTATTAAGCCGGATGTTTATATTAGCAAAATCTTGAGAGAGGTAGATTCATTACACTTCAAAATTCAACGCAGTTACCCTCCTGTTAGAGCCTCGCGCGGATGGGATGCGGCAGAGCAATGTAAGAACTATAGAATTTATCTGCCTTTTTTCAGACCCATTTATCTATTAGGAAAGCACTAACGATTATTACGCACTAACCGCATTGCAAACATATCGGCTTCATAATTCGCGCTACCATAACCGTAATCAAAATAAACAATCCAAATATAATGTTGACTGTCTTTTATTGGAGTTGATGACCATTGCCAACAACTATGTCCATCGTGATGCGATGCGCTACGCGTAGCGCCTTGACAGTTCGGTGTGGGGAAAACCGTTTGATTAATATTTGGAATTTTAACCATCGGAACAGCGGTTTCTTTATCGGCCAGTGATTTTAGTTCCTCAAGGGTGGGAATACGCCAATCGTTAAAATCGGCATAAGTTGAATTTTTAGCCATTTCTTGGGCTTGTTGCCAGCCGTAACTGGCGGCTTTTCCCTCACAAGTTGTACCGTTCCAAGTTGCTCCCAGTAAGCATCGCGTCCACATTAAATTGCTGCGCGTATCTATAACCACATTATTTTGAACTTGAAAGCGGTCAATTGTTTGTCCCATCTGCGTAGATTTGGGCAATTCACTACAAGCCGGTGCTGATAACGATAATAACGTACTAATAACGATTTTATAATTCATAAGAAGTCTTTTACGGGGGTTACTGATTTGCCGCGTGAGAAATTGAAGGCGGAGTACAAACTTAAGTTTGTACTCCTGGGTGATAGCAAAAACGCTGTTTAGAACGTCACTTTTCCATACGCCGTGGAATAGGCAGGATAAGTACCATCGGCATTGGCGCGCAACTTTTTATAAGTCACTTGCGGATACCAAGTGCCGCTGGTAGACGGTAACGTTGCAATGACGTCAGCCCGTTGACCTGGGGAAATGTCTAAACCGGTTACCGTTTTCGCCACCGGTAAAGCCCGCCCGTCACGAATATAAACGGTAAACGGTTGCAATACCCCGCTGCTGTTTTTAATTCCAAAACTGGCATTTGTCGAATGCAGGCCAACTAAACGAAACGCCACTTTTGTATTTTTCGCCGCCGCTAAGGTCATTGCCGGAGCAGATGTGGATCTACCTTCTTTGCCGGTAATTAAAAAATAATTCGGATTGTAATCGGCAAACACAGGCGAATCCCCGCTTGCCGTGTGATAGGTGGGGTCAACGGTACTCAAAATGTAATTTTGCGAATAGTTGTAAGCGGTTGCAGGATCATAATTTAATTGATTCAGAAACACGCCATTGGAATCTGTAGGGCGCACGATAATCGAGCTGTACATGCCCATTTCCAGATGTTTTACGGTGTGCACATGGCAATGGTACATATAGCTGCCTTCGTGACCGGCTAACGGCGTCCAGGTATAGGTATCGCCCATGACCATGTTGCCGTTAGTTTCGGGTACGCCGTCTTCCATCGTTTGTACATCCGCGCCGTGCAAATGAATGGTGTGGCCGTTATAGGGAGCTGATTCCATTGTCATCATCCCCATCGGTGAAAAATTGATGTTTAACGTGTCATTGACGCCAATTTCCATAATCGGCCCTGGAACAGTGGCGGCGCCGCCACCCATGCCGCCCCCGCCCATACCGCCCCCGCCCATACCGCCGCCACCGCCGCCGCAATCGCTGTAGCCCCAAAATGTCACGGATTTGCCCGTCGTTGATGAGCCGTATAAGGTTTTGCTCAACGAGCCTACGCAAAGACTTTTGTTGATGGTCGCTGCTTGAATTTGTTGTGAGCCTAAGCCTAATGCTACAAAGATTATCGCTTGAGTTAATTTTTTCATTATTTTTTCCTCCGTGAATTAGTGCATCATAATCATAGTTGCCGCGCCGTTCAGATAGACGCCGTTCGCGCCTTCCGCTTGAGCCGTATGAACGTGCATCGGATAATCGCCCGTTTGATTAATGGTATATAAGACTTCAGCCGTTGCCATTGGCGGGATGTTGATGGTATCCCATTCTTCAAACGGAGTCGGTTGTCTTACCCCGTTAATGCTAAGCACTTGAAAATGATTGCCGTGAAAATGCAGCGAATGGCTAAATTGCCCGGCATTGACGATGCGCACCAAGGTTTCTTGCCACAACGTACCCATAATCATGGTGTTGTTGTCCATCATCGCGTCAAAACCGCCCAAACCGTTAATCATGAAGTAATTCGGCTTGTAAGTCGCTGTCGCCACGGCACCGCCGGTTGAGGCCACATCGTTCCAACGCGGCTTGTCCATTTCACTGACAACCCAGACTTTTTCATGGTCGTAATAAGGGCCGCCCGTCCAAGCACTGTTGCTGTTGTCGGCAGGGCGGACGATAAACGCGCCGTATAAGCCCATTTCGCGGTTGATATTGGTGTTTAAAGTATCGCTATAAACATAGCTGCCTGCGGCAGGCGCGGTAAACGAGTAGGTTTTGCTGCCGTTATTAGCGGCAATCGCCGTTGCATCGGTGGTGACATTTTTAATCACAAAATTATGCTGCGCACTACGGTGGTTGTACACCGTCACGTTGACCGAATCGCCTTCGTTGACGGTCAAGGTAGGCGCGGGTACGGTAGGCAGGCCGGCGCTTTCGCCGTAACCCCACACCGAAAGCGTGGTTCCGCCGGTGCCGGTTATCGTTAAATTGCCGTTGTCGATATGCAGGGTAAAATTCCGCACCGCAGCTTCAGCTCCATTTTGCGCGGCCAGCAGCAGCACATAAAGGCCAATTTTTTTTAGCATTGTTATTATCCAGTTGGTTGTAATTTAGAAAAAAGCCTAGCTCCGGGGAGCTTGCTTTTGTCACGTAAGGGATTTATGTATCCGCTCCTGAACAGTTGTTTACGCAAATAGCACGCCAACATTTATAAGCATTACAAAACAATTAGATAAGAAACAATATTTCAGGGCTTATAAAAAAAATAGGTCATATGCCGCAGTCGACTGCGGCATATGACCTATTTTCTGTTTAAACCAAAGCATACGCATAAAACAACCCAAAGCTGAGAAGTAGCCAGGGCAATCGCGCTTAAAAGTGCTTGAAAATGTAATTTAGATGAGGTAATAATTCTATCTTTTTGATTTTCAATGATAACAAAACCAACGCCTTCTATTGTTCATCACTTTTCAAGCATTACAGACCCCAGAGTAAACAGGCAAAAGAAGCATCAGCTGCAAGATATTTTTTTATTAGCATCTGTGCAATGATTTGTGGAGCTGATAACTGGGTTGCTGTTGAAGAATTTGGCCTGGCAAAAGAGGAGTGGTTCACGGAATTGCTGGGTTTAGAGCATGGCATACCTTCGCACGACACCTTCGGTGAAGTTTATGCAGCCTTGATACTGACCAGTTTAGCGTCTGTTTTTCCCGTTGGGTTACTGATATAGCCAATATTACTGAAGGCGAAGTGATTGCGATTGATGGCAAGTGCTTAAGGCGTAGTTTAGACAAGGCTTCAAAAAAAGCAGCTATTTATATGGTCAGCGCTTGGGCACGACAAAATAACTTGGTTTTAGGCCAAGTTAAAGTTAATGATAAATCGAATGAAATCACGGCCATTCCAAAATTACTTTCACGGCTTGATATAGCGGGGGCAGTGATTACTATCGATGCGATGGGTTGCCAAAAGAAAATAGCCCAGCAGAAATGGGGTGACGGTGCCTGATATTCTGCATATTCACCAAGCAGACTCAAATGGCCGTTACCTGTTAAGCCACGGCATTGATTGAATCTTCACCAAACCCTATCCACACCGTAACGCAAAAACAACGCCTCATTGCTGAGAAATTTCATATTTTCGACCAACGCTTGACCAATCAACAAACGGTCAAATGGGTCACGATGCTCAAAAGGTAAATTTAACACGGCTAAAACATGGATGGGCTTAACAGATAACAGCGAAATACTTTGTTGTTCCAATGTATTAATCACCTGCTCAAGTGATTGCGACAACTTCAACTTACCAAGACTTATCTTGATTGCCATCTCCCAAAGACTAGCAATGCTCAAATAAATATCGGCGTTATCATCGCGGAATATGCCCTTTGCCGTACCGGAAAGACGCTTATCATCTTCTAAAAACCAGATTAAAGAATGAGTATCCAGTAAATAACGCATTACATATACTCTTTAAAGTCATCCAATGGCGCATCAAAATCATCGGCCATAAAAACCACTAACCCCTTCATGCAGCCAATCTGCCGCTTTGGTGTTGTTTTTTTATTGACGCGCAGTTTGGAAATTAACTTCTCCAGCTCTATTAACGATTCCTCCGGCAAGTCGTCAATTTGACGAATTAAATTTAGCTTATGTTCTGCAATATTCATCTTAACCTCCACTTATAGATGACTGGGATAACAAGAGATACATGCCCAGTTTTGAATACGAGACATGCTTTGAGTAAAAGGCCGCAGAACGTATCTTTGTCACCTAATGTATCTATATCAACCGGCTTGCAAGGATATTCATCTTAGTATCTTTGCTGTCCACGAATAGTTAAGTTAAGTGGTTTGTGGTGGGCTTGTCAAACCGAATGGTCTAACAACGTGCTCGATTCGTTCTTCAACATGCTCCAAACAAGTGGGTACGAAGAAAAGTCTTAAATCCAGCGGTATTCACAACGCCAATAAAAACATCGCCTGCTCGATAATTTCACATTCATCAACGTGATAGAGCGCGGGAGAAATATGTGGATTTTGTGTAACTTCTCATTACTCACAGGTAGCCGCAGCCCGAATCAGATCAGATAAAGGCGGAATGTTATTTTCGCCCATCAGCCTATCTTTCAGATAATGCCAAAATGAAAGTCCGTGCTTGAGACAGGTCTTCTTTAAACTGGCAAAAGTATCTCGACACTTTCGTCCCGCCTCACTGCGTGTACTGCCGCTGATTTTTCGTTTTTTGACATAATCCCGAATATCTCGCTCGCTCAGGTTGTTGTGGAGCGGCAAATAAGGTTTATCGAGAACACGGAGTAGTTCCTGTTGATTGTTGCCCATCCGCTTTAAGGCCTGGTTGAGCGTCTCATAGGCCGTTTGGGTACTGCACATCGATTGAAAACGGAATTTTATGTCTTCGGCTTGAAGGGCTGTTGGATCAAGCTTATAGCTTTTCAAGTCCCGGTAAAGCTGCCAGAGTTGTTCGCGCACAGCGTCAACGGCTTTAACATGCTCGTCATTTAAAGGAATGAGGCGATTGATAATACGTTCGGCATGAATCCAGCACAACGCATGGTCAAAGACATTAAACTGTCCGGCATCATCGCTGACAATACTGAAGTTAACCGGAATACCTTGAGCTAACAGGCCGCCCATTAAAGCGCCTTCTGTAATGATTCGCCGGTGCCGATTGGCTTTGATGTCGTGTTGATCCAACCATAGCTCCAAGGCAGATGCTGTTTCGATGGGCACGGCTTTATCTTCAACACGGGCTAACAACATACGCGGCAGCTTTTGTTGTTCCATATAGGCGAAAGCGCCGGCATTCAACGCATAAAGTCGATCACTGCCTTGACCTAAACAGCTTAAAAAGTTAATGCGATTTTTGCTTTCAGTACTACCGAACCAAGCAAACAGTTCATTGCCGATATGTGTGCAATAGCCGTTTTTACCATTATGACGTGCACCGGTATCATCGGCATGCACATAGTGGGATACAGATAATCCCGCCTGGAGTAATTGATCTTTTTCAGCATGAAACAGTTCCAAGCCGTCGGTGATGAATTGACTTAATCGACCGCTGGAAATATCAACTCCCAAATCCTGTAATTGTTTCAACAGCAGCGGCTGGGTGACATGTTGGTGATGATATTGATAGAGGATAAAACTGACCAGCTCGTTACCAAAATGACTGCTATTCAGTCCATCGGGGAGTTGCCCGGAGGCGTAACTACCATCGGGTGCTTGGTATTGAGCCAAACGGTAGCAGGTGTTGAAGGTTTTAAACACAATATCCTGAATGACGACTTCCCGATAACCCTTAAAGGTTGAGCCTTCCGGGACTTTGTCAGGTTGAATGTCAACCGTGGCATCGATCTTAAGATGCTCGGTTTTACTGCGTTTGGGGCCTTTGTTCTTTTTTGAAGTCCCACTATCCTCGCCACCCCCAGCCCTATTCTCGGTAGAATCCTTGTCCATAGTGCTGGGTTTTATTTTGGGTTTAGTCGTTTCGCCCTTGAGTTTGAGTATTTCCTGCTTCAGCTCGTCTATCTGCTTTTCCTGCCACGCAAGCAACTCCAACAGCACATCGACTAGCGGTGTGCGATTTTCATCGTTGATTTTTGGTACGTGTGGCTTGAGAGAGTCCATGTACTATTTTAACCCGATTCGTAATGTTATTGCCTGCGACTAATGAGAAGTTAC
>JAUGSS010000198.1:0-27020 GCA_044426515.1 Methylococcaceae bacterium | reverse complement strand
AGGGTGATTGTCGCCGAACCCAGGGAACAGGGCAGAGTTGTGTATAACGATGAGCGCGCCGCGTGGGAATGCGGTCAAGGCGCGCTGCGCCGCGAGTCATGGGCAACGTCTGCATATACGGGACGCAGCGCGTCCAGCATGCATTCCCACGTAGCACGTGGGAACGAGGTGAAAGCAGTGTCCAAAAAACAGAATGGATAAGCAATGAGCGGAATGCCGAGACCTATCCGACAGGCTCCTAGAGGCGCCTACTTTTGGTTTTCGTGGACGTGTGATTTATTCTAGTCGTGCAGGTCGAATTATTTAGTACTATGAGGATCTTAGATGTTCGTTGGAAAACACATAAAAACGCATTATGTTTATCTATTGTCTGTTTTAGTCGGGATATTGAGCGTTCAGTCTTGTTCTACTGACCCAAACCATGTCCATTGTCTTGTTGTCTCTGATGAGTCTCACTATATTGGCGAGTGGTTAAAGAGCAATGGCGCCGTTCAAGATGGTGTTATCGAGACGGCTGAATGTAACCGTCTCGATACGAAAATTGATGACTCCGATGGAAATAAAGCAGGAAAAGTGCGCTGGGCTTCATGCTTATTTGGTCCGGACTGCGATGAAGCGGGTGTTTTTTAATCGGCCAAACGAGCAAACATAGCTATTGAGCATAGCGGCCGTTTCCCCAGCTGGAACGTGAGAACGAACAATTTTATTGATTTAACTGAATACTCGGATAAAAACCTGGAATGTTAAAAAACCCTTTTATCAAACAACTGTTCAGCAGTTTTCTGGACTTGGTGCCTATCCTTGCGGTTGTTTTGGTATTCCAGGTTTTGGTTATTCGACAACCTGTTCCCGATGTCGGCAGTTTAATCGCCGGCACGGTGTTTGTTATTCTGGGGCTTACCCTGTTTATTCAGGGGCTTGAACAAAGCCTGTTCCCGGTTGGCGAATCGATGGCTTATGCCTTTGCCCGCAAAGGCAGTTTGTTCTGGCTGCTGGCTTTTGCCTTCTGTCTGGGTTTTGGCGCCGCAGTCGCCGAACCGGGGCTGATCTCTGTTGCCGAAAAAGCCGCAACTATTGCCAGTAATGGTAATCGGATAGAACAAACCGACGCGGCAAAGGCCGGTTATGCGCTGGGGCTACGCATTGCCGTTGCAACATCTATCGGTCTTGCTATTTTGGTCGGCGTTTTGAGAATCATCCGAGGCTGGCCGGTGTATTACCCGGTTGTCTTCGGTTATGTTTGTATTGCCGTTATGACCCCATTCGCGCCTACCGAAATTATCGGCATTGCTTATGATTCCGGCGGCATCGCTACGTCCAGCATTACCGTTCCTCTAGTCATCGTTTTGGGTGTCGGTCTGGCCACAGCAATCAAAGGCCGTAATCAATTGACCGACGGTTTCGGGCTTATGGTCTTTGCGACATTGATGGCGACGATTTTTGTGATGGCTTACGGGATGGTTATATGATCGACTGGTTAATTCATTTTGAGCTGATATTCGTGGAAACCTGCCGGAATATTTTACCGATTGTTGCCATTATTATCGGCTTCCAACTGCTGGTTATTCGAAAACCTTTGCCCCATCCTAAAAAAACCATCATCGGTTTTTTCTATGTCTTGCTGGGTATTGTTTTCTTTCTGGAAGGGTTGGATATGGCTCTGTTCCCGCTTGGCGATTTGATGGCATCGCAGCTGACTACCCCGGAATTTTTAGGTATTAATCCTCTTCAGCAGCCGGTCTCCTGGCAAGCCTATTTCTGGGTGTATGTTTTTGCCGCCAGTCTTGGCTTTGCAACGGCGTTGGCTGAGCCGTCCCTACTCGCCGTTGCCCTTAAAGCCGAACAAATTTCAGGTGGTACCATCAGGGCCTGGGGCTTAAGAATTTCTGTTGCCATCGGCGTGAGTTTCGGTCTCGCGCTCGGCGCGTTTCGGATCGTTACCGGAGCCGAATTGTATTTATATATTATCGGGGGCTATATCATCGTCATGATGCAAACTCGATTTGCTCCCAAACTGATTATCGGACTGGCTTACGATTCGGGCGTGATAACGACATCGATGGTTACCGTGCCGCTGGTTTCCGCATTGGGTTTAGGCTTGGCTGCTGCCGTGCCCGGCCGTAACCCGTTGCTGGATGGCTTTGGTTTGATCGCCTTTGCCAGTTTATTCCCCGTCATTGCCGTTTTGGGTTACGCACAAATCGCACAATGGCTTAACAATGCCAGTCTTTCACCCAACCCATGAGGAACACCATGCATTTCAAATTAATTATCGTCTTTGTCGAAGACGACAAAACTGACCTGGTGCTTGAGACCGCACGTGAAAACGGCGCCAAAGGCGCAACCGTTGTTAATAACGCTCGCGGCGAAGGTATGAAACAATCGAAAACTTTTTTCGGCTTGAGCCTGGAAACTCAGCGCGATGTTTTGCTGTTGCTGGTCGAAGAGCATCTTAGCCGGCACATTCTGGAAGCCATCGCTACGGTTGCGCAATTCGACAGCAGACCCGGCACCGGCATTGCCATTCAGATCGATGTCGAAGACGCTGTCGGCGTCATGCATCAGGTGGAACGATTAACCCAGGAACTTGAGGACAAAATATGATTGCGCCGCGCATTGTAATCCGCGTCAGAGACGTGATGAAAACCGATTTCTCCACTATCGACGGCGTTGCTACCGTAGAAGATGCTTTAAAAAAGATGAAATCGCTTAAAACTTCGGTGCTGATTGTTAATAAACGCCATGACGACGACGAATACGGCATGATTAATTCCGGTGATATTGCCCGCCATGTGTTGGCCAAAGACCGCGCGCCGGATCGGGTTAATGTCTATGAAATCATGAGCAAGCCGGTGATTTCGGTACATCCCGACATGGACATCCGTTATTGCTCGCGCTTATTTGCCAACTATAACCTGGTCAGGGCGCCGGTCATTGAAAACAACAAGATTATCGGCGTGGTCAGCCCAAACTCGTTGGTATTGGATGGGATGTATAAGGCTTGTCAATAAATCAGCGGTTGGAATAACAGCACGCGGATCCGGCAGATAAGCGTTGATAAAAGGCACCCTAACTATCAGGAGTTATAAATCATGTTAAATGTAAAAAATACCAACTTGATGAGTGAAGAAGACTATCTGCAAGGCGAATTAATCAGCAATGTAAAGCATGAGTTGATTGATGGTTGTGTTTATGCGATGGCCGGCGCAAGTGCTAATCATCAGCGAATTTCCGGAAATATTTCCAGAAAATTTGGCAATCATCTAGAAGATTTGCCCTGCGAACCGTTCGGTTCGGATATGAAGGTTAAAGCGGGGGCAAATTTCTTCTATCCTGATGTCATTGTCGATTGCCATTTTGATGAATCCCGGCCTTACTACACGCAATCTCCGCTCATTATTGTAGAAGTGCTGTCAAAATCAACCCGTAGAACCGATGAAACCATTAAATTGATGTCTTATATCAATATTCCCAGCTTGCAGGAATATGTTCTCATTGAACAAGACTATGTCGATATTCAGGTTATACGGCGAAGCGAAGCTTGGTTGCCGAAACATTATTTTTTAGGAGATGACATTACTTTTGAATCTATTGGTTTAACCCTTCCTGTAGAGGACATCTATCATCGTGTCCATAATGAAGATATGAGCGAATTTTTGACTAATAAAACGCAGCAATAACTCAGTTCTTGCTGCGTTTTATTGAATATGAAGTCGTCGCTATCTTTTAAAATCGGTCATTATGAGCTCGCGGAGTATATTCATCCCTATATCAGCTATCAAAGACAATGGAACGCAGATGACGCGGATGATTATGATCGACACGGATAAATCATAAAAAACCCCGCGTTCATCATAACTATCCGCGTCATCTGCGTTCTATTTGTCTACCTGCTGAGTAGTTACATAAATTTTTTATAAGAGCAGTTAATCATGTTGAAATTGTTAATGTTTAATTCAAGAATCTGGTTTTTCCTGGGTTTTTCGGGTTGTGTGTTTTTGCTGTCGATGGGCGCTTATTTTCAATTCGTCGGCGGCCTGGATCCGTGCCCCCTGTGCATTTCCCAGCGCATTGCCATTTTGCTGACCGGACTGGTTTTTTTAAGCGCCGCCATCCATAACCCAAGCCAGACCGGTGTGACGGCTTATTCCATCGCGGGCGCGGTAACGGCTTTGGGCGGTGCGGCGATTTCAACCCGGCATGTCTGGATACAGCATTTGCCTGCCGATAAGGTGCCGGAGTGCGGCCCCGGCCTGGACTATGTACTGCAAAACTTTCCTTTGTTTGAAACAGTCAAGTTAATGCTCAGCGGTACCGGCGATTGCGCTAAGGTAGACTGGACAATGTTGGGTTTCAGTATGCCGGCCTGGACATTATTGGCTTTTTTGATGCTGGCAACTTTAAGTTTGCTGCAGATTTGGAATTATAAAGAGCCGGATCGGTAGGGAAGCCGGCGTCAAAGAGGGCAACTTGTCTGATTTAGGCTCTATGTCAGGCCATTGCTTCACATTCCTATGTTCTGAATTCGCTTTGCGCTCTAACAGCGCTGTTATCCCTGTCGGAATGAGGGCTTTTTGCCACTGGCTGAAGCATCTTGTTGAACGGGAAACATGTTTTGAACGCTCGTTTTAGGACAACACACGGGATTTAATCCACCCTGGAAAATTCACATTTCATTCTCTACCTCACAAATGCAAGCACTGATTGATCTTTTGGGTATTAAAGACTTCGTTCCGCACGGCTATTGCCTGTTGTGGAGTCCGATATTACTTTGGCTACACGTTATTTCCGATCTGCTGATCACGCTCTCCTATTATTCCATCCCGCTGATGCTGGTCCATTTTATCCGGCAGCGTAAAGATATTCCCTATCTGTGGCTGGTTGCCATGTTTGCCGCATTTATTGTCGCTTGCGGCAGTACGCATTTGCTGTCCGCTATCACGATCTGGGTACCCTTGTATTGGCCGGAGGGCTTGGTTAAAGGTTTTACCGCGGTTATTTCGGTCGCTACTGCGGCATTGATGCTAAGAGTTATTCCCAGCGCCTTGTCTGTACCTAGTTCAGCCCAATTGCAAGCCGAAATACAACAAAGAAAGGCAGCCGAGGAGGAGTTGCGCATTGCCAATGCCGCATTACAGAAAAATAACGCACGCACCCAACTGCTGTTGGATTCGGCGCTGGATGGCATCATCAGCATGGATCAGAACGGTAAGGTAATCGGCTGGAATGCCCAAGCTGAACGTATTTTCGCTTGCTCCGGCGAACAGGCAATAGGCCGCGAATTGGCGGAGTTAATCATTCCGCCCGCTTACCGGGAAAAACATCGGCAAGGCTTATCGCGGCTTATGATCACCGGTGTATCAAACATTCTCGGCATGCGTTTTGAGGTTACCGGCTTACGCGCCGGAACGGTTGAATTTCCGATGGAGCTGGCGGTCGACGCGCTGAGGCACGAAGACGGCTATTTTTTCAGCGCCTATGTCCGCGATATTTCCGAGCGCAGGCAGGCAGCGGCGGCGCAACAAGAGGCCTTAGATAAACTGCAAAAAATAGCCTGCCAGCTGCCCGGCGTGGTGTTTCAGTTTCGTTTGCGCCCGGACGGCAGCTCCTGTCTTCCTTACGCCAGCGAAGTGTTGCGCGACATTTACCGTATCGATCCTGAAGACGTGCTCAATGACGCCGCTATGGTGTTTGCCGTTGTCCATCCGGACGACCTGGAACAGCATTTGGCTTCCATTCAAAACTCGGCGCGCGATTTAAGCCCGTGGCGCAATGAATATCGGCTTAAGTTTGCCGACGGCACCGTATGCTGGCTATTCGGTAACGCCTTGCCGCAACGCGAACCGGACGGCTCGGTGCTTTGGCATGGTTTCGTGACCGATATTACCGAGCGCAGAATGATCGAAGAGGCGGTGCGCGAAAGTGAAAATAAACTCGCCACCATTCTCGACAGTGTCGATGCCTGTATTTATATCAAGGATTGCAACTATCAGTACCAGTACGCCAATCAGCCGGCACGGCAAGTGCTTGGTAAATCGCTGGAAGAGATCATCGGTAAATTGGACGATGCCCTTTTTGATGAAGATACCACGGCAAAATTGCGCGAACATGATCGTCGTGTCTTTGAGCTTGGCGAACGTATAGCGGCCGAGAATACTTATACCCGGAAGGATAGCTCGGTCAGCCGCACTTACCTTACCGTTAAGCAGCCATTACGCCGAGAAGACGGCAGTATTTACGGTTTGTGCGGCATTTCTACCGACATCAGCGAGCGCAAGCAGATGGAAGAGAAGCTGCGCGATAGCGATGCCTTTAATGTCAGCATACTTAACTCGCTGACTTCGCATATTGCCGTGCTGGATGCGCAGGGCGTTATTGTTGTCGTTAACGATGCATGGCGGCGCTTTGCCAATGAAAATGGTTTACTGGAATCCGCTCAGGGTATGTTGGGGCTTAATTATCTGGACGCCTGTAAGGATGCTTTTAATCAACCTGACGGCGATGAGGCAAACGTTGCTCAAACCGGTATTGCGGCAGTGCTGGCAGGCGATCAGGAAACATTTCATTTGGAGTATCCGTGCCACTCGCCCACTCAGCAACGCTGGTTTTACATGAATGTGTCGGCATTGCAAGGTTCGCGTCGCGGGGTTGTGGTGAGTCATAAAAATATCACCGAGCGCAAAAAAGCCGAAGAAATTGCCCAGGCCGCTTCTCAATACGCCCGCAGCCTGATTGAAGCGAGTTTGGATCCCTTGGTGACGATCAGCGCCGAGGGCAAGATCACCGATGTCAACACCGCCACGGAACAGGTGACCGGCATGGGGCGAGCCAAGCTGATCGGCAGCGACTTCGCGGATTATTTTACTGATCCGGAGCAAGCACGCGAAGGCTATCTGCGGGTGTTTTCTCAAGGTTTCGTAACCGATTATCCGCTGGCTATTCGCCATGTGTCCGGCAAGATCACCGACGTGCTTTATAACGCCAGCGTGTACCATGACGGTAACGGCAACGTGCTTGGCGTGTTCGCCGCAGCGCGCGACATTACCGAACGCAAACAGGCGGAACTGGCAAAGCGTCACAGCGAACAGCAGCTACAGGCATTTTATGAGTTGGATCTGGTCGGATTAACGATTACTTCACCCGAAAAAGGCTGGATTCGCATTAATAAATGCCTGTGCAGAATGCTGGAATACCCGGAACAAACCTTGCATCAAATGACTTGGGCGCAATTGACGCACCCCGAAGATTTGGACGCCGATGTTGAGCAATTTAATCGGTTACGGGCTAACGAAATTAATGGTTATGCCTTAGAAAAGCGCTTTGTCAGCCGCACCGGCAAAGTCATTCCCACTAAATTGGTCGTGCGCAGTGTTCGTAAAGCGAATGGTGAGCTTGATTATGTCGTGGCGATGGTCGAAGACATCACCGAATACAAACAAGCGGAAGCCGAATTGAAGCGCTCTAATGCCGACCTGGAGCAATTCGCTTATGCGGTATCGCATGATATGCGCCAGCCGTTACGCATGGTGACCAGTTATTTGTCCCTGCTTGAAAACGCCTTGAGCGGCCGGCTGGATGAAGAAACGCGGCAGTTTCTTCATTTTGCTATGGACGGCGCGAAACGTATGGATGCGATGATTTTATCGTTGCTGGATTATTCTCGGGTAGGGCGTAAAACCGAAGCCAAAATACGGATCGGCAGCAAAGCTTCTTTAGATGAAGCGCTGGCTTTTCTTAATCCCGAGCTCAGCGCTTGCGGCGGCGAAATTAAAGTGAGCGGCGTTTGGCCTGAATTAATTGCCAGCCGCGATGAGTTGACGCGTCTGCTGCAAAACCTGATTGGCAATGCGCTAAAATATCATGAACAAAATCAGCCTCCGCAAGTTCATGTTCATGGCGCGGTCTGCGCCGGATCATTGCGGGTGGAAGTGCGCGATCACGGTATCGGTATTGAACCAAGTCAATTGGATCGGTTGTTTAAAGTGTTCTCGCGTTTGCAGGCGCGTAGCCGTTTTGAAGGCACCGGCGTCGGTTTGGCTTTGTGCCGTAAAATTGTCGAGCATCATGGCGGCAGTATCGGCGTAGAATCGGCCGGGGAGGGGCAGGGCTGTGTGTTCTGGTTTGAATTGCCCATCGTGGAAACTGTCAATCCGGAATAGAAATTTGTTTAATCGTGTTTTTAGCCGGGTTTCACACGAGGCGACGCCCCTAATCAGCGGTAAAATAGTTAAAATTGGAGAATATCTTATGATTCCTTTTGCTTGGAAACGACACGCACGACTTAAACAGCAAAACTACGCAGGCTGGAAAATAGTTATCGCTTTGATGTTCATGGCGGCACTGATGGGTTGTCAAAAGTCGGCGCCCGACAACGCGGAGCAACGGAGCCCGGAACCGCTACAAAAAATCACTGTCGCTTACACCTATCAACCGCAAAGCACGCTGGTTCATGTCGCCGTGGCCAAAGGCTATTTTACCGAGGAAGGGCTCGATGCCCAATCGTTGATGCACACCTATGGCAAGGCGGCGTTGCAATCGGTCATCGAAAACAAGGCCGACTTTGCGACAGTCGCGGAAACCCCGGTCATGTTCAGTGTGCTGAAAGGCGAAAAGATTTTCGTGATCGCCAATATAGAAGCCAGTTCGATGAACAACGCCATTGTGGCAAGAAAGGATGTCGGCATCATCTCGCCCGGCGACTTGAAAGGAAAGCGCGTCGGTTATACGCCCGGCACCACGTCGGACTTCTTCCTGGATTCGCTGTTGACGGCAAACGGCCTGACCCGGCAGGAAATCAAGCCCGTCGCCTTGAAGCCCGAGGAAATGCAAGAGGCGATTATCGCAAAAAAGGTGGATGCGATTTCCACCTGGAATTATCCGCTGACACAGATTAGCCGGCAGCTCGGCGCTGACGGAACCCTCTTTTACGATCGGGAAATTTATACCGAAACCTTCAACATCGCCGCACGGCAGGATTTTGTGCAAAAAAATCCGGAGACGGTTAAAAGTTTTCTCCGGGCGCTGATTAAGGCGGAGCATTTCGTTGCCAAGAATCCGGACGAGGCGCAGTCGATTATGTCCGCGACAACGAAGATAGACAAGAATCTGATCCATGACGTTTGGGACGCGTTCAATTATCACGTCGTACTGGACCAAGTACTGCTGATCACGCTGGAGGATGAAACCCGATGGGCAATGAAGAACAAGCTGACCGAGCGCACAGATATGCCCGACTATCTGAGCTTTATTCATCTCGACAGCCTTAAGGCGATCGAACCCGAAGCGATAAGAATGAATCGATAAACAATCATGCGCATCACTACCCGATTAAGGATCACGTCAACAGTCACGATAGCGGCTCTGGTCGTTTTGGCGCCGGTTCTTATCTGGTCATTGCTCGAGTTTAAGAGCGCAAAAAACAACTATGTCCTTGCCGACGCCATCAAAGTTAATTTCTTCGAATGTGCTTCATTCAGGGATCAGTATTTCCTGTATCGCGAAGACCGTGCGCGGACGCTGTGGGATAACAGTTATGAAACAGCCGGGCAGCTGTTGCTTCAGGCCGATAGCCAATTCCTCGGCGAACAAAACCAGCTGGTTCTGGAGCGGCTGCGCAGGAATATTGAAGACAGTGCGATTATTTTTCAGCGCATCGTCAGCAATACCGAGACCTTGAAAGCCGCTGTAGACAATCGCCAAGTTTATGAAGAACTGGATAAAAGGCTGTTTAGCCAGCTGTTGCTGAAAGCCGCCACGGTTCGGGATATGGTGACCGTCTTGAAGGATGCCAGCGCACAACGTATTGAGCTGACCTACAAATACCTGACCATCATTGTCGGCTTGTTCGCGGTTACGTTGGCCGTTGTCACCGTTCTGACCTCGATACAGCTTGGTAGGTTGATTCACAAGCGTCTGGCGCCATTGCATGATGGCGCCAGAATTGTTGCCGACGGCGATCTGGGTTACAGGATTCAGAGTGAAGGTTCTGATGAATTTACCGAACTTGCTCAGTCGATCAATACCATGACGGAAAGTCTGCAAATTTCCACCCAACAGCTTGAGGCGGAAATTAGCGCACACAAGTTGGTGGAAATTGCTTTGAAAGACAGTGAGGACCGGTTTCAGATGGCGCTGTCCGGAGCCGACATGGCCACTTGGGACTGGCACATTCCAAGCGGCGTGTTGATTTTCAATGCCCGCTGGGCTGAAATGCAAGGCTTTACCTTGGCGGAGTTACCGCCACGCGTCGAAAGTTGGGAAACCCGTGTATTTCCGGACGACAGGGCCCAGGTAAGGGAAAAACTCGATCGTCATTTCAAAGGCGAAACTCAGGTCTACGAGTCCGAGCACCGGGTGCGGCACAAAGACGGTCATTGGGTTTGGGTGCAGGGCCGGGGCAAGGTTATTGAATGGGACAGCGCGGGAAACCCGGTACACGCCGTGGGCACCGCCCTCGACATCACGGAGCGTAAGCAAATTGAGGATAAGCTGGCGCGCGCTCATGCTGAACTGGAACAATTTACGCGCATTGCCGCACACCATTTGCAAGAGCCGACGCGGCGCCAAATGAGTTTTGTGCAGCGCTTGCGGATGCAAATACCGGCAGAGCAGTTAAACGAAGAGGCTAAAACGTCGTTGTATTTTATTGAACAAGGTGCCGCACGGCAAAGCGCTCTGGTGCGCGATATTCAATTGTACCTTACCGCTGACCGGCCTCGAAGTATGATGGGCAAAGTTGCCGTTGCCGAGGTTGTTGCCGGCCTGCTGGAACATAAGGCCCCGCTAATCCGTAAAACGGGGGCGAAAATAGATTGCGGCGCGATCTATTCCGTTTATATCGATCGTTCCCGTCTAAAAGATATTTTCAGTATTTTGTTGGACAATGCCCTACACTATTGTCATCCAGAACTTACACCCCATATATGCATTAGCGGTGAGTTGAAGGCTGGACGGGTGATTTATCGCGTTGCGGATAACGGTATCGGTATTCCTGAGGAATACCGGGAGCGCGTTTTTGGCGTGTTCGAGCGATTGCAGGTACAGGACGACCAAAATTCCACGGGCATCGGCTTGGCTATTGTCCGGCGCATCATTGAAAGCTGCGGCGGTACGGTAACGTTGCATGAGACGCCGGGTGGCGGCACTACTGTTTTATTTGATTTACCTGGATGAAAGTCTTTTATTCACTACGAAGAAGCGAATCTTAGTTCTTCGTGTTTCGCACACTGCGCGGCAGCCGTCGCCGGCCGAAGAGCAAATACCGTTCGTGGTGATAATGTTTTGCTCTCGTTCTCATGCTCCTGCGTGGGAACGGGAAACCTGACCTGACTAAACCCAAACAAGAGATTTATTGATGAGCGAACCCTATAAATCCAACTTAGTTGAAATTTTGCTGTTGGAAGATGAACCCTCGGATGCCTATTTGGTAAGAATGGCGTTAAAAGAAGGCAAGGTGCTGGCGCGCTTGCATCATGTCGTTGACGGACGTGAGGGCTTGGATTTTTTAAACAAGATCGAAAAATATACCGATGCGCCGCGCCCTGATTTGATTTTCCTCGACCTTAACATGCCGCGCATGAATGGCTGCGAATTTTTAACCGCGATCAAGGCCGATGAACATTTTAAAGGTATTCCGGTCGTGGTGTTGACCACTTCCGATGTTGAAACCGACGTAGTCCGTTCTTATCAGCTCGGCGCGACCAGTTATATTACTAAGCCTGTGGATATGCCGCAGTTTATTAAAGCCATTCAGCAGATTGGCGAGTATTGGTTTAGCTTGGTGCGCCTGCCCCACGATTATAAGCTATGAACCCCGTTGAATCGATTCGAGTATTGCTGGTGGAAGACGAAGCCGGCGATGCGCATTTGGTAAAAATGAAATTGAAGCAAACCCAGAGCGGGCATTTTGACGTTATCTGGGCTCAATCGCTGCTTGAAGCGCAACAATGTTTGGCGGATTCGCGCTTCGACGTGATACTGCTGGACTTGTCATTACCCGATTCGGAAGGGTTGGCAACTGTGTACAGTGCGCGAGCCATGGCGATGAATATCCCTATTGTAGTACTCAGCGGCCGAGGCGATACCGATTTTGCGCTGACCGTGCTGGAGGCGGGGGCTGTGGATTACATGGTCAAGGGCGATTTCGGCTATGATGGCTTGGGGAGAGTGATTCGTTACGCATTATTGCGAACCGAAATGGAGGCGCGGAACAATTTGCTGATAGCCGCATTGGAAGCGGCGGCAAACGGCATTGTTATTACCGATAAAGACGCAACGGTTATATGGGCTAATTCCGCTTTCAGCCGATTAACCGGTTACAGCCCGGAAGAAGTGGTGGGTCACAAGCCGAATGAGTTGATCAAATCCGGTTTACAGAATAAAGCCTTTTACCAGGATATGTGGGCAAATCTTCTGCTCGGCGAGCATTGGCGCGGCGAATTGGTTAACCGGCGCAAAAACGGCAGTCTGTATCACGAGGAACTTAATATTGCGCCGGTAAAAAACAGCGACGGGGAAATTACTCATTTTATCGGTATTAAAGAAGATATTTCCGAGCGCAAGGAGATGGAAGCGCAATTGCAAAAACTTGCCAGCATCGATCCCTTGACCGGATTATTCAACCGCCGCGTGTTTTTGGAGCGACTGGAGCTGGAACGAGCGAAAGTGGCGCGTTTACGCCGTTATTCAACGGTGTTGTTAATGCTGGATTTGGATTATTTTAAACGGGTTAACGATACTTTCGGACACGCCACCGGCGACGCCGTGTTAAAAGCGTTCGCCGAAATCGCCAGTAATAACTCGCGCGCAATTGATGTTCCGGCGCGTCTGGGGGGAGAGGAGTTTGCTATTTTGTTGGCCGGAGCCAGCAAAAGAGATGCTCTGACCATGGCGGAACGCTTACGTCAGCAAGTTGCCGCAATCGTTATCGATCATGAAGCAGGCCCGGTAAAAATTACTGTCAGCATCGGCGCCGCAGTTTTATTGGCCGACGATATTAATGGCGAAGCGGTATTGCATCGTGCGGATGCGGCTTTGTATGAAGCTAAAGACAGGGGACGCAACCAAACCTACTGGTCTTGTTTTTAGGATCGAACCGCGGATGATAAAGTGGAACGCTGTCATAGCATGAAAAACTACGAGAAACAGGATGTGGCGGTTTATCCACGAAAGATGTTAAATAAATCGGCCGTAGAGCGTGCCGTGCGCGCCTTCTACCGGGCTTGAAATGCACTTACTTTGTGTTGAACTCTTTGGTGCGCGCGGCACGCCCCCACGGCTGCCCCGTCTATAAATGGAAACCCTGTTTTATATCTCTTCGAATATAAGCGTGCTTGTTGCGCCGCCTATGCTTTTGGTTTTCGTGGACGTGTGATTTATTCTAATCGTACAGGCCGAAATTTTTTGATGCCGTCTTATTAAATCATGCGCATAAGTAAAACTTCGCGTCTTCATGGTGAATTTTTTAGAATTCAGTGACTCATTGGAATAAATAGCATGAAAAATATTTTATGGCTGCTTTTACTGGCAAGCAGTTTTTTGTCGCCGCAAGCTGCGGCGAAACCAAACTCTTTGCATCAGGCAATCGCCGGAAAACAGCGCTCCGTAGAGCATAAAAACCGGGATAAGTACCGGCACCCACAGCAGACGTTGGAGTTTTTTGGCGTTAAGGACAATATGACGGTCGTCGAAGTCTGGCCCGGAGAAGGTTGGTATACGGAAATTCTGGCGCCTTATCTAAAAAATCGCGGCAAACTCTATGCCGCCCATTTTTCAGCCGATGCCGAGCCGTCTTATTTCAAAAACAACCTGCATGAATTTGTCAAAAAGATAAAAAATCAGCCGAAAGTTTACGGCAAGGTTGAGTTAACGGTATTGCAGCCGCCAAAATTTTTGCAGATAGCTCCGGATGGCTCGGCAGACCGGGTTCTAACGTTTCGCAATGTGCATAACTGGATGAAAGACGGCCAAGCTGCCGCAGTATTTAATGCGATGTATAAGGCATTAAAACCCGGCGGCATTTTAGGCGTCGTGGAGCATAGAAATTCAACCCTGAAACCGCAAGACAGCAAAGCCGAATCCGGTTACGTCAGCGAGGATTATGTGATTGCGCTGGCGAGAAATGCGGGTTTTGAGTTTCTGGGGAAATCCGAAATCAATGCCAACAGCAAAGATACCAAGAATTATCCCGAAGGCGTCTGGACTTTGCCGCCTGCCCTAAAACTCAAGGATAAAGACAGAAAAAAATATTTGGCCATCGGTGAAAGCGATCGGATGACGATTAAATTTATCAAGCCTCGGTAAATAGATGGGTTTCGCACAGGGTTGACTGTGTAGGCGCATCGGTTCGGAGTTAATGTTTAAAGCGAGCACGAAAGTTTTTTATTGTCATGTATTATTTGACAAGTTATTGAAAAATAAGTAAAAATAGTTTTTGTCTTAAATGTGTTCAATGTAACAAAATCGTAATAAAAACCGCTACTAAGGACGCTTAAAAACTATTTTTCCACAGAGTTATCCACAGCTTCTGTGGGTAACTCGAATAGTTTAAATCGTATAATGACTTAGTCTTAAAACATCAAAAATAATTCAAAAACCATGGTCAAGTTGCAAAGTGGGAGCGAGTTGGTTTTCAGGGTTGCCATTGCGCTTCCTGTTTATCGATTATTTGATTATCTTGCTCCGGAACAGTTTGAGCCGACCCTTGTCAAACCGGGCATTCGCCTGGAAGTGCCTTTCGGCAAAGCTAAAAAAATCGGCTTTCTGGTTGAGTGCGTTCAGCATAGCGACATCGACATCGCTAAATTAAAGCGCGTTGAACGGATACTGGACGAAAAACCGTTATTGTCGGCAAAAGACTTGGCGCTGCTGCATTGGGCCGGCGCTTATTACCATCACCCGCTGGGCGAAGTTTTCAGTGCCGCGTTTCCGGTGGCGTTGCGCCAAGGCAAAGCAGCCGTTATTCAAACAGAAAAGCGCTATGCCTTGACTGAGTCCGGCAAGGCTATCGATAGCGAGCTGTTGAAGCGGACGCCCAAACAAAAAAGCGTACTGGAAAAATTTCAAGCGCATCAAAACAGCTTGTCCGAAACGGAACTTTCCGCATGGAACGACAACTGGCGAGCTTCGGTCAAGCTGTTGCTGGACAGGCAATTACTGCAGTTTGCCGCATCGGATTTTACCTTGAGTGCAACCGAAGAAGGGCGTGGGCCGATACTCAGGAGCAATGCCCTGCATTGCAATGTTGAGCAGCAAGCGGCGATAGATGCGGTATGCGGCAGTCTGGGGCAGTTCGGCGTTTTTCTGCTGGAGGGCGTGACCGGTAGCGGTAAAACCGAAGTCTATATGCAGATTATTCGTTCTGTGCTGGAACGGGGCCGGCAGGTTTTGGTGTTGTTGCCGGAAATTACCTTGACGCCGCAGCTTGAAGACCGCTTCAGGCAGCGTTTTAGCGTCAGCATTGCCATTTCACATTCCAAATTGACCGACCGGCAGCGGGCCTGTGCCTGGCTTAAAATGCAGCGCGGGGAATGCGCGATTTTATTGGGCACCCGATCCGCCCTGTTTACGCCGTTAAAAAATCCCGGCCTGATTATTCTCGATGAAGAGCATGACGCCTCGTTCAAGCAGCAGGAAGGCTTTCGCTTCTCTGCTCGGGATGTTGCGGTAGTGCGCGGCAAGCTGTTGAATATTCCGGTAGTGCTGGGTTCGGCGACGCCTGCGCTGGAAAGCCTGCACAACGTCGAGAACAAGCGTTACCGCCTGCTGCATTTGCCGGAAAGGGCGGGGGATGCGATAGCGCCGGTTTTGCAGCTGTTGGACATCAGAAACAAGAAGATGCAGGAGGGCTTGTCCGAAGCGCTTATGACGGAGATGCGCCTTACCCTGGCAAAAAACGAACAGGTGTTATTGTTCTTAAACCGGCGCGGTTTTGCGCCGACCCTGATCTGTCACGGTTGCGGCTGGGTTGCGCGTTGCCGGCGTTGCGACGCCAATCTGGTGATTCATTATGATGAAGGGATGCTGCGTTGCCATCATTGCGGCCAGGAGCAGCGCTTGATCAGGCAATGTCCCGCTTGCAAAACGGGGGAGTTAACAGCGCTGGGACTGGGTACCGAACGCGTGGAAAAGGCATTGGCGGAATTATTTGCCGATAAAGTGGTTGTGCGCCTGGATCGCGATTCCACTCAGCGCAAAGGCTCCTTGGAAAAATATTTGCAGCAAATCAATCAGGGGGCGGTGGATATTATTCTGGGCACGCAAATGTTGGCGAAAGGCCATCATTTTCCCAATGTGACGCTGGTGGCGATACTGGATGTGGACAGCGGCCTGTTCAGTATTGATTTTCATGCCCCGGAGAAACTGGCGCAAATGATCGTGCAGGTTTCAGGCCGCGCCGGGCGTGCGGAAAAGCCCGGCCGAGTGATCATGCAGACCCGGCAGCCTGAGCATCCGTTATTAACCACGCTGATTTCTCAGGGTTATAACAGTTTTGCCAAAACCGCGTTGGCCGAGCGCAAAGAGGCGTCATTGCCGCCGTTCAGTTATCAGGCGTTATTAAGGGTTCAGGCCGCAGATGCCGAGATGCCGAAGTTATTTCTGCATGCGGTTGCCGAGCTGGCGCGGGAACACGGCAAGAGTCATACCCATATTTTAGGGCCGGTTGCCGCCCCGATGGCCAGACGCGCGGGGCTTTACCGCTACCAATTGCTGTTTCAGAGCGGCAGGCGGCCGGAGTTGCATGCATTGCTTGATGTGCTGATGCCGCTTATTGAAAAACTCAAGCAGGCGAAAAAAGTGCGTTGGTCGCTGGATGTCGATCCGGTGGATTTGTATTGATGTGTCCACAAACGTCAGCTCTTCATAGCCTCAAGAAATAATATTCTGCATTAAAATATCGATATAAGCTGGACTGTCCATAAATAAAACATGCCGTTCTTCCCAGTGCCGGCGGTCGTAGCCCATCGCTTCAACCAGTTGGTAGCGAGTCGGTGTGACGATGAAACTCTCAAGCCGGATACTTTCCTTCTCTGCAAGACGTTGTTCAATTTCCTTGATAACCTTATGGAACTGCACTTTTGTATGTTCCGGCCCTTCATGAGCAATACCGTGCGGTTCAATGAAGGCAACGACCTGATGTTCACCGGTCACAGCCCACAGAATGAAATCGGGATAGAAATTCCCCGCCTCGAAAAAACCTATGCCGCTGCCTCGCGATTTATTCCGTAACAGGAATATCGACGTTTTACTTGCCAATAACTTGGATTCGTTAGTCCCCAGCCAAGCCATCAAATCGACAACAAAGTTCTTTTCGCTGTCATTTAATGAAATCGGCGAAATGGTGACCGGACAGCCTCGCTCGGCGTACAGCAACGGCTGGTATAAATGGTTGCTCAACATGCTGGCTTTTAATTGGCCGGCCTCGATCAGCTCAGGCTTATTCGTCTGTAGCGCCAGATCAATTTGTGTCTTCAGTTTTTCGATGTCGCCGATCAACTGGGCTTCGCCGGCATTCACTGTCAAATGGTAAGACTCGCCATCATTCGGTAAATTACTGTCGTCCGCTTCCAAATCCCGATATTCCAGCCTTGGGCGAATAAATTCATCGACGGCGTGTAAGTAAAACCGTTTGCAGTATTTTTTCAACAGCGCCAAGGCAATCTGATTCCACACCCGCACATTGTCATATCCGGTCAGCGCCATCAAGTGCTTCGGCACATACAGCACGTACCAGTCATGGCGCTTTAAAAGGCTGCGGATTGCCTGCGGCGCAATGATCAGGCTGTACAGATTTTCCCTGGCCTTGTATTGCTCCAAATCGAAGTAAAGCTTGTCGATGTCAAGAAAAGCGATATGCGCGTCGGTAAAGACCGCCTCATTGGCATTCACCGCAGCAGCGGCGCTCGCGTTTACAGCCTGGGCGACGATGGCCTGTATTTTCGGATACCAGTCCACTTCAACGCGGTTCTTGCGCATCGCATCGGGTACGCCGCCGAGCAAAGGCATCGCGCCGTCGCGGCTGAAACTGTATTCGCGGCCATCGGCTTTTTTCAGTTTCGGGCGCAGCACTTTCAATTTATGGCCAAAGTCGTAAGTGACATTCATCGGAATCTGGAACACTTCCTTGCGATCATTGCCGGGCAGACCTTCTTCTTCGAGAAAATCGCGGAACTTCTCCATAAAGTCGGCTTGCACGCCAAACACATTCAGGGTCTCGATGTAATGGATATATTCGGGTTGTTTGGCCGGCGTTGCGGCTCTTGAGCGTTTCAAGGACCATTCGTAACCTTTTAAACGTACGCCACGACCGAACAATTGAATGATTTGCGAACCCTCGCTACGGCCGACGCGCATCAGGCCCAAGGTCGATACCCGCCAGCAATCCCAGCCTTCGACAAACTTTTTAGCGCCGATCAGCATATTAATCGGTGAGGACGATTCTTTGATGCCTGCAAACTGGGCGGAAATGAAATCGCTGTCATCCACTACAATCTGCGGACAGGTTTCTTGCACGTGTTTCGACAAGCCCAAGGCATCGCCGACATTGATCAGGCCGAAATAGCTATCGCCATGACCTGCTTTCAAAACCAACTCGCCGCTATCGCCTTTCAAACGCCAGACATGCAACTGACCGCCGGCCCGGTTATTAAACAAAGTGCCAAGAATGTCGGCATGTATATCAACGGCTTTCTCGCCTTTTTGCAGTTGTTTGCGCAAAAATAAAAAAGCCCCATGGAAAATATCGTGCCCGCTGTTATCGACCAAGCCGGTTGCAGTGCCGTTTTCATTTAACAAGGTCTCAACGGCTTTGATGGCTTGCTGCGGTTCCGACAGAAATCGGGCGATAAAATTCAGCACCCTAACAATATCCGAAACGGTTTCCCGGTCGCTGCCGGATATTGCCGAAGCCTTGGAAACGCTCGAGCCCACAAACACCCACAACGGTTTTTCAATGTTATAGGTCGCATACTGAAGCTTGCGTTCGCGGTACAAGCGCAATTGCTGGTAAAAACTAAGCAAGCAGGCGGACAGATATAAAAACTCGTGGTCGGATTGCGCCTTGGGGATATTGAAAATGCGGTAATCCTTGCCATAACCGTCTTCATAGAAATAGCGGTAGGAATAATCGAACAGCACTGCCTTGGCGTAACTCTCCTCGATTTTGGCATTGTTGGCCGCTTTCACGGCCTCTTTAAACGTGGCTGAATACTCAAAGGCAAAGCCTTTCTCCACCAAGCGTTCGCGCTGTTTCATCCAGCCTTCTTCCTCCGACTTGCCCATGCCGCGATGGCCTTCATCCACCAGAATCAAGTTCTGGTCGCCCAGATTGCGGGTAGCAATGGTATTGGGGCCGTCCTTGTCGCCCAGTTTGGTAATTTCGATAAAATCGACCCGGCTCAAATGGCCGTAACCGCTGGAGTACATATCGACGGTGCTGCCAATGTCGTTGTTATCCAGTACCAAGCGCGATACTTTGATGCCGCTTTGCTTTAGCTCCAGCTCGTGTTGGCTGCTCAGACCCTCGTTCGGCGTGATCAACAAGGTGCGCGTTACCGCATCGTGTTTACCCGCTTCCATGGCGTAATGGGCAAATTGCCGGTAGTTGATATGCATCACCAGGGTTTTGCCCGAACCCGTGGCGTTTTGCAAGCATAGCTTGTTTAGCTCTTCAAGCGAATACTCACTGATTCCGGTACTGAATTCCTTGGCTTGCCAATGCGCGTTAAAACGCCGGACGTAATCGTTCAATTGCTCCAGCAGTTGCTCGCGGTCGGTAAAATATTGATGCAGGTAAATTTCCGCAAACAGCAGCGACAACCATTGGTAATACTTCCACTCGATCGGCCTGTCGCGGCCATCGTTCAGCCACTGCGTGTGCGATACGATGTTTTGCTCGTAACCGAGCAGCACATCCAAACTGAGCGTGGCGGACGGCTGCCAATGGGTTTTGAGCTGCTGATAGAAATAATGCAAGCTGCCGCTATCCAGGCCTTCCTTGCAATCTCGCAACTGCTTGGCGAGCAATTGCATCGGGCGGACGCGGCGTGTGCCGTCTTGGTGATCGGCAAAAGTATCGATGCCCAGCAAAGACATGATCCATTGATTCAAAACCAGCTTGTCGGCAAACGGCAATGTTTGCCCGGTCTTTTTTTTGCCGCCGGTTTTTGTAACTTTAGGTTTTACTGCCATGTGGCACGGGTCCTATCTATGAGTCGGTGTGGAGTTGTTTGAGTTTTCCTGGCCAGTGTTGCCGATATGCTCGACCAACAACCGGCCATCCCGAACCACCACCAAAGGCGTGTCGGTTTGAGCGGCCAGCAAACGGGCTTTTTGCGCGGCGCGGCGCAAGGCAGTTTCGACCGAACGGACATCTTCATCTTTGGCTTGATTTAAGGGCTGAGTATTCATGTCTTATGCGCAATATCTATTTAAGTAGTAGGGTGGGAATGTGTACGAAATAACTTGGGCAAGTTGCTAATAGCCGGAGTGCAGGCTTCGCCTGCAAGCGCAAGCAAAGCTTGCACTCCTGCTGCAAGCGAGTTGTTCAAATTATTTCATGCTCATTCCTAAGCGTAGCGTATCCACCAAAACGCCGGTCAAAGCCCATCCCACATCGCCGCGTGAAACACCTCTTCAATCAAGCGCACCTTGGTTTGTTCGCCTTCGATGACAGGATTGGGCAAAGTGTGGCTGCCGTTGACGTAGATCACGTCATAGGTTTGTTCGCGCGGGGAAATCTGCAATTTTTCCAACAGGTAGGTTTGCAGCACCGCATTGTCCTTTTCAGGATCGTTGGTTAGCTTGCGCCAGACGATCAGCGTCGGTATTTTCGAGTTGTTATCGCCCGGCAGCTTCAGCGTGTAACCCTCGATTAACCTAAACCAATAGTCGCCTTGGCTATCGGTTTTCAAGCGCTTGCACAGCAAGCGGGTGTTTTGGTCCTTGGGCAAATCCGGGTCGGTTTCGCGGGCGAATTCGGCCGAGAAAACTTGCGGCGCGGCCATGTGTTGCACCCACAAGCCGATCAGCCAGTTAAAGGTTTCGATCAGATCGATGCTTTGCAGGGTTTGCGATTCGCTGCCCGGTTTTTTAATCCACAGCTTGTAAGCGGTCGGATCGCGGAAATCGGCGATATTCAACAGGCTTTGGCTGCCTTGGGTTTCCACGTCCAGGAAATAATTCAGCAGGTAATCGCGGTGTAACGCGGGGTTATTGATTAATGCTTGATCGCGAGCGGCGTCTTCCCTGAATGTCAAATTATTTAGAACGTCTTCGTAGCTTTCCAGGCGCAAGTATTTGAAGCAATGGCTGATGCCTTCGCGGGAAACCGGCTTACCGTCTTTCCAGTCTTTGGAATAGACGACTTTTTGGATGCGGGGTTTGAGGACGGTATCAAAATAGTTGTTTTGTTCGACGAGAATGTATTTAAGCTTACTATTGTCTCCTCGATTAATGTTAATAACAGAATGAGCAGTAGTACCTGAGCCAGCGAAATAATCAAGAATATACATGTCGCAAGTTTCGAATAACTCGATAATTTTTTGTATTAGCTCTTTTGGCTTAGGGGTGTCAAATGGTGAAACTGAAAAAATATCCTTCAAATCGCTAGTTGCAGTTCTGGTTGTTCCAAACCTTTCGCCCACCCAAAGATTTTCAGGAACTCGGCCTTCTTGGTTATCAAGGTATATTTTTCTGATAATTTTTGTTTCATCCTTAGAAAAAATTATCTCGCCAGTTTTTATTTTGTTTAAAACCAGATCCTTGGACCAACGCCAACCATTTTCAGGTGGCAATATCTTACCGCCTGAAGGTGTTTCAATTTCAAAACACAACGTCTTTCTATAATTAGGACTGCGAACGTCACCACTTCGCCACAATCCACGAGGGTCATTGTCTGGATTAGAATAATTCTTATTGTCTTCGGTTGTTCTAGGCAGTCTAAATCGTCCTAACCTTGGCATCCCAAAGCAAGTCAAATAATTCCATTGCCGTGAAAAGTTCAACTCATCATTTTTACTTTGTTCGGTATGTTTCCAAATTATGTTAGACACAAACCGGTTGTAGAGAGAGCAATTCTCTAAAATCTCTTTAAACCTAGAAAACTCATTGTCATCAATATTGCAAAAAAGAGCTCCATTATCTGTTTGTAACATTGATCCCAGCGACAATCGGTCTGCCATAAACCCGAGCCATGATGAATGTTTGTAGGAGTCTTTATAATTAAAATCTCCATCACCCGTGTTATACGGCGGATCAATATAAACACACTTCACCTGCTCCCGATATTTTTCCTGCATCAAACCCAAAGCCTGAAAATTTTCGGAATGAATCAACACGCCGTCGCATTGCGCATCCAAATCTGGAATCTCTGCTAGCAGTTTTTGTTTAAAGTCGTCTGAAAATAAAGCGGTGTCGAGCAGAAGAAAGAGATTGTTTTTTAGGAATTCAATCGTACAATTTTTGGCTGGCTGGCTGGCTGGCTGGCTGGCTGGCTGGCTGGAGGATTGGATTTTATTTCTGAAATGGCGAACAATTTTTCCCATTCATTGAGCTGTTTTTCATTAGCGGCAATTTCGGCATAAAAGCTTTCAGGTATCCGATCCAGCGTGATGCAATAGTGGCTTTCGGTGACGAATTTCTTTTTCAGCCAGAGTTTCTTTTGAAATTCTTCCAACTGCGTCAGGAACGCGATTAATTGCCGGGCGATGGTGCGTAACACGCGGATGCCGGCAAGGTAGTTTTGCACTTGCGGCACGTCGGCGTTTTCGATGTCGTCGAGGCGCATGATTTCGTTTTTGATATAAAAATCCAGCTCGCGCCGCAAAAAACCGCCCAGGTCTTTATGGATGAAATAATCCATGGTGTTGCGGGCGGCGTATTTTTGCAGGTACTTGCCCAGCAGGGTGCGTTTGTCTTTGCTGCCGGTCGGCGCCGGAACTGTCAGCGCTTTGAGGAAGTCGGCGGCGTCGAGGTTTTTCAGGGCTTCGATAATGGCGATTTCGGCTTGTTGCAGCCGGGTTTCCTGCCATTTGTTGTCTTGTCCGGTTTTGTCCGGATCGGTGCGGTATTCGAAGTTGACGATGAGTTGTTGATTGCCCTCACCCCGGCCCTCTCCCTGAGGGAGAGGGAGTAACTCGACCGGTTTGGCGGCATGTATCAGGAAAAAGCGTTTTTGATCGGCGGCGGCTTTGATGTTGCCGTGCTCGCCTTCGCCGGCATCGACTAATCGGAAATGGACTTTAAGCACTTGCCGGTCATGGTCGGCAAACTGTTCCAAATCCTGACTTTTGGTTTTTTGCGCTTCCTGGCGAAGCGCTTCGTTCAGGTCAAAGCTGTAGTTGCTCAGGTACTCGCTGCTTTTGATGTAGTACTGATCTTTGTTGGCCCAGTGCAGGTACACTTCGCGGCCGTCGTAAGGCACGGCATAGGGTGCGGCGCGGCTGTCGCTTTCGCGGGCGTAGTAGCGGCGCGACATGAAGTCGCCGTTGTCGTAATAGCGTTCGAAAAAGCGGTAAAGATGATCGTAGATTTCGCTCTCGGCATTACCGCCGTCCTTGGCTTGTTCATAGAGCGCTTTGGCTTCTTTGACGCCGTCGGTGTCTTCCGGGTTGGGGGCGCCGAATTTTTTGGCTTGTTCGATGGCCGCTTCATACTGTGCACGCGCCTCGGCAAGCCGGTTGTCGTCGGCTTCCCCGAAAGCATCGTGGATGATTTTGAGCAGGTCGTTTTCCAGGAAACTGCCGATTTGCACGCTTTTGGCGTGCATGATTTTGTAAAAGCCGAAGTCCAGTTCAGGCTGGTCGAGTTGGAATAATTCTTTCAGCAGGTTGATCAGGCGGGTACGGTATTTGTCGGTGTTGCTCATTGATGTTCCATGTTGCCAAGTGTGTGATTTAGCTTGGGTTATAACTAAAGTTAATCAAATAACAGCCCATTCGATCATGAACAGCTGTTTTGCTTCGGTTTTTTGGGTGAGGCGGCGTTCCAGTGCGTCAATCAGGCTGTCGCGTTTGTCGATGATTTCATCTTCCACTTGAAAGATTTCCTGACGTTGGCGGCGTTGCTGTTTTTCCAGTTTAAGGATTTTTTGCTGGATGTCGTGCTGCTCGTCGAGGTTGGTTGCCATTCTGGCTTGGCGTTGCAGTATTTTAATTTGTTCCTTGGTGTCTTTCAGAGCTTTTTCGGCGGCGAGTACCAAATCGTCGGCCCATTTTTCCAGTTTTTCACGGGCTTCGTTGAAGTGTTTGTTGTTGGCCTCCAGGGATTGGCTGACGGTCGCTTTGATATGGCGCTGAGCGTCTTGCGCGAGTCTTTGGCTAATCGCTTCCGGCAAATCGGCAGGACCAGCCAGTTCGGCTGCGCAATTAAAAAGTTTTTCACAGCTTTCCTGGTCCAGCGGCGAGCCGTCCCGGTCGATGCCGGAAAATAACAGGTATTCCTCGCGTTGATAGCTTTCGATAGCCAGCGCGGTCAGCACCAGATAGCCTTGTTTGCCGCGCAAAACTTCCACGAGATGCAAGCGAGTCGGGTGTTGACTGACGTTGAAAACGATTAAGGCGCTGGGCGTATCTAAGGTTTTGCCGTGATCGACGACGTATTCGCCGAGAGGGTGCGACAGCCGATATAGAAAGTTGCCGTAATCGGCGCGTTGTTCCTGAATTAGAGCCGATGTGTCGGGAGCCGTTTTTGAGATTAGGTGATAGCGCCCGGTGTCGATGCCGTCTGCCGGAGATTTGAGCAGATCGAATGTTAATGTGCCGTCGTTGAATCGTGCCCGATCGTGCAACATAAACTGCGTCAACGCCCAGAAACGCTTGCCGAAACGGTCCAGTTGCGCCTTGGCGTCACTGAGTTGTATACGCAATCTTTGATGGACATCCTCGTCGAAGTTTTCTAGCAGCATTTTTCGGGTGTCGGTCATGCGCGCCTGGATGCGTTCGTCCAATTCGGCTTGCAGGGCTTTAAAGGCGGTTTCAATCTCGGCAGGCGTCCGGCATTGTTGATAGATGGTTAGAATGCGTTTTTCAAAATCGACGCCGGATTCGATGCTGCCCAGTATTTCATCGGATGCGCCGAATACGCCGTTAAACAGGTTGAATTTTTCGGTCAGCAGTTCCAGTACGCGGCGGTCGGCATCGTTGCGTTCATTAAGGAAGTTGATCACGACGACGTCGTGCTGCTGTCCGTAGCGGTGGCAACGGCCGATTCGCTGTTCGACGCGTTGCGGATTCCAGGGCAGGTCGTAGTTGATGACCAGTGAACAAAACTGAATGTTGACGCCTTCCGCCGCGGCTTCGGTGGCGATCAGTATCGCCGCATGATCGCGAAAATGCTCGATCAGCGCGGTACGGATGTCGATGTCTCTTGAGCCGGTAAGCCGCCCGCTGCATTGGTTGGCGGCTAGCCATTGTTCGTAAACGGCGGTTGTCTCGGGGCCGCTATTGGTGCCGCTAAATTCGACGATTTGCCCGGCATAACCGTTGGCTTCGAGGAAGGTTTTTAAGTAAATCTGGGTGCGCCGCGATTCGGTAAATATCAGTGCCTTACGTTGCGCGCCGGTTATAGCCATTTGCTGGAAACCGATCTCCAAGGCATTGAGCAATGTTTTTGTTTTGGTATCGGTGCCTATGCTTTTCGCCCAGTTTGCCAGATGTGCGAGTTCGGCAATTTCCTGGTTAAGCAGTTTACGGTCTATGCTTGGGGTTGTGTTGCCGGTATTTTCATCCGGCGGATCGAGGTCGAGAATTTCGTCAAGCAGTTCGCTTTCCATCTCCTCATCGTTAATCAATTGCTCGGCAAATTCGGGAGCGTCTTGGATTTTTTCGTCACGAAGCACTTCCAGGCGTTGCTTCATGGTTTCCAACGTTCCGGCAATCGCTAGTGACGATGACGCCAGCAGTTTGCGCAGAATCAGTTCGGTCAGGTGGCGCTGGCGTTTGGGTATCGCGTAGCTGTTTTCGCGCAGCAAAAAGGCGGTAACCGCTTCGTATAGTTTGTGCTCGTCGTCGCTTGGCCTGAATGGCCGGGTAATGGCGCGGCGTTCGGTGTAACGGATGTATTCGGTAACTTGATTACGCAAGGTGCGTCGACAGAAACCGGCAAGGCGTTGCCGTAACCCTTCCAAATCACCGCCAGCCGTTGTGTATTGATTACGGAACGCGTTGACGTCGCCGAATAGATGCTCGTCGATCAGGGTTGATAAGCCGTACAACTCCAGTAATGAATTTTGTAACGGTGTCGCTGTTAATAGCAGTTTGCGGCTGTCCTCAGTTGCCCAGCGGATACCTTGGCCGGTTTTATTGCTTTCCCGATAAGCATTGCGCAGTTTGTGAGCTTCGTCGATAACGACCAAGTCCCAATCGATGGTTTTGAGTTGGTCACGGATGCGATTGGCATAGTTATACGACAGTAGAACAATAGCTTTTTGAGTTAACGGTGCTTGACCTAGCCTGATTTTGTCCCGCCACGTCTTGGCATCCAAAATGACTGTCGGAAGGTTGAACTTTTCTTCAAGCTCCAGCGCCCATTGTTTACGTAGCGAGGCTGGACAAATTATCAGCAAGCGGCGTTTTCTTTCGGACCAATATTGGCAAAGAACGATACCGGCTTCGATGGTTTTACCTAAACCTACTTCGTCAGCGAGTAACACTCCCTTTGAAATAGGTGAACGCAAGGCAAACAGTGCGGCTTCAATTTGATGGGGATTCAAATCGACGCTGGCATCAAACAAAGATTGCGACAAGCGGCCGACATCGTTAGCGGCATGCTGACGGGTAAGGTCGTAGGCGAAATATTTCGCGTGGAATAGGGTTATGTACTTATGAGAGTTCAACGTCTAACTTTAACTAGATTAATCGGGATGAAGATGACTTAGCCGACATTCCGCACCCCTAAAACAATTTTTGCATTTATTTAAGGTATTGATAATTAAGTATGTTTTATTTTTATGGATTTTAAGCTTCCAAACTAAAACGAGATAAAGTTCGTTTCCCAATTATTTTTAGTCAAGTTTAAGCTGACGT
>JAUGSS010000058.1:0-48194 GCA_044426515.1 Methylococcaceae bacterium | reverse complement strand
CCCAATTATTTTTAGTCAAGTTTAAGCTGACGTAGGTTGCTTTGATGAATCTCAAAAATATCGTAAAAATATTAACTAATTGAATTATATAAATTAAATAAAATAAAAAAATGCAACATAGGGGTGCGGAATGTCGGCTATATCTATGGAGTGGTCAATGATCGCCAGCCAGGGTGTACGAATAGGTTGAACTTGTTTGAGTAGTCCTAAGCCCAAGCGTAAAGTCCAGTTAATCACCGAGCTAAAATGCGGAACCCAACCTAAGCCCAGCGCCATTTCTGTGTTGAATAAGTTCAGGATTCTCGGGATACTACGATAAGACACAACGGCTTGTACGGCCAGTAAAACACATAATGTCCGTACTTCCTGCGCTTGCGTTATATCAACAACTTGCCCTATTATTGGCACTAAATTTTTTTTTAGTCTCTTCGGCGGCTTGTTTCAACTCAGTGAGTTGCTGTTTAATTTCGGCTATTTAACCCTGATGCCGCTTGTGGGTTTTACGGTGCTCCCGTATTTCATCAGCCCTTTGGACGGCTTTTGTCTTCCAGTCGTCACGGCTGCGGATGATTTTTGATAGTTGGGGCATGATTTCAAACAATAGCTGTAGTGGAACGATGGGGGTGTTTTAACATCTATTCTCAGTTAGATACAGGCCTGATTTTTTAAAACGACTCGAAGCCATAAGCCGGTGAATTAAAATATGGCTAAAATTGCCGTATTTCGCAGCCTAGACTTAGTCTCAGGCAATGGTCCAAATTAAAAATGTTTTGTAATGTCTTGAAATTACATGTCTGGACATTTTTGGCTCTTAATTCACATTTTAGTATCCGCCAAGTTAATCTCGACATCGACAGCTTTAGCTTGGTACTTTTGACTGTGAATGGGTTGCCGCACAGCGTTTGTAAAATGACTGAAATCTTGGCAATGCGCATGCACTAGACGTTGAAAGCGTATCCTGCGGATCATTTTCTCCTCCTTCGCTTTACGGTTTTGCTAACTTATTTAAAGTATACGATTTTTGAGTCGGACGGGAACCAAGCAATGCACCTATAATTTTGTAAATCCATTAAACTGATAGGGTCATCTAATAATATCGTTTATTGATAATGTTGTTTTAATTTACTATTAAGTCACGCATTGACGAAGATAGTTGCAATAAACGTTATGGTTCAGTGTCCGCCATACCACTACCTCTATAACATATTGATTTAAAATATCTTGTCAATGCGTAATTCCTAGCGATTGCCGCCCTTCCGGCTCTGTGAGAGCCAATAGAATTAAACCAACTGCAGGGTACATCCTCATCTGCATAATGTTGCTATGCCTCTCCACACTCTTTAATTTCCGCGACTTTAGTTAACATAAGGCATACGACTCATTCGGCCGATATCTGATAGCTAAAGTTTCGACGTCAAAAAATCGAAAAATTATTAACTTATTGAAAAATATAAAATTAAAAGTAATGCAAAATTGTAAATGGGGGCGGAATGTCGGTTCTATGACACGACAAACCAAGCAGATCTGAATTGGCGAAACTTTCACGGGCAGGCCGTATCCAGACATTTAAAGTGCCCGGCAAAAAAGCCTTGGGATTTTGTTGATGAGTATGGGGGGTAATGGCAGTGTATAGTGTTTTTAAGTCTTTCAAAAAAACCTATATAGTTTGTTAATTAGTTGAACGTTAGTTTTAGGGCAAGCCCTAGTACTCAGTCAGTATTGATAGGTCGGGTAAAAGTCGTTTAGTCCAGCGTAAATCCGCTCATCCTTTGACAAGCTCAGGACGAATTTTCAAAAATAATCTTTTCAGATGCGTCCTTGTGTTTGTGCTTCTGTTGTGTAATTTTTGAGCATTTTTGATGATTGCCCTTGTTGCGTGGGATACCGCATACCGGGCAGTGCACTGTATGCGGCTTTTGTATAGTTTTTCCCGCTGATAACTTGGCTTCTAATTTATCCCAAGTAATTGTTTTGTCTGTCATAACTAAGAAGACCACCATTTTTTCAAGCGCCGGTCATAGCGTTGTAAGGCTATACCTGTGGTATGGGATAGTCTTTTGGAATTATCCAAAGAAATTCCCGGTTTATGCTTAATATTTCGGAGTTTGCGGTAGAGTCCGAAAGCCTGCTCGGTTAGCTCTTTGGCTGATATTGTCATGTAGTCGTACGCTATATAGTTGTGATCGATCATATCGATTTATGATTCGCTTGGGTGGAATGACATACCCAGACATAAATAATATTTAAAAAGCTTAACGACTGTCAATCGATTTAATCGAATTTATCTGTTAAATCGAAAATATTGCCTTAATTATCTTAATGAGAGCGTTCTTTAGTTAGTTGGATTGATAGCGGCATCTTAAGGAAAAGTAGATTTGTTGAAAGCGCAGCAAACATCAGGCCTCTAAAGCTGAACTCGAAAGAATGGCCGAGCTGGGTAAGTTTATCAGCAATTGCGGCTTTGAATTTGCCGCCCGGAAGCGAAAAGCGCTGCACCCGGAATTCCCCAGTTTATCGGCAAGTTCACTTGAGATTGTCTGATCCTTGATGCAAATGACAAAAGCCAGGGTATCGATGGTTTTTATAGCGTAGATGGCACCATTCGGCATTGGCTGATTGGTTGTCGGGTAAACATTACGCGCCAGAAGTTAAGGCGCACTTTTATACCGGCTCCGTTGCCTTGTAAGCCCGTATAATCTTTACCAGTAGCCCGTTTATTTGAAAAACGGTTGACACTCTAATGTAAATGAATGTCTTTTTGTAAGTCTTCTCGTTGAAGCTTCTGCATATAACGCTGAATAGTCTCTTCGGCTAAACGTGTTATATCAATGAATTTACAGCCTATTCTTTGAATTTTTTGTGGTTTATCGGGATTAATGATTTGCTTGTAACGAATCTCAGTGGAAATAACACTCTCGCCTGCTTCTGCAAAAATCAGCTTAGCTTGCTCAAATAATGAACCGGGAATCAGTAGATCGGAAATTTCTTTGGAAACATTAAGCATTGCAAACCCGGTAAGACTAATGTCGCATAACTTAAGATTGACGGGTTCTCGATCTTCCAGCACTAATTGGCAATAACTGGATTTTGAAAGGGGGGATTTCACTCTGTAATATTCTCTACGCTCTCTCCAAAAAAACGATTTTGGCAAAGGCATACTGAACGCCGGTTCTCCTCTATAAGTGGTTTTTTTGAGCGCATCACCGGCAAAAGAGACTTCAATTCCTGAAAAATCGGTGTCGAAGTTAATTTTGGATGCCTTAAGAAGCTGTTGATTCAAGGTCTCTTTAGGTCCGGAATCCAAAATTACCGTATTATTTTCCTCATTAATACAAAGCAATGTAGTGATATAAGACTCATTATTTGCCCCAAAACGAGCAATAAGCAGGCATTTGTTCTTTAATAATACGGATAAATGCCTGCTTATTTGCTTAGGATTTTGAATTGAAAAAGAAGATAGGTCGCTCATGGTCAAAACTCTCTTTTAGTCAGTCATTGAATTGTTCCTATTAGCGGCAAGCATTCTAAAAAGATTAATCAAATTAATTTAAAACAGCACTTTCTATTTTTTACGGCTATTCTCGGACAACCTCCTAGAGCGTCCAACTATGCCGATAGCAATCAACCAAGCAAATTTGACGCCATTATTCTCATTGAACAGCTCTCCTAAATTGTTGCCCGGTTATAATATATAATCTAAGCAATCATCCTGTCGTCAAAATCAGGTAACTTTTAAATTGAGTACATAAAACGAATGAATGAAACTTTAAATTCTCTACAAGCTAGAGAAACAAAGCGCCGTAGAACTTTTGCCATCATATCCCATCCTGACGCCGGTAAAACCACACTGACCGAAAAACTGTTGCTGTTCGGAGGCGCAATTCAGCTTGCAGGCTCGGTAAAAGGTCGTAAAGCGGCGCGTCATGCGACTTCCGACTGGATGGAAATGGAAAAGGAGCGGGGTATTTCGGTAACCACCTCGGTGATGCAGTTCGAGCATAAGGACAGCATTATCAACCTGCTCGATACGCCAGGCCATGAAGATTTCTCCGAAGATACCTACCGCACCTTGACTGCGGTCGACTCCGCACTGATGGTGATAGACGTTGCCAAAGGCGTTGAAGAAAGAACCATCAACCTGATGGAAGTCTGCCGTCTGCGCACTACGCCGATCCTGACCTTCATCAACAAGCTGGACCGGGAAGGGCGGGAACCCATTGAATTGATGGACGAGGTCGAAAACGTCCTAAAAATAAAATGCGCGCCGATGACCTGGCCTATCGGTATGGGCAAGCGTTTTAAGGGTGTTTATCATCTGTATAAAGATGAAATTCACCTGTTCAGCGCCCAGCATGGCGGCAAGATTGCCCAAGCTGAAATCATCAAAGGTTTGGAGAATCCAAAGCTCGATGAACTGCTGGACGATCAGGCCCAAGAGCTCAGGGATGAAATCGATTTGGTCAAAGGCGCCAGCCATGAATTCGATCTTGAAGACTACCTAGCCGGCAAGCTGACGCCGGTTTTTTTCGGCTCGGCCATCAACAACTTCGGGATTATTGAATTGCTGGATGCGTTCGCTGAATATGCGCCATCGCCCAGACCCAGAGAGGCAGAGCAGCGTACGGTGCTACCGGATGAGCCCGCATTCACCGGCTTTGTATTTAAAGTCCAGGCCAATATGGATCCATCTCATAGAGACCGGATTGCCTTTTTAAGGGTTTGTTCCGGGAAATTCGACAAGGGCATGAAAATCCATCATGTTCGTATCGGCAAAAATGTCCAGGTCGCCAACGCGATCACTTTTCAGGCCGACACTCGCAAAAGCGTCGAAGAAGCCTATCCCGGCGACATCATCGGCCTGCATAACCACGGCACCATCCAGGTCGGCGACACCTTTACCCAGGGCGAAACGCTTAAATACGGCGGTATTCCTTATTTTGCGCCGGAATTATTCCGCCGGGTGGTATTAAAAGATCCGCTAAGAGCCAAAGCCCTGCAAAAAGGATTGGTGCAGCTGACCGAAGAAGGCGCGACCCAGTTATTCAGGCCGTTAAAAAACAATGACCTTATTTTGGGCGCAGTCGGTGTTTTGCAGTTTGACGTCACCGCATTCAGGCTTAAAAGCGAATATAACGTCGAATGCGTTTATGATGCCATACCGATCTCGGCCGTGCGTTGGGTAAGCTCCGACAAACCGGCCAAGCTGGAAGAGTTCAAGAACAAGGTTTTTGATAATCTGGCCGAAGACGGCGGCGGCTATCTGGTTTATGTCGCCAACAGCCGGGTCAATCTGCAACTGACTGAAGAACGCTGGCCGGATATTAAATTCAGCGCGACGCGGGAATTGTAGGGTTTTTTAATACTGCTACCAAGCCGTTTTCCTGGCCGAACCCACAATGAAAGCAATTTTCGATCTCACCTTAGCCGATTTAATGAGCACTCAAGTATCGGTGGTAACTCCCGATGCTATTCTGGATGACATCGCCCGGCAAATGGCGGCGGAAGGTATTTCCTGCCTGATTGTGATGGCCGATAACCGCCCGGTCGGCATCGTGACCGAACGCGATTTGCTGCGCCATTACCTCGTTGGCCTGAACGATAGGCGCCGGGTTGAAGAAATTATGAGTGCGCCGGTACTGACCGTAGCGCCGGATACGGATTTTCAAAACGGATACGCTTTACTGGGCAAGCGCAATATTCGTCATTTGGTGGTTGCCGCCGCAAACGGAGAAATGTTGGGAATCGTCAGCGAATCCAATTTCCGCAGCCATTTGAATCTGGATATTTTTTGCGAAATTAAAGACATCGCTTCGGTCATGGATCACGATTTATTACAGCTGGATCCGGATGTTCCGCTGCTTGCGGCGTTGGAGGAAATGCATAAAAGCGGCGGCGATTACGTTTTATTTGTTGAACAAGCTAAGGCCATAGGCATTATTACCGAGCGCGATATTCCCAAGCTGTGGTCACGGCATATCGACCCGCGCCGGGTTCAAGCGCGAGAGGTCATGTCGACTCCGGTACAGTTTTTGTTTTTACAGCATTCGGTTGCCGAGATGCTGACGATAATGGGGCAAAAACGCATACGGCATATGGCAATTGTCGACGGGAATAATAATGTGTTGGGGGTGATTAGCCAGCACCGGCTGCTGGAACATCTGGGTTTGGACATGATTGCCGACGCATGGCGGCAGCACCGTAGCACGGAAGCCGAAAAGCGGCAATTGGAAATGCAAATGCAGTTGGCGTTTGAAGCCACAGACCAGGGCGCTTGGGAATACGACCATGCCCATCAGCTAAACCTGTGGAGTCCGGCGCTATGCGAGTTGTTTAGCTATGCCTATGCCGATGCCCCGAAAACTCTACAGGATTGGCTGAGTTTGATTCATGACGACGACCTCAGCCGGGTTGTCAATGCGGTTGAAGAGGTGGTTGAGGGGCGGCGCGATTTATACGAAGCCGAATACCGCATGCTGGATGGGCTGGGAATATGGCGTTGGGTTCATGCACGCGGCCGTATCGTCAGCCGTGACGCCGCCAACCAGCCGCTACGCACGCTTGGTATCATGATGGACATTACCGAGCGCAAATTACAGCAGCGCCGTTTTGAAGAAAACCGGATTCTTCTGAATGCCATTTTGGATTCGACCGCAGACGGCATTTTAGTAATTGGCGACAAGGGTCAAGTCCTGAAAGCCAATCGCCGTTTCCAGGCCATCTGGGCTATTCCCGATGATTTGCTGAACACCGGTCAAGATCGGCTTTTGCTTGAATTCGTCATGGATCAGTTAGAGGACCCCGACGCCTTCGCCGAGGAAGTGCAGCGGCTTTATAACAGTTGTATTGAAAACTACGCCCGGCTGACTTTTAAGGACGGCCGGGTATTCGAACGCTATACGCGTTCTTTGATCGAATATGACAGCTCGGCCCGCATCTGGTCATTCCGCGATATTACCGCCGCGGTACAAAGCGAAACCCGTTTAAAAATCTCCGAACAACAGCTCCGCGCCACTTTGGAGTTATCGCCTAACGTGGCCGTGCAATGGTACAACCGGGGCGGCGAAGTGGTTTACTGGAATAAGGCTTCGGAAATCGTTTATGGCTGGACGGCCGAGGATGCTCTGGGAAAAACCCTGGATCAACTTATTTTTACCCAAGACGAAGCGAAAGCTTTTACCGCTCTGCTGGCCAACGTCGTTTCGACGGGTCATTGCATAGGTCCACAGGAATTCACCGGCCATCATCGCGACGGTTCGCTGCGTATCGTAATATCGACTATTTTTGCCATTCCGGATGCCGGCCAACAGTCGGTCTTTGTCTGTATGGATGTCGATATTACTCAAGGCAAACTGGCCGAAGATGAATTACGTCTCAGCAGGCAACGCCTGAGTCTGGCTTTGCAAAGCGGCAATGACGGGCTATGGGACTGGAACCTGGAAAACAATGAAGTGTATTTTTCACCGCGTTGGAAATCGATGCTCGGTTATCAGGTCCACGAACTAGAGGATGTTTTCGATACTTGGCTAAGGTTGCTGCACCCCGATGATCGTCAAGCCACGCTGGATCAAGTCGGCGATTATCTGGCAGGCCACAGTGATAATTATGCCAACGAGTTTCGGATGCGTCATAAAAACGGAGGCTGGGTTCACCTTTTAGCGCGTGGTTGTCTGGCCGTGGATGAAAACGGTCAAACGCTATCCCCGCGTCGAATGATAGGTACTCACATTGACATCACCGAGCGCAAAGCAATGGAAACCGCGTTGCGGGAACGGGAGGCTCTGTATAGCGCAGTTGTCAACCAGGCGGCTTATGGCATTGTGTTGTTTGATTTGCAAACCTTGTGTTTTATCGAATGCAATGCGGCGGCCCATGAGAATTTGGGTTACGGCCGCGAGGAGTTTTTGCAATTAACGCTTCCCGATATTCAGGCCGAACTCAACCAACAGCAAATCTATGCTCGAGTTCAGGCTATTCCTAGTGGAAGGAGCGCCAGCTTTATTACTCGGCATCGCCACAAGGACGGTAGTATTCAAGACACTCATGTCAGCAACAGAGTGGTCGATATTGGTAACCAGCATTATCTGATGGCTATCTGGCGCAATATTACCGAAGAGCGGCGCATGGCCATCGCCTTGCAGAAAAGCGAAGTGCGTTTCCGCAAATTGTTTGAAGAATCGGCATTGGCAACATTGCTGTTTGAAAACGACCGCTTTATCGACTGCAACCGTTCGGCTTTGGCGATGTTGCGGATGGACAGCCCGCAGCAATTGATTAACAAATTTCCGGGCGATATTTCGCCCGAGTTTCAGCCGGACGGCCAACGCAGCGCAGATAAAGTCTTGGGGTTTTTAACCAAGGCATCGGAACAAGGTAGCCAGCGCTTCGAGTGGCAACATATTCGCGCCGACGGCGAGTGCTTTCTCTGCGAAGTATTGTTGACGTCTATTGAATCATTGGGACGGAATTTGGTGCATGTGGTTTGGCGAGACATGACCGAGCAGAAAGCGCTGGAACGTGAACTGCTTGATGCCAAAGGCTTGGCGGAAGCCGCCAGCCAAGCCAAATCGGAGTTCCTGGCCAACATGAGCCATGAGATTCGCACGCCCCTCAATGCTATTATCGGCTTGACTGAGCTGTGTCAGGATTTGCCCTTATCGCCTCAGCCCAAGGATTACCTTGAAAAAATCCAGCATGCGTCAAAAGCCTTGTTGGGCATCGTTAACGATGTGCTTGATTTTTCCAAAATCGAAGCCGGTAAAATCGATAGCGAAGCGCGTGAATTCACCATCGAAAGCCTGCTGCTGGAAATAACCGAGATTTTCACCGTGCCGATGCAACGCAAACAGCTCAAGTTTGTTAAAAGTATCAGCAATGGCTTGCCGAATCGTGTGTTCGGCGATGAACAGCATATCTTGCAAGTATTGAATAACTTGGTTTCCAATGCGGTGAAGTTTACCGAACAAGGCGAAATTTGCGTCACCCTTGATGGCGGGCAACAACGGAACGGCAATTGGCGGCTGTCTTTTTCAGTCAGCGACTCCGGCATTGGCATGAGTCCTATCGAGATCGGACAATTATTTCAACCTTTTACCCAGGCAGATGCTTCAATATCACGGCGCTTTGGCGGTACCGGTTTGGGCTTGGCGATCTGCAAACGCCTGGTGGCATTGATGGACGGCGAGATTACGGTGACCAGCCAACCGGGCTGCGGCAGTACCTTTACCTTTAGTGTTGAGGTCAAGGCCGTCAAGTCGAGGCAAACGGAACGCTACGATCCGCGAATGTTTTCGTTTAAGGAGATGGCTGTTTCTTTGCGGGGCGCGCAAATATTGCTGGTCGAGGATAATGCCCTGAACCAGCTGGTCGCCAAAGGTTTTTTAGAGCGTGCCGGGTTGCGGGTTACGGTTGCAAACCACGGTGTAGAGGCTTTGGAGTGGTTGCAGAAAGAGACCTTTGCCGCGGTGTTGATGGATTTGCAGATGCCGGTAATGGACGGTTTTGAAACTGCCCGGATTATCCGCAGTTTGCCGGAAGGGAACACGCTGCCGATTATTGCAATGACTGCGGCTGTCAGCGAACATGATCGCAAGGCCTGCATCAATGCCGGCATTAACGATCATGTCGCCAAGCCGATTAATCCGCAGCAGTTGCTCGAAGCGCTGTTGCGCTGTGTTGAAGCGGTGCATTGCCGGTCTGATGAGCCGGATTTCGATTTCGGCAATATTTTGCAGATGCTGGGCGGTGATAAGGAACAATTGATGCAGATTCTTGAAAGTTTTGTCCAGGATTATATCGGTGAATTTGCTGAAGTTGCCGACCAAGTACAACAAGGCAATATTGCCGTTGCCGAGAAAAACCTGCATCAACTGAAAGGCGTGGTGGGCAATTTGGGCATGGTTGCATGGCATCGAATATCCGAGCAGCTGGATAGCGAATTAAAAGCCGGAAGTTTTCAGCAAAGCACTTTGTCTGCATGGCAAACAGTCGGCCGGCGCAGTCTGACAGGATTGGAAAAGCTGATTAATGATTACAAATTGACTCGCCACGAAGACACGAAGCAATAAAGCTTCGTGTCCTTCTTGGCGATAGTTTTTAGGCGGGTTTCCAAGCTGAAACTTGAAAACAGTCAATTCTTTGAATAAAACCACATCTGATAAATACTGAGCAGGATTTGCAAACCCATAGAAAGCCCCATTAACGCTCCGCTGTAAACAACTACGTAGGCAAAGGAGGGCGTCGACTTTGTAATAAACCATGACACCACATCCAATAGCATTGCCGCAAAAGGAATCACTACAGCCACTCTTTTTACATAAACATTGATGTCGCAAAGCAAAAAGATTTTGCCGATAAAAAACAGTATGAAGGCAATACCGAATAAATGAATATGAGATACCCTAACTAAAGTCGGTATGCTTGCGCCGCCTGCATGCGCGACTTCGGACACCGTTGCGTAATGAGTTAAATCGGGCAGCGAAGGGTTAATGCTCGGCGTATGGCACAAAATACAGTCGCGATTTAAAATCGGCGCAATTTTTTCGTTATATTCCGGTTCGTCGGCGCCATGGTGTATCCACTGCAAGATCACATCTTTGTCGCTTTTATATTTCAGGTTGGGTTCCATAATGCCGCTAATGGCTGTGCCCAGCCGCGTTTGGCTGCTTGAGCCGTGATAACTGATGACGACATCTTCAACCGAGAGCCCGGCTTTACCGTCCAGGCCCTGATGGGTGTAATACATATTAGCAAGAGCCGCCAGATAACCGAGCCCTATGGTAAGCAGGAACACGGTATTTAAAATTCTTTCGCTGACGGAAATATCTTTGAAACGGCTATAAGGTTTTCTTCTTTCGTAAAAATCTTCGGACATAATGATTCCAAAAAATAAGGAGGGAATAGTGTGGTTGTTAAATTTTATGAATTTTGTCTCGTCTAGGAGGCTGTCGGACTTATAGTCTAACCAATTGATATTTAATGATTTTATTAAGTTACTAAAAAATAACTTAATCCATGTTTATCAATTAGTTACAGTGAGAAGTCCGACAGCCTCCTAGTACTCAGTCAATCCTATTTTGACGGGTAAAAGTAAATCCGTTCGTCCTGAGCCTGTCGAAGGATGAGCGGATTTACGCTGAGCTAAACGATTTTTACACGACATATTAATATTGACTGAGTACTAGAGGCGCCTACTTTGGATTGTCGTGGGCGAAGTGATTTTTTTAGGTTTATGCATCCCGTAGCCCCGAAACAAGCTGATCAAAATCCCTCCCTCTTCCATTTAATACTGTTGACTTAACCAACGCGACCGCTGTTTAGCGGAGTCGAAGCCACAAGCCGGTTGTTGCTCGATTCGGATATTAAGCAGATCAGTTAAAATCATGTTCTCTGTATTCTACAATGGTAACTGCTTGCCCCTCCCACTGCCTACCTAAGACGTTGCGGGCTTCACGTTTTAACGGACGGTAGTGTAGGGGCAGTGCCTTGTGCCTGCCCTGGGCAACCACAAGGGATTGCACATTTTAGGGGGCGAGCAGTTACCTACAATGTTTATTTTTCAGTGGATGGCGTAATGAGCAGCAGCACTTTTACCCGGTTATCCACTTTTTGTTTACGGATATAACCGATTGCTCCGGTTGTCGATGTCACAAAACGCAGTATAGCTTCTTCAGAAGCCATTACCTTGGGCGGAGTGATGCCGTTGAAATATTGCACATTCCAATAGTCCTCCTGTTCTTCCGGCAACATGGAAAAGAGTGCGAGTGAGAATGCTCGCCGTAAGGGATCGGCGACCGGCAAATTTAACGGAATCCAGTGATTTCCTTCCATATCCATTTGATTCTTGCGTTGATAGATAAGTTTTAAGCTATCGGGCGAGAGCGTGGTTTGCGGATTGCTCGTCGCGGTTATGACGGCTAAAGGTTCGGCAGCGCATATTGGAAACCAGGCAAAAAACACACTAACAAGTAACGGGTAAACTATGCGCATGCTCATTAAAACAGTACCGCAAAGGATGCTGATAGGCCGTCCGGGGCTACTATTTCGTTGTGTGTCCCCAGCTGATATTCCAACTTCCAAATAACCGGCGGTAAAGGCCGGTATGCAAGTCCCAGCACCCCGACTTGTCCGGTTTGCTCCCGCACCTGTTCAAAAAATTCATAGCGCCCGACAACAAACCAATGGCGGCTAACAGGAACCACGCTCTGGACAAAACCTTGCCAAGTATTTTTGATATAAGCATGGTCACTGGCGCGGAAAACTATTTCACTGTTGAGTTCAAATTTCTGATAAGACCACGCAATATCCAGTCCGGACAGATAGTATCGGACCGGCAACGGTTCATTCAGGGCGAAATGGGAAAGAGAAGCGCCTATTTGTAGCGTGTCGTCGAGGAAATAACGTAAATGAGCCCCTATTGCATTTTCAAAAGGTCCTTGCGATCGGTGCGGGTCGATGCTGTCGCTGATATCGCCATAAACACTATATTCAAGCTGACGCTCAGCAACGGAGATGGAACCGTGCAGCATGAGTCCTGAAACATGGGTGGAGAATAAATTTTCCGTCACTACGGGGCGAGAGCTGGTCCAAACCAACGGAGCGGCATGAATTACGTTCCATTGACCGATAGGAGTAAGAAATTTACCGATCCGCACCGTTAAATTGTTGTTCACCAGGGCATCGATGTAACCTCTTTCAAATTCGAAATGGGCGTTTTGTACTCCCAGCGACTGATGCTCGCTTGCGCTGAGTGCATCGCCGGCTTCCAATTCCGAGAAAAAACGTAGCCGAGAGCCATTATCCCAGGTCAGAAACAGGCTGAGATCGCTAACCTCAAAATGTTTGGGGGCTGTATGAGGCGCTCCTATTTGAGCACTGGCATAGCCGCCGATACGTAACCCGGTATCGCCAACAGGATAACCGCTACCTAGCCGATAGGCGCTATCGACATCAGCGGCTGCTATGGAGATCGCTCCGACCGACAACGCAATAAAAAGATTGAAAATTCGCATAGGTTAAGAAGCGGATGAAAGAGCTTTATAAAGAGATCGTTGGATTAAATAACTGTTCTTCAGCTGGAAATCTGTCGGCTAGGTATTGTTTCGACCCCTGCAGGTGGATATTTTAGAAGATATTGACCGATAAGAATTAATAAAAGTGGTTTTTTAATGTTATTTTATAGGCTTTTTTTTGTAATCAGTGGAATTAATTCGGCGCCGGCTCACTAAGCCCGACAGGCTTCCAGTGTAGCAAGTTTTGACCAATTGATGCGCATGCATAACGTTGCAGGATTGCGTCAGTGCTTGGTAAAGTAAGGATATAAGCCTCCGCTGAAAGTTGATAATAGTTCGTTCTAGGCGGATTTACAAAAGAGGTTTGGCAGCAAAAGCGACGGCCGCGATTCGGCAGCCAATGTAAAAATCAGCGGGTTTTAGTTATTCGAAAATTAATGAGGGGTAACGGTCCGGCAGGGATACCCGCCGGCTCTGATCTAAAAAATGAAGAAAATTAAGAACATTAATCAAACGGATTTGTTGGAATTGCTGGAGCAGTTAGAGCAGTTAAAAGAAGTTGAATCGGAATTGAATATGGCTTCCTCTCTTGGGCAGTTGGAGTTAAATATAATGACTGAAATGGTTGAGAAACAAATAGACTGGGTTGTATTAGATGCCGAATTATCAGCTGATACGGTAGCCGGAGGGTGACAATACAACAACATTAGAAGAACAGGCGTTGGTTTTACGCTTAAAGCTTAAGCGAAACAGAACCTATTGGCCGCTCGGCAAGGTCTGGAAGCCAGTCAGAAAAAACCCTAAATCCCTTCGTGCTTATGCGTCTATTGGATTGGTATAGGGGGGATTATGGGCGCGCTGTGACAGACTTAACCTGATAGTGAAGACCTACTTATCAGGTTAAATTCGGCCTATCAGTTTCTTATTTCGGACGGTTTTTAAATCAAGCGACGGTTTTTAAATCAAGCAAAGCGCCCTTGCGAAGCATAATTCAGCGGCTAAATGCCATTGGGGTAGTCGTAGCTGTAATGTTTGCGCAATGGCTTGACCACTTCCCATTGGCTATCCAACCCTGCGTGGAACGACACCAGATCACCCGGCAAAATTCGTACCGGCTCTCCTTCGGCCGGCGTTACCAAAATTTCGCCATCCAGCACATAAGCGCATTCAGTTTCATCAAAATCTATCGGAAATTTTGAAATTTCTTTTTCCCATATTGCCCAGCTGAAAACGCCCAGCTGTTTTAATCGCTCTTCGCTGGGATTGTGTTCGATAGTAATTTTGCTCATGTTCTTCCTAAAAAATTAAAATTGTTGAGCCGATAATTTTAGCATCAGGTCTACCTTTGTGCCATCTGCATTGCGACCGATTACTGCCGGGCCACAACACTCAGCTATCCGGCCAAACTGAAAGGTATTTATGCGCCGTATGTATTTGACAAACTGTCTTGAGAATTACCGTTTCTTATTGTTCGATAACCCGACTATTTCGGTTTGCTCGGAGCAAATGGTTTTCGAAGCGCTTTGCTTTTTACGCGTGTCCCCATCAGATAGTCGAACCAGGGCCAGGTAATGCACCAGTTAGCGGCGCAGTTGCCGCCAAGATGGTGATCGTAATGCCAGCGCAAATGGCGTTTAGCCCAAGCCGGGTCAAGATGAGCTTTACGATGCTTGTAGTAATAAAGCATCAAGGACGCATACACCGCTCCGGTAAACGAGGGAAATACGATAAACACCGGTACATGCAGCAACACAATGCCTCCTAATACTGCCAACTCCTTGGTTTGAGCGTTCCATATCGTTAATTTCAGCGATTGGTAACCTGGATCAAGCATCGCGTTTTTGGCGCAAATCATATGATGCTCATACCAATGATAAGCCCAGAAACTATGCCGATTTTGTCCCAGTCCGTGCAGAATATATTTATGTGTCAGCCATTCACCGGCATTGGCATAGATGAATCCCAAGATGAATTGAATGCTTAAGCTAAGCATGAGGTGCAAAACCTTGGAAGGTTAATAGTGGCGCTTGTTTTCATAATGAATGCCTCGCTGTCAATATAGCTGTCATTATAGCCATGCTGATTTTATGATGCACTCAGCCAAAGCCGTAAGGCGGCTTTTTAAAGAGCCATAGTCGATTATTACAAGATTTTCTTTTTTGGCCGGTATAAAGTTGATAAAATCAGTGGGTTTTTTATTAATTAGGCGATTGTCATGAGTGTTATAGAAAGAATTAAAGACCAGCTTGAAAATAACCAAGTTGTTTTATATATGAAAGGGTCACCGGATTTTCCTCAATGCGGCTTTTCCGGTCAGACCGTGCAAGTATTAGAAGCCTGCCATGCCAAATATAAGCATGTTAATATTTTTGAGGACCCTGAGCTTCGCGAGGCGCTTAAAGAATATTCGAACTGGCCGACTTACCCGCAGCTTTATATCGGCGGCGAGTTAGTCGGCGGTTGCGATATCGTTATCGATCTGTATCAAAAAGGCGAGCTGGTAAAAATGCTGGCAGCGGTTGACAGTGTAGCGGAAGAATAATCGATGGCACACGGATGACGCTTCGGCTCATTCGTGTGCTGTTTGTTACCGTCAATTATCGCTTGATTCCAATTGCTTCCAGCGATTGACTATCCTGCAAAACAGTTCTGCCGTCTTTTCGGCATCATAGAGCGCTGAATGCGCTTTTTCATTATCCCAATCCAACCCCGCGGCTTGGGCCATTTTCGCCAATACGGTCTGTTGATAGACCAATCCCCCCAATGTCGCAGTATCGAAAGTGCTGAACGGATGAAAAGGACTGCGTTTTATTTGAGTTCTTTGAATGGCGGCATTCAAGAAGCCGATGTCGAAAGCAGGGTTGTGGCCGACTAAAATTGCCCTAGTGCAGTTGTTACGCTTGACGGCTTCTTTAATCGGTTTAAACAGCATATGCAGCGCATCTTTCTCTTCAATAGCCATGCGAAACGGGTGATGCGGATCAATTTTGTTAAACTTGAGCGCGGCTTCGTCCAATTCGGAATTTTTAAAAGGAATGACGTGTGTTGTGTAACGTTCGGTAATTTCCAGGTCGCGGTTAGCGTCAAATTCAACAATAACGGCGGCAATTTCCAGTAATGCGTTTTTTTTGGGATTAAACCCGGCGGTTTCTATGTCGATGATAACCGGGAGAAAGCCCCGGAAACGTTTGTCTATTGGAATTGCAGTGGTATCCATTTTTTTGAGTTATGCCAAGAAGTGCTGAAATGATGAGGAATAAATGCGGCTACTTATGATATGTTACGCCAAAATCCGCTTATCATAAAAATAATAGCGTTGTGGAGAGAATATTATGCACCGGAAAAAATTGATGACCCAACTCGGATATATTGTTTTATTGGGAACATTGGGAGGCTGTGCCACGGTGGCGAAAGATCCCCAAGATCCATTCGAAGAATGGAACAGGGGGGTGCAATCGTTTAATGATCATCTCGATAACTACCTGATGAAGCCTATTGCTAATGGGTATCAGTGGATAACCCCCGCGTTTGTCGATCGTGGAGTGACTAATTTTTTTAGTAACATTAATGATATCGGCGTAACCATCAATGATCTGTTACAGTTTAAACTCTCGCAAACCGGCCAGGATGGCGCGCGCTTTCTCGTTAATACGACTGTCGGAATTGCCGGGTTTATTGATGTCGCGGAGAAAATCGATTTGCCTAAGCATAATGAAGATTTCGATCAAACAATGGGGGTTTGGGGGATGCCTTCCGGTCCTTATTTGGTGTTGCCGTTTTTTGGGCCAAGTTCTCCCCGAGGCGTCGGCGGCATGATCGGCGATGCGGCAATGAATCCTATTAGTTATCTTGATAGTGGAGTTATCAGCGGCGGATTATTCGGCCTAAATGCTACTGACTTGCGTGCAGACAATCTGACTAATGAAAAAATTGCGACGGAAGCGGCCATAGACCGGTATGGTTTTTTTAAAAGCGCCTATCTTCAACAACGTGAATACTTGGTTCACGATGGCAATATGCCGGAAGGATCGGACCTGTGGGATATTGATGAGGACTTTAATAAGAAGGAAAATATGGCTCCGGTTAAGCCTTATTGAACTGTATCTTTAACAACATAAAAAGTCTATTGTTCAGATATGTACTCTTACGAAACGGAAAACGAAAATTTAATTGAACTACGATGGGAGGGGCCTTTTACTTGGCCTTGCAGCAGTTCTCAAGGCGATGAAAAAAACCTTAATGACGTGATGGTGGCTTCGAAGTGTGGAATTTATCTCTGGACTGTTGAATATAGCGATGGCTATCTCATCTACGCTGCTGGGATTACACGTAGACCATTCGCTAAAAGATTTCAAGAGCATACACGAGCTTACCTTAATGGTATTTATACAATCTTTGATGTTCCATCTTTAAAAAATGGTATTCGCAAAGAGATCTGGCCCGGGTTCTGGTTCAAAAAAAAGTTAGCCGAAGAACAAGTCGAGTACGAGAAGCGTTCTAGTGAGATTAGTATTGCAGCCAATGATCTGCTTTCAAATTATCGTATTTTCGTCGCGCCAGTTAATCCAGTTCCTCGTCTTTTAGAGCGCATTGAAGCAGCAATAATGAACTCACTTTACCTCTCAACAGGTCCTACATCCACAATACCGGATAGGGGAATGGCCTTAGCTCCGCGCTGGTCCGAAGAGCAACCGATATTTGTTCGAAGCATAACCTCTGTAACATTACATGGTCTTCCAAAGGAATTCGCCGCATAAAAAATCAAAGAACAGCGAATCGATAATATTTTCGCAAAAAGATCGTACCGTGCTTTAAAATGAATATAACTCAATATGCTGTAAGCTGAATCTTAAACAACCCTCCTACGAAGAATATTAAGTTGCCAACCAAACCTATCATTTTAATTATCATCCTATCGGTGATGGCGGTGCGTTCTGTGAGTGCACAAGAAACTAACAAAACAATAGAAAATAAAGTCAAAAATCTGTTGTCCAAGATGACGCTTGAAGAAAAAGTAGGGCAGATGACGCAAGTTGATTTTACGGTTATCGGCCTTCCCAAGGCGCAAAACGCGGAGGGTCAAATCGATCCGGCCAAGCTGGAAGATGCGGTGTTAAAGCACCATGTCGGCTCCATTCTTAATACGCCTTTTACGCCGGATAACAAGGCGCAATCCATTGAAATATGGCGGAAAATGACGCGCACTGTGCAGGATGCGGCGGCAACAAGCCGCCTGAAAATCCCGGTCATTTACGGGATCGACGCTATTCATGGCGCAACTTATACGCAAAACTCGGTATTGTTTCCGCAGGCCATTAACATGGCGGCAACGTTCAATCCGGAGCTGGCTTTCAAGGAAGGCGAGATTACCGCCAGGGAAGTGCGCGCTTCCGGCCTGCAATGGAATTTTTCCACGGTGATGGATATAGGCCGCCAGCCGCTTTGGCCGCGCTTGTGGGAAACTTTCGGCGAAGATGTGCATTTGGCGACAGTGATGGGTACGTCTTACATCAAAGGTCATCAGGGCGATGATTTTTCCGCTGCCGATAAAGCGCCGACTTGTTTGAAACATTATGTCGGCTACAGTTATCCCCTTAACGGCAAAGACCGGACGCCGGCCTGGATAGGCGAAAGAATGTTGCGCGAATATTTTCTGCCTACGTTTGAAGCCGGTGTGAAAGCGGGATCGCCGGCGGTGATGGTTAATTCGGCGGAAGTTGACGGCATTCCCGGGCACGCCAATCATCAATATCTGACCACGATTTTACGCGGAGAACTCGGCTTTAAAGGCTTTACCGTGTCCGACTGGGAAGACATCAAGCGTCTTTACAGCCGTGACAAGTTGGCCGCTTCACCTAAAGAAGCGGTAAAAATTGCGGTAATGGCCGGTATCGACATGAGCATGGTGCCGTTCGATTTTTCTTTCTATGATTTATTGATCGACTTGGTCATGTCCGGCGAAGTGCCGTTATCCCGAGTCGATGAAGCGGTATCCAGGATATTGACGGTCAAGTATCAGGCCGGATTATTCGAGCCTAAACCGCTGCCTCCGGTAGAAGGGAACTTTGCCACGGCGGAAGCTATAGCAACCAATCGTCAGGCGGCGCGGGAATCTATTGTGCTTGCCAAAAACGAGCGCAACATCCTGCCGCTAAAAAAAGACGCCAATATTCTGGTGACCGGGCCTAGCGCTAATTTGTTGAGCGTGATGAACGGCGGTTGGACTATTACCTGGCAGGGTTTGGCTGAAAATTTATATCCTCGGGAAAAACTAACGGTCCTTGAGGCCATACAAAAAAAAGCTGCCGGCAAGGTGACTTATATCGGGGGAGATTCTTTTTATGCGCCAATCGATATTCAAAAAGTTGTTGATGAGGCTAAAAACCACGACGTTATTTTGCTTAGCCTGGGAGAACATCCTTATACCGAAACCGTAGGCAATATCGAGTCGTTAAATCTCGATCAGTCCCAAGTCGATCTTGCCCATGCCGCGATTGCAACCGGAAAACCGGTAGTTTTGCTGACCCTGGGCGGTCGTCCGCGTATTATCACGTCAATTGCAGAACGGGCTTCCGGTGTTATTTTGGGCTTTTTGCCGGGCATGGAGGGCGGCGAGGCCATTGCCGATATTTTGTACGGCGACTACAACCCTAACGGTAAACTGCCTATTTCTTATCCGAGAAATACCAACGGTATTACTCCGTATGATTACAAGCCCATCGAATCGTTTGAGCTTAATACTTATCATCCGCTGTATCCGTTTGGGCATGGTCTGAGCTATACCACTTTTGAGACCGGCGGTTTGAAGGTGGAAAAAGATAAAATCAAGATGGGCGAAAACATTAATGTTACCGTGAATGTCAAAAACACCGGCGCGTTAACAGGTAAAGAAGCCGTCTTGCTTTATATCAATGATGTGGCGGCTTCGGTAACCCGCCCCAACAAACAGTTAAAAGCGTTTAAAAAAGTCGAGTTAAATCCGGGGCAAACTGAAAGCCTAAGCTTTACCCTAACGCCGCGTGACTTGTCGTTTGTTGGTATTGATTTTAAGCGAATTGTGGAACCGGGGGATTTTAAAGTGATGGTTGGCAACGAAACGGTTGGGTTTACGGTGACAAAATAGCTGTCTGTTGGGTTAGGTGCATTGTCTGTTTGCGCCGTAACGCTAAACGGCTTTGCCGTTAGTCATATCGTCACGCTGCTCCTACATGAGTCATGGCCGAACCACAAGCCCATGTACTGAGCTGTTGATGAGACCTTAAAATCCCCAACGGGAGGCGTGGAACAGAAAAATCTGGTTTTGTTCGGCTTTCATACGCCGTTTATACCGGTAAAGGGCTCGAAGTCCCAAGGACTGTAAACGCTTCCTATGGCTTGAATGCATTGGCGTTCTATAACTTTGACGTCTAATGTTGTCGTAGAGTTTGAACGCTTGTTTAGTCAATTCTGTGGCTGTCATGACGTCAATTTCCTGAGTTGAACACATTATAGAGCGCAGACTAAGTTAAATGACTCAATATGGGTATATCGCAAAATACCTAAACCTTGGAAAATCATTCCGGTGCGTTTAATTTGGCCGCATTCCATGCCGGGTGTAATATCCCGAGCCTATTGTCTATCAGCTGTTTTCAGTCTAACGATAAGACGCCTATAATCATCTTCTGTTAACGCGTCGTTTAATATAAGCAGGGACTGCTTATGCGCATTGTGGTTAAAATGTAAAAATATCGCGAATACGGTGATGACGGTTGAATTCAGGATTTGCACCGATTTAAAGTCATTACCGTCGGATATTTCCCAGCCTGATGTTTCAGTGTGCTTGATGTTGTATTGCCCGCTTTTTAAGCGCTTGACAGCAAAGTAGAGATGTATGCAAATGCCTACCAACAGAGCCGATTTAACGGCAAGCGGTAAAGTATTGGCGATGCTTGAGCCTAACGCGAACGTATGTATTACCACAAGCAGCCGTTTTAACCGTTGGGAGGGCTTAAGTTCCAACAGCAGCGAGGGTTCGTGTTTTTTTGGCAAGTTGAGTCTCTCTTGGTCTTTTATTTTTTAGTCGATAATACGTGTATTCCGGCGATCACTCAGGTTTTTTGTCTGGTACAAAGAGCGATATAATCAACACACTTTAAAATCCACCCCTATTTTCTTTATTGATGAACGCTAACTGGAAAAATTTTCTGCTTGCTGAAAATGCACTATTTGACAACGATACCGACGTTGTTTTTTTATCATCTGAGCGGGAAGGCAATAAATGTATTTATCCTGTTGCGCATCTGGGTGTTTTGACTGTTGCAGGAAGTGATGCGGCCAAGTTTTTACAGGGACAAATTACCTGTAATATTAATGACATCACCGATATGAAAAGCAGTCTGGGCGCAATGTGCAACCCTAAGGGCAGGGTGATTAGCACTTTTTTACTGGTTAAAAACGCCGATGCTTTTCTGATGATTTTACCCAAGGTATTACTGGCAGCGGTTAAAAAAAGATTGCAAATGTACGTGTTACGATCGGATGTGACTTTAACGGACAGTTCGGATGAGTTGTGCCTAATCGGTTTGAGCCATACTCTATCCGGCGAGGCGGCTGGACATCGTTTTACAACAAGCCGGCAGGAAAATATTGTGGTTGATTTTCAGGATCGCTGCCTGATCATTGCTAATGTCGATAACGCTAAGAAATTCTGGTCAGAACAGCTTCAGCTAGGCTTCCGGCCTGACAATTCAGCGCAATGGCGCTATCTGGATATAATCTCGGGCATTCCTTGGCTGGGTGCAAAAACATCGGAAGAGTTTATTCCGCAAATGCTTAACCTGGATAAGTTGGGCGGCGTAAGCCTCAACAAGGGCTGTTATACCGGTCAGGAGGTGGTTGCCCGGACTCATTACCTGGGCAAGGCAAAAAGGGAAATGTTTGTCGCCGAATGCAATGTCTTAGAGCCCCCGGAACCTAATTCAACCATCATTGATGACAGCACCGGCACCGAACAAAATACAGGTAAAGTGCTGTGCGCGGAAAGCAGGCAAAATAGTTGCAAAATGCTGGTTGTTCTGCAAGTTGCCGATACCAATGCGTATAACCTTAAGCTGGAAAATCATACCGGGATAACATTGCTGACGGCATGATTTAACAAATAAACCGGTAAAGATTTACAGTGATGGAATTCTCTCAAAAACGTTTAAAACTATGATTAATACACAAGCAGCCACACATTTTCGCCGATTAGGCACCTTAACCATTTTTGCCGTTTACTTTGTCATTCTGGTTGGCGGAATCGTAAGGGCTTCCGGTTCAGGGATGGGTTGTCCCGATTGGCCAACCTGCTTCGGACAATGGGTGCCGCCTACCGATGAATCCCAGTTACCGGCTAATTATCATGAGATTTACGCTCAACGCGGTTATGAAAATACCCAGTTTAATCCGCTGAAAACCTGGACCGAATACACCAACCGCTTGATCGGTGTGACAATTGGTTTTTTGATTTTTTTGACGGCGTGGTCGTCACGCATCTATCTGAAGACTGACAAAAGCATTTTTTATTTGGCGGTCAGTGTGTTTTTCCTGGTCGGTTTTCAGGGCTGGCTGGGCTCGACCGTGGTGGCAAGCAATCTCAAGCCTTTGATGATCACCTTACACATGTTGCTGGCTTTGTTTATAGTGGCATTGCTGATTTACACGATTACCCGCTCGCAACGGGATGTGATCGCCCAACTTGATATTCGGGCGCTGCCGGATAAATTTAAGACTGTACTGATTGCGGCAATGACCATGACCCTGATGCAAGTGGCTATGGGAACTCAGGTTAGGGAGGCGGTGGATTTTATTGCCCATGATCATGCTTATATTGATCGCCAATACTGGCGTGACGATTTTCCGGTCATTTTTTACATCCACAGGTCGTTCTCCTCGATTATTTTATTCACTAATCTTTGGCTGGCCTGGAAAATTGTCCGCGCTGTCGATAAAAAAAGTCTGTTGTTACGCGTCGGTTTAGCTCTGGCCGGTTTGGTAATCACGGCTATTATTGCCGGTATCAGCCTCGACCGATTGGGTATGCCTCCGGTTGCCCAACCGATTCACCTGTTGATGGCTAACCTGATTTTCGGTGTGCAGTTTTTTCTTTACAGTTGCCTGAATTACGCGTCGGCAATTGCTCGACCTCCTGCATCCGTGCAGTCGTCAAAAAGCCAGTCGTAATAAGTTGTTAGGTGATTTTAATTTTTTATTCACCACGAAGACACGAAGTTTATTTTCTTCGTGGTGAAGTTGTTAAGCTATTAACTAAGAAGCTTCTTAGAACGGCATCAACCCGCTGTATTACTTAACTTTAATCAGTTCTTTGCCGTCACTGGAAAAATGGCATTTGCTTACCGTAAAGTTATCGCAATCTTTCGACTCTTCGATCTTCGCGCCGTTGGGGCTAAGCTGAATTTTCAGCTCACAGAAACTGGCTTCGCTTTCAGAATGTTTTTTCAGGACCAATTCGTTTTCAGCTGTGTTTTTGGCTTTACCGGAAATAGCCTCGGAACAGTGAACGTTGCTTGTTTCTTGGGCAGTGGATTCAAAGTCTACATTAGCGTTAATAGTGTAATCATCATTGATTTTGGTGACTTTTAGGTGACGAACATAGTCGCCGTCACGTAATACATAATGATCGGTAGCGGCGCTTACGTTGCCCGAAATCAGCATCGTCATAGCTAGAAACAAACTTTTTTTCATAATCTTACCTCTGTTTAGATTTAAATTTGATCAACATGACAGCAGGGTAGTCCGTTGCTATGCATGTTGTCCCCGGATGTACGTAGCACAACTCCCGGTTATTGTACCTTACTGCAAGTCGTTACTAAAAGGCGGGGCGATGATTACATACCGGTCAATATCTTGTTTATAGCTCATATATCAGCCATATTATGCGACAATTGCATAGTTCCCGGACTGAAGTGCTCGCTGTTATACATAGCGCGTTCCGCTGCATTTGATGGCGAACTGATAATTACTGAGTCCGGGCGATTATACGGACTGGCTGTCATTTGTGGCGCAATGCGCCTTAACTGCATATTTCCGCGCGCTGCGTGGGAACGAGATATAAGATTTTTTAATGGCTAACAATTTAATTTTCTCTCCGCCGATTCCGCAAAAACAAGACCAATTACTGATCTGGACGGGTTTAACCGGCTGCGGTGATTCTCTGGCTTTGGCTTCCGCCATTAAAAGTGAAGATTGCCTGTTTGTTATTGTCACGCCGGATAATCAGACTGCTTTGCGGCTTGAGCATGAGTTGTCGTTCTTCTTACAAAATGCACACCCCATTTTGCATTTTCCCGACTGGGAAACCTTGCCTTACGATGTTTTCTCGCCGCTGCCGGAAATAATCTCGGAACGCCTGAAAACGCTGGCCTTGTTGCCGCAGGTGAAGCGCGGAGCACTGGTGGTTTCGGTGACTACGCTGATGCATCGCTTGGCGCCTAGAGAACATGTGTTGGCCAACAGTTTTGCCGTTAAGGTCGGCGATGATTTTAATCTGGAGCTCAACCGCATCAAATTGGAAAGCGTCGGCTATCATTGCGTTTCGCAAGTCTACCAACACGGTGAATTCGCGGTCAGGGGTTCGATAGTCGATTTGTTCCCGATGGGCAGTAAGGTGCCGTTTCGTATTGAATTATTCGATGAAGAAGTTGAATCGATTCGCACGTTCGATCCTGAAACGCAAAGGTCATTAGAAAAAATCGACCGGATTCAGTTATTTCCGGCGCGGGAGTTTCCGTTTACCGATGAGTCCATCAAGCACTTTCGTCAGGCTTTCAGGGAATATTTTCCGGAAAGTTCGCCTAAAAACCATTTTTATCTGGATGTCAGTAAAGGCATCACGCCCGGCGGCATTGACTATTATTTGCCGCTGTTTGTAGAGCAAATGGCGTCGTTGTTCGATTATCTGCCGAAATCGGCGGTTTTGGTAATGTCGGATAGTTTTGATGCAACTTCACGCGCTTTTTATGCTGAAGCCGAAGATAGGTTTCAGCAAAGAAAATATGATGTAGACAGGCCTTTACTGAAGCCGGAATTGCTGTTTTTATCGGCTGATGAGTTGGCCCAAAGAACCGGCGCATTTGCCCGGATTATTCTTGACGGCAAAGTTGCCGATGCCGACAGCGTTGTCTTGAACTGCCTCCCGCTGCCCAACTTAACCATTGATGCAAAATTGGATCAGCCTTCCCAAGCATTACAGCATTTCGTAAGTGGTTTTGCCGGCAAGATTCTATTTGTCGCAGAATCGGCGGGGCGCAGGGAAGCCTTAATGGAAAAATTAAGGCAGTACAAAATTACCGTTAAGCAGGTTGAAAGCTGGGACAAGTTTCTCCAGTCCGAAGTAGCGCAGGGTATTATTGTTGCGCCGATGGATCATGGCTTGTGGCTGGAATCCGATCAAAAAAAATCTCCGGCCATCGCCATTATCACCGAAAGTCTGCTGTCCGGCGAAAAAGTGCAGCAACGGCGCAGACGGCGTAAATCCGGAGCGCATGAGCTGGAAAATATCGTCAATAACCTCAATGAATTGACCATAGGTTCGCCGGTAGTGCATCAGGAGCATGGCGTGGGCCGCTACTTAGGCTTGCAGACTTTACAGATTGGCGGTATCGCGTCGGAATTTCTGGCTTTGGAATATGCTAATAACGACAAGCTTTATGTGCCGGTCTCATCGTTGCATGTGATCGGCCGTTATACCGGCATGAGTCCGGAAAATGCGCCTTTGCATAAGCTTGGCGGCGATCAGTGGAGCAAAGCCAAACAAAAAGCCATCAAGCGTATCCGGGATGTCGCCGCCGAATTGCTGGAGATTCACGCCAAAAGAGCGGTCAAGCAAGGCCATGCTTTTGACATTGAAAATGTCGAATACGCGGCTTTTGCCGATGCTTTCCCGTTTGAAGAAACGCCGGATCAACAGACTGCGATCGAAGCGATACTGGAAGACATGCTGAGTCCTCATCCTATGGACCGGGTGATTTGCGGCGATGTCGGTTTCGGTAAAACCGAGGAGTCGATGCGGGCGGCATTTATTGCGGTGCAAAACGGCAAACAAGTGGCGATATTGGTGCCGACCACCTTGCTGGCGCAGCAGCATTACCAGAATTTTCGCGATCGTTTTGCCGACTGGCCGGTGCGTGTCGAAGTGCTGTCGCGCTTTGTCAGCCCCAAGCGGCAAAAAGAGATTAGCGACGATCTGGAGCAGGGCAAGGTCGATATTGTGATCGGTACGCACAAATTATTGTCCAAGGACATCAAATACAAAGCGTTGGGGTTGGTGGTGATCGATGAAGAACACCGTTTCGGCGTGACCCAAAAAGAACATTTTAAAAAGCTGCGTAATGAACTGGATATGCTGACCCTGACTGCAACGCCTATTCCGCGCACCTTGAATATGGCGATGTCGGGTTTAAGGGATATTTCCATTATCGCCAGTCCGCCGCCTAATCGTCATGCGATCAAAACCTTTATCAGCGAATGGATAGATGCACAGGTTAAGGAGGCCTGTTTGCGTGAAATCAAGCGCGGCGGCCAGGTGTTCTTTTTGCATAACGATGTTAAATCCATGGAAAAAACGGCCAGGGAGCTGGGAGCGCTGGTGCCTGAAGCGCGGATTGAAATTGCCCACGGGCAGATGCCGGAGCGCGAACTGGAGCGCATCATGCTGGATTTTTATCATCAGCGTTTTAATCTCTTGTTATGCTCTACGATTATTGAAAGCGGTATCGACATACCCAGTGCCAATACCATTATTATCAATCGCGCCGATAAATTGGGACTGGCGCAATTGCATCAGTTGCGCGGACGGGTGGGGCGGTCTCATCACCGGGCTTATGCTTATTTTATCGTGCCGCCGCTTAGCTTAATGAGTAAAGACGCCGTTAAACGCCTGGAAGCGGTCGAGGCTTCGGGCGATTTGGGCGCCGGCTTTATGTTGTCATCACATGACATGGAGATTCGCGGTGCCGGTGAATTGTTAGGCGACGACCAAAGCGGACAAATTCAGGAAATCGGTTTTACTTTGTATACCGAGTTGCTGGAGCGCGCCGTCAGCGCGCTAAAATCCGGCAAACAGCCGGAACTCGACGCTCCGATGGACAGAGGGCCGGAAGTCGATCTGCAAGCTTCAGCATTGATACCGGAAGATTATTTGCCGGATATTCATGGTCGCTTGGTGTTGTATAAGCGCATTTCCAGTACCGAAACCAAGGAAGATTTGCGCGAATTACAGGTGGAGATGATCGACCGTTTCGGTTTATTTCCGGAGCAGGTAAAAACCTTGTTCAGCGTTACTGAATTAAAACAGCAGGCCGAAAAACTGGGCATCAAGAAAATAGAGGCCAATGCCGGCGGCGGACGCATTATTTTTTCGGCGACGCCTAATATTAACACCGACCAGCTGATTTTCCTGATACAAACGCAGGCGCAATGTTATAAATTCGATGGCGCGGATAAGTTAAGGTTTATAAAGCCGTTCGAAACGACCGAACAGAAACTTGAGTTTATAACCGGGTTGCTGGATAACTTAACCATAAAGGCGGCAGTTAAAAAATGACGATGCTTAAAATAATGGCGGCAATGCTGGGGCTGTTTGTCAACCCTGTTTTAGCTGAAGGCGGCGCTTATCAAATAGAGTTGATTATTTTTTCGCAGGCTATGCCCAATACCGAGATCTTTGAGCAGGCCGGCAGTCAAATAAACTGGCCGACTGACTTAACTGAGTTGTCGGCTTATAAAAAACCGGATAATACAACGCTTGATGACAGTTACTCGGCATTATCAAAAGACTCGGCTTACCGGCCTCTCTTGCATGTTGCTTGGGTTCAGCAGGCCGGTGCGCCTGTTCATATTCAGAGCAGCGACGGCAAGCTGGATGGCTATTTGCGGATGCAACAGGAGCAAGGTTTGCAAGTGGCGGTCGATTTGGAGTTTTCCGCTAATAAGGATGATGGCAAAGCTTCGGCCCCTTATCCGGGTCATGCAGAGACAGCGTTTATTTATCGGTTAAATGAAAAGCGGGCTATTAAACTGAACGAGGTCTATTATTTGGATCATCAGAAGTTTGGGGTTATCGCAAAAATAAGCCCTCTATAAACTGCCAGTAGTTCAAACGCTGATATTTTTGTGCAGCGTTGCCGCTCAAACGTTATAGATATTTTTGCTAAAATGACTTTTTATGTTATTAAGAATACCCCGGCAGTAGGAGGGCAATAACATCAATCATTATTGACTGAAGCCTGTGTGTTCCTTCTGCCTTTGCATAGATATATTTTAATAAAAATAAACTGGCTGACAAGTTTGCTGAAGCATTGTTGGCCTAATAATTAATTGACGACCGCATGGACAGATATTTGCTCCTGCAACATCTGCATTTGCCACATTCATGTGGATCATACGGGAGATAGAGCGCCGAAAGTAGGTGCTTTAGGCGCTGCAGGAGTAATTACCGAGGAAGAATAATGAAGAGAAAAGATATAGTCCCGACCAGTCAGGAACGGATCATGCGGGAACATGATTTCATCGTATCCAAAACTGATTTAACTGGGCGGATTATCTACGGAAACGAGATTTTTATCGAGTTTTCCGGATATGATGAGGAGGAGCTTCTGGGGAGTCAACACAATATCATTCGTCATCCGGATATGCCGAGAGCGGTGTTTAAGTTGCTGTGGGATTATTTGGCGGAAGATAAGGAAATCTTTGCTTTTGTTAAAAATATGTCAAAAGACGGCGGATTTTATTGGGTGTTTACTCATGTCGCACCTATGAGAGGTAAAGATAAACAAAGGGCCGGCTACACCTCGGTGCGCCGCAAGCCTAATCCCAAGGCCATTCCGATTGTGGCGGATTTGTATCGCACTATGCTGGATGCCGAGCGGAACGCGGGGCCGAAGGATGCTATGGCGGCTTCAGGCGAAATATTGGGTAATGTATTAAAAGACAAAGGCGTTACTTACGAGGAGCTTATCAATGTATTACAGTCACTTTAAGAATAACGAGAACCTTGCATTAGCGGCTATTGCTATTGCATGGGTCGGCTCGTTGGTTTATGGGTGGATATTTGCTCTAAGCCCCGGCTTGAACGGAGCCGGTAGAGGAATAATCATGCCGTCTTTGCTGACGCTCGGTTCGGTGTTGTCTGTTGTCTGGTGGCGTAGTTCAAGGTCCGACGATCAACAGTTACTGGAGAGGTTACTTGATGTCAGTCAGGAATGGAGGGAAGGCGTGGTAACTTCCAGAATAACCCATATCGGCGGAAGGGAGCGAGAACTTCAAAAACTTGCCTGGGCGCTAAATGATCTTATGGATCAGGTGGAAACTGCGCAGGTAGATATGCGGTTTTCCTTGGCCTACGTAACTTATGGCGATTTTTCGCGGAAAAGCTATCCGGAAGGCTTACATGGCGGATTTGCGAGGGCTTTGAAAGAACTCAATCTTGTTACCGGCATGCTGTCCAGTCTCACCAACACTGTTTCCGATCTTATGCATGCTTTAGCTGAGGGCAATTTTAGCAAAAGATCCGATGTTGAGTTCAAAGGCGAATACAAGCTGGCCGTAGACAACGCTATGCAAGCCATGCAGACCATGCAGACCATGCTGGGCGATATAGGCAAAGTCATGGGCGGTGTTGCTCAAGGCGACATCAGTCAGCGTGTGCGGGCCGAAGGCCGCGGCGATCTCAGCAAATTAAAAAATGATATTAACCTTTCGCTCGAAGCTCTGGATAGTTTGAATGATATATCGCTTATTGCGAGCGCATTGTCCGAAGGTGATCTGACCCAAACTATCAACAAGGACTATCCGGGCACCTTTGGCGCAGTGATTGACGGCATGAACAGCACCGTGGAAAACCTCAGGGGTTTGGTAGGGGAAATCAAGGAATCCACCACCCATATCAACACCGCAGCCAAAGAAATTGCTGCGGGTAACAATGACTTATCGCATCGTACCGAAGAGCAGGCCGCCAGTCTGCAAGAAACGGCGGCCAGCATGGGAGAGCTGACTTCCACTGTGCAGCTGAACGCCAAAAGCGCCCAACATGCCAACCAGCTTGCAGTTGGCGCGACCGATATTGCCGGCAAAGGTGTATCTGTAGTTAACCGGGTGGTAACCACCATGGAAGGCATCAATGAATCTTCGCGTAAGATTGTAGATATTATCACGGTGATTGACAGTATTGCTTTTCAAACCAACATTCTTGCTCTTAATGCCGCAGTGGAAGCGGCACGCGCCGGTGAGCAGGGCCGGGGGTTTGCGGTGGTGGCCGGAGAGGTGCGCAATCTTGCTCAACGCGCCGCCGCCGCCGCCGGGGAAATAAAAAACTTGATTGGCGATTCGGTGGAAAAAGTTGAAGACGGCACTAAACTGGTGGCTCAGGCCGGAAAAACCATGGAAGAAATTGTTAGCGCCATTCGCGGCGTTACCGTGATTATGTCTGAAATCAGAGCCGCTTCAGTTGAACAAACTTCCGGTATCGAACAGGTCAATCAGGCTATCGGACAAATGGATGAAGTGACCCAACAAAATGCCGCTTTAGTAGAAGAAGCCGCCGCCGCAGCGGAATCGCTGGAAGAACAGGCGCAAAATTTGTCGGTTACAGTAGCGCGCTTTACTGTCGATAATAGCTCACAGAGTTCCCAAAGTAATCCGCGTACAACGCCGACGGCGAGTAGGAATCCAATTGCTTCTTCGGCTTCGCTCAGCGCAAGACCGGCCAAGGCGAAGCCTCAGTTACAGGCAGTTAGCAACGGCGATTGGGAGGAATTTTAATAGAGCATAACCCGGTGTATTCGGCAGACTGCACGACAAGCCGGAAATGCCCGTCCCGTGTGTTGCTTTCTGTTTAAACTGTGTTCAGGTTATAATAATTTTTATTTATCGAGCCCTGGTCGATTGCCCAGGGCTTTTTTTATTACTACAAGGTGGTTTAATACCGCCGTTCCGTCTCAATAAGATCAAGAAACGGGGTTTAAGTTGGGGGTGTGGCCTCAGTGATTTTCAGGTGATTCAACTATTAAAAACATGACTCAAAAACTTTATATTCAAACCAACGGTTGCCAAATGAACGAGTACGACTCCGATAAAATGCGGGATGTGCTCAATGCCTCACATGGGTTTGAATTGATTGACGACCCAAAACAAGCCGATGTCTTGTTGCTGAACACGTGTTCGATACGAGAAAAAGCGCAGGAAAAAGTATTTTCGGCTTTAGGTAAATGGCGCAAGATTAAAGACAAGCGTCCCGACGTGATTATTGGCGTTGGCGGCTGTGTCGCCAGTCAGGAAGGCGCGGCTATCCAAAAGCGGGCGCCGTTTGTGGATATCGTGTTCGGGCCGCAAACCCTGCATCGCTTGCCTCAGTTACTGGATCAAGCGCGTAATCAACAAAAGCCCGTGGTTGACGTATCCTTCCCTGAAATAGAAAAATTCGATGCGTTGCCTGAGCCCAGAGCGGAAGGCCCGAAAGCCTTTGTTTCGGTGATGGAGGGTTGCAGCAAATATTGTACCTTTTGTGTGGTGCCTTATACCCGCGGTGAAGAAATCAGCCGTCCGCTGGACGACGTGATCGCCGAAATTACCGCATTGGCTAAACAAGGGGTGCGGGAAATTAATCTGCTAGGCCAAAACGTTAATGCCTATCGCGGTGTAATGGACGACGGCGATAGCGCCGATTTTGCTTTATTGCTGCATTATGTGGCTGCGGTGGAGGGCATAGATCGCATTCGTTTTACCACCTCGCACCCGATGGAATTCACTGATGAGTTGATCGAGGCTTTTGCCGAAATTCCGCAATTGGTTGACCATCTGCATTTGCCGGTACAAAGCGGCAGCGATCATATCTTAAAAATGATGAAGCGCGGGCATGTGCGTGCCGACTACATTGAAATCATCCGCAAGTTGCGGGCTGTGCGGCCCAATATTTACTTGTCGTCGGATTTTATAATCGGTTTTCCCGGTGAAACCGATGCCGAATTTGAAGAAACCATGTCTTTCATCGAAGAAATCGGCTTCGATTTGTCATTCAGTTTTGTTTATAGCCAGCGTCCCGGAACGCCGGCGGCCGATTTGCCGGATGATGTGCCTGTGGAAGTTAAAAAACAGCGCTTGGAACGTTTTCAAAATCGCATTAATGAAATGACGGCGGCTATTTCCGAGAGCATGATCGGCACCGTGCAAACGGTGTTGGTTGAAGGGCAGTCTAAAAAGAATCCGTTGCAAATGCAGGGCAGGACCGAGAATAATCGGGTCGTTAACTTTATCGGTCATCCCCGCTTGGCCGGACAGTTTGTCGATGTGCTGATTGCCGAGGCTTTGCCCAATTCTTTACGAGGCCGGATAGTCGATGCTTCCGTTGATGCTTTTTCTTGATAAAACATGTTTGGTAACAGTTGATTTATGATTTCACAGGAAATTTCTTTGGCTCCTGCCGATAACGGCCGGTTATCCAATTTTTGCGGCCAGTTTGACGAGCATCTGCGCCAGATTGAGTCGCGTCTTCAGGTCGAGATCGCCAACCGCGGCAATCAGTTCAAGGTGACGGGTTTAGATAGCGCAGTCAAGGCGGCCTGCGCCGTTATGCAGAAATTATTCGCCAGCACCGAAAAAGAACACCTGACTGCCGAATTGGTCCATTTGGCCATGCAGGATTCATCCATTGCCGAACTGTTGGATGCTTCGGTAACGTCGCCCCGGCAAAACGTAAGTATCAAGACCAAATGCGGGATGATCAGGGGGCGAGGCGTTAACCAGCAAGAATATCTGAGGAAAATTGTGACTCATGATATAAATTTTGGCGTGGGGCCTGCCGGAACCGGCAAAACTTATCTGGCTGTCGCTTGTGCCATTGAAGCATTGCAAAGTGAAAAAGTCAGAAAAATTATTCTGGTGCGTCCCGCGGTAGAAGCCGGTGAAAAACTCGGTTTTCTACCGGGCGATATGGCGCAAAAAGTCGACCCTTATTTGCGGCCTTTGTATGATGCGTTGTACGACATGCTCGGTTTTGAACGGGTTGAAAAAATGATCGATAAAGGCATTATAGAGGTCGCACCGCTGGCTTTTATGCGCGGCAGAACGCTCAATGATGCTTTTATTATTCTGGATGAGGCGCAAAATACCACCGTCGAGCAGATCAAGATGTTTCTTACCCGCGTCGGGTTCGGATCGACGGCGGTAGTTACCGGTGATGTCACCCAGATCGATTTACCTTCGGAAAAAATGTCCGGTTTGCGCCATGTGCTTGAAGTGTTAAAGCATGTTGAAGGCATCAGTTTTACCTTCTTTGATGCGCGTGACGTGGTTAGGCATCCGTTGGTGCAACGCATTGTTTGTGCCTATGAGGCCTATGAGAAAGCAAGCAAGGCCGAATCGTGAACAACATAGAAATCCAGGCTATTTTTGAATCGGCAGGTCAGCCGGATCAGCAACAAATCCAGCTTTGGGTCGATGCTGCGCTGGAGGGTTATGATCAGGACACCGAGATTGTAGTACGTATTGTTGACGAACAGGAAAGTGCCGAGCTTAATGAACAGTATCGCCATAAATCAGGCCCGACCAATATTCTCAGCTTTCCGCTTGACGTACCCGAGGGTATCCAGCTGGATTTGCTGGGTGATTTGGTAATATGTGCGCCGGTATTGGAAAAAGAGGCGTTGCAGCAAGACAAGCTGTTAACGCATCATTGGGCGCATATTATTGTGCATGGCGTGTTGCATTTGTTAGGTTACGATCACATCGACGACGATGAAGCCGAACTTATGGAAAACAAAGAAATAGCTATTTTGAACAAATTAAATATAAATAATCCCTATACAGAGGTAATAGATAAATGAGTGACGAACAACCCCCAAGTAGACACTCCCCGCAGAGAAGCTGGGTTGATAAAATCAGCCATTTACTGACTGGGGAGCCGCAAGACCTTGAGGATTTACTTGAAATATTAAGAGAAGCACGAGAAAAACGCTTATTGGATACGGATGCTTTATCCATGATAGAAGGCGTTTTGCAAGTGTCACAAATGCGGGTCAGGGATATTATGATTCCCCGCATTCAAATGGTCGTCGTACCCAAAGATGCTGAGTTGGAGACCATATTGCCGTTGGTTACGGAATTTGGACACTCCCGCTATCCGGTTATTGACGGCGATCGGAGCAAGGTGGTCGGCGTGCTGTTAGCCAAAGATTTGCTGGCCCGCGTATTAGAAAATAAAACCCGAAAAGTTCATGAAATAATGCGGCCTTCCTATGTTGTGCCGGAAAGTAAGCGCTTAAACGTACTGCTTAAAGAATTACGTACGAATGGGAATCACATGGCGATTGTCGTCGATGAGTACGGGCAATCCGCAGGCCTGGTCACCATTGAAGATGTGTTAGAACAAATCGTCGGCGAAATTGAAGACGAACATGACGATCATGAAGACGAAGGCTATATTTTTCAGCGTAGTAAAAATGAATATATGCTGAAAGCGTTGACGCCTATGGATGAGTTCGACGAATATTTTTCCACGCATCTGGCGACTGATGAATACGATACTATTGGCGGTTTTATTGTCAGTCAGCTTGAACATATGCCCAAAAAAGGCGAGAGTCTGGTCGTGGATGCAATGAAATTTGAAGTGATTAGAGCGGACAGTCGGCGCGTACATCTGCTAAAACTCAAAATAATTGAGTAGCGGCAACTTCGACAGTTAAAGAAACGGCACTCGGCATTGCTGCTGCATCCATGCAGTCGATAGATGACGCGGATTTAACGGATAAAAGTATGTAAACCACCTTGATCAACTTTTTAAAAATCCGTTTAAATCCGTTTGATTGCCATCCGTATATTCTTACCTAATCATACTTGAGATATTTAAACCGGGGGTCATCGGGGGTACCTTCTAGTGCACCGCCTTCTTTGCCGGGTTGCCACATGATCACTTCTTCGATTTTACGGGCCAGTTCAAAATCCTTGTTGGTGATACCCTTAGCCGCATGATTCATCAGCTTAACGATCACAAAAGCATAAGAAACCGTTAGATCAGGATGATGGAATGCCGCCTCAGCTAAATGCCCTACCGTATTAACAACCATCAGTGTCGCTTTCCAGCCGCTGGTCTTGTATTTGCGCCGAATCCAGCCGTTTTCCAGATACCAGTGGGGTAATTCTTCCTTTAACCGCTGTTCGGCATCTGCGTCGGAATATGTGTCTTCATGTGTGCGTTCTCTCCAGCCCATAATGATTCACCTCTTAATTGGTTATGTTCAGTTCTCCGGTTCCGGATGCGTGGCTTCACAGCCTTGTTGATAAAAAATAAATGATGAGGCAAATGGAACAACATCAATCGCCAAGTTTGTGTCTTTTTGAAATATATTGATGGCAGCAGCCACGTTTTTACGGAAATTATTAGACAATTGTTTCGTCAGTTTTTCTTGTGCTTCATCAGCGCCTAAGGCGAAGGGGTCTTCAGCGAGATTGGTTGCATTAATGGCTTCCTGCAAAGCCTGTGTAGAAAAAGTTTGAATTTTGGCTTCGAAATCACTGAAGATCTGCGGCCCTTTATCGCGTTTAATCCGCTCTACATCGGCCGGGTCGGCGTAGACAAGAAATGCGCCTTTAGCGCCTTGAAAATCATTCTTACAGGCCCCGCCATCCATGATTCTAACCAAGTTTAATGTTTTGTTTCCTTTAACCAAGGTCGGTGATGGATTCGAAGCTGAGTTTTGCGATGAATTATCAGTTATTGCGGGCAATTTATCGGGAGCCGACAGGGATTTTGTATCTTGTTTGACTTCCTGAGTCGAACATGCCGTCAGCGCAATAAATGCCGTACTGATTAGGATTTGTACGCTTGCTTTCATAAACCTATTATTACAATTTTGTTAAATGAGACTATTAAACCTGTTGAGCATTGTAATACTTAAAAAAATTCTGAGCTAAAAAAATATGGCCGGTAAGTTAAAGGGGACACTATGGCAGGTAAAGAATGAAAAGCGTCGATCAGGTATAGCTCGGTCAAGCGACTGATATTTTTAAAAAAGCGGGGACTTAGCCCGCGTTTATTACAGAGTTTTATTACGGTTGAATTAAAATTTCACTTTACAAGCTTGTCATAAGTAATTAAAAAGTGAATTTTTAAAGCTAGATTAATTATGACTATGAAAGTATCTAAATCCGTATCAGATAAATCCGCATCTGAAGTTAGTGTCGACAAAAACAAGGATGAAGTTGATCTTGATATTGAAGGCTTCGATTTGGGATTGAGCAATGAGTATATAACGCTTCCTAATGAAAGTGAGCGGGCCGCAAAAAAAATGGCGGCTCGTAGAAAAATTGAACTGTACTGGGAGAAGAAACGCTTGCAGGAACAGCTCGGTGATTTTTATGATGAAGATATCGATTTTTAATTGAGCGATAACAACGGAGCAAGACACCGTTTATTTATTGCATGGTGATAATGGAGGGCATTATTAAAAAATAGGCTTTTTTGTTAAGTAGCAGGCTGTTGGACGGGGAGGGCGGTCGAGAGCAGGCTGCAATGCTTATACTCAACCGATTATTCAATCCGGTTTGCGCGTTTTTCGGTTAATATTGTCATCCGTAGGTGAGTTTTTCTTTTAACAATCTGGATGTCATGACCATTTTTACTCCTGTTACAGCAGTCAATTACTTAAATAAAGCGTGTTTGTTGATTTTTCTTATCGGTTTTTTCGGCACAGCCTCGGCCAAAGAACATTCCTTTCTGGTTCTCAATTACCACGACATACTAAGTGCCGAAGGTGCTAAACTTTCCCTTAATAAGATGGATGTCGGTGTCGAGCATCTTGAACAACATTTGGGCTGGTTGAAAAAAAAAGGTTACAAGATTATCAGTGTGCAAAATGTTCTTGATGCGGCTGCGGGCAAAGATGCATTGCCCGATAAAGCCGCACTGTTGACTTTTGACGACGGCTATCTAAGTTTTTATACCCAAGTCTTCCCGTTATTAAAAAAATACCATTATCCCGCTACGGTTGCGCTGGTGGGAACCTGGATGGATGGTAACGTCACTGCTGACGAACCGGGCAAGCCATTGCTCAACTGGGAGCAGATAAGAGAAATGCTGCGGTCCGGCTTGGTAGAGGTCGCTTCGCACAGTTATGACCTTCATAAAGGCATAACAGCTAATCCGCAAGCCAATTCTCAGGCCGCCGCGGTTACCCGCTTATATGATGACCCGATGCTGGTTTACGAAACCGATGAGCAGTATCGCGAACGTATCCATGCCGCCTTGTTGAAAAGTGCCGAGTTCATTTTTCAGCATGCCGGTGTCAGGCCCAGGGTTATGGTCTGGCCGTATGGGGAATATAATCAAATTGCCGTGCAGGCGTCGCGTGAAGCCGGAATGCCGATGACGATGGGGCTGATCGATGGCTTAAACACCTTGGCGGATATAAGCGTTTTGCGGCGCTTGATTATGGTAGATAATCCCGATGTCGGGCAATTTGCAGAGCTTGTTACCGGGCTGCGTACCGATAAGTCTTTACGGGTGGCGCACCTGGATATGGATTATCTTTACGATAAAGATCCCGAGCAAACCGAGCATAATCTGGATGCGGTAGTTCAACGCATCAAAGACATGCACATCAATACGGTTTATTTGCAGGCCTATGCCGATCCTGACGGCGATGGCAATGCCGATGCACTCTATTTTCCCAATCGGCATTTGCCGGTAAAGCAGGACTTGTTCAGCCGGGTTGCTTGGCAATTGAAGATGAAAGCCAGAGTTAGAGTTTATGCTTGGATGCCGATTATGGCCTACCAGGGCAAACTGCCGGAATCCTGGTATGTTCAGGAATGGCGGGACGGCAAAGCGCAAAATGCCGGCCATGTTTATACCCGGTTGTCACCGTTCAACCCCGAAGCGCGTCAATATGTGGCTGAAATTTACGAAGACTTAGCCAAACATTGTAATTTTGACGGCATCTTATTTCACGATGACGGAATTTTATCGGATTATGAAGACGTATCGCCGCTAGCGCTAAGCTTTGCGAAGGAAGCATGGGGCTTGCCCGATCAATTTGAACAATTGCATGCGAGCAGCGAAATGCGCATGGCTTGGGCGCAACATAAAACCGAATTGATTAATCTATTTACCGATGAACTGGCAAGCCGGGTGCGCATTTACCGGCCCGGCATAAAAACGGCGCGTAATTTTTATGCTTTGCCTTTGTTAAAGCCCTACAGTGAAGAATGGTACGCCCAGTCGTTTAAATCCTTTTTAACGCATTATGATTACGTTGCCATTGAGGCTATGCCGTTTATGGAAGAGGCTGAAAACCCAAAGCAGTGGCTCACACAATTGGTAAAAGCGGCGCTTAAACAGCCCGAGGGCCTTAAAAAAACCGTGTTCGAGCTGCAATCGGTTAACTGGAAAGTCCAACAGAAAATTCCGATGCCGGTATTTATTGAACAACTGGAGTTATTGAAAAAACTCGGCGTCAATCATATCGGTTATTACCCGGACAATGTTTTTGAGGATCAGCCGCATTTGACCGATTTACAACAACATTTTTCACTTCCTGTCTCGCCTTAGCACCATAGGGCAATCCCTTGCGGTTGCCCTGATATACTGTGGACAACCACAAGGGATTGCCCCTACCCCTAAAAAACTATGAGCACTTTATTACAAAACTTAAGCGCAATGCTATTGATCCAATGGCATGACTTTGTGACAGTATGGAAACCGCTGGATGGCTTCGTCGAAGGATTTATTTATTACTATCCTTTGTTTATGGCTTACATTTGGATGTTCGGCGCGATAATTTTTTATTTCCGTTATGAATGGAAACAGCAGGGTAATGCCGAACACCTGCCTGAATTAAGCGCTTATCCCCCAGTGTCTATTTTGATTCCTTGTTATAACGAAGCGGACAATATTCGTGAAACCGTGGAAATTTTGTTGCAACAGAAATATCCCGCATTCGAAATTATCGCCGTTAATGACGGCAGTAAAGATGACACTTTGGCGATATTGCAGGAGCTGGCCGAGCAACACGATCAACTTCGTGTGGTCAATTTACACACCAATCAGGGCAAGGCGATGGGTTTGCGTACCGCTGCATTACTGGCTAATAGCGAAATCCTGATTTGCATAGACGGTGATGCGTTGTTGGCTCCCGAAGCCACCGCTTGGATGGTCAGGCATTTTCTGAATAACCCCAATGTCGGTGCCGTCACCGGCAATCCGCGCATACGCAATCGCTCCACGCTATTAGGGCGGATTCAGGTCGGCGAATTTTCAGCCATAGTCGGCATGATCAAACGGGCGCAACGCTCTTACGGACAAGTATTTACCGTTTCCGGCGTTATTGCGGCATTTCGCAAATCGGCATTGCATGATGTCGGTTATTGGAGCAACGACATGGTCACCGAAGATATAGATATTAGCTGGAAGTTACAGCTGGCCGGTTGGACGATCTATTTTGAACCGAACGCCTTGTGCTGGGTGCTGATGCCGGAAACCCTGCAAGGTTTATGGAAACAGCGGGTACGCTGGGCGCAGGGCGGCACTGAAGTATTGCTGCGTTATTTTAGCGAGTTGTTTCGCTGGTCGTCACGCGGTATGTGGTTGTTATACGGCGAATGCTTGATCAGCATCGCTTGGGCATTTTTGATACTGTTGCATATACTCTACGCCCCCGTGGAATTGTTTAGCGAATCGACCAACGAATCGTTGCATGACCTAAGCCCCAGCTGGACCAGCATGTTGTTGAGCCTGACCTGTCTTATTCAATTCGGCGTCAGCCTGTTTATAGATTCGCATTACGAATACCGTACCGGCGGCGTTGCCCGCTATTATTACTGGATGGTGTGGTATCCCCTGGTGTATTGGCTGATAAACGTCGGCACCACCATTGTCGGCTCGATTCGGGCGATAAAAAAGAAACGCGGACAACGCGCTATCTGGGTCACCGTGGACAGAGGCTTACGCGAAAAATGAAAGAATATATTATTAACACACCCCAGTTACAAAGCCTGCAAAAACGCGTAGGCGCCTTATTCGTCTGGGCTATCTGTTGGGTGATGTGGATTTACTTGCTGATTCCGTTAGTCACCTTAAGTAGTTGGGTAATGGGCGATAAAAAGATGATTAACGAAATGCGCTGGTTTGGCGGTTATAAAAGCCTGCTGGAACTGATGGAGATTTACTTTGTAACCTTATTGGCGATGGTTGCGCTCTGGTTATGCTGGATAAGCTATCGCATGTTACGGCGCAGGGCGGTACTTCCGTCAGCTGATAAAATTGTTAGCGATACGGAGCTGTGCGCGTTTTATCAGGTAAAGGCCGATGAATTGCAACAGTGCCGAGACGCCGCCATGATTACTGTTTATTTTGACGATCATGGCCGCATTGTTCATCTTGACCCTCATATAGATCGGGAGTCTTTAGCACCTTGATAGTCTTATTATTCGTGGCTTGTGTGAGTTTGGCTAACTGAGCCCGAGAAAAGGCCGCTCACCCAAATAATGGATTAAAAAACGGTAGAATCACCGAGGCCATTGAAAGTTATTCCATTTTAGAAGGCAGCTGGACGATCTCACCGGCGACCATGAATGCACCTTCGTCAAGATGATGAAGGTTCTGCGGATGTTTCTTAGGCTTTGACCACTTCAAGAATAAAGAGCTTGTATTTGGCTACCCTCTTGTTTCCTGATAACTGCGTTATAAACAGTATTGGGTTCGCCAAAATGCTGTTTTTTAACCGCCACCTGATTCAATAGGGAGCATTTAGGCTTCACTAACCGGCCGTTAGAGCTTCAGCTTCTTTAGGAAATACCTCAGTAAATAAGTGTAACGGGATGCTGTATTTTTCCAGCATAACATCAAAGCTTTCATTAGATTTAACAGCCATTTCGGCAACGCTCTTAAATTCTGCCAGCATATTGGCTTGATTTAATATAAAACCATAAATGGAACAATCGCCTATGGATTTTATTCCGATTTGCTCACCCAAAGCCGTTAACAGATAGTCGGGCAATGCCCATTCGCGTGCTATTTTAACCGACAAGGACTGGGAATTATCTCTAACGATCCCTGAGAACACCGAGCCGCGCGGTTGAATATCCAAATCTTGCGCCAATGCTTGAGTTAACAATCTAAAAATGGCTAATTTACCTGTATCGTGCATTAAGCCCACTAAATAGGCATTATTAGGATCTGCGCGGCCGTAATACTTGGCCAATGCTCGGCAAGCATGAGCGCAATCCAGTGAGTGCTGCCAAAGATGTTGCCCAAACATACGAAAATAGATAGGTGCTATCACCATCAGCCGCTTCATCAGAACTGAACTGACAATAGTTTTTAAACCATCTAAGCCCATTAATATCAATGCCTTATCTAAATTGACAATTTTTTCCCCGCCGCTAAGCCTAAATAATGCGCTGTTTGACATACGAAGCACTTCAGAGGCCAACGCCGGGTCGCGCTGAATATGCGACATAATCGTTTCTTGGGTAACATCCGGATTAGTAAGCTCTTTCAACAACAGCATCGCCACTTCCGGTAAGCGCGGAACCGCAGAATCCGGGATTTTGCCGCGCAACATATTTTCCAGGCTGTTAACAACAAAGCGTTCAGCTTCATTTGGAGGCTGATTATCTTTTGTCTGGGTTCCCAGCAAAAAATCATTAAAGCTAGTCGCCAAGGATAAGCGATCTGAATCATCTTGTTCGAGCTCCGGTATTAAATTGACAGCCTCGGCTTGCGGCAATTTAGTAATCGGCTGTTGATCGAGAACAGCGGGCACCGGCTTATTGGTTGGCTTTGATGTTGAAAATAACCGTTTTATTAAATCGAATATCATTGTTGCATCTAAGGAGCTACTTGAAAAAACTTGTTAAAGCGAATGGAGCTTGAATGGCTAAAAAAGAAAATGATCTGGCAAAAGGTAAATGGAAAATTTTCGACCTGTACGATTAGCTTAAAAGGACGATTTAGCCACGAAAGATACGAAATAAATCGGCCTATTGTGTAGGGCGTGCCGCGCGCGCCAAAGGATTTTTAAACACGAAGCGGCTGTATTTTAGGCCCCGGAGAAGGCGCGCACGGCACGCCCTACATAAAAATGGAAGTCCTGTTTTATTTCTTCGAATCAGCAGCATGCACACATCTTTTTTAATCATTTGATTTTTATAAAACTGTTATTTCTGATCAACCATGCTAACTATTTGTTTTACAAGTTCTAATTAAAGATGTGTGGATGGATTGGCCCGAATGGAGAGGGGGACAAAAGCCGTAATTCGTGGCTGCGTCGTGTATATGAAAACAAGCTTAGGAACAAAAACGAAGCAGCTTAAACACACGATAAACCGTGGGAAAGCGGCGCCGGCTGCAATACTTTCGCTTCGATCCCGCTGAACGGTTAAGTCAACTGTATTGCTGCCGACAGCCCATCATTTACCTTTCGAGGCGAACTTGCTGTAAAAACCTTTCAATTTTCCCGGTTTGTTTTTGGCTTTTTCAGATGCTTCATCATCCGTATTAACCGGCAGGGGGTCTTCGTCCGATGGCAACGACTGAGTCTCAGATTCTGCGACTGTCCATTGGGGTTCCGTTTTAACCGGCTGTTGCTTTTTACCAAACAGATTTTTGATTTTTCCAAACGAACCTTTGGCGGGAATCACCGGCTGCGGTTCGATATCGACCGACACAGACGGCGCTTCTTCGTCCGCCGGTATTATTTCTAACGGTGCCGGCGCAATGTCTTCGACAGTTGTTATCAATTCAACGGGTTCCGCGGGTATTGGTTCAACCACAGTTTGCGGCTGTTCATTAGCCGGCTCGGCTTGATCGTCGCGCGTAGGGGGGGCAATCAGGATTTCTTCGGTATCCGGGCTTACTTTGAATTGTAGCGGCTGTTGCGGGATATTAATCGATTCCGGCTCTGCGGCGCGCACCGTATCAGGTTGGTATTTTTTCAGGGTGTCGCATATAAGCTGCTGTGCATTATCCTGATGTTGTAATATTGATTTTTGTTCTTCAAGCGCCAGTTCCAGTTTGGAAAGCTGGTTGGTGTGATTGTTTAATGTCGTTTGCAGGGCCTTAAGCAGCGCTTCTTTTTCGGCCAGCTTTGCCGTCTCTGCCTGACAGGTTTGTTGCAACTCGATTTTCGCTTGCAGTTCGCTACGAAGACGCTCTGTTAATTGGGTAATGACTTTGTCATGCTGTTGCCACAACGAATCAGCCTTAACATCTTCAGTTGCAAGTAATGGCCGTTCGCCAAGATCGAAACTTGTTGCCAGGGTCTGAATAATCCCGGCAATCTGCCGGTTACGTTGATAAACCAGTTGCTCCAAAGTTAATGCGCGTTGAGTTTCGTCTTGAGCGGCACGCTGGACTTTTTCCATTTGATCAACGGTTTCCGCCAATGCCTCTTGACTCTGTTGCAGCTGTTGCTGCATGGCATTGAGGTTTTTGCCGGCGGCCTTTTGTTCAGCAATTTTTCCCCTTTTTAGAGCGCCGATCCTGATGCTGTAAAGCATTGCAGTCAGCAACCAGACAGTTATCGCTAATGCCGCAGCGTATAACGCATTGTTCAAAGTAAAAAGATACCATTCGGACAGCATCGCTTTGATAAGGGGTAGGTAGGTTTGCATAGGATTTCCTCGGTAATAAGATTTTAGCTATTGTACTCGGAGCCGTGTTTACGACGCTGATATTTTTCGGCCAACTTAAATACCCATCCCCTTTCGTCATTTTTTACTCTCTAAACTGTACAATTCATACCATTCGCATTCCGAACAGTTGCCGGCGTTATTTCGATTCCGCTCGGCCAGTTAGAGCGGTGAGCAGCCAATCGTTAAATCAACAGTATTGAGCATAGCCCCAATGACCGCGAATACATCGTTGCCAAAATCTGCCAAGCGACTTCTTTCCTCGTAAATTCGCTGTATATTGCTTATCATGACCAGCGTAAATCAGACTTTTATAGAGGCATTTTCCATCATTATGTTCTGGAATCTTTTCAAGAAAAAAACGCCCAAACAGACACCAAACAATGATAAATCGAATTTTCCACTTATCCCTAATAAAAAGCCTGCGGCAACAAAAAACATCAATATTCCGGTTTCGTTTTTAGAAAGATTAATGCCGGTCGCTCAGCTACTGACCGAAAAAGAGATACAGCAATTACAGATTACCGCCGCCAGTTTTGCGCCCGGAGCTATCGTTTTTAACCGGGGTACTGAAGTGGATTCGTTAATTTACATAGTCAAAGGCAATGTCTTCATGGAGGCCGATAATGGTTCCGGGCTTGAAGTAAACGCCAACACTTTTAAAGCGTTGTATCCGTTGTCAGCCGGTAAACTGCATTATTTTACCGCGATTGCCGGATCGGATGTGACCGTGATCCATATTTCCAAGACTATACTCCGGAAAAATGAAGGGACTATCGCCCCCCTGAATAATGACCTGAAAATTTCGGAGCCGGTTAAAAATAATCCGTTTTTTAAGCGTTTTTACCGGCATTTCAAGCAAGGCGAACTTAAAACCCCCAGTTTTCCCGACATTGCATTGCAACTGCGTAAAGCCATCCAAGAAGATTGCGGGATTGCCGATATTGTCAAAATTGTTAATATGGACCCGGTTATTTCCGCTAAGCTGATTCAGGTCGTCAACAGTCCTATTTACCGGCCGCTGAGTCCGATCAGCAATTGCTATGATGCGATCAATCGGCTGGGGCTGACCACCACGCGTAATCTGGTGACCTCTTTCAGTATGAACAACCTGATTAAAAGCGAAAACCCGTTAATCAAAAAACTAATACAATATACTTGGCTGCAAAGCATCAAGGTTTCCAGTATCAGCTATACCTTGGCTCAATTGACTCGGAAAGTCGACCCTGACGAAGCGCTGCTGGCCGGACTTGTGCATAATATCGGCGTGCTGCCGATTTTGACTTTTGCCGACAGTTTGCCGCAAGGCTCTTATCAAGCGGGCGATATTAATCTTTGCCTAAACGAAGTTCAGGGACAGATAGGCGCTGTTATTTTGGAGAAATGGGGCTTCCCTGATAATTTAAAACAAATCCCTTTATTGTCTACAGACTGGTTTACCAGTACCACTGAAGATATCAGCCTGAATGACATTGTATTATTGGCAAAATACCATAACGTTTTGGCATCCCCCGGCAGCACTAAGTTGCCGTTGCTCATTACTCTACCGGCCTTTCAAAAATTGGGAAACCAGCCTTTGACGCCGGAAATGTCTCTACAGATCCTGGATGATGCAAAACAGCAAATTGCAGAGACAATGAATTTTTTCTCGAATTAACAATGATGAGTGCTTGAGCTTTTCAAACATACACGATAATATTGATTCAATACTACATTGGAGTCCAACAGAATGAATACCATAAAAAAACGCCTACCCAAGTCTGTCCTTATCGGTTTAGCCGCTATCATTTTGCCTTTTGGCGTGCAGGCGGCCTCAGATACAGCTAAAGATATGCACCAATTGTACGAGGACAATTGCGCCAGTTGTCACGGTTCGGATCATGGCGGGTTTATTGCTCCCGGCTTGAATTCCGAGACCCTGAAAGGCCGTAGCCCTACCGCTTTACGCAGCCTGATAATGACCGGAAGTTTCGACACCTTAATGCCTCCGTTCTACGGCCGTTTATCGGATGACGACATTCGCGGCTTGGTTAAACATTTGCAAACTACGCCGAAACAAGCCAATCCGGCTTGGACCATAGATGACATCAAGGCGTCGATCAAAGTCTATGTTAAAGACGAAAGCACACTGCCTGCAAAGCCTACTTATGAAATCAACAGCATGGATGATGTGATCGGGGTGGCGGCTCGCGGCAAATACGGCCGTGGTTCGGGTTCAAAAGCGGTATTCATTAATAGTGTTACCCATAAACAAATCGGCGAAATTCCCACCGGCACCGCCGCGCATATCATCGACTACAACCCCGCCAATCCGCGCTGGGCTTATGTCAAAACCGATACCGCGGAAATTTTTAAAGTCGATTTATATTCCATGAAAGCGGTGCGTAGCGTTAAAACCGGCTTCAACGGGCCGGGCTTGGGCGTTTCCCGCGACGGCAAATACATCATGGCCGGTTCTTATGTGCCGCATAATGCTGTCATTCTCGATGCCGACACCTTGGAGCCGTTAAAAACCTTTGAACTGGAAGGTGTTGATCCTGACGGCAAAATGGTTTCTTCCGATTCCGGCATGATCATCGGCACACCGTTTGACGATATTTTTGCGATCGCTCTCGAAAACGCCGGTCAAGTTTGGGTGGTGGATTTAAAAGAAGGTTTCCCGGTCACCAAAATCGAAAAAGTCGGCCGCCATTTGCATGATGCTTTCTTGAGCCACGGCGGCAGCAAATTGATGGTTGCTTCTTATGACGACAGCATCGTTACCGCGATTGATTTAAAAGACCGCAAAATCATCAAAAAACTGGAAGCAGGTTGCGTGCCTCATGTAGGCGGCGGCTCCGTGGTTGAAGTGGACGGCCGCACACTCGGTTTCGGCACCAACTTCGGCGATTGCGACAAAATGGTGGTCAGCGTCTGGGATCTGGACAAAATGGAAGTGGTTAAGCAGGTTCCGGTTTCAGGCGGTACCGAATCGCCTGCTGCTCACGCCAATGCGCCTTATGTCGCGGTGGATATCATCTCTAAAGACCGTCGCGCCCGCACCGTCCAGCTGATCGACAAGAAGAGCCTGGAAGTCGTTAAAACATTGGATGTAGGCGGACATGCTTATTTTCCTGAGTACAGCGCCGACGGAAAGTTTTTGTATGTCAGCGCCGGTTACAGCGGCGATGAAGTCGTTGTTTATGATTCCAAATCTCTGGAAAAAGTCGCTTCCGTACAGATGGAAAGCCCGGCCGGTATCTTCTCTCACGGCCGTGTTAGATACATGACCCGCGGCCTTTCTCCCGACGAAATGAAAGGGGCAAAATAATGAGACTCCGCATTCTTTCAGGATTGTTGATATTGGCTGCGGTTCAAAGCGTCAACGCAGCCAGTATTTATGCAGGCGAGGCCAAAGCGGCGGCAGTTTGTTCGCAATGTCACGGCATTAGGATGCCGTCAGCCGACGCCCCTTTTCCGCCGCTGGCCGGACGCGATGTTGACTATTTGAAAACGGCGCTCAAACAGTACCGGGATAAAACCCGCAAATCCGACATTATGAATGCTATCGCCGGTTCGTTAAGCGATGACGATATTAATAATGTTGCGGCGTACTATGCCAAGTTGAAACCGTAAAACCATGAAAAAACTGCCGCTTTTAATCTGGGTTATTACCGCTGTTTGGGCTGGCCCCAGTCTTGCCGGTGAACCCTCGCCGGAGCGGCAAACCACGCTCCGCAATCTGCTCAATCATGATTGCGGAGCGTGTCATGGCCTGACCTTAAAAGGCGGCCTTGGTCCTTCCCTGTTACCCGAAGCATTGGCCGGGAAGGCCGATGATTTGTTGATTTCAACTATTCTTGAGGGGCGAAAAGGCACCGCCATGCCGCCTTGGCAGCCGTTTATGAATCGGGGTGAGGCGGCTTGGTTGGTTGGGATATTACGCAAGTATGGAAACGATAAATAAGTGGATGTAGTGAACAACAATGGCAACAGAACTAACATCAAAGCAATGGATAGAAATCTTACAAAATAGCGAATTAACTAAAGAGCTTGGCATCTCCATGTTTCAAGCGCTCTATACATTCGAAGACCACAAAGCATACGCGAGTCAAGTCGGACTTATATTAGGAACTCATCACGGCTCATTAAATTTTGAAGTTGGTAGATACGCTAAACGTATCGCAGAACATTACGACATAAACTTTACAGCAAGAAGTGAAAAGAAATATAAGTTTTGGGACTTGTTTTTTAACGGTTGGGAAGACGGTATAAAATTCGTTTGGCAACTACGGCCTGAATTAACTGAAGCATTAGAAGCAACAGGCTTGACAGGCGACACTCCATTCCCTGATGAATTGTCTACGGATACAAAAAAGCCATTATTTGAAGGCATTAAGCGGACAATCAGTAACTTCTCATTAGTCGCAGGCAATAACATTACGAATCGGGTTAAAATAGTACATGGACTCTCTCAAGCCACACGTACCAAAAATCAACGATGAAAATCGCACACCGCTAGTCGATGTGCTGTTGGAGTTGCTTGCGTGG
>JAUGSS010000165.1:0-27300 GCA_044426515.1 Methylococcaceae bacterium | reverse complement strand
CTAAGTCAAAGCGTTCACGCTGAAATTGAAGTTTATCAATTTGCCAATCCCGAAATCGAATTGCGCTATCAATCATTGACCGAAGAATTACGTTGTCTGGTGTGTCAAAATCAGAATATCGCCGATTCACACGCTGAACTGGCACAGGATTTACGGCGCAAAGTTTATGAAAAGCTCAATTCGGGTGAAAGTAACGAGCAAATTATTGCTTACATGACGGAGCGTTACGGTGATTTTGTGTTGTATCGTCCGCCGTTTAATACACGAACGTTGATTTTATGGCTCGCACCGGTATTGACCTTGTTAATCGGCGGCATCGGTTTTTGGTCGTTGCTCAAACGCCGCGAAAATAGTACCGAAGAAAAATTATCCGACACGGAACTCGCTGATCTTAACAAACTTTTACAGACAAAAATGGGTAATAAAAAATGATTCAATTTGGGATTTTTGTCGCATTGTTGATTGCGATTGCGTTGTGTTTTTTGTTAATTCCGCTGTGGTTGAAACCTGAAATCGTGTCGAATGACGACTCACAAATCAACATTGAATTGGCGCAGAAAAAATTGCAAGCCCTTAAAACGGATTTAGAAAATGACCTGATTACACAAACGCAATATGAGCTGTTAAAAAACGAGTTGTTAGTCAATTTGCAACGCGATTTAAAACAATCCGAAACGCGGGTTATCGACGATAAAAAAGGACGTTGGCTGGCGATTCCATTAAGTGTTTTTGTGCCGTTGCTGGCGTTGGCATTATACAGTGTGAAAGGCAATTTGCGTGCCTTTGACGATACCGTGATTAAAGGCGAAATGCCCACGAAAACGGCGGCTGACATTAACGGCATGGTTGCAAAACTCGCTCAAAAAATGGCGCAAAATCCCGGCGATTCCGAAGGTTGGATTATGTTGGCGCGGTCTTATAAAGTGTTGAAACGTTATCCGGAAGCCGTGGAAGCCTTGCGGAAAGCGCGTGCTTTAACGGGTGAACAACCCGAAGTCCTATTGCAACTGGCGGATGTGATTGCAATGGAAAAAGGCGGCACATTGCTCGGCGAACCGGCCGAATTGGTTGCAAAAGCCTTGGAACTCGACCCGGATAATGGCATGGCATTATGGTTGTACGGTTTGGCGAATGCGGAAGACAGTAAATTCAACGAAGCGATTGGTTATTGGCAAAAACTGCAAACGCATTATCAGCCGCAAGATGCCGATTATCTGGAAGTGCAAAAATTGATTAATCAAGCGCATGAAGCTTTAGGACAGCCCGCGCCTGTCGCTGAAAAGAAAACGGTTAAGAATAACAAAGTCATTCATTTAGCGGTTTCGTTAGACGAAAAAGTCAAAGCGGCGGCAAATCCCGAAGACTTCGTGTTCATTTACGCGCAACCGGCTCAAGGTGGAAAAATGCCGTTAGCCGTAGTAAAAAAACAGGTAAAAGATTTGCCGTTAGAGGTGACGCTTGATGACAGCATGGCGATAATGCCCACGATGACACTTTCGTCAGTGGCGAATGTGCAAGTCAGCGCGAGAGTCAGCCATACCGGCAACGCCATTGCGCAATCCGGTGAACCGATTGGCAAAATGCCATTATCAACGACTGTGGATAATGGCGTGGTGAAGTTGGTGATTGGCGAAATCGTGCCTTAATCGGCGGGTTTATTGTTTATGTGCAGCGCTAGCCGGAACAGGCTATGGAAGGTGGAATTGCAAAAGTTTGCCGATGAGACGGATTTGCGGGTTTATGTGCGCCACTTTCCGCCAGGCACGAGTAAATGGAACAAGATTGAGCATCGAATGTTCTGCCACATCACCCAAAATTGGCGGGGTCGGCCATTGATTGACCACGAAGTGGTCGTTAATTTGATTGCCAATACTACGACAGATGCGGGCCTCACGGTCCAAGCGGAACTGGACAAGAACATTTATCCGACAGGTATCTCGATTAGCAATCAAGAACTCAAGGAGGTCAATCACACTCCGGCGAAATTTCACGGCAAGGATTGGAACTATGCCATCAGCCGCCCACATCATACAAAGTAAAAACGGCCAGTTATTTATTTACGACTCCTAAGTACCGCGTTAGCCCATCAGCACCAACACCTGATGCTTCTGCCCATCGTTAAGCAGCCGGATGCTGTCCTTCCCTTCTTGTACGACGCTATCCAGCTCGATCGACACGACACCTTTAGTCACTCCATTAGGATTGTTGACGCTGATTTCATAGTAAGCGCCTTCATGTTGGAAAGTTAAGCTGTAACTGCGCCACTCGCGTGGAATGCAAGGATTGAAGTGCATGTTGCCGGCGCGGATATTCAGGCCCAACAGCCATTCCAGGCCGGCACGGTAAAACCATCCGGCGGCACCGGTATACCAAGTCCAACCGCCTCGGCGGACATGAGGCGGAACGGCATAGATATCCGCCGAAATAACATAAGGCTCGACTTTGTAGGCATAAACTCCGGCTCGGTTAGCACTGCGGTTAATCGGATTCAACATATGCAGCAGTTCCCCTGCCTGATCGCCGTCCCCGAGCATTGCGTAAGCGATAACACACCAGACCGCCGCATGGGTATATTGCCCGCCGTTTTCTCTTACGCCCGGCAAATAACCCTTGATATAACCGGGATCTAACTGTGTTTTATCGAACGGCGGCGTAAACAGCAACACCAGATCGTCGCCAGGCTGTATCAGGTATTCCCGAACCGAATTCATCGCCAGCCGCGCCCGCTCCGGATCGGCGGCGCCGGAAATTACGCTCCAGCTTTGAGCCAGCGAATCAATGCGGCACTCGGTATTTGAAGCTGAGCCCAACGGTGTACCGTCATCGAAATAGGCGCGCCGGTACCAGGACGCATCCCAGCCCTCCGCTTCCACCGAAGTCTTTAGCCAAACGGCATGTTGCCGCCAACGCAAGGCGCGTTCAGTGTCTCCACGCTCTTGGGCCAGATTGGCAAACTCCGGCAAGGTAGCCATCAGGAACCAGGCAAGCCATACGCTCTCTCCTTTGCCCTGATGACCGACCCGGTTCATACCGTCGTTCCAGTCACCGCCGCCCATCAGCGGCAGACCGTGATCTCCGAGTCTTAAACTCAAATCAAGTGTGCGGGCACAGTGCTCAAACAGGCTGGCTTGTTGCTCCAATGGGGTCGGCTCGAAATAGGCGTCTTCCTGTTCCGGCGTGAGTACGGGGCCGCTCAGGAACGGCAATATTTCATCGAGTACGGCGCTATCGCCGCTGACCTTAATGTAATGAGACACGACATAAGGCAACCAAAGAAGATCATCGGAGAAATGAGTGCGCACGCCGCGGTTGGAAGGCGGATGCCACCAATGCTGCACATCGCCCTCGGCAAATTGATGCGCCGCCGCACGGAGGATATGGGCGCGGGCAAGATCGGGCCGGGCAACGACCAGCGCCATGCTGTCCTGTAATTGATCGCGAAAACCGAAGGCTCCGCCTGCCTGATAAAAGGCGGCGCGCGCCCACATTCGGCAGCTCAGGGTTTGATACAGCAACCAACCGTTCAACATCAGGTCCAGCGCTCTATCCGGCGTTTTTACCTGAACTTTTCCAAGTGTTTTAGACCATGATTGTTTCACGGCGGCAAAGATTGTGTGCATATCGGCAGCTCGATAACGCTTGAGCAGTTCATCTACATGATCTCGGTCGTTGCCTTGCCCCAACAGAAATACAAGCTCGATGCTTTCGCCGGCTGCAAGTCTTATCCGGGTAGACATGGCTGCACAGGGATCGAACCCTGCACCGACACGGTTTTTAAGCGCTCTGGACTGGCACAAGGCTATCGGCGCATCCAGGCTGCCGTTACGCCCGATAAATTCAGTTCTATTGCACGTCCAGTCAGTTTGTAGGCCCACCAGATTGACAAAAGCAATACGTTGACCGAAATCCGCATCCATGCGGTTGTAGGCCAACAAAGCGCCTGTTGCTTGATCCCAGCCGGTAACAATATGGCCCGCAGTCGTGCTGCGCGAGGCCCCGAGCAGCCATTCGACATAGGCTGTAACCGTTAATTTGCGGGTACGGCCGGAATTGTTTGTCAACGTCAGCGTCGAAATTTTGACCGGATCTTCGGAGTTTACAAATTGCAGCAGCTCACTATGAATGCCGTTATAAACATGTTCGAAGCGGCTATAACCCAGGCCGTGACGAATGACATAGACGGCGTTATCAACTCGAATCGGCAGCGCGGTAGACGTCCACAAATCGCCGGTTTCATCGTCCTGCAAATAAAATATTTCGCCGGGAGGATCGCTGACCGGATCGTTCGACCACGGCGTTAACTGGTTCAAGCGGCTGTTAAGGCTCCAGGTATAACCGCTGCCCAGCTCCGATACGGTAAAACCGAATTCGGCATTGGCGATCACGTTAATCCAGGGTGCCGGCGTATTGTGCCCATTGCCCAGCACGATCACATATTCGCGCCCGTCGTCGGCAAACCCGCCCAGGCCGTTGAAATATTCGAGATCGGCAGGGGCGATTGGGGGCTCTTTTACTTCGATAACGGGTGCAGACAAGACTTTAGGCTGGATAAAGGCCGGCGTAGGTTTGGGATGCCGCATCAATTGTTCAGCCAAAGTACCGCGGCTGCTCAAAAGCACCACACGAGCGGAGGTTTGCAATAGTACTCGCTCCTCTTCGCTAAGCTGATCGCCGCGCAGCACAAAAACCTCCCCCTTTTCGCTGTACTCATGCAGTGTTGAAAACGCCTGGTTTTCCCGAACCATGCTGTCCATTAAGGTTTGTAATTCATTGGCATAGGTAATTTCTTTTTCATTCAAGATCACCAGATCGACCGATAGACGCTTCATCCGCCAATATTCGTGAGCGCGTAATAACTGATCGGCAATAACCCGATCTTCCGTTGATGTTACCCGCAGTAGGACAATCGGACGATCGCCGGAAATACCGAACCGCCATAAGCCGGTGACATTTAATCGGTTCAGATGCATAAGTCTGGCATCCGCCCGTAGCGACGGATCGGCATACAGCAAGCGATTTGCCAGAGCTTGAAATAATTGGGCTTCATCAGGTTTGATGCGCAGGTGACGCAATTGGATGTGCGCATGAGTCCAGGCCAGATCGGAAACCCGGTCGAAAGTGGCCGCGTTGTGATACTTGTCGGCTAAATCTTCAACGGCTTGCCGTGACGAGGCCACTAAGGTGGTAAAGGTCAGATGAACAGTCGAGCCCGGTTCGATGCTGACTCGCGTACGTAAACTGAATATCGGATCAAGTACCGCGCCTACCGTATTGCTGAGCGGGCGCCCATCGATCACTGCGACAGGCGCATGTAGTGTTTGTCCCCGGCCTATAAAGCGCACCCGGTCGGTTTCGTACTGAAGTCCATCGATATTGCTGCACGCCAACACATGAGCCGCCCAAATCCGCGGCTCATCGTCGGCCCGAGGCCGTCGTTGCGCGATTAGCGCACATGCCTGCGGCAGGTATTCGGTCTGTATGAACAAATTGGAAAACGCCGGATGGGCAATGTCGGCCATCGGAGACGCCAGTACAATTTCCGAGTATGAAGTCAGCTCAATTTCCAAACTATGAGCCCCGTTATTGATTAAACTCAAGTGCCTGATTTCCGCGTTATCCTCAGGCGATACAATGACTTCCAAGTGGCAGGCTATGGCTCCGTCTTCGCGGGAGATACGCACCCGGTCTTCGAGAAAAACCACTTCGTACCGATCCGGAATCGCCGCAGTCGGCTGGTATCCGGCAGACCAGGTTTTATCGCCGGCCAAATCGCGTAAATAAATATAACTGCCCCAGCAATCGCGCGTTACATCTTCACGCCAGCGAGTGACCGCCAGCTTCTCGCAAACACTATAACCCGATCCGGAGGCAGTGATCATCACGCCGTAACGGCCATTGGACAGCAAATGCGCCGAGGGAACCATAGACATTGGCGAAAGTGTGCGGCGTATGGGCGGCTGTATGATTTCCTTGACTTCAGCCTCGGCTTGGGTGAAATCGGGAATACCTTTATCAAAACCGTGAGGAACCCGCTCTTGCAGCAGCAATTCAGCGCCCTGAATCATCGCTACGCGATGGAAACGGCGGCGCATCACTTCATTGAGTACGACATTAGTCAAAGCCACCAACGACATGCCTTGATGATGAGCCATATAGCAGCGCACAAACGCCACCTTTTGATTCTCCGCAAGCCGCGAGGGTGTGAAATCGAGCGCTTCGAAAAAGCCGTAACGGCCCAAAGCGCCGAGTTTTTCCAAACGCTGGAAATTTTCCACCGCAGCATGGATGTGGTACATCGCCGCCAAGGCTGTGGCATAGGGGGCAATGACTAAATCGTAGGCGAGTCCGCGCTTCATGCCCAAACCGGGTACGCCAAAAGCGGAATATTGATAAGTGAACCAACGATCGCGACCGTTAAACGCCGATTCGGAAACACCCCAGGGTACGCTGCATTGTTCTCCGTATTCAATCTGGCTCTGCACCACCAGACGACAGGTTTGGTCCAGTAAGCTGTAGCGCGGCGTATAAGTCACCAATGCAGGCATCAGGTATTCGAACATCGAGCCGGACCAGGACAGCAACACGGCGCCGTTGGTAGTGCGCGTCATCCGGCGCCCCAAATGAAACCAGTGAGCACTCGGCACTTCTCGTTTGGCGATAGCGATCAAGCTGGTCAGGCGGGCTTCGGAGGCGAGCAGATCGTAATAGCTGTCATCGATAACACCTTTTTCAACGCGATAGCCGAGCGAAAATAAGTGCCGATTATGATCATAGAGAAAACGAAAATCCATCTCGACGAACAATTGTTCGGCAACTTCAGCCAGCGCATTTACCCGATGAGTCAATACTTCCCAGCGTTGAGCTTCCGGTTGCTGAGCGTTATCGAGAGGAAGCCCGAAATGTATCGATGAGCCGAAATTGTCCATGTCACGCTGATGAGAGCGAATATCGTCATGCACTAAGGTAGCCCATGCCAGCACTTCGCTGTTATCCAGAATATCGCCGCGCTCAGCGGCGTAAGCGCGGGCCAGATCCAGCAAGTTATCGGCACAGGGCCTTATCAGCCGCCACAAGCGTATGCATTCCTCGGGGTTGGCTGGCTTGCACGCCAGCAAACTGCCCAGTTTATCGGTTTTCTTTTGCAGTTCTTCCGATGTCACCCTCTGCATGCGCTGGTTATCGTTGATTTTGGCAAGTACCGATACGAGCAGTCTATGGCTATCGGCAATGCCGTTTAACACGGCGGAAAAGGCATAAGGTTGCTGCGTCAAATCTCTACATCCCTGAACAACGACCAGTAGATGCGCGGCCAAATTGCCGCTGTCCACGGTCGATACGTATTTGGGTTCCAGCGCATGTAAAGTACGCGTATCGTACCAGTTATAAAAATGCCCGTGCAGTCTCGGCATTTTGTTCAACGTGTTTAAAGTGGCCTCCAAGCGGTCAACGGTGTCTATAAGACCCAGCCAGCCAAAATCGTGCGCGGCAAGTGTCGATAAAAGATAGAGACCGAAATTTGTCGGCGAACTGCGATGAGCAATATCGGGCTCGGGGTCTTCCTGAAAATTATCCGGCGGCAGATAGTTATCCCGTTCGGTCACGAAGGTGGTAAAAAACCGCCATGTGCGTCTGGCGACTTGCCGTAACTGCAAAGCATCCTCGGGAAATAATGCTTCAGCCGGATCCGGTCTCGGCGGCAAACTCAACATATGGGCAATAATGGGCGACACTAACCACAGCAGCAGGAACGGCGCGGCAACTTCAACTGAGACGGGATTAAACAGCAGCACGACCGAACCGGTGACAACGACTATGATAATCACGTTAGCCAATGGCCTGATCAGGTCCTTTATTGTGTGTCCCGCCGCTGTCTTCGCTTCCAGCGCAGTGATCCACTGAAGCAATTTCCGTCGGGTGATATACAGTCGAACCAAGGTGCTTACAATGGCGTCAGTCATCAGCCAGGCCTGTTGCACCAGTAAGGTCAGTGTCACCAGGCTATTGCTCAAACCCACGAGTACGTTTTCTGCGGTGACGCGCAACTGGTTGCGCAACGGAATATTGCTGCGAAACTTCATTCCGCCGGCAATGGCCTCGAAGGTAGGGAAAGCCATCGCGATTAATACCATCCCGATCAATATAACAAACGGTGCATCCGGAATAGCCCAAGCCGCCAACAGAGTCAAAAAGGCAGCCGGCGCTGACAGCGTTCGACGTAAATTATCCAGCATTTTCCAGCGCCCGATCAGCGGCATGCCTTTGCCGAGCGAACCGAAAATCCACGGCAATAACTGCCAATCGCCACGCGCCCAGCGGTGCGAGCGGGACGCGGCAACTTCCGTATGCGAGGGGAATTCTTCAAATAACTCAATATCGCTGACAAACGCACAGCGGGCGAATACGCTCTCGAATAAGTCATGACTGAGCAAGGCGTTTTCCGGAATGCGTCCGGCCAAAGCGGCTTCAAATGAATCGACCTCATACAAACCCTTGCCGCTGTAGGTGCCAAGCCCGAATAGATCCTGATACACTTCGGACACCGAGGTCGCGTAAGCATCCATGCCGCAGGCGCCGGAAAAAAGCTGGTGGAACAAGGAATGCTCCCGCCTTTGCGGCAGGGTTGGCGTGACTCTAGGCTGCAGAATGCTGTAGCCGCTGGTAACACACTGGGTGACCGGATCCGGAATAGGCCAATTGAGCGGATGGGCGGCGGTACCCACCAACTGCTGTACCGCGCCGATAGGCAGCTTGGTGTCGGAATCCAGCGTAATGACATAACGAACGCCAGACGGAGCAGTCGCAGGCTGTCCATCAATCGGCAGAAATGAAGTGTCGTTTGCTCCGCGCAGCAGCCGGTTAAACTCATGCAATTTACCCCGCTTACGCTCCCACCCCATCCATTTGTTCTCGCTTGGGTTCCAGCAACGTTTGCGCTGATACAGGAAAAAGCGCTGTTCTCCGTACTTGGCATTAAGCGCTGCTATTCCGCTAATGGCCAGGCTTAACAATAAATCATCTTCCGGCAGCGTTTCCCGGTCCGCATCAACCCAATCCGACAACAACGCAAAATGAACATCGTTGACCGGATTGGACAAGTATTGAACCTCCAGTTCATCGATTTGCCTTTTTACGTTGTGTTCGCTGGTAATCAGCGTCGGCACCACGACAAAGGTGCGCAATGAATCGGGGAGGCCGTCCTTCAGTTCAAGTCTGGGCAAATGGCGCGGCGGCACCACGGCAATAATAAATCGGTTGACCAAAGCCGTAGCAATATCCGAAGCGGGAAATAAGGCGAATAGCGCAATCAGCGCAATCTGCAAGCCGCCTAGTCCGGCTTCGATAGCGCCATCGACAGGCAGCGCCAGCAAAACCAGCGTACCTATGCCTATACTGCCCAGATAAGCAAACGTTGCATGAGAGACATAAGCGCGTAACAGCTTTTGGCTGAAGGTAGGTTGAAAGCCGACTTCTTGTTCGAACTCACTCCGGCCGGCGCCAATCAAGTAATAGCCGGGCTCCTGTTGCTGTAGGTTGGTCTCCGGATTTTTAGCGACACGATCAATCTTATCGATGATTTTATGCGCGATTTCCACCTCGGAATACGGCGAACGTTTGGCAAGATCCTCAATCGCATGACGGTAGCGGTCACGGGTCAGAAAATCCATGGCGCTGTAAGTGGGATGAATGCGCAGATATTTATCCACCAGACTCGAATCTTCGACAAATTGCGGCCAGTCGAACGCCGATATGGCACGCATGCTGGTAATGATATTGCGTACGGTCAGGTTGGCCGCAATTTGGGCGGCATGTTCACGGTGTACGATTTCATCGAGAGTGACGCCCTGTTCGAGCAGCCATTCATTAAGAAAGTCGAGCGCAGGCGCAGGGCCGGGATGCGGTTCGTGCAAACGTTGCACAATCTGAACCGCAAAAGCTTGACGGAAAGGCGCGTCGGGTAAAACCGCAGTCTGGACCGAAAGATCAAGCTTGTCGGCTTGATCGACAAACTCGTCAGCCAGCCGTCGTCCGAGTTGCGAGCGCATGACTTTTAACGCCAGCCGACGCAGATTCTCGATCATCACGATACGCAGCGTAATCGGGATTGCCCAAAGCTCGCCAATACTGAGCGGCTGGATTTCCTGGTATGCGCGCATGAAAAGAGTCAGCTGCTCCGGAGAAAAACGGCTATCGGTATGAGCGACCAGCGCCCAGGCAATACCGTAAACACGCGGATAACCGGCCAGAAAACCGTTGATTAACTTGGGTAACTGCCGGTAAAACTTTTCCGGCAGGTAGACATTGATGTCATTGATCTGCTCTTCGATCACATGAAAATTGTCGAGCATCCATTCCGCGGCCGGAGTAATGGCGCGCTGCTCTCGCGCCGCCTTGCCTATGGCTTTGTAAGCTTCAAATAACAGCCTGGAATTCTCGCGCACCCGCGGCATCAGTTTAAGCCCCTCAGGAATAATGCGGGCTTTTTGCTCTTTCGCTAAACTGGCGGCATGCTGTTCCAGCCGTTCGTTGCTAAACAATTCAAACCGGATGGGCTCGTCTTCACCGCCCGGATCGGCGAGTCTGGTGTTACGTCTATGCTCCCGTAATTTCATCATCTGCATTCCCCTTTTGGATTTCCGCTAGGTTTGGGCTTTCAACTTAACACGGGACGGTTTGGGTTAAGCCTTGCGTGTCCCGCCTTAACTGGGAAGCCAATATTTCCAAGTCATTCGGCATCCCACCCTTACAAAATAATCGGGTTCTATGTGAAATACAGTGGGTAGTTAACTCAGCCTCCGTAAAGTAATGGGTTCGCACCGAGGATGCCGCTTTCTGAATATCAACAGATTAGAGAAATCAATGTATTGAATCAATAAGTAGTATTACCAAGCAGACATAGTCCGACAACGAGGCTATGAGACTGTAGGGCTTCGTCGATGATAACGATTTAGGACTGGTAGAGCGCGATCGATGAAAGAACATCGCAGAGTTGTTTATTTTTACTCAATACAGGAGCAGGGTTGCCGAGACACGAAGAAAAAATATAAACTTCGTGTTCTTCGTGTCTTCGTGGTAAAAAACAGCAGTCCCCGATATTTTTAAAGCTTTACAGCACTCCTACCCATTAAAATAATAAAACAATGAATAGATTAAGAGACAAAATACGCGACATCCCCGACTTTCCCAAACCCGGCATTATCTTCAAGGATATTACTCCGCTGGTAAAAAATCCCGCCACTTTGAGGCTTGCCGTCCATCAATTGCTCCAGCCTTTTTTGGGCAGAAATATTACCGTCGTTGCCGGTATGGAAGCGCGCGGTTTTATTTTCGGTTCTTTGGTCGCTTGGGAGTTGGGGCTTCCCTTTGTACCGTTAAGAAAGCCCGGAAAACTGCCTTACGATGTCCAAAGTGTATCGTATGACCTTGAATACGGCTCGGCTACACTGGAAGCGCATATTGACGCTTTTGATGCAGACGATCATGTTTTATTGATTGATGACCTGCTGGCTACCGGCGGAACGGCAAAAGCGAGTTGTGAATTAGTCGAACAACTGGGCGCAAAAGTAGAGGCATGCGCCTTTGTCGTGGAATTGGATTTTCTGGGAGGCCGGGAAAAGCTGGCAAATTACGAAGTGCATTCTTTATTGCATTATTAAAGGGACGAAGGGCAAAAGATGAAAGGCAGTCGTACTGAAGTTGTTCTTTCGCCTTTCGCCCTGTGCCTTCTTTATCTGTGTCTTCTTGATTGTTTCAATTTATCCACTTTATCACCGGCATCTTCAAACAGCTTGGCGGTTCCATCAAACGATTGAGCGACACTGCTGAATGAAGATGAAACTTGTCCGAACTCCTTAGTGTCCGGGTTCAAACTCAAAGCCAACGCAGCCTTGTCGCTTGCTTTGGCCGTGCCGGACGAAGCTTTATCGTCGTTAAGCGCCTCGTCTTCAAGACCGTCTACATCCGAAGACGCTTCCGCTTTCCCATCCGTAGCCAAGTTATTACGCCATTGCAAAAAAGATTCTCGGGTAAATACATAAGGGTCCAACGCGGCTTCATCGATAAATTTTAACGAACCTTCCGCACTGGCTCGCGCATTCAGCATGGACACCAGCTGAACAGGCATACCGACATAACTCGCAGGATTTGCCGCAGTATCGAATACCGCTCCCGGAATCCCGCGTGCAGTCAATGGCCCCAGAATAGGCAGCACCAGATAAGAGCCTTGCGGCACACCCCATACCGCCAGGGTTTGATCGAAATCTTCCTCATTTTGTTCCAGCCCTACATGTTTGGCTACATCAAACAGGCCACCCACACCGACGGTTGAATTAATCGCAAACCGTCCGGTATCTTCAGCGCTTTGTGAAAATTTAGCCTGTAAAACATCATTAATAACCACATTCACGTTTTTCAGGTTATTAAAAAAGTTGAAAACGCCGGTTTGCATAAACTGCGGGGTTATCCATTTATAGGCATTTGAAATAGGTTCGGCGACGTAGTTATCAACGGTATCGTTAAAACCAAACATTTTCCGGTTAAAATTCTCATAAGGATCGGTTTTACTCGCTACGGTTGGTTGTTCAACAACTTCCGCTGTTGCACAGCCGCCCAAAATGATGGCAACGCCGATCAATAGACTTGAAAATGTATGCTGCTTTTTAACGCTACGATTGCCGTTTTGTGGTGTGTTCATTGGCCTACAACCTTATTGTTTTGAATAATTGTCAATTTTTTCGTTGATCTTGGTTATTAAGGCATCAAAGCCTTCGCGCTGTAAGATAGTCGTGTATTCCGACCTTTTCAAGGCTAAATCACTTACACCATTAGCGATAATATTAATAATGCGCCAGCTCTTGCCCTTTTCCTTTAGCATGTAATCGAATTTAACGGGCTTGTCATCGGGAATAACCAGATGCGAATGCACAACAACACCGCCTCTCGTGGTTTCCTCTTCTGAATCGAATACAAATGATTCGCCTGAATAATCTTTAAAATTATGCGCATAAGAAGCGATACTCAGCCGGCTGAATACATCAACCAATTTTTGTTGCTGCTCCTCGGATAATTTCTCCCCTTCCTTACCGACAACAATGCGAGCGATTTTGGTCAGCTCATGGCTGTTGGAAATAGGATCTTTTAATCTGTCATATCTTCCTGTATAGCCCAATTTCTTGCCGTCCTTCATCACAGCAATAAGTTCGGCCTGAAATTTCTCTACTATCTGTCTTGCGCTTGCCGCTTCCTCATCCACAGCAAATGCGTTTACTGTCCCGAACAAAAATACTATAAAAACAACAGCCAGCTTCATATTTTTTAAAATCATAAGCAAAAAACCTCGTAAACCCCATATACATATTAAATTAGGCAAAGGATGCGGCTAAAGGCAAAAAACCGCTTCTTAGCCTTTAGCCTTTAGCCTTTAGCCTTTATATAAATTTTAATCGACAATTTCCACTCTCACAGGAATTCCTGCAATGGTTGATGAACGTTCTTTTCTTGTATATTCAGGAGTAACCTCAGGCACCATTTCGCCTTCGGTTTTTGGGCCTCTAATTGATGTCAGCAATGCCTTCAACGGATGACTTAACATATCTTCCACAGCAGTTGCTTCATACCCGCAATGCGCCATGCAGCTTGCACATTTAGGATTATTAACAGTACCGTATTTATCCCAAGGCGTGGTATCCAGAAGCTCTTGAAAACTTGAAACATAACCCTCATCAGCCAGCAAATAACAAGGTTTTTGCCAGCCGAACACGTTACGGGTCGGATTACCCCATGGCGTGCAATCGTAATTTTGGTTGCCCGCCAGAAAATCCAGATATAACGACGAGTGATTTAATTTCCAGTTACGATTTTTACCGATTTTAAAAATGCCGCGGAATAAATCCTTAACATCGCTACCTTTGATAAACACATCTTGCTGGGGTGCGCGTTCATAACTGAAGCCTGGCGCAATAGTCACGCCTTCGACGCCAAGTTCCATCGCATAATCCAGAAAGTCGGCAACCTCTTGAGAACTTTCACCTTGAAACAAGGTGCAGTTGACGGTAACCCTAAAGCCTTTTGCCAGAGCCAGTTTTATGGCTTCAACGGCCCGTTCAAAAACACCGTCTTGGCAAACGGAAGTATCGTGCCTTTCCTGCATGCCGTCCAAATGGATGGAAAATGTCAGATAAGGGGACGGTTTATAATCGTCGATTCTCTTTTTCAACAAGAGGGCATTGGTGCACAAGTAAACGAATTTCTTCCGCGCAATGATCCCGGCAACGATTTGCGGCATCTCTTTATGAATAAGCGGTTCACCGCCTGGAATTGACACCATGGGGGCATCGCATTCATCTACAGCCTGCATACATTCTTCAAATGAAAGACGCTGATCGAGAATATCATCGGAATAATCGATTTTACCGCAGCCTGCACAGGCCAAATTGCAACGAAACAACGGTTCAAGCATCAGCACCAAAGGGTATTTTTTAATCCCTTTCAATTTCTGCTTAATCAAATAACTACCTACAGTCAACTGTTGACGTAAAGGAACTCCCACAAGCAAACCCTCCAAAAAATTTCGATAAACTTAAATATCGCCCATACAAAAATGAGCGTCCTGAAACACATGCATTACGAAATGACAATCCTATATCAATAAAACCATGTATCAATAAAACAACAAGCAGACAATATTCACCAAAATACAACCACCTACTGTGTTTTAACGATAGATATCAGCCAGCCTATTATATAATACAAGCGCTTATCTATTGTTGATTAGAATACTATCTTTTAACTGACGACTCCAGTTTTATAGTGTGCCTAGGCAAACACGGGCACAGAGAGCCACTTCGTGCTATCTGCGTATATACTTCAACAAATAAAACTAACAATATGTTTTAATTGATAATAAACTGTTTTTAAGACTTGCCGGGTGTGCGCATTTGCAACAAAACAACATTGCTTTGCAAAATACCAACAAACAGTCTATTATTGCCATCACTAACTTAAATTTACCTTGCAGGTCGACATCAAAAATACTATGAGTGAAACTCAAATATCCCTGGATAACCCAAAATCACTCAGCAATTTATCTGATGATGAATTTCAGGCCGTATTACTTGAAGGCGTCTCCAGAACATTTGCACTGACTATTCCCCAACTGCCGGAAAAATTATACGGCGCAGTAGCCAACGCCTATTTGTTATGCCGGATTGTCGACACCATAGAAGATGAAGTTTCTCTATCTTCCGGGCAAAAGAAATATTTTTGCTCGGAGTTTATTCAGGTCGTAAAAACCGGCAACAATTCAGAGCCGTTTGCCGTAGATCTTGCACCGCTGCTTTCCGAGCAAACCATTCCCGCCGAGCACACCTTAATTCATGTATTACCCAGGGTTATTCAAATCACGCATAAATTTGAGCCCGAGCAAATTGAGGCGCTGGCTTGCTGCGTAGAAACCATGGCAGAAGGCATGCCGATTTTCCAGGCCCAAGATCTGCATGGCGGCCTCGCAACGCTCGCCGACATGGACAAGTACTGTTATTACGTTGCCGGTTGCGTCGGCGAAATGCTGGCCAAGCTTTTTTGCCATTACTCGCCTGAAATCGCACAACATAAAGACGAGCTGCTTAGGCTATCGGTGTCTTTCGGTCAGGGACTGCAAATGACCAATATATTGAAAGACATCTGGGATGATGCCGAGCGTGGCGTGTGCTGGTTGCCGCAGGATATTTTTAGCGAAACAGGGTTTGACCTTAAAAACCTGAGTTCGGAAACTCATTCCGAAAGCTTTACCTTAGGTTTGGAACACTTGATCGGCATCGCTCATAGTCATTTGCATAATGCGTTGAAATACACATTGCTGCTGCCCACTCATGAAACCGGTATCCGGAACTTTTGTCTTTGGGCCTTAGGCATGGCCGTTTTAACCTTAAAAAAGATCAAACAAAACCTGGATTTCAATAATTCCGATCAAGTAAAAATCACTCGCAACAGCGTTAAAGCGACTATTTTTGCCACCCGCTTAACCGGACGCAGCAACGCCCTGCTGAGCTTACTTTTTAACTTAACAAGTCGTGAGCTCAAAACGCCGGACTGGACATATTCAACATCATCCTCAGAAGCCAAGGTAAATTTTTAAGGACGTAACTTATGTTTAACGAAGCCAATTCAGAGATAAATTTCAGCACTATTCCGTGTTCATCGAATACTGTTAATAACTATGCCTTCGATCTCAATCGAGCCATTAACAAAGCGCAGGAGAAATTATTAAGCCTGCAGGACAAAGACGGCTATTGGGTATTCGAACTGGAAGCAGACTGTACGATTCCATCGGAGTACATCATGATGATGCACTACTTAGATGAAATTGACGAATCGCTACAAGCCAAAATTGCCAATTACTTAAGACCTCGTCAATCTGAGGACGGCAGCTATCCGCTGTTTACCGGCGGCATCGGCGACATCAGTTGCAGCGTTAAAGTTTATTACGCGTTAAAAATGGCTGGAGATTCGATCGACGCTCCGCACATGGTTCGACTAAGAAATTACATTCTCAGTCAAGGCGGCGCAGCTAAAGCCAACGTGTTTACCCGTATTGCACTGGCAACATTCGAGCAACTGCCTTGGCGCGGCGTTCCGTATATTCCTGTTGAAATCATGCTGTTTCCGAGCTGGTTTCCGTTCCATTTGGATAAAGTATCGTACTGGTCCAGAACCGTTATGGTGCCGTTATTCATTCTTTGCACCTTAAAAGCAACGGCAAAGAACCCTAACAACATCAATATACTGGAGCTTTTCGTCACCCATCCGGACGAAGAAAAACACTATTTTCCCGAAAGAACAACCTTAAATAAAATCTTCCTGGGCTTGGACAAACTGGGCCGAGTAACACGCCCGTTGATTCCGAAAAAAGCCCATGAATTGGCGATTCAGAAAGCCAAGGACTGGTTTATTGAACGCCTGAACGGTGAAGACGGCCTGGGCGGAATTTTTCCGGCAATGGTTAACGCCTATGAAGCCATGCTGCTGCTGGGCATGCCCGCCGATCATCATCATCTTGTCACCGCACGCAAAGCCATAGACAAGTTACTGGTCATCAATGAGCATGATGCTTATTGCCAACCTTGCCTGTCTCCGGTTTGGGACACGGCGCTTAGCGCATTGGCTTTACAAGAGGCCGACAAAATCAGCAACGGCCCAAGTCTGACTCGCGCTTACGATTGGCTTAAAAGCAAACAATTGTCTGACGAGCCCGGCGATTGGCGAATTTCCAAGCCCGATTTAGCAGGCGGCGGCTGGGCATTTCAATTTGAAAACCCGCATTATCCTGACGTCGACGATACTGCGGTGGTTGCCTTTGCGATGGCGGAATCGAACTTGCCCCATATGGATGAATCGATACACCGGGCAACCCGCTGGATAGTCGGCATGCAATCTAAAAACGGCGGTTACGGTGCGTTTGACGTCGATAACACTAACTATTACTTGAACGAGATTCCGTTTGCCGATCACGGAGCGTTATTAGATCCGCCTACATCCGATGTCAGTGCGCGTTGCGCAATGCTGATGGCCAGAGTGGCTCAGGATCATGCAGAATATTTACCTGCGTTAGAGCGCACTATCGACTACATCCGTAGCGAGCAGGAACAAGACGGCTCATGGTTCGGCCGTTGGGGCACTAACTATATCTACGGCACGTGGTCGGTATTGCTTGGACTGGAGCAAACCGGCCTGCCTAAAAACGACCCGCTGTATACCAAAGCCGCTCATTGGCTAAAAAGCGTACAACGCGGCGATGGCGGTTGGGGTGAAGACAACTACAGCTATCACGATGAAAGCCAAAGCGGAAAATACCGTTTCAGCACCGCATTTCAAACGGCTTGGGCTATTTTGGCACTGATGGCGGCCGGCGAAGCTCACAGCCACGAAGTAAAAGCGGGCATCGATTTCATCTTGCGCAACCAGCAAGCTGACGGCGTATGGAATGACGAATGCTTTACCGCTCCCGGCTTCCCTAAGGTTTTCTATCTTAAATACCACGGTTACGATAAGTTCTTTCCGCTTTGGGCCTTGGCTCGGTACCGCAACGAGCTTAATTGCCGCGCCGGCTCCCGGCTGGCTAATGGCATACACACCATCCCTGGCGATCGTCACACCAGTTCCCGACTGGTTAGTGACATACACACCATCCCTGGCGATAAAGAGTGAGCACAGGCATTGTCGTTGCTTTACCGGAAGAACTCAGCACCCTGACCTCAAAAAAAATTGATAAGGGGTGCTGTGTTGTTATTAGCGACAAGATCATTCTCGCCTATTCCGGCGCAGGCGCCGACAATGCGCGAGCCGCCTCCGAATTATTGATTACGCAAGGCGCCACCCGGCTGATCAGCTGGGGTTGTGCCGCCGCTCTCAGTGAAACCTTAAAACCCGGCGATCTGGTCTTGGCCGATACCCTGATAGATGCCGAAGGCATTCAAATCGACATCCTCTCCGATTGGCTCAGCTTTACCAAAAGCCTGCTCTCACCCCGTCTAAAAGTCCATACCGGCAGTTTAGCTGAAAGCCTTACCATCGTAGCTGCCGCTAAAGACAAAAAACACCTGCACAGCCAAACCGGTGCAATCGCATTGGACATGGAAAGCGTCGCCACCGCCAAAGTTGCCCGGCAAAACAATCTGCCTTTTTTAGCCATCCGGGCCATCGCCGATCCGCTTGACATGGATTTACCCAAAGCTGTCAATCACGCTCTTAATGATGAGGGCGACATTGTTTTAGCTAAATTACTAGCCTTTATCGCACTACACCCTGTTGAGTTACCGGGACTTATCAAGCTGGGCCTGCATTTCAATGCCGCAAAAAACACCTTAAAATCGGTCGCCAAACAGCTCGGCCCTTTGACCGCAACAGCTTGCCAAGACCAATAAAGCAGTATGTCATCTTTTTTCAACACCCTTATCGGCTGGTGCGAGCGACAAATCATGCGTTGCCCGTGGACGCTGTTATTGCTGTCGCTATTGCTGTCCGGCGCTACCTTACACTACACCCTTAAGAACCTGGAAATTAACACCAACACCGCCGAAATGCTGTCTCCCGACTTGCCTTTTCAGCAAAATCAGGCGCATTTTAATCAGGCATTTCCCGAGGATGCCACCACCATTATTTTTGTAGTTGAAGCCGAAACGCCGGAAGAATCCTCTCAGGCTGCCGGCAAGCTGGTCGAACAGCTGGACCAAGCGAACGATCGCTTTGAATCCGTCTATATACCCACAGACAATGCCTTTTTCAGACAGCAGGCCTTGCTCTATCTCGATCAAAACGACCTGGATAATTTTGCCCGAAAACTGACCGATGCCCAGCCCTTTATAGGCCACCTGGCGCAGCATTATCACCTTGAAGGCCTATTCGGTATTATCGGTCAGGCGCTTAACCGGCATGACCATGCCTTGCCTATGGACTTGAATCCAATACTCCTTGCTATTGATGACGTACTGAAAAACCAGTTAAACGGTCAATCGCACTATCTGTCCTGGCAGAACATACTGTCCACCGACAATTACAAGGATGCCGCCGCACAAACTAAAGTTAACCGAACTATCGTCATAGCCAAGCCTGAGATGCATTTTAATGAAATGCTGCCCGCTGATGTCGCGCTTTCCGCAGCGCGCGAAATCAGCCACGCCCTCATGGCGGAAAAACCTTCACTGAGCATTCGTATGACCGGCGAAACCGCCCTGGAACACGAAGAACTTGAGAGCGTCACCAAAGGCGCCACTTTCTCCGGCTTGTTGTCGCTGGTTTTAGTGTTCGCAGTCCAATGGATAGGCCTGCGCTCAATAAGACTGCTGATTACCACTTATATCGTCCTGGTTATGGGCTTGATTTTGACGGCCGGCTTCGCCGCCATCACGGTCGGGCATTTGAATGTGATTTCCATTGCCTTTGCCAGTTTATATATCGGGCTGGGGGTCGATTATGCGATTCATATCTGCCTACACTATCGTGAAGGCAAAGCGGACGGCCTATCGAATAGCGAAGCCATCCTGGTCAGTATCCGCGATGTCGGATCTTCGTTATTTTTATGCGCACTGGCTACCGCGATCGGCTTTTTTGCCTTTATACCCACGGATTATGCAGGCGTATCCGAATTGGGCGTTATTTCAGGCGGCGGCATCTTTATCGGACTGATCATTTCGCTGACCGTGTTACCGGCCTTGTTCTGCGTTTTTCCGGTCAATAGGGTAAAGCCGATACGCTCACCGTTAACCCCGGACTTTATAGTCACCTTCCCGTTTCGCTTTTCAACCGGCATCAAGGTTGTTTCCATCTTACTTGGCATCGGTGCTTGCTTTGTATTGACCGATCTTACTTTTGACTACAACCCGATCAACCTCAGAGACCCGAACAGCGAATCGGTTTTAACCATTAAAGAGTTGTTAAAGTCCAAAACCGAATCCCCGTTTGCGCTGACCGCATTGGCAAACAATCTTGAAGCTGCCGAAAAAATTGTCGCCCAGCTTAAGTCGTATCCGTCCGTCCACGAAACCCTCACCGTAGCGAGTTTTGTTGCTAAAGATCAGGATCAAAAACTGGCGACTATTGAAGATTTAAATCTGATGCTGGGCGGGCAACTTAAAAACTTTGACAACACCCTCGATGCAGCTAACCAGCAGACAGCCTTGATTAAATTCAATGAGGCATTGAAACAAGCCATTATTGAGAAATCGCCTAATGTGCCGCAACAAACCTTGCTGCAGTTACAGCAGCGCATCGAAACGCTGATGAAACAAGCTGACGCCACCCAGACTCCGGCAGCAAGCTACATACAGCTGGAAAAAAACATTTTAGGTTTATTGCCGTTTACCATAGAACGCCTTAGAACCAGCCTGAGCGCAACCCCGTTTGGACTGGACGATTTACCGCCGGAGATAAAGTCGCACTGGATCAGCGCCTCCGGTCTCCATAGAGTCCTGATCACGCCTGAAAAAGATCAAAATAGACCCGAGAATTTGAAAGAATTCGTCACCCAAGTACAAGCCGTCGACAGCACGGTTTCCGGCCTGCCGATTATCAATCAAGCCGGTGGCGATGCGATTGTCAAGGCATTTATTACCGCCTTTAGCGGTGCTTTTATTGCCATTGTGGTGTTATTATTGCTTATGTACAAAAGCGTTAGAAAAACCTTGCTGGTTGTCATGCCATTATTGCTGGCCGCGTTGCTAACCGGCGCAACCAACATATTATTGGATAACCCTTTCAATTTCGCCAATATCATCGCCCTGCCCTTGCTACTGGGTATGGGCATCGACAGCAGTATCCTTATCATGCACAGGCATCATTCCAGTTCAGGTGAAGATGAAAATTTGCTGCAAAGCAGCACCACCCGAGGCATTATTTTCAGCTCCATAACGACCTTGTGCAGTTTTTCCAGCCTTGCCTTTACCGCCCATCAGGGCATGGCAAGCATGGGTTTAGTATTAGCTATAGGCCTTACTTTCACAGTGATGTGTTCTTTAATAGTCCTGCCTGCTTTCAGCGGCAAACGAATTTAATTTTTTTGAGGTAACTCATGTCATTCAGCATCGCCGAACTTTTTTCTCAACACAGTACTGATAAATTTGATCTGCACGAACAACATTTAAACAATCAAATGGTCAGAGTATTAAAGACCATAGGCTACGACCGCCACTACCAAAGGGCTGTCGGACAATATCTCTACGATCAGGAAGGCACCGAATACCTGGACTTGCTCAGCGGTTTCGGCGTATTTGCGATCGGCCGCAATCACCCAACCGTGGTCAGCGCTTTAACTGAGACTCTAACACTGGAACTGCCCAACCTAGTGCAAATGGATGTGTCGGTACTGAGCGGATTATTGGCGCAAGAAATTTTAAAAACCACGCCGGACAACCTGAACAAGATGTTCTTTTGCAATTCCGGCACCGAATCCGTAGAAGCGGCGATCAAATTCGCCCGCTACACCACCAAACGTGAAAAAATCGTCTTTTGCGAGCACGGCTATCATGGTTTAACCATGGGTTCGCTATCATTAAACGGTGAAAACATTTTCCGCGAAGGTTTCGGCCCGCTACTGCCCGGTTGCAGCGCCGTTCCTTTCAACGACCTTGTCGCGCTGGAACAGGCCTTAAGCAACAAAGATGTTGCCGCTTTCGTCGTCGAACCTATTCAGGGTAAAGGCGTTAACGTACCGGATGACAATTATTTGCCGGAAGTCGAACGCTTGTGCAAAAAATACGGCACCTTGTTTGTCGCCGACGAAGTCCAAACCGGCTTGGGACGCACCGGAAAATTCTGGGCCATCGATCATTGGAACGTTAAACCGGATATGATCTGCATGGCTAAAGCCCTGTCCGGCGGCTTTGTCCCGGTCGGCGGTGTCGCCATCACCCAAAAAATCATGGATACCGTTTATAACCGCATGGACCGGGCTGTTGTGCACGGCTCCACCTTCTCCAAAAACAACATGGCGATGGCGGCAGGTCTGGCGACGCTGCACGTTATGGAAGAGGAAAAACTGGTCGAAAACAGCATGAAAGTCGGCACCGACATTATCGACAGCCTGAATGCAATGGCCGGAAAATATGAATTCCTGAAAGAAGCCCGCGGCAAAGGCATGATGATTGCGATTGAATTCCAGTCTCCTAAAAGCCTGAAACTCAAAGCGGCCTGGGCGATGCTGGAAGCGGCCAATAAAGGCTTATTCTGTCAAATGATCACCATCCCTTTATTTAAAGAACACCACATCTTAACGCAGGTGGCAGGACACGGCATGAATGTAGTCAAGCTATTGCCGCCCTTGAACTTAAGCCAAAAAGACCGCGACACTATCGTCGATTCGTTTGATAAAGCCATAGCCGATACCCATCAAATTCCCGGCTCCATTTGGGATTTAGGCAAGAATCTGGCGGGACATGCCTTGAAAGGCAAAAAATAAGAAATAGAACGCGGATGCCATCATTAAAACCAGCATCTGCAAATAGTTACAAACTGGAAAAGTAATGAAAAAATCATTTCAATTCATTTTATTATTTTTAACGTTATGCCAAGCACAGTGGGCCGTCGCTCATGCGGTGATTACCGATTATTCGCTGAAACTCACACCCATTCATGCCAACAGCCCGGCACAAGTTGAACTGTCGTTTAATTCCCATATAGAACTGGGTTTGTCGCAAATTTTCCTGGTCAGTAAAGGGGATAAGCACCAATTATTGCAAGTCGACACCGGCAGCAAACAAGGCCGGGTTGTTATCCATATTCCGCCACTGGAAACCGGCGACTATGCGCTCAGGTTTAAAGTCTTCGCTGCCGACGGTCATTTGACTGAAGACGTTATTCATTTTTCTGTTTCAAAATAGGAGTTAGCAATGGCCGGCATAGCTGATTTTCTCGATTCCCTGATTGGCGGGTTTGACCTGATTTGTTATTCATTAGCAATCGGCAGCCTGTTCTGGGGGCTTTTTGTTTTACGTCCGTGGCATTATCAAGACGGATATTCCGCGTTATTACTGCAAAAAACCGTCACTCTTCTTTACAAAGGCGGTTTTTGGCTGGCTGCGGCGCAACTGTTTAAAATTATTCTTAAGATATGGCTAATGACCGCCGTTCTTGAGCGCTGGCCGTTTCCCGAATTTGCTGAAACCACGCAATTCATAGGCGGCATAATTCGCACCCTGCTCACGCTGCTTTTGGCAGGTTATTGCTATCACTATCTGAGTAAAAACCCTTTTTCCAAGCAGCATTGGATCACCGCCGGTATTGTAGCCCTGCCTATGATCATTTCCGGTGCATGGCTGGTTCACGGCGCAGGGCGTTTTGAAAATCAGTTACTATTAATGTCGCTGACGGTCATCCATCAATTGGCTGCCGCAGCCTGGATAGGCGGCGTTTTTCAGCTGGTCAATCTTTGGCTTTTACGCAGCAGCAAACAGGTTTCTGTTGAATTATGGCCTCTATTGCTTAAGCGATTCTCCACTTTTGGCATAGCTTCGGTTGCGATGATCCTGATCTCGGGATTACCTATTGCATTGCAATACATCGACACTTGGAACGGCCTGATCGGTACCGGCTACGGCAACTTATTGATGGTAAAAATCACCTTAATGACGATTGCTTTGGGATTTGCCTGGTTAAATAAATCCGCGGTATTGGAATATGTATTTTCCGGCAATAACCACGCCTTGCATAACCGCGTCCCTTATTATGTTGAAGCGGAAACCTTTGTTCTGGTCACCTTGTTGTTTACCGCCGCGAGTCTGGCTTCCCAGCCTCCGGCTATTGATATTCCAAGCCTGACCGCAAGCTGGCAGGAAGTCCTGAACACCTTTAGCCCGCAAATCCCTCAAACAAGTTCGCCAACGCATACCGATTTGATTGCAGGTGAAGCCGGACGCGTCGCCATTGTCGGCCAAGTGCCTTCTTTGGCGGCAACCGAATGGTCCAACTATAACCATAACATCTCCGGTATTTTCCTGACCGTAATGAGCTTCTTTGCGATGCTGTCCTACGTACAAAAACCAGGCTTTGAGAAATTCAAATACTGGCCGTTGGGTTTTGTCGGCCTGGGCATCTTTTTGTTTTTCCGTAGCGACGCGGAAACTTGGCCATTAGGCCCTATAGGCTTCTGGGAAAGTACGTTTAATAACGGCGAAGTATTGCAGCACCGGATTGCAACTTTACTGGTATTTGTACTTGGCGTTATGGAACTCACCGCCAGAATCAGCAAAAACCCGAACAGCAAATTACCCTTTGTTTTTCCGTTGCTGGCCGCTTTCGGCGGTTTAATGCTGCTCACTCATTCCCATGTCGGCTTTCAGCCCAAAAGCGCTTTCCTTATCCAGGTCGGGCATACCATGATGGGAATTTTTTCTCTGATTCTGGCATGCGGTCGTTGGCTGGAATTAAAATTGGACAAGCCGGGCAAAGATATTGCCGGGTTTATTTCTGTTGCCGCCCTGTTTCAGATTGGCATCATCCTGATGTTCTATCGCGAACCTCTTTACTAATATGCATACACTACATAACTACCCACTGCTCAAAGACATCAACACTCCGGCCGATCTGCGCAAGCTGTCGAAAAACCAGCTTAAACCTTTGGCAAAAGAACTGCGCGACTATTTAACTCATACCGTGAGCATTTCCGGCGGCCATTTTTCCGCCGGCCTGGGTACGGTTGAGTTAACGATAGCCTTGCATTACGTGTTCGACACGCCCTCCGACCAGCTGGTTTGGGATGTCGGCCATCAGGCCTATCCGCATAAGATCCTGACCGGCCGTAAAGACCGTATGACCACCATTCGAACCCGAGACGGGGTGTCGGCTTTTCCTAATCGGGCAGAGAGCGAATACGATGCTTTCGGTGTCGGTCATTCCAGCACCTCGATCAGTGCAGCGCTGGGTATGGCGATTGCCTCGGCGTTAAAAGGCGAAGACAAAAAAATGGTCGCAATTATCGGCGACGGCAGCATCACCGGCGGCATGGCGTTTGAAGCCATGAATCATGCCGGTGCGCTGGATGCCAATCTGCTGGTGATTCTGAACGATAACGACATGTCGATCTCGCCGCCGGTCGGTGCGATGAACAATTACCTGACCAAGATTTTGTCCAGCAAGTTTTATTCTTCAATGCGCGAAGGCAGCAAGAAAGCCTTAAGCAGCATACCGAGCGTCTGGGAGTTGGCACGGCGCACCGAAGAGCACATGAAAGGCATGATCGTGCCGGGCACCTTGTTTGAAGAGCTGGGCTTTAACTATATCGGTCCGATAGACGGGCATGACATGGACATGCTGGTATCGACGCTGGAAAACTTAAAAGATATTTCCGGGCCGCGCTTTTTGCATATCGTCACTCAAAAAGGCAAAGGTTATCCGCCGGCCGAGAAAGATCCGTTGGCCTATCATGGCGTACCGGCTTTTGATCCGAGCAAAGACTGCCTGCCTAAATCCACGCCCTCCCCGCACCCGACTTACACCGAAGTCTTCGGCGAATGGCTCTGCGATATGGCAGCCCTTGACGAGCGCTTATTGGGCATTACTCCCGCTATGCGCGAGGGTTCCGGATTGGTTAAGTTTTCCGAATGTTATCCGAAACGTTATTTCGATGTCGCCATTGCCGAGCAACACGCGGTAACGCTGGCCGCAGGACAGGCTTGCCAAGGCGCAAAACCGGTCGTGGCGATTTATTCGACGTTCTTGCAACGGGCTTACGACCAGATGATTCATGATGTCGCGATCCAGAACCTGGATGTGTTGTTTGCGCTGGATCGCGCCGGTCTTGTCGGCCCCGACGGCCCGACCCATGCCGGCAGTTTCGACTACAGCTACATGCGCTGCATTCCCAACATGCTGGTGATGGCTCCTGCCGATGAAAACGAATGCCGGCAAATGCTCTACACCGGCTTTATCCATCAAGGCCCTGCCTCCGTACGTTATCCGCGCGGCAAAGGCCCCGGCGTTGCGGTCAACAAAACCATGACCGCCTTGCCGTTGGGCAAAGCTGAAGTTCGTCATCAAGGCAGCCGCATTGCCATCCTGGCTTGGGGCAGCATGGTAACTCCGGCTATGGAAGCGGGCAAACAGCTTGACGCAACCGTAGTCAACATGCGTTTTGTTAAACCTATCGATACCGAACTGGTGCTTGAGTTAGCCAAAAGCCACGATGTATTGGTCACCGTTGAAGAAAACGTACTCGCCGGTGGTGCAGGCAGTGCCGTCAACGACTTCCTGCAAGCACAGCATATCCTGATGCCGGTGCTGAATATCGGTCTGCCGGACAGCTTTGTCGAGCAAGGCACCAGAGAGGAATTGCTGGCGTTGTGCGGACTGGATACGCAGGGGATTATTACTCAGGTTGAGAAGTTTTGCGCGTAAAGGCGTTGTCGTGCATAGGGGAATATGTTTTGCGCTAACAGCACCGGGCTTTGCGTGGTGCGGCACTGTTTCAGGACTGCCAAGGCCTTGCGCTGGCTGGGCAACAGCGCGTTCTGATAAGTCGCCAGGAATTCGGTTTCAAAGGTTTGGATGATCGACGAGAGCAGCATCATTTGACGCTCCGCCAGTCCATGACAAAGCCATCCATCAACGCATTGATGAGCTGGTCGGTTTGTTGGTTCGTGGTGTCGGTCAGATGGGTATAACGGGCCGTGGTCAGCTCGGTGCGGTAATTCCGCACGCCGGGTTTGTGAGGGGGCAGTCGGGCAACTGGCTGTCCTACCTTGATGGCATTGCTTGACATACCAGCCTTTGTACATACAATGTAATATAATTAAGTTTGAATGGGATACAACAAAGGCT
>JAUGSS010000087.1:0-9835 GCA_044426515.1 Methylococcaceae bacterium | reverse complement strand
CCAATTGCATGATCAATGTTGTGGCTGGTCTGCTCGCTTATTCCTATCAAGAAAAACGACCTTCTATTAACATTAGGGAAAGTGATCTTAATCTTCTTCTCCCTTTACTTTAAACGATACTTATCCCGAACTCAGGTTATTCTTAAGGTGTTCGCCGCCGAACAGGAATTACTCAAGTTTCGGTTTTATCCGCTGGCTCAAATTCAGCAGGAACATGATAGGGCTGCATTATTCGATGCCATGTTCTACTACTTGCATTATCACATTGCAGGCGATTTACTACAGTCTGACGACCTACAGATTCTGGATTGGGACGATCATATCCAGGCGATTTTTACGTTGGGAGTTGCTTTTCATCTGGATATTCAAAGCTCGCAGCTGCAAATTCTGGTGGCCGGCGATGACAGGAAATTATCCGGCGCTCAAGTCGGCAGCATTGTCGAATATTTTGTCAATGTGCTCTCCGATATGGCGGAGAACGCATTGCATCGCCATGACAATCAGAGTTTTCTGTCCGCTCGCGAACGACGCCTATTAACCCAAGACTGGAACAATACCGCCGTTGACTACCCTCAGCATAGAGGTCTTCATCCTTGTTTTGAACAACAGGTAGCCAATGCGCCGGATGCGGTTGCCGTTGTGTTTGAAGACCGTTCCTTGACTTATACCGAACTTAACGCCAGAGCCAATCAGTTGGCGCATTATCTGAGAGTGCGGGGCGTTGGCCCGGATGTGCTGGTAGCCGTTTGCCTGGAACGCTCTCCGGATATGATGGTTGCACTGCTGGCTATAGTCAAGGCGGGCGGGGCTTATGTGCCGCTGGATCCAGGTTATCCTGAAGAACGTATCGCTTATCAGTTGGAAGATGCCGGGACAACGATGCTGATTACGCAGGCGCATTTGCTGCCATTACTGCCTGATGCGCAAGTTTCCTGCATTTGCATCGATAGCGATTGGTCTGCAATTGCATTGCAACCCGCTGTTAATCCCGCTGTCGCGACCTATCCGTTGCAGTTGGCTTATGTCATTTATACCTCCGGTTCAACCGGTCATCCTAAAGGATGTGATGGTGTCGCATCATGAAGTCTTGCGTCTTTTTGCCGCCACCCAGACACTATTTCAGATAGGCCGGCAGGATGTCTGGACGCTATTCCATTCCTACGCCTTTGATTTTTCTGTCTGGGAGATTTGGGGCGCGCTGCTGCATGGCGGCAGGTTGGTGATCGTACCTTACTGGCTCAGCCGTTCGCCTGATGAATTTTACCGGTTGCTGCAAAAGGAGCGGGTAACCGTTCTTAATCAAACACCTTCCGCATTTTTGCAACTGATGCGCATAGAAGAGCAACAGAATCAGGCCGCAGCGAGTTCGTTGCGGTTGGTCATTTTCGGTGGCGAAGCCTTAGAACCTTTGACCCTGAAACCCTGGTTCGAGCGTCATGGCGACCAATGCCCGCAGCTGGTCAATATGTACGGCATTACCGAAACAACCGTGCATGCCACTTATCGTCGGTTAACACTGCAAGATTTGAGCGAAACGTCGACCAGCCCTATCGGTAGGCCGCTTTCAGACTTACAGGCTTATCTACTGGATGCGAATACCCATCTTTGTCCGATCAATAGTCGCGGTGAATTGCATGTCGGCGGCGCGGGGCTTGCCAGGGGTTATCTCAACAGGCCCGATTTGACTGCGGAACGCTTTATCCCCAATCCGTTCGGGAAACCCGGCAGTCGTCTCTACAAATCCGGCGATCTGGCCTGTTACAAAGCGGATGGCAATATGGCTTATTTAGGGCGTATTGATCATCAGGTGAAAATACGCGGCTTCAGAATCGAACTGGGAGAAATAGAAAACCGTCTGCTACAGCATACCGATGTCAAGAAAGCCGTGCTGTTGATGCGTGAACACAGTCCGGGCGATAAGCGCTTAACCGCGTATATAGTGAATCAGGTTGACCGGCAGCCGTCTGTCGATGACCTGAACGGCTTCCTGAAAACCGGATTGCCGGATTATATGATTCCGAATGCTTATGTTTTTCTTGCCGAAATGCCGTTAACGGTTAACGGTAAACTGAATCGTAAAGCGTTGCCCGCGCCTGATGCTTGTGCGCGACGGCAAAAACACTGTGTCGCGCCGCGCACAGCGACTGAAACCATTATAGCTGATGCCTGGGCTGAAGCATTAGGTCTTGAAAAGGTCGGTGTTGAAGATAACTTTTTCGATCTGGGCGGTCATTCCCTGATAGCAACGCAACTGGTTTCGCGACTGTGCAATATATTCAAAATCGAATTGCCGCTCAGAATGCTGTTTGAAGCAGCGACTGTTGAAAAACTGGCGGAAAAAATCGATCTGACGTTATGGACGGCAAATAGTGCACTACCGGACGACGAAACTAATTACGAGGAAATAGAATTATGATGCTGACCGAGTTGCTGGCTACCTTGCGTGATTTAAATGTTCGTGTTTATGTCGAAGGCGGCGCTTTAAAGTGTAAGGCCCCACCGAATACATTAACCGATGAGATTAAAACCCTGCTTAAAACCAGAAAAGAACAGTTGATTGAAATACTTTCCCAGGCTGATAAATATAACGATGCCCCCATAACGCCTGTTTTACGAACAGAGTCGATCCCGCTGTCATACGCCCAGCAACGTTTATGGTTTCTGGATCAATTGGAAGCCGACAGCGCTTTTTACAATATACCGATTGCCTTGAGATTAAACGGCCAATTAAATGTTCCGGCACTAGGCCAAAGCATTAACGAAGTTGTCCGGCGACATGAAAGCTTGCGTACTGCTTTTGTTACGGTCAATGGACAGCCGAGGCAAAAAGTCAGGCCCGATCTTATTCTTCCTGTTACGCAGGTGGACATGACGCTGTTGTCCGAGCAGACACGTCAAACCGCACTGCGAAGTTTGTGTCGGCAGGAGGCCGCAAAACCGTTTGTGTTATCAACCGATCCGTTAATTCGCACGACATTGATTACTTTGTCTCATGGCACAGACAGGCAGGAATATATTCTGTTGATGACCTTACACCATATTGTTTCCGATGGCTGGTCATCAGCGATATTAACGCGCGAATTTGTTGCGCTTTATCAAGCCTTCAGTACAGGAAAGGCGTCTCTATTAACGGAGTTGACCATCCAATATGCCGATTTTGCCTGCTGGCAACGCCAATGGTTAAGCGGTGAGATTCTGCAACGTCAAATAGATTATTGGCAAAAACAACTGGGCGGCATGCCTGATCTACTGGAATTGCCGGTCGATTTCCCAAGACCGCCTGTCATGAGCTATTGCGGCGCAAATTACGCGTTTAGCATACCGCTTGCGTTATCAGAACAATTCCGGGCTTTAAGCCGACATCACAACACCACCCTGTTTTATGGCCTTGCTGGCTGCCTTTAAGGTCTTATTATTCCGTTACAGCCACCAGCAGGACGTGTGTGTCGGCACCCCGGTCGCCAATCGTAATAAACTGCAAATAGAAGACCTGATCGGTTTTTTTGTCAATACGCTGGTACTGCGTACCGATTTGTCGGGTGATCCGCAATTCAATGAGTTGTTAGCCCAAGTCAAAAGTACAGTCCTGGATGCCCAGAATCATCAGGATCTGCCTTTTGAACAAGTGGTTGATATGTTAAAGCCAGAGCGCAGCAGGGGCCACAACCCGTTATTCCAGGTATGGTTTACCTTGCAAAATACAATGCAGCAAGCGTTGGAAATGCCGGGGTTAAGTATCGCTGGCGTGGAAGGCGAAAACACGGTGTCGAAATTCGATCTGGCCTTGCACTTACAGGAACAGGAGGCAGGGTTATTAACCGGCGTATTCGAATATAACACCGACTTGTTCGAGCATACTACCATTGCCCGTTTGGCTGACCATTACCTGATGTTATTGCAAAGCATCGTTAACCGGCCGCAAGCCCGTCTGAGTGAATTACCCTTGCTGGGTCAGGCAGAAAAACAGAAAATCCTGATAGATTGGAACAATACCGAGGCGGATTACCCGCAGGATAAATATCTTCATCAATTGTTTGAGGAGCAGGCCGAGAAAACACCGAATGCCGTTGCTGCGGTATTTGGCAACCAGTCTGTAAGTTATGCCGAACTTAACAGCAAAGCCAATCAGTTAGCTCATTTTCTGCGCAACAAGGGGGTCGGAGCTGACGTGCTGGTGGGCTTGTGCGTCGAACGGTCACTGGAAATGATTGTCGGCTTGCTGGGCATACTCAAGGCCGGCGGCGCTTATGTGCCGCTGGACCCGGATTATCCTTACGAACGCTTGCTGTATATGATGCAAAATACGCAGGCTCCTGTTTTGTTGACGCAGCAACAGTTGATTGGAAAGTTGCCAAACTGCGCCGCCGAGGTTGTTTGCCTGGATCAGCGCTGGACGGAGATTGCCCAATATCATCCGAATAACCCCGCGCTTCAAAATAACCCACTTGATTTGGCTTATATCATTTATACCTCCGGTTCTACCGGAAAACCGAAAGGCGTTATGGTCTCGCATCGCAATGCCGTGCATTCTACGTCAGCCAGATTTTCCGCTTATCGGGATAGGGTGCAGGCCTTTTTACTGCTTTCTTCTTTTGCGTTCGACAGTTCTGTTGCCGGAATATTCTGGACATTAGGGCAGGGCGGATGTCTATGCCTGCCTTCGCAGGAGGGCGCCAAAGATCCGTCCATGCTGGGCGCTATCATTGCCGGGCAGCAGGTTTCGCACTTGCTGGCGCTGCCTTCGCTTTACGCATTATTATTAAAACAGCTGCCTGCCCAACTGCAATCGCTTAAAACAGTCATTGTTGCAGGCGAATCGTGTCCCACCGACGTGGTCAAACAGCACTGCGCGCTATTGCCGGATGTGCATTTATATAACGAATACGGCCCTACCGAAGCTACGGTATGGAGCAGTGTTTATTCCTCGGGAAGTGAAGATACGGACCGGCCTTTAGCTATAGGCCGACCGATAGACAATGTGCAACTTTATCTGTTGGACCGTATGTATTCGCCTGTGCCTGTTGGCGTTCAGGGCGAGCTTTATATCGGTGGAGCAGGTTTGGCGCGAGGTTATTTAAATCATCCCGAATTGACTGCGGAAAAATTTATACCTAACCCGTTTAATGACGCAGGCAGTCGTTTGTATAAAACCGGCGATATGGCGCGTTATCGCCCGGACGGCAACATCGAATTTCTGGGGCGCGCCGATCATCAGGTTAAAATCAGGGGATTTAGAATCGAATTAGGCGAAATCGAAACGCGGCTTCTGGAATATCCTGATGTAAGAGAAGCAACCGTGTTGGCGCGTGAGGATAAGTTGGGAAGTAAACAGCTTGTTGCTTATGTTGTCGCTAATCCCGATAACCAGCCCGATTCGGTCGTCTTGCGCGAACACCTGAAAACAGCATTACCGGATTATATGCTGCCGACGGCTTTTGTCTTTGTTGAGAACATGCCGTTAAGCGCTAACGGCAAGATCGATCGCAAGAGTTTACTTGCGATCGATGCCGAGGTGACGGTAAAAACACAACCTGCCTTACCTGTTACGCCCACAGAGAAAAAACTGGCGGAACTCTGGGCCGAGTTGTTGAAGATAAAGTTGCCCGATAGTTGCGATGACTTTTTTGATTTGGGCGGTCATTCCTTACTGGCAATAGAGTTGGTGTTTGTCGTACAAAAAACATTCAACACCGAACTGATGCTGGTAGACATATTCGAACATCCAACGCTTACAGAACAGGCCAAGCTAATTGATGGCGATGAAACCGGCCATCCGCAAAAAGAGATAGCGATCGACCTTGAATCCGATGCCGAACTCGATCCGGAGATTATTCCTATTTCGTCAGCACCTATCCATATTGCAGAATCGCAAGCCTTATTTTTAACAGGTGCAACCGGCTTTCTCGGTGCATTTTTATTGGCTGAATTGCTCAATCAGACGCAATCCGACATCTATTGCCTGATCAGAGCCGGTAATGAACAAGAAGCGGAGGCAAGATTAAAACAACAACTCATCCGTTATGAACTTTTGGAAAAACTTGATTTCAAACGAATCATTCCTGTGTGCGGCGACTTATCAAGCCTTCGGCTGGGTCTTACCAGGCAGCGCTACCGGGAAATTGCCACACGCGTAGGCGTCATTTATCACAACGGTGCACAGGTTAATTTCATCCAACCTTATCGGGCATTAAAATCGGCTAATGTATTGGGCACACAGGAAGTATTGCGTTTGGCCTGTACAGAGAAACCCAAAGTCATACACTATGTTTCAACGCTGTCGGTGTTCAGCGAAAAAACCTCAATCCATCCGCAAGGCTTTGCAGAAGATGATGAACCAAGGCTGACTGCGGATCTTAATAACGGCTATGCCCAAAGCAAATGGGTGGCCGAAAAACTGCTCAGAACGGCTCGTGACCGTGGCTTTCAGGTCAGTATTTATCGACCGGCTACTGTTGCCGGGGATAGTCGTAGCGGCGTATGGAATACCGAAGACTTTCTCTGTCGCTTGCTTAAAGGCTGTATACAACTGGGTTTTGCATCTGAAGGCAACAGCCGAATGGATATGGCACCCGTTGATTACATGAGCCGGGCCATTGTCGCGTTATCGTTACAGCCGGGATCTATCGGCTGCTGTTTCCATTTAAACCACCCCGTCCCACCTTGTTCCGATGAATTAGTCGATTGGTTTAGCCGGTCAGGTTATCGCCTGGATCGTATTCCTTATCGAGACTGGGTGAAAAAGGTGCTGGAGACCGGTGAGGCCAATCCCAAAGACTTTGCCTTATCGCCGTTGCTATCGATGTTTTCTGATCGAAACCGGGATGATGATAAGGCGTTATTAGAAGAAAACACGGTTCGCTACGATTGCGGTGAAACCCAAGCCGTCTTGTCGACGCTAGGTATCGAGTGCGCCTTGTTGGATGGCGAATTGTTGACACGTTATCAAGCCTATTTTAAACGTAGCGGGTTTGTTTTGGAGCCGGAGCATTACCAACAGAAATTATTTTAAACAAAATGATTTTTGCGGGTGAGGTGGATTTTGAGTTTGCTCGTCTACTTTTTGTAAATGCATTGATGGTACTGACAACAACATCTGCAAGTAATGGGTTCGGTTTTTTAAGAACTTGTCACGAGCAGGAAGCTACTAAGGAAAATCCTAAAATGGTTAATAAAACGAAAAACTTTTTTCCCGGTGAAATAGCGACTCATCCAAGAAAAAAGATCAGAACATGCTTCATAAAAGGGATCTTTATTTTAACGATTTGTCACGCAGTACCGGCGTTATCGGAAGCAGATAACGCCCAAAAAACTCAATTTGACTTGCCTTCCAGTGATTTGGCTTCCGCACTGAATAGTTTCGCGGAGAAAACCGGTATGGAATTAAGCTATCCTGCCTCTATGGTGGCGGGCGCAAAATCCAAGCCGCTTAAGGGTAGTTATGGCGTAAAGGAAGGCCTGAATGAACTGTTGCGAGGAAGCGGGCTGGCTTATCGTCTGACTGGAGATAATAGCGTAACCTTGCAGAAAGCGGCTGTTGCGGAGCCGCCGCAATCGAGTATCTCCACGTTGAAAGCTATGACAGTCTCCAGCAAGCGTGATGCAGAACTCCAAGGCTATTCGGTAAGCAACGCCACCACCGGCACCAAAACCGATACACCGCTGTTCGATACCCCAATTTCCGTGCAAGTGGTGCCGAAAGCGGTCATCGACGACCAGCAAGCTATCGGTTTGGAAAACGTGCTGAAGAATGTCAGCGGCGTTGCCAAAAACTGGGGATTTGGTGCAGACAGCAACGAAAACCTCTACATTCGCGGTTTTGCCAACACCAATAATATTTACCGCGACGGCGTATTAACGCCCAACACACCGATCTCAATGGCCAACGCCGAGCGCGTTGAAGTGCTGAAAGGGCCGTCGGCCATGTTGTACGGACGCGCACAGCCGGGCGGACTGGTTAATATTGTCAGCAAAAGACCGAAAACCGACGCTTATTATTCGCTGCAACAGCAATTCGGCTCCTACAATACCTATCGCACCTTGCTGGATGCCACCAATAAAATCACTAAGGACGGATCGCTGTCTTACCGGCTGAATTACGAACATTTGGACACTGATACATTCAGGGATAATCATCCGAATACCCGTGACTTTCTGGCCCCTAGCCTGACCTGGAAGATTACCGACAAAACCCAGTTGGATCTGGATTTTATGTATCAGAATGTCAAAGACGTCGCCGATTCCGGCATTCCTTACGATTTGCAACGGTCGGGTGTGATTCCGGGAAAGATTCCGTTAAATTTTTCCGGCAATGAACCGACCGATTATGCTAATAAGGAATCCTATACCGGTGGTGTGACGCTAAGCCATGAATTCAATAAAGACTGGAAAGTGCGAGCTAAATTTTCGACACATAGCCAAGTCGCTGCAACAGTCCAGACTTCTTCGAATAGGAATGCCGATCTTTTGGGAAACCTGCGGCGAGCCTTTAATAAAACCAGTGATGATTTCGAAAATCAATACGGCACTGTTGATATAACCGGGCATTTTGCAACCGGGCCTTTGAAGCATGCTGTACTGTTAGGCTCGGACTATTACCATTCTATTAATACGAACCTTAATGCCTTTCAAGGCGGTGCGCCAACTATCAACGTGTTCCATCCTCAATACGGGTTTAGCGGATTTAATATTCCGCTGGGCAACCAAAATGACAATACCAATGAATGGTATGGTATTTACGCGCAAGACCAGATTTCACTGTGGGATCAATGGCACTTATTAATGGGGGGTCGATTTGATAATGCAATGTCCGGCAGCTATGACGATCAGGGTGTTTCTACCAATCATACCGACGATAATAATTTTAGTCCGCGTATCGGTTTGTTATACCAGCCTGTTTCCTGGCTGGGTGCCTATGTGAATTATGTCAGCGGCTTTAATGCATTTAATTCGGGACAACCTTTAAATGGTTCGTCTTTTGACCCGGAAAAATCCAAAGAAATGGAATTCGGTTTAAAAGGCGAATGGTTGGACGGAAGATTACGTTCTACTCTGGCTTTCTTTGAGTTGACTAAAACCAACATCAAATCGCAACTGCCCGCGCCCAATAACAATTTCTTCGCGACTATCGGCGCAGCACGTAGTCAAGGGATAGAATTTGACCTGCAAGGGCAATTGACCGACTACTGGAATGTGATCGGTACTTATACTTATATCGATGCTATGGTCACCAGTGGTAATGACTCGCCATTCAGCGGCGTAGGCAAAGCAGGCGATCGCCTGGAAAACATACCCAGGAATGCCGCAAGTTTGTGGTCAACCTATGATTTTTCAAGATTCGGCATACAAGGTTTTAGCGCGGGTGCAGGTGTTTATCTGGTTGATAAACGCTCAGGCAATGTCGACAACAGTTTTACCGTACCCGGCTATGGCCGCGTTGACTCGATGCTGAAATATCGACACAAAATCGGCCCGTCCAATGTCACTGTGCAATTCAACATAGAAAACCTGTTGAATAAAGAATACATGGCCTCCAGTAACGGTTTTGGCAATTTTATCCACCAAACGATGCCGGGGGCGCCGCGTACTTTCTTGGGTTCGGTTAAGGTGGAGTTCTAGCGTTTCAAGGATTGCAAACAGTGCCTTCACAGATCGCCTGCGAGGCTGTGAAGGCATGAGTTCCAATTTAGTTATGTAACCTGATTAGTAAGATGTTTCAGCTAGCACTGCCCTATCGGCATGAACACCTATGACCGTAGGGGCAATCCCTTGTGGTTGCCCTGTGGGCAGGCACAAGGCCCGCCCCTACAACACTCTGGCTGAAACATCTTGCTAATCA
>JAUGSS010000209.1:0-4221 GCA_044426515.1 Methylococcaceae bacterium | reverse complement strand
TCGGCAGCACCCTGGGACAGATCGACACCACCTACGACAGCCTGGGCCAAGTCACCGGTATCACCGACCCCAGAAACCTCGCCACCACCTACACCGTGGACAGCCTGGGCAACCTCACACAACAAACCAGCCCCGACACCGGCAGCACCGATGCCAACCATGATGCCGCCGGAAACCTTAGCACCCGCACCGATGCCCGTGGCAAAACCGCCAGCTATCGCTACGACAGCCTGAACCGCATCAGCCAAATCGCCTACGACGACCAAACCGTCAACTACAGCTGGGATAACTGCGTCAACGGCATCAGCCGACTGTGCAGCCTAAGCAATAACAACAGCAGTACCCGCTACAACTATGACAGCCATGGCCGCATCACCGGCAAAAGCCAAAGCGCAGGCGCAAGCCCGCTGACCGTCAGCCACACTTACAACGCCGCAGGACAGCGCACCACCAGCCTCAGTCCCGGCGCTCAAAGCATCGAATACCAATGGACCGGCAAGCACATCACCGCCATCACCAGCAACGGCCAGCCGGTCATCAGCCAAATCACCTACGAACCCGACGGCCAAATAAACGGCTGGACCTGGGGCAACAACCAGCTGAACGAACGCTTTTACGATCTGGCCGGTCGCATTGCAATCGTCAGCATGGGCGTTGATGCTCAAACCCAGCTGCAAGACAGTCGCTACTACGGCTATGACGCCGCCGGACGGCTGATCGACGAGATTGATGACAGTGACCCGAACCTAAACCAACGCCACGACTACGACCCACTCGACCGATTGACCGGCAGCCAACGCGGCGAATCGGCACTCAGCCGCATCGATTACAGTTACGACCTGAGCGGCAACCGCACCGGCAAAATAAAAGACAACGCCAGCCAGTACAGCTACAGCACCGATGCCAACAGCAACAGGCTGCAAAGTCAGGGCGGCGCGCAAACCGTCAGTTACAGTTACGACCCGGCGGGCAACCTGACTGGCGACGGTACTTTCAGCTACAGTTACAACGCCGCCGGGAGGCGTATCACATCCACCAACATCGCAACCGGGCAAACTGTCAGCTACGGTTACGACGCCATCGGCCAGCGCGTGACCAAAACCGTAGCCGGTAACACCACCCAGTATTTCTATGACGAACAAGGTCATCTGATAGGCGAATATAACGCTACAGGCCAACCGATCCAGGAAATCATCTGGCTGGGAGATTTGCCGGTGGCGGTGCTGAAACCTTCGGCAAATTCAGGTGCAACGCCGGACATCTATTATATCCATGCCGATCATTTGGGGACGCCGAGAAAGATTACCCGGCCCATTGACAACAAAGTTATGTGGACTTGGGAATCCGAGGCTTTCGGCAATAGTTTGCCTAATCAGAATCCGTCCGGTCTGGGCGACTTCGTCTTCAATCTGCGGTTTCCAGGACAGTATTACGATACGGAAACAGGGCTGCATTACAACATGGCTAGGTATTACAATCCAAGGATAGGGGAATTTGATCAGAGTGATCCGATTGGGTTGGTTGGTGGCATTAATACTTACGCCTATGTTTATAACAATCCACTTCGTTATACCGATCCTTATGGTCTTTGGGCTATAGGCGATCCCTTGTCACAAGGAGTTGTAAACGCATCTGCTGGATTTGGGGATGGTGTTTCTTTTGGTACTACTGCTTTGATCCGAGAGGCTATGGGAGCTAATAATGTAGTAGATTTTTCATCTGTTACATATTGGGGGAGTTTTGCGACAGGTGTTGCCGTAAATTATGTTGGTTATGAATCAGGGGGCGAATTCGCTTTTGGGAGAAATTTCCGCTTCGCTCCATGGGGAAACCGCACGGGGAATCAATATGGAGAAAAGCCCCACTATCATAGAAGGGGATGCCCTGATGCAAATGGCAATACTCCATCAGGTCAAGGAATTGGTCGACATCGCCCATGGGAAGAAAAGGCAACAGACAAGTCTTGGATCGATAGGTTTTAGCATGAAAGCTCCGATTATTGTTTGTGAGAATGGTGATATAAACATATTTCAATCTAAAGAAGATGCCGAATCTTATATGGAGCCTACAGATGTCGAGAATGCAGAATTTATGGTATTTGACTCTGAGGGAAAAACCCTTCTCCTTGATGTTTACACTGAAAAAGGAAGTGGATTGTTTGGCTTTTTTGGGGGAAGGATTAAGAAAGTAAAAATCAAATCAGACAATTTCATACCCGAAAACGTAAATGTCTTGCGTTTCCAGTTGACTAATTTTCTATTGAAACTTAATTCGGGTAATCAATTGCCTAGTTCTGCCTCTATCAGCGAACTCATAGATAGAATAAAACCAATGGAGTCAGATTAAATTGATTCGTCGAATTTAAACGTGAATAACTGGGGTCATGAATAACTGGGGTCAGAGTAAAATTAAATCCTGATAATTTAAATTTACTCTGACCCCAGTTATTCTTGCATCCTAGGCAATGTACTGAGTATGCAAAAAAAGGTATTGAGAAAGCATGGGACGGCTGTAAATGGGTTTATAAAAAAGTAAAGAGTGATGACAGAGACGGCGCAAGTAAACTAGAGGATCTTACTGGAATGTCACGGAACCAAGCCAATGAAACTCTTCGCAATGGAGGCTTTGAACATAAAGGAACAACAGCAGGTGGTTATGAAAAATATTACCACCCAGATGGTAGTCGTGTACAAATAAGGCCAAATGGCGAAGTTGTCAGAACGGGACCTAAAGTTCAGAGTACTAATCCCAATGAATCAGGCTATAGACCGCGTATAGGGCCAGATGGGAAACCTACAACATTTCATAATACTGGAGAATTTGTCGAATAATGTTATCTATGCGCTTACCAGAAAATATTTCTTATTTTCAAATTTCACAAGTTGTTTTGGAACCTATTGAGTTATGGTTACGTTTAGAATTAGTTAACCCAATAGAGCAAGAAAATTTTGCCCTTGAGTTTCGAGATCTAGTCTACTTTTCAATCTCAAAAACTCCAGATGATAATGAAGGATGTTATATGATCGGGGATATTAAGTTGTCATCTGTAAATGATGTCGTTCCATTATTAGAGAAGCTTGGTTATGGTTTTTTAAAATTGGCTGTGAGTACTAAAGATAGTTTTTACTATCTACACATTGAGGGCGACCTATGTTTAGATGTGGTAAGCTGCTCATATAAGATTATTTCCTGATCAAAATTAAGCCGGGGGCGCACGCACCATTTACAAAAAGCACGGGATTAGGCCTTACATTTGACATTTTTAGTGTAAATCGTAGTAAGGCCCCATCTTTCTGTTATTCCTAAATAGGTTAATGATGATGAGCGAATATTTACAGCGACAAATTAATATTCTGCGTAAGAAACAGAGGTGTCAGGTCTTTTATTGTGCATGATCAAATTTTTATTTTGGAAAATGCACAAAGAAAGACCTGACACCTGCTTACTATGACACCTGCTTACTAACACTAATAAATGGTGGGGCGGAGTTGACGACGTTCATAGTTCACAGCTTACTCAAGATTTGGACAGAGCCATTCAGAATGCCCAGCGTGCTGTTGACAGGATATGCAAATGCCCGAAATGACAATAGATACCTGTTCTCTTTTAAAGGAAATTGAATCTGTTTTTCCTTTTGTAGACATGCCTGAGGGAAATGATCTTGTGTTTCACAAGAATGGCTGCTTTGAATGCGATGATCTGCAAAATGATCTTGAAGATTATAGAAATAAAGAAATTACCAGTGAGGCAATTCGACTTGTACATCAAGAATTATCAAGTTTATCGGCGAAAGGATGGCGATGGGTTTTGCCTCATTATTTAAGGTTCTGTTTGACGACTGAGGCCGAATATAATCGCATGGAAACTGAGTTTCTTATTTATAGCCTACGTCCGTTGTTGGAATTTCAAAAGGATACTTTGCTTCGTCTTTCACTTTTAGATAAAGATCAGATCAATTGTTTAATTCACTTTCTGATGTGGTGCGAAAACAAACAACATTGGAAAGAGTATTGTCTGGAAGATATTAGGAAGGCAAAATCTTTTTTATCATCGATAAATAGTTGACTGAGAGATAAGCTTGGTAGAGTAGAGGACAGGCTCTCGCCAGCCCTCCCTCATCAAACCGTGCATGCGCTATTAACGCACACGGCTTTCCGATGTTCTTCACACCAAGGCATGCGCTGTTTTCCAGCCAGCCTTTGTCGGAACCTTGTATAGCCC
>JAUGSS010000066.1:0-1216 GCA_044426515.1 Methylococcaceae bacterium | reverse complement strand
CAGGACCGGATCCGATGATGAGAAGAGAGAGCATAAAATCTACACCAAATGACGACCAACACGTTCTGCCAATGTCTCCTTCGTCATGGACCCAGCAAACTGCTCTACGACCGCACCGCCTTTCATGACCATGAAGGTTGGAATGGAGAGAATGTTGTAGCGTTGAGCCAAGTCTGGCGCTTCGTCGACGTTCACTTTCACGACGAGGACTTCAGGGTGTTCGTTTCCGTAGGCTTCCAGTGTTGGTGCCATCATTTTGCACGGGCCACACCATGGCGCCCAGAAGTCGATGAGCACTGGAGAAGAAGATTGAATAACCGTTGCGTCGAAGTTTGCGGAGTTCAGTTCTTGCATAGAGAGAAAATTATTTCGCACCTTCCACAGTAAGTGTTCGAGCATGAAGCTCCTCTGTGTACGCCTCGAGTATATCGCCGACTTCGATTTTTGTCTTTCCGACAAATGACAATCCACAATCTTGACCAGCAAGAACATCTTTGACTGCTGACTTTCCGCTTTGCAATGCTTCGATCTTTCCTTCGCCAACAATCTGTCCTTCACGCAACACGCGAACTGTTGCGCCAGGAACCAACTTTCCTTTCTTTACCTTTGCACCAACGATGTGTCCTTTATCCGTCTTCTTGAAAAGCGCCAACACTTCCGCGACACCAATTTCTATGTGAATCTTTTCGGATGGGATGAGTTTCTTGAGGCGTTCGACGGTGTTTTCGAAGAGTTTATAGATGACGGAATACTGCTCGACTGCGACGTGTTTGTCGCGAGCAATTTCTGCGGCAGCTGGAGTTGGCTTCACGTTGAAGGCGAGAACAACCGCATCGGCTGCTTCTGCACGCAACACTTCAGCATCGGAAACGTTTCCGAGTCCTTTACCGATGATGGTCAAACCGACGTATGGGTTGTCGATCTTCTCCAACATACCGATAATCGCTTCCAAAGAACCAAGCATGTCGGCTTTGACGAAGACGTTGAGCACCGCCTTTGAACCGTCCGCTTCAACCTGTTCTTCTGTTTGACTGGTTGCTTTGACAGTCATCTGTCCCACGGCAGACTTCTTTGTTGCTTGAGACTTAATGGTTTGGAGTTCGGATGCGTTTTCTGGGACTTCGAGAATGTCACCGACAGATGGCGCTTCTTTGAATCCGAGGATCATGACTGGGGTTGATGGAGGAGCTTCCTTGATGAGCTTTCCGTCGAACGA
>JAUGSS010000206.1:0-12514 GCA_044426515.1 Methylococcaceae bacterium | reverse complement strand
AAGTTTAGTTACGCCATAGTATAACACAACAACAAAACACGACCCTATATGCGAGGGAAAGAGAGAGAATACGGCATAAAAACATCGCCCCCAGTTTGAAGGGGCGATTCAATCAACCAACCATCGATTGAAGGTGAGATGATGGGTAATCAAACGTTTCCAACACTACCCCGCCTGGGAAAGGAAAAAGGCGATGTAATGAGATTTAAGTTTACTCTGACCCCAGTTATTAAGTTTACCCTGACCCCAGTTATTTCTGACCCCAGTTATTTATGACCCCTTTTTCTTTTTTGACCCCTTTTTTAAATATGCTAGCGCGAATCCGCCTTACAGCTTTCTCGCATCAAACGCTTCAACCACAGCATGCGGAAATAAGTGGGTTCTATCAATATGCCACTTCCCGTTGGCGATTCCATTTCCATCGTCAGTCAACGCATAGATATCTAGATAATCGAACCCAGCAGCACTGGAGTATTCCTTCAGATATGCATTGACCATACGGATTACATGAATCAACTGTTCGGCGGCTTCAGCATCCAAGTCACCCATATCTCTGTAAGTTGCGGGCACTCCACTGATAATTACCTGATGAATATGTTGCGCGGCTATTTTCTGCACATATTCAATATAGCCGCGCACTGTGGCTTGAGCAACATCGTCCAGCGACTTGTCCGGGAGATTCTTCCACGCCTTGATGATCCCTTCGTCAGGCCTACAATCAATTTCACCGATAATCAGCAGCAGAGTCGACTGATGTGGTAATTCACGCATCACCACTTCGAATTTGCGTTTCCATTTGTTGGCTACCGGATTACCCAGATGCCACTGCTTGCACCCCATGATCCATTTGGCCGTGCAGCGCATTTCTTTGCCTCGGTAATGTACGAGCATCCCATGCGGTGAGAGCGAGTGACTCTCGCCAATAACAAACAGCGGCGCATATCCTTTGGGCAAATGCAGCAGCTGTGGCTTCTTCTGATGATAAGACAAGAGGCTTGCTAGGTAGCGCCAATAGATACGTATAGATTCTTTTTTTTTTCCTGTTGTTTTAAGAATCAGCTGCGATACCTGAAGCATGTCTTGAAATGATTTGACTTCATCATTCTCGTAATACCGTATTGCCAGCCAGACAGCAGCATCAAGACCGATATCTTCTGGATCAAGTTCGTATGCTTTACGGTAAGCATTCAGTTCGTCGACAATCCGGTCTGTATAGCGCAAAACATCGCCATAATTGCGCCAGACCATCGGTAAGTTGGAATTTAGCTGCACTGCCTGCTCGTAGGTTACAATCGCTTGCTCTATTTCTCCCATATCTGCCAAAGTATTTCCCAGATTGTAATGAGCCGCAGCCATGTCAGGCTGCAAGACCAAAGCCTTGCGTATGCTATCCGCCGCTGCGACAAGGTTCCCCTGTTTCTTGAGCGCAGACCCCATGTTGGTGTGTGCCTCTGCATAATTCGGATTAATCGAAATCGCCTGACGGAAGTAAGTCAGCGATTTCTCCCAGTCCTCATCATCCAAGGCAAGAGCACCCAAATTATTAGCTATTTGAGCTTGATCCGGCTTCAGCGCGAGAGACCGCAAATACGCTGAACTTGCCTCAGAATTGCGTTCGGTTTTTTGTAAGACAATGCCCAAGTTCGCCCATATTCCCGGATCATTTGGGGTTAGTTTCGATATTTTTTCTCGCAGGAAGATTCCGTCATCATAATCACACGATGCCACCCGATATTCCGCCAACGCTGACATCAAATTTGGATTGTCCGGATCTTGTACGCATGCCTGCTCCATTGCCATAATGGCACCGGGCAGATTCCCCTTTTGAAATCGGATATGCCCTACCATCGTCCATAGCTGTGTGAGATGCGGCTTAATCGATAAGGCCGCTTCGGCATCGCACAAGGCACCCTCCACATCCGTTAGTATTTTTAACTGAGCTCGGGTGGCGTATGCCTCGGCATAGCGTGGATTACTGCTCAACACACTGTCAAGCAATACCAATGCTTCAGATGTCTTTTTATTCACCGCCAAGGTTGCCGCCAGCACGACTTGATTCTCAGGATTGTTCGGATTAGTTTTCCATGCTGTTTCTGCCGCATTTCTTGCTTCAGTAGTTTTCTGCTTTCTCAGCAGCATCCTAGCCCAATTACGCCGCACAACATCGGATGCCGGATTCAATTGCAAGGCGGATTCGATCGCTTTCCAAGCTGCTTCCACTTTCTTGTTCAATAACAATATTTGACTCAGGTAAGCAAACGCTTCGGCATCCTGCGGGTTGCGCTTCAACCAGTTTTTCAATGACTGAGCGGCGTTGTCATAACGACCAATCTCCCTAAACGCGAGTGCCGTTCCAACGTCTTTTGGTGCGTTAATTGACTTTAGTCGCTGCTCAAGCGTCAGAACACCATCACCTGAAAGACCGAATTGTTTTGCCTGCTCCAGTACCTGTTGCGCATTGGCAATCTGGTTAGCCTGAATCAAGCTATCAATATAGCTCACCCAGTATTGGCCTCGCTCTGGTTTTGCCTCTAGTGCCGTTTTGAAATGGGCCAATGCAGCAGGCTGTCTACCTATATTAAGCAAGGCTCCCAGATTGTGATTCGCATCGGGATGATTTGCCTGCACATTCAGAACAGCTAAATACATACGCTCTGCCGCGACGTATTGACCGGATTGGTGATATGTAATCGCCTGCTGAAATAAGTAAGCCTGTGATGGCTGGGTCATACATCTTTGCTCATATCCAAATTTTCTTAAATACACGCATCACATGTACTTAAGAAAAAACCCCACCCCTTTGGGGGGGGTGGGGTTTTACATACTTCATCCCATAAACCCGGCGTTACCACCAGGATTGGTATACAAGCTAATAAGTTTTACCGGAGTAATATACTTTTCGCCTGTATCGACTTTAATTAAACGAAGTCGAAGTTAGCGGATACCAAAGTTCCCGCGACACTGGCATTGACACCTACCAATTCAACCAGAACCGTGAGATCACCTACTAGCGGGTTCGCAGTTGTACTAGTGATGTTGTATGCACCGATATAGGTGCTACTACCATCCGACCAAGCAACAAGTAGATCATCGTTAGCTGTATTGGCGGTTGCCAAGGTTAGCTCATAGGTACCGCCATCTTCGATTGCCGCCTCTGCAAGTGCTTTGGTGGCAAATATATTACCAGTCAACACCACAATGTTTTCAGCCGCCGCAACAGTATCTGCTCCGGTAGCTTCATCCAACAAGGTGGCAGTGGCGGTCGTTTCATCCGCACCATCACCGCCGACAGGAATACCAATATCGCTAAGATCGAACGCGATAATGTCACCACTCGCTCCTTTTTCAAAGTTGGTAATGGACACTAAACCGCCAGTGCCAACGACAATAGTATCGTCAGCAGCAGTGCTGGCCAAGGTTACCGCAGCTGTACCTGTAACGGTAGTAAGAACGATAGCATTGGTTCCAGTAGCTGCCGAGGCGTTGATTGTTGCGGACGCAACTGAAATAGTCTCAGTAGAGTCATTTGCCCCGCTGCCACCAAATTTAATTGTACCTGCACCGCTCAGTGTGGCAGCAATCGAACCGAAGGTGTTGACAATGTCGCCGGTGGTGATGGTTGAACCCGCTTCTGCACTTAGGCTGATATTCATAGCCAAGTCGGTAGCACTATCGACATCGTCAGCCTGAATATCATCGATATCGACTGTCGAACCACCCGTGGCAGATATCGATACCGTTGCCAGAGTTTCGGCATTACCGCTAGCACCCGCAGTACCAATAACCCCAACCGTTACGTTGCCGGTAGTACCGGTCAATGTAAGACTGGTTAGCGAATCAGCATCGACCATGCTTCCCATAACCACTGCAGAGGAAGCCGCGCTCGTTACAGACAGACTGGCAAGAGCGTCAGAACTTGTGACATCACCTACAGTCAGTGCCAACGAATTCTGACCAACGAAAGCCAGACTGGTGGTATCCGTCGAGTCAAGAGCGATGTCATCCCAAATAGAGAGGGCACGAGTTCCCTGCTTAATTGTTACGCTAGCTGCATCGGAAATTGTGATGTCACCATCGTTTGCGTTTGCCGTCGCCTGATCTTCGTTCAGATTAATTGTCAAGGTTCCAGTAGCAACAGTATCCACTGTAACTGAGTCAAAATCGTTATTGTTCGCGGCTGTAGCGCCACCAAACGTCACCGTCGAACCAGAAGCAAGCGTCACCAAAGTAGCAACAGTATCAACATCACCAGTCACATCCGCAACCAACTCGGTGAGACCCGTGACATTACCGCCGTTGAAGGCACCGCCAGAAGCAGAAGAGAAGGTAGCATTGGCAGTCTCAATTAAACTCGCTGTCGGCGCAATGGTTGCAGTCGCTATCGTGATGTTTAAAATGTCATTACCAGCACCACCCGACAAAGTGTCAGCCGAAGTAAGGTCGGTAGCCGTTGTAACAGTAAAGGTATCATTACCATCACCACCATCCAAGCTATCAGTACCCGTGCCGCCTAGAACCAAGGTGTCGTTGCCATCGCCCCCCATTAGCGTATCGTTACCACCACCCGCTGTCAGGCTGTCATCACCTGCGTTACCGGTAATGGTGTCGTTGCCGGAACCACCTGTGAGTGTGTCATTAGCTGAGCCACCGGTGAGAGTGGAAGCTCCAGTCCAATCGGTAGCAACAACTTTCACGGTACCCGATGCAGTAGAACCAACCACACTCAGCGCACCAGCCGAAGCATTCACATCACTGATTTCGAAGGCCGCCGAACCAGAAGCTGTAACAGTAATCGCACCAGTCGAAGCCGTCCCAGCAGTCAATGCCGAGAAGGTCAAAGCGGCAGCATTGGACGCCGTGATGGTGATGTCATCCGTCGCAGTTACACCACCATGAGTACCAGCTGCAGACACGGTCAGAGTTACATCATCAGCAACTAGTGAGGTGGAGTTCACCGCCGTACCAGTACCAGAGAACACACCTGTAATAGTACCGTAGGTATTAGTAATGGTTGCCAAAGTGACTGTAGAACTAATACCCGCCGTTGCGGTCAGGGTCATTGCGTTATCTGTTGTGCTGTCAGTTGTATCCGCTGTAACACCACCCAGTGTTGCAGTTGCACCGTTGTCGGCCGTTACCGTCAAGGTTGAGAGAGCTTCAGCCGTACCTGTGCCACCAATTGCACCGAAGTTAATATTGCCGTTGTTGGCCGCCACCGTCAGACTGGTCAGGGAATCTGCGTCAACGATGGTGTCCACAATGACTGCTGCACCCGTGGTCGAAGTAGATGCACTGATCGTGGCCAGTTTGTCAGTACCGTCAATTGCGCCGGTATCCACATCGGCATCGGCATCGGTACTACCGGTAATAGTCAGTGTAGTGGTATCAACAGCATCCAGAGTGACGGAAACCAAGTCACCATCATTGGTAGTAGCCGTCGAGGTCAAAGTCACCGAAGCGGCATCGGTCACGGTCACACCAGTACCCGTGGTAGTAAGCCGTGAATCGATAGTCAGATTAGCACCGGCAGCGGTATCAATGTCAACGCTGGCATTCGCATCGTAAATAGCTACCGTAGCGCCCGAAACAAGATTGGTAATGGACACGCCTGCAGCGGAACCGTCCTTAACGTTAACAGTAGTCACTGAAGCCGCACCGGATAGATCTAAAGCGACCGCTCCCGTGATGGTCGCATCGATTATTTCAATGCTGGTCAGAGTGGGTGCCGTAGAGAATGCGGTGCTGGTAGTTAAAGTTAAGGTATCGTTACCTGCTCCCCCATCAATCGTATCCGCAGAACCGCTTGTCGTTACTAAATCGCCATCGGTGTCGAATTGGAAAGTATCATTTCCGTCACCGCCAGACAAGCTATCGATACCTGAAGACGCATCCAATGTATCGTTACCTGCACCGGCATTCAGAGTGTCTTTACCGGTACCTCCATCAAGCGAATCGTCACCTGCACCACCACTAGCTGAGTTTGATGTACCGCTCCCAACATTTAGACTGTCATTACCGGCACCACCTGTCAGGGTATCGTTACCTGAACCTGAGATAATTGTGGTGTTATTAATACCAGTAATACCTGTAAGATCAACCGCAGAATTAGAAGCATTAATGCTAAAAGTACCCGTTGCGGTAGAGCTATTAATCGTTGCTATCCCGGTCGCCGCCATAGCCTCTGTAATTGTCAAGTTTTGAGCACCCGTAACAGTCAGGCTAGTCAGATCAGTCGCTGTTAGTGTGTCAATGGTATTAGCCGCGCTACCGCCAGAGGAGATCGTTAACGTTTCTTCGTTGGCAACAGACAGAACGCCGTCCCCAGCATCAAAGGTTGTGCCTGCTCCAGTAAACTCAATAGTCAGACTGTCAGATGTAGTATCTAATTTGCGGGTGAAATTCACGTCATCAGGAGCGGCGCCGGAGATACCCAGCGTGGTCACGTTCGAAGAAACGTCCGTGAAGGTTACGATTGTTGTATCAGCTGTCACTGTGGTATTGACACGGGTAAAAGTTGCGGCCGAAAAGGCATCCATATCCTGATCAGTAGCAGTTGCAGTAAGCGTCAGCGTTTCAAAACCTGAGATACCGGTGGCCGTACCAACTGTCAGCGCTGCAGCAATGGATAGCGTATCCGTACCATCACCGCCGGCAATTATGTCATCTACAGTGATATCCGCTCCGGCATCGGCAGCTACTACAGTATCGTTACCAGCACCACCAGAAACGGAAACTTTTTCCGCCACAGCATCTATGTCAATGGTGTCGTTGCCAGAACCGCCAAGTACCGTCAACTGAGCAGATGCAGAACCCAAAGCACCGGTATCAATAGACAAGGCCGCTGTAAATGTGGATGCATCCACTTTAGTAACAGACGTACTACCTTGCGCAAACAAAGTAGAGATATCGAGATCAAGCGCGGCATCACCAGAGATATTCAGCGTGGTGGCAGCCGCCGCGACGAGTTCCATTGTGTTAGCAGAACCGCTGGAAACAACATTGAGCGTTTCGACGCCAGCTATGGTCAAGTCAGCATTACCTGTTACGTTGTTTACCGTTACAGTAGCAGAATCTGAGGCACCTGCAACAGTAGCCGTCTTGAATGAGAAAACCGAATTTACGCTAGTATCTTGCACCGAGAGGGCCGTCGTCAAATTAGCAATATTGCTAACAGTACCAATGCTCGTGCTGCCGACATTGCTGATACTGGTTACACCGGTTGCGTTACTGAGGTTCAGCGTGGCCGTATTAGTAGTAAATGCAATGTCAAGCGTTTCGATGTCGGTAATGGCTAAAGGCGTAACAGAACCCGTAATAGTCGCGCTCAGCGTATCGTCGCCCCCCCCACCGTTCAGAGAGTCAGATGTACCCAGTGTTTGGGTATCGTTGGAGTTTAATGCCCCATCAAAGAAGTCATCACCTGTACCGCCAGTGAATAATGAGCCAGTATTTGCGCCTGTAGTGAGCGTAAAAGTCTCTCCAGCAACTGGAGCATCCGGATCGTCACTAATAAATACTGCATCGGAAGTCAGCACTTTGGTAATGCCGCTAAATAGACTTACGCTCAGACCTTCAAAACCTTCTAATGTGGTATCGGACGTCGCATTGACTGCAAAGGTCGCTGTTAAAGCGCCCGCAGCAAATGTTACGGTACCTGATACAGGAGAAAAGTCAGTACCTGTAGTAGCAGCATCTATAGCACCGCCACTGGTATCGCCTTTGACATTAAAAGTCAGTGTTTCAGCAACAGTGGGATCAATCCGGGTCACGGTGAAAGTCACCGCTTGACCTTCCAAAACAACATCAGTGTCTGCTGCTACAGCAAAAGCATTAGTCACTTTGTCAATTTTTGGATCAGCATGTAATGCCGCTGCTTGTTCAGTCGTCAAGGTGTCGTCTGCTGTTATAACAACAGTGATCTTGTCGGTCGCTTGTAATTTAGCCATCACCGCTGTATCAGTTGCTTGTGCTGCCGTTAAGGTAATCGCAACGGTGTTTTGACTTGAATTGATGCTGTCAACTTTTGTATCCGCTAACAGTGTTGCCAAGTTAGCTTGGATATTTGCTGTAGTATCGACAATAGCGATTTTAGTAAGCTCTTGCAATTTCGGTAAAGCAGCTTGCGCTATCGATAATGTAATTGCAGTTACACTGTCGTTTGACTGAATAGAATCGATTTTTGTATTGGCTAACAGCGCTGTCAAATTGGCTTGAATATTTGCAGGCGTGTCATTAACAACCAATGTATCAGCGGTTTGTAATTTTGTCATATTGGCAGCAACCAATGATTGCGCTGCTGTCAATTTAATAGCTACACCATCTTGATTTGAATTGATGCTGTCGATTTTAGAGTTGTTTAACAGCGCATTCAAACTCGTCTGAATGTTTGCGGTTGTATCAACGACAGTGAGGGTATCAGCGGCTTGGAGTTTCACCATATTGGCTGCAACATTTGCTTGCGCCGCCGATAATTTAATCGCTTGACCATCTTGAGATGAGTTGATGGCGTCGATTTTTGTATTTGCTAACAACGCACTCAAATTAGTTTGAATAGCTGCAGTGGTATCAACGACAACCAATGTATCGGCTGCTTGCAGCTTTACCATATTGGCTGCAACCAGCGCTTGCGCTACTGTTATTTTAATGCCTACACCGTCCTGAGATGAGTTGATGGCGTCGACTTTTGAATTTGCTAACAACGCAGTCAAACCAGCTTGAATGTTTGCAGTTGTATCAATGACAACGATATTATCAGCATTTTGTAATTTGGCATTTGCCGCATTGAATTGACTGACAGTTAGTTTAAGAGGAGTCACTCTAATAGTATCTACCAACGTGTCGGCGCCCAGTGTGGCAACTTGGTCGGCAGTAAGGGTGTTATCTACAACGCTGACAGTATCGGCAGCTGTTAATGTTGCTTTTGCTGCAGTGTAAGCAGCCAATGATGTAAAAGTCTTAAGAGCCATAATTTATTATCCTAAAAATTAAAACAAAGATACAACGAGCATCGGGAGGTGTTAAAAATCCGTTGATATAATAACCCAAGTCAAACAGCTTGGGTAATAATATTGCTCAGTTCGGGCTTTATTATAGTCGGTATTTTTAATTATTCCGCCTTGCAGCTCAAAAAAACGGTGTTGAAGTAGGTACTTTTAATTATTCTGCTTTGTGGTTCAAAAAAATGGTGTGAGATAGAAATAATTTTGAGTTAAAAGGCTGGTTTTTTAATGTTGCCGGGTTAATGGCATGGTTGTTGGAATCTTTATATTAATATAGATGTTACTTCGAGCTTTATTGATAGGCGGCGCTGTAGTTTAGGATCGTACATGAGCATTCCCCCCGCTCCCCAACCCTCTCCCGAGGGGAGAGGGAGCAGGTTGCTGAAGGTATTTCATACGTATGCTGCTATTAGGTGTGTATTTGGTTTATAAGAGCCCTAACGTTTACCTGCCCCGTTCGAAGCGTAAGGCGTTGGTTAAATGCAGCTATTTAGCCCAGACATTGCAAACTTCGCCCCGCTCGGCTTATCCGCACTGTGCGAATAAATTCACACTTACAACTGCACTCATGTTTACTTAAATCAACAGCCCGCTAGAGTGTCAAGAAAAGCCTGTATTTTGCAGGCTCATCGAAAATGAAAAGCGGTAAAACAATATTATGTTATAGTCCCGAGCATCTATAAAATCAGGAATAAGAGGTCGCTAAAAATGGCTTTGGCACAAGAAGATATTGAGCAAATTCAGCAGCTCATCAAAAAAGCGTTATCGGAAACCCCGGAGACATTAAACGCTAATGTGCGTTATGAGCTGGATTTGCGGGAAAGAACCATTCGCGTGGAAGAGGAGTTGAAACATCAGCGGGAACTGATGATTGAGGGCTTCAAGCAGATGGAAAAACGCTTTGAACAGGTGGATAAGCGTTTTGAGCAAGTGGATAAGCGTTTTGAACAAGTGGATAGGCGTTTTGAACAATTACAGCTGGATATGAATAAACGTTTTGAGCAAGTGGATAAGCGTTTTGAGCAGGTGGATAAGCGTTTTGAACAACTACAGTTGGATATGAATAAACGTTTCGAACAGATGGACAAAAAATTTGAGCAGCATCATCAGGAAATTATGGGGCTGCATCATGAAATAAAATTGTTGATGCGTTGGAGTTTCGGCACATTGCTGGCGATTGGCGGTTTAATTGTTGCGGTGCTGCGATTAGCACCGTAGAGCGGCAACCCGCAGGGATTGCTTTTACCCCTCGTCCCGTACAAGCACCGTGAATCGCGGCGTAGCGCGCCTTGGGGGTTAAGGCGCGCATGGCACGCCCTACTACTGTTCCGTCTAATTAATTCTAATCGTACAGGTCGCAATATTTTTTTACACTGTGTCAACGTTATTTGGAATGACTGAAATCAACATTCGGGTTGAGTGTAAAGAAAAACCTGCATTTTGCAGACGCATCGAAAATGAAAAGCGGTAAAACAATATTATGTTATAGTCCCGAGCATCTATAAATCAGGCATAAGAGGTCGCTAAAAATGGCTTTGGCACAAGAAGATATTGAGCAAATTCAGCAACTCATCAAAAAGGCGTTATTGGAGACCCCGGAAACATTAAACGCTAATGTGCGTTATGAATTGGATTTGCGGGAAAGAACCATTCGCGTGGAAGAGGAGTTGAAACATCAGCGGGAGCTGATGATTGAGGGCTTCAAGCAGATGGAAAAACGCTTTGAGCAGGTGGACAAGCGTTTTGAGCAAGTAGATAAGCGTTTTGAACAAGTGGATAGGCGTTTTGAGCAATTACAGCTGGATATGAATAAACGCTTTGAACAAGTGGATAAGCGTTTTGAGCAGCTACAGTTGGATATGAATAAACGTTTTGAACAGGTGGACAAAAAATTTGAGCAGCAGCATCAGGAAATTATGGGGCTGCATCATGAAATAAAATTGTTGATGCGTTGGAGTTTCGGCACAGTACTGACGATCGGCGGTTTAATTGTTGCGGTGCTACGGTTAGCACCGTAGAGCGGCAACCGCATGGATTGCTTTTACCCCTCGTCCCACGCGCTGCGTCCATTACCATTAAGTTACCTGATTAGCAAGATGTTTCAAGCATAGGAAAAGGCGCGCACGGCACGCCCTACTGTTCCCTCTAATTAATTCTAATCGTACAGGCTGCAATATTTTTTTACACTGTGTCAACGTTATTTGGAATGGCTATAAACCAACAGCCGGGTTGAGTGTAAATCGCGGCAAATAGGGTTGAATTTTTTGTATTAAATCAATGCTCTGTTGTTACGGGTTTATCCTTCGCCAAAAGTTCGTTCAATGCCCTGCTATAAGCAACACGAGCAGTTTGAAGAACAGCTGACTGAGCGTTGATGCGTTGCAGTTCGGCATCCACAAACTGAAGATTAGTCAGTTGTGTTTTTGCGCCTTCGGACAGTTTGTCAAGATCGTACTCTTTTTCATCAATTTTTATCAATTTCATTATATTTTTTTTGTTGTGCCGGGTCATAAAAAACCGCTTGGAAAGGTCCGAGCGGGGCTCAGGTTAGATCATCCAGATCATGGCGGATGCTAGAGCGAATCCTTACAGTTTTACAGAAATTTAATCGCTGCGATCACTATCCCACCAACGGTGAGCGTGGTTGCAAACGACCACACCATAAAATGATCAATACGCGAAGTAAGTTGCTCAAAACGCTTCGCTGTTTCAACTTGCATTTGCTCAAAGCGTTTGTCTACTTGTTCAAAGCGCTTGTCCATATCTTCGCGAAGCGCCTTCATTTCACTGCGTAAATCAATATCCAAATGGACGAAATGATTGGTTTGGGCTTTTAGCATCAAAATCATCATTTGGTCAGATGCAATGCTTTGCCCGTTGGCAACTTGTTCCATCACTTTTTGCGCCTGACTGTCCAGCCAATCTTCAAAAAACTTGTCATCAAACATCATCACACCTTTATTTTTAATTGGTTAAACTGTATCACAACATCCAATACTACCCAATCAGGGGAGCAACAACAATCACTGACAATGACAAGATTTAACATAACCCCATTATGAGGGAAAGGAGAACAAAGGACATGAAAAACCACCCACAGCTTCCCAAGGGCGGATCGTTTAGTTAGGATTGCGACAACCCGAGGATTGTTCGCGTGGGCACGAACAGCATACGCTCCCTAACCGGCTAGTATGGCGATCGGGCGCAATCCTGTCATCTCCCGCCAATCAGCTTTACAACACCGTCAAATGCTCGCTACTTTCGGTATGCACCAGATCACCGCTACGTTGCAACACGAAATAACCCCGTCTTAACGCTTCTTTTTTGGCATCGTCATTGATGTGGAATGACGCAATGGCGCCATATTGCTTGTGGTTCTGATAAATGGGAAACAGTTGTTTAAAGTGCTTCATCTTACGATCTAATTTGTCCAGATCGTTTTCATGGGCTTTGTATTTGACTTCAACAATGCCGACGGCATCACCATTAGTCATGACTAAATCGTACTCTTCCTG
>JAUGSS010000169.1:0-2337 GCA_044426515.1 Methylococcaceae bacterium | reverse complement strand
TGGCAATGAGCTGAAGCTTGGGAACCAGCGTAACTGGGCGTGAAAAGATATTTCCCATTAATTATTTCCCCGGTTTTTTATTTTTAAGAGGGTAACAATGAAGTTTTTGAATCGGTTGTTATATCAAGTCCATCGCTGGGTAGGTGTGACGCTGGCCTTATTCATGTTTTTTTGGTTTTTTACCGGCTTGGTGATCATGTATTCCACGCCGACCACGCAAAATCGCAGCCAGCAACTCGCTCACGCTGAAACCTTGGCCCCCGAAATCGGCTGGCTGAGTTTGGGCGAGGCTTGGGAACGTAGCGCGGAACAACGCAAGGCTGCGGCGCAAGCAAAGCCCAAAGCGGCTGGGCAAGCTAAGCCCAAGGCGGCCGGTGACGATGTCGCTGCCGGTATCGCCGACGCCCGGCTGGTGCGCAGCGCCGGTGAACCGTTGTGGCTGATAGAGGATGATCTCGGCCGGCGTTTCGCCTTGTCGGCGATTGACGGTGCGCTACGCCGAACTTCGGCTGATCAGGCCGTGCAAATTGCAAAAAACTGGTTTGGGGTCAATAAAGACGGCGGCCTTATTAACGCAACTTATCTGGAGACCGTTGACAACCCGGTTATTCTGCGTAATCAGGAAGCTTTGCGTCCTTTTCATCGCATTGCCGTCGGCGATGGCGGCGAATTGCTGATTTCCGAGCGCACCGGCGAAGTGTTGCATGCTTCTACGCGTATGGATCGGGCTCGCTACTGGGCAGGCAATTGGCTGCATTTGTTTAAGCCTTTGGAGTCTATAGGTTTAGGCAATATTCGCCACGATGTGCAGCTGTGGCTGGGTTTGTTAGCGACAATCGCGACCTTAGCCGGTTTGATTATCGGCTGGTTACGCTGGCGGCCCGGTTTCGGCGGCAAACCGACTTATTCCGAAGGACGCACCCAACCTTATCGCGAATTCTGGTTTAAATGGCATTTCTGGAGCGGGTTGCTAGGCGGCAGCATGGCGTTGTTTTGGGCGTTTAGCGGTTTTCTCGATACTAACCCCGGAAAAATATTTTCTCAGACTAATCCCGGTCGACCAGAGTTGACACGCTATTTGGGCAATGAATTGCCCGAGACTATGCGTCTTTGGCAGCCGGTTCTGCCGGTTTTATTGGCCGCGGCTGTCGACGGCGCGGATATCGTCGAATTGGCTTGGCGGCGTTTGGGTGGCGAAGCCGTGCTACTGGCTCATACCCGCGATGGGCAGCGCTTGGCGCAAACGCCGGGCGGCACTTCTTTGCAATTTAGCGAAGCGTCACTATTGGCTGCGGTGGGGCGCGTGGCCGCTAATGCCAAAGTGGAAAGCCAAAAGCTGCTGACTGAATATGACAGTTATTACTATCCCAGACATCACCAAAGCTTGGTGGAAAAACCGTTGCCGGTGCTGTTGGTGCAATTGGCCGACTCTGCCGGAACCCGCTTTTATTTGGACCCGCAAGACGGCAGGCTGCTTGCCAAGCAGGACCGAAGTGCGCGGGTCATGCGCTGGTTATATTCGGCGTTGCATTATTGGGATTTCGGCTGGCTTTATTACCGGCCCCTATGGGATGTCTGGATGTTGACTTGGGTTTCGTTCGGGCTGGTATTGGGCGCCAGTTCGCTGGTAATAGGTTGGCGGCTGCTGAAGAAAACCTTTGCGACTAAAAAGCGAGCGGTTCGGCGTACGCCGGTCGTTGGTAAAGTGGTCGATATAGGGATGGTCAAGAAAGTGGAGGTGAACGATTTTACGCAGCTGATTGCAGACTCAATAACTGAAGCTCAACATCGATTTTAGCGATATATCAATCTAATAATATCGTTTTATTATACAGGGTAATTGGCCTAGGATAGTTATCAATAGGCATGATCCGGGACTGTCGGGCGGGTTCAAGAGTATTTGATTTAAGGTGATTTCCGAGGAATAATTTACCCATTAAAAGCAGGTATTCTCCTAATCAGGCAAGTTCTTGGATTCGTCTAATGGGTAAGTTCTTTCCAGGAAATCACCTAAACCCGGTGACGGTCCCGAAATAGGTTGAACAAGCCACTTTTTTAAAAGCAAGAGAGTACATTATTATGGATACATTTATAGGCCGCAATCTAGCCGGTGACCAAGAGGAATGCACCTCGACACTGTTGGCTTTTGATGAATCTCAGTCACGTTCGCTGGCGCTCTCAGTTCGGGCGACAGCTTTGGTTTTTGAAGATCCTGTGTCCAGGCGATTGCTGGAACAGATAGAACGCATTGCGCCTAGCGATGCAACCGTGCTTATTATCGGTGAAACAGGAACCGGTAAAGAGCTGGTGGCTAGGCATATCCATGCTCTTAGCAAA
>JAUGSS010000197.1:0-11383 GCA_044426515.1 Methylococcaceae bacterium | reverse complement strand
CCTGCATCCTTGCAAGTCGTTCGTGTCTTCGTGGTGAATAAAAAGCTTTTTAATAAGTTACCGGCTGTTTTGCAAGGCCGCAATACGCTCTTCCAACGGCGGATGGCTCATAAACAACTTGCTCACACCGCCGCCGTTAATGCCGAACGCCGCCAATTGTCCCGGCAGGTCTTCGGCTTCATGGCCGCGTTGCAAGGCGCGCAAAGCGCCGATCATCTTTTCGCGTCCGGCCAAATGAGCGCCACCGGCATCGGCCTTGAACTCACGGTAACGGGAGAACCACATCACCAGCATCGAAGCCAAAATGCCCAAAACCACTTGAGCCGCCATTTGGGTAACGTAATAGGCCGGACCGTAACCGCGTTCGGTTTTAAACACAACACGATCAACCAGATGACCGATGATCGTAGCGAAAAAATACACAAAAGTATTGACCACACCTTGCATTAACGCCATCGTCACCATATCGCCGTTAGCGACATGGCTGATTTCATGACCGACAACCGCTTCCACTTCATCGGTATTCATGTTGTGCAACAAGCCGGTACTAACCGCTACCAACGCGCTGTTTTTACTCATGCCGGTAGCAAAAGCATTAGACTCCGGCGTATCGAATATACCCACTTCAGGCATACCGATGCCGGCCTGACTGGCTTGTCTAGCCACGATGTCAATCAACCAACGCTCGGTTTGATTTTGGGGTTGGTCAATCACATGCACGCCCATCGCTCTTTTTGCCGACCATTTAGACATCGCCAAAGAAATAACGGAACCGGTCATACCGATTATTGCCGACATAACTAAAAGAGCATTCAGATTAAGGTCGATACCCTGAGCATCCAAGGTGCTGCCTAAGCCTAAAACATTAAAAATAATACTGACAACAACCAATATCGCCGCATTGGTTGCAAGAAAAAGAAAAATGCGCATCATATGTTTGAGCCTTCTTTTGTAAATTAAGGTTTGATCAATATGGGGGTTGAATAACACATTCCAACCCCTCCTAAGAGTGCTAATATAACTTAAAGTTTATTAATGGAGGTATTCTTATGCATATTGTAAAAGTAATATTGTTCGCCTTGTTTTTAATTAATCCTTGTTTAACCTTTGCACGGCAAAAAAACCATCAGGACATTTTAAAGCAACTGCATGTGCCCACAGGTTTCACTCTATCTATTTTTGCCGATAACTTGCCCAATGCCCGTAGTTTGGCCTTGGGTAATAACGGTGTAGTGTTTGTAGGTACGGGATCTGAAGGCGCAATTTACGCGGTACAAGATAGCAATAGCGATGGCGTAGCGGATAAACGTTATGTCATCGCCAGCCATTTATACATGCCCAACGGCGTTGCTTATAAGGACGATGCGCTTTACGTGGCGGAAATTAATCGCATTATCCGTTTCGACCACATCACACAGCAATTGCTTAATCCGCCTAAACCCTTTGTGGTCTACGATCAATTTCCATCAGAAGCGCATCACGGTTGGAAATATCTACGCTTTGGTCCCGATAACAAACTGTACACTTCAGTTGGAGCTCCGTGCAATGTTTGCGAACCTGAAAAAGCGATCTTTTCTTCATTAGTCCGGCTAAATGCCGATGGCAGTGACTTTGAGATACTTGCCGGAGGCATCAGAAGTTCGGTTGGTTTTGACTGGCAGCCGGAAACCAATGCCCTATTTTTTACCGATAATGGTCGCGATTATATGGGCGATGATCTGCCTCCCGATGAACTTAATCAGTGGAAAACTATCGGTGAGCATTTTGGCTTTCCTTATTGTCACGGTGGCGATATTCCGGATCCCAAGTTTGGCGCCGATAAAAAATGCCGGCAATTTACTGCACCGGCATGGAAATTTAAGGCCCATATGGCACCGCTGGGACTGCGCTTTTATCGAGGCAAGCAATTTCCGCCAGAATTCAAAAACCAGTTATTCGTCGCAGAGCACGGTTCATGGAACCGATCTGAGCCGCAAGGTTATCGCGTGACTTTGATAAAATTTAATCAGGGCAAACCTGTCTCCGACGACTGCATGGATGCAGGGGATACGGCCCCAAGGAGGGGGGAGGTAGAGCAATGCATGGAGCGATTGCCGAGAGCAATGCATGGAGCAATTGCCGAACAGGTATTTATCGACGGTTGGTTAACCAAAGACGGCAAGGTGCTTGGACGCCCCGTCGATATATTGGAAATGCCGGATGGCAGCCTGCTGATTAGCGACGATAAGCTCGGTGTCGTTTATAAGGTTGAATACCATGGATAAACAATTTGAAATTCTAAGCCAGGAAATTGCTTATCAGGGCTTTTTCCGCGTAGAAAAATACCGCCTTAAACATACCTTGTTTGGTGGAGGCTGGAGTGCTGAAATAACTCGCGAGTTATTCATGCGCGGTAGCTGTGTTGCAGTTTTGTTATACGATCCTGATGCCGATAAAGTGGTGTTGATTGAGCAATTCAGGGCCGGCGCAATTTTAAACCCTGATAGAGCCTGGGTGGTGGAAATTGTTGCGGGAGCCATCGAGGAGGGTGAAATTGCCGAGCAAGTCGCTTACCGGGAATCGATGGAAGAAGCCGGTTGTGAAATTCAGCAATTGATGGTCATCAATGAGTTTTATACCACGCCGGGCGGTTCATCCGAATGGATCACCCTGTTTTGCGGCAAAGTGGATAGCTCTCAGGTAGGCGGTATTCACGGATTGGAGCATGAGGATGAGGATATACTGGTACGCGCCGTTGATTTCGACGAGGCGTATCTTATGCTGGAAAATGGCGAGATAGAATCGGCGATTCCGATTATTGCTATTCAATGGCTGGCATTGAATAAACAAAAACTTAAACAAAAATGGGGAGTATAAAAAGGAGGGAGAGGCTTTTTCAGAACATCGAAGCTCTGCAACTAAATCTTTGCAGAGCTTCAACTCATTAACAATTAATCGACTATCTTACATTTTTCCCGTGAAGCATCGACTCGATCACGGAGTTCCTTACCAGGCTTAAAATGCGGTACATGTTTTTTTGACAATGCTACAGATTCACCTGTTTTAGGGTTACGCCCCATACGAGGCGGACGTAAATGGAGTGAAAAACTACCAAAGCCCCTAATCTCGATTCTTTCACCGGAAGATAACGCCTGATTCATTTGTTCAATGATGCATTTTACCGCTATCTCAACATCTTTCTGTGCCAGATGCGGTTGATGTTTGGCAAGTGCTTCAATTAATTCTGATTTTGTCACATTCTATCCTGCGAAAACAAATAAAATTAAAGGGGCATGCAACTTATGCATGCCCCTTCATGATTTTTATTTTTCCATTTGCTTAAAGATATCAGCAAAAGTAGGTGTAGCTGCGCCAACTGATTGCTGAGAATGATCTTTAATAGAATGAGATTCTTCGTCAGTATCTTTAGCTTTAATAGATAAAGAAATTGATTTGCTTTTCTTATCAACGCCAATGAACTTAGCTTCAAGCACATCACCTTCTTTTAATAAGGTTCTGGCATCTTCAACGCGATCACGTTGAATTTCAGAAGCACGTAAGTAGCCTTCAACATGATCGGCTAAAGTGACAACCGCGCCTTTAGCATCAACTTCTTTAACAGTTCCTTTTACCAAGCTGCCTTTTTCGTGAGTAGCCAGGAAGTTTTGGAATGGATCCTGTTCAAGTTGCTTGATACCTAAAGAGATACGCTCACGCTCGGAATCAACCGCTAGAATAACGGTTTCCAGTTCGTCGCCTTTTTTGAAGTCACGAACCGAGGCTTCGCCTTCATCCGCCCAAGAAATATCGGACATATGAACCAGACCGTCGATACCGCCATCCAGACCGATGAAAATACCAAAATCAGTGATTGACTTGATTTTTCCTGAGATTTTGTCGCCTTTGTTATGTGTTGCGGCAAATTCGTCCCAAGGATTGGTTTTGCACTGTTTCATGCCTAAAGAAATACGGCGACGATCTTCGTCGATTTCCAGAACCATCACTTCGACTTCATCGCCCAATTGAACGAGTTTGGAAGGATTAACGTTTTTGTTGGTCCAATCCATTTCAGAAACGTGAACCAAACCTTCTACGCCCTCTTCAATTTCAACAAAGCAGCCGTAATCGGTCAGGTTGTTGACTTTACCGAATACACGTGTGCCTGCTGGGTAGCGACGGGCGATGTTTTGCCATGGATCTTCACCCATTTGCTTCATGCCTAATGAAACGCGATTTTTATCTTTGTCGTATTTCAGAACCTTAACTTTAATTTCCTGACCGATTTCTACGCACTCGGACGGATGACGTACGCGTCTCCATGCCATATCGGTAATGTGCAACAGGCCGTCAATACCGCCAAGATCGATAAACGCGCCGTAATCGGTCAGGTTTTTAACCACACCGGTAACCACTGCGCCTTCTTCCAGCGTTTTCAGCAATTCTTCTCTTTCTGCGCTGTATTCTTTTTCTACTACAGCACGGCGAGACAGAACCACGTTATTGCGTTTTTGATCGATTTTTATAACTTTGAATTCCAGATCGCGATTTTCCAGGAAAGTCGTGTCTCTGATTGGGCGAACATCAACCAGCGAACCAGGCAAGAAGGCGCGTAGAGCACCAACAGCCACGGTGAAACCACCGCGAACTTTACCGGTAATACGGCCGATAATGGTAGCTTCTTTTTCAAACGCATGCTCAAGTTCGGACCAAGCTTTGTTTTTCTTCGCTTTATCACGAGAAAGAAGTGTAGCACCCAAGCCGTCTTCAAATAAATCAAGGGCAACCTCGACTTCGTCGCCAATAGCAACTTCTAATTCGCCATCGTTATTTAGAAACTGCCATTTTGGAATGACACCTTCTGATTTTGAATGGGTGCTGACGATGATCATATCGTTTTCGATATCAACAACCGTACCCATTAACATGGCACCAGGACGCATTTCGGTCTTGATTAGACTTTCTTCAAATAATTCAGCAAAGCTTTCGCTCATTTTCCATTCCCAAGCCTGTCGAAACACGAACAAGCCTTTTCTTTATCAAAGTTAAAATAAAGATCACACTCAAACCATTTTGAGATGACCACGTAAGAAATCCTTAACGGATTAAATTTAGCACTTCTTCAATAACAGATGCTAATGTCATATCCGAAGAATCAATATAAAGCGCATCACTCGCCATAGCCAACGGAGCGGCCTTACGCCCCAGATCCCGACGATCACGCTCTTCTATCTCATTTGTTATCTGTACTAGGTTAGCATCAATCCCTTTTCCTATCAACTGTTTATATCGTCTCTTAGCTCTTTCGGCTGCGCTGGCCGTTAAAAATACCTTATTTTCAGCTTCAGGAAAAACCACCGTCCCCATGTCTCGACCGTCTGCAACCAGACCCGGCAACTGTTTGAAATCTTTTTGTTTTTGCAATAAAACACGCCTGACTTCAGGCAGTGCTGCAACGATAGAAGCGGCATTGCCTGTGCTTTCAAGGCCTAACTGGGTGGTAATGTCTTCACCATTCAGCCTGACGGCCAATTCATCATTGCAATCAAACTCCAGCGCCATTGTCTGGGCCACATTGACAATGGCAGCTTCATCTTCCAGGTCAACGGCCTGCTTTAACACTGCAATTGCCAGTGAACGGTAGATAGAGCCGCTATCCAGATAATTCCAACCCAGCTTTTTCGCTACCGCCCTGCTGACAGTACCTTTTCCGGCACCGCTTGGACCATCAATAGTCAATACAGGAACAGTCACTATGCTTCCCTGCAAGCCAGATCAAGACCTAAGCGCTTGGCCAAGTCTCTAAATTCAGGAAACGAGGTATTCACGTTTTCGCAATCATGAATAGTAATAGGTGCATTAGCGCGCAACCCGGCAATTGAAAATGACATCGCTATTCTGTGGTCACCATGCGATATAACTTCGCCACCGCCAATCAATCCACCTTGAATGATCATGCCGTCCTCGGTCGGCTGAGCATCCACGCCCAATATTTGCAAACCGTCCGCCATCACCTGAATACGATCAGATTCTTTTACCCTGAGTTCTTCCGCGCCGGTTAACCGGGTTTGACCTTCCGCACACGCTGCGGCAACAAACAAGACCGGAAACTCGTCAATAGCCAGCGGTACCAAATGCTCGGGAATATCTATACCTTTAAGAGGACTGTAAACAACGTGCAGATCGGCTACCGGCTCGCCGCCGACAGTGCGTTCGTTGAGAATTTCAATGTTGGCGCCCATTAATCTCAGGATGTCGATGACGCCGGTGCGCGTAGGATTAATGCCTACATGTTTCAACAATAGGTCGGAACACGGCGCAATCGACGCCCCAACCAGGAAAAATGCTGCCGATGAAATATCGCTGGGCACATCGATATCGGCTGCCGTCAAACTGCCTTCGGCAGTGATGCTGACTTTATTGCCTTCTTGCTTAACCGGATAATTAAAGCCGGTCAGCATGCGCTCGGTATGATCGCGGGTAGGCGCAGGTTCGGTAACGCTTGTTACGCCTTGCGCGTACATGCCTGCCAGTAACAGACAGGACTTGACTTGAGCGCTGGCTATAGGCATCGCGTAATCAATCCCAATCAACTGCCCTGCCCTGCCGGTGATATGCAAAGGTGCGGTACCGCGCTCGGTGGTTTTTATATCAGCACCCATTGCCGCCAACGGATCGGTGACTCGTTTCATCGGTCTGCCGGACAATGAAAGATCGCCGGTTAGTACCGAATTAAATGACTGCCCCGCTAACAAACCGCTCAACAAACGCATGGATGTGCCTGAGTTGCCCAGATACAAATCGTTTTTCGGCGCTTTTAAGCCATGCTTGCCGACACCGTGTATAGTCAATTCGCCATTGACCGGGCCTTCAATTTCAACCCCCATATCGCGAAAAGCCTGCAAGGTTGCCAGCGCATCTTCCGCTTCGAGAAAGCCTTTTACCTGAGTAACGCCTTCGGCCAGCGAACCCAGCATGATTGATCGGTGCGACATGGATTTATCGCCGGGCACACGTGCCTCGCCTTGTAATTTACCGCCTGGTTGAACCTGGAATATTATTGATTTTGACATATTAATTATTATCGAACTGGTCAAGAAAGCGTTGCCGTGCGTTTCTGGCATACGTAAAGGTTTCAAAAAGTTGCCGGCTATCATTAGCTTCCAGCAAACATTGTATTTTATCCAATTCTCCCTTTAACTGCTCAATTAAAGGGATGATTTCGTCCTTGTTGGCAGTGCAAATATCTTTCCACATAGTGGGATCGCTGGAAGCAATTCGCGTAAAATCTTTGAAGCCGCCGGCTGCATATTTAAAAATCTCGCTCTGTTCGTCTTTATGGCCAAGCATATCGACCAGGGCAAAAGCCAGAATATGCGGCAGATGGCTGGTTGCAGCCAGCACACTGTCATGGTGATTAACATCCATCACCGATACCAGCGCCCCCATTAGCTCCCACAAACTTTGAATTTTTTGCACTGCTTCCGGCAGGGTATTGCTAACCGGCGTGATAATCAGGCGCTTATTCAGGAACAAATTATCGACTGATGCCGTCACGCCGCTTTGCTCTGCGCCGGCAATGGGATGCGCGGGAACCAGATTAGCCGGCACAATACCGAAAACCCGTTCTGCAGCATCGATAACGCTACCTTTAGTGCTACCTACATCGGTATAAATCGCGTTATCCGACCACAAGGGCTTAAGCAGCGCAAAAATGCTTTCGATGCTCGCAACCGGTGTGGCAATTACAACACAATCAGCATTTTTAACGGCCTCTTCCAGTTCCAGCGTATAGTCGTCAATAACACCCAATTGTTTCGCCGTTTGCAGATTTTGCTCATCCTGCTGACGGCCATATCCGACTATGTTATTGCACAAACCATGCTGCCGTGCCGAGCGGGCGATAGACCCGCCAATCAAGCCGACGCCGATAATACAAAGCCGGTTAAACATTATTTCCGGGCAACCGCTGTAGAGGCGAATTTATTCGTCCAAGGGCAACTGACAAATCTGCCGGGAGCAGATTTGCACTGGCCCGTAGGGTGCAGGGCAGGACAGCCCGGCATGAATTCGCCCCTACCATTCTTTGATCTGCTCATGGCGCTGGTATAACTTCGGTCAATGCCTGCAAAAACAGCTGATTTTCCGCCTGTGTGCCTATGGTAATGCGCAGATGATTGGGTAATTCATATACCCCAACCGGCCTAACGATAACGCCTTTACGCAACAAAGCCTCATAAATCGGTATCGCAGGCTGTTTCAAGTCTACCAAAACAAAATTACCCGCCGATGGAATCCATTCCAAGCCCAGCTCGTTAAAACCTTCGGTTACAAACTGCATACCTTGGGCATTAACGGCAATGGTGTTTTGCAAATGCTCAATATCCGTCAACGCCGCTTCGGCAGCGGCCAAGGCCAGCATATTATTATTGAAGGGTTGGCGCACCCGGTTCAGGATGTCGGCTAGCTGCGGACTGGATAAGCCGTATCCGATGCGCAATCCGGCCAGACCGTAAGCTTTGGAAAAAGTACGGGTAACCAACAAATTGGGGTATTTTCTCAGCCAGGCTATTGAATTGTCTGCGCTTCCGGCTGCCAAGGCTGGCGGCCGAGACTGCTCCCGGCAGTTCTCGGCATTTCCTCCCTCCCTGGAGGTCAGAAGTGTCGAAATCGGTAAGGAACCGATGAGACCATCTCCAACAAATTCACAATAGGCTTCATCAAGCACGCAGATACAGGTGTCCGGCAACGCCCCAATAAATGCGTCCAAGTCGGCGTGGGTCAGCAATGTACCGGTTGGATTATTCGGATTTGCTATAAAAACCAGCCGCGTTTTGTCGGTCACTCTTTGCAGCATCGCATCCAAATCATGACCGTAATTCAAAGCCGGCGCAACAACAGGCGTAGCGCCAGCCGCCTGGGTCACCAGCGGGTACACAGCAAAAGCGTGCTGCGAAAAAACCACTTCCAACCCCGGCGTCAAAAACGCCCTGGCCACCAACTCCAGAATTTCATTAGAACCGTTGCCCAGCGTAATCTGGCTCATGTCGACCGCATATTTATCGGCTAACGCGCGTTTCAAATTAAAACCGTTACCGTCCGGGTACAAGGCCAAATCCTTCAAGGTTGCCTGTATCGCGGCCAAAGCTTTTTTTCCAGGCCCTAATGGATTTTCATTAGACGCTAGTTTTATGATTTGGCTAAGCCCCAACTCGCGCTCAAGTTCTTCAATGGGTTTGCCGGGCGTATAAGGGATAAGTTTTTGCACGCCGGACACGGCAAGGCTGTAAATATTATCGTTGTTATTCATTAGTTACAGTTAGCAGTTAAAAAACAAAACACGGATGACACGGATTAGACTGATGATCAGCGATAAAAATCTGCATTAATCCGTCCAATCAATGTCGCCTAGAGGCGCCTACTTTTGGCATCCGTGTTCCATTATTAGAGATTAAAGAACGGCTTTAGGATAAGAACCCAAAAGTTTAAGCATATGGACGTTGTCGCTCAATATAGCCAAAGCCCGGGCGACATCATCATCTTCACTGTGGCCTTCAATATCGATAAAAAACACATAATCCCATAATCCTTGCCGTGACGGCCTGGACTCAATGTGCACCATATCGATGTTAAATCTTGCGAAAGGTTCAAGTATCCTGTGCAGCGCACCGGGCTGATTACCTGTAGAAACGACCAGCGAGGTTTTATCGTTACCCGTGGAAGCAGATATTTGCTGTCCGATAATGATAAAGCGGGTGGTATTATTGGGTTCGTCTTCGATATTTTTTTCGACAATATTTAATTGATAAATTTCAGCAGCAACACTGCCCGCTATCGCAACAGCCTGTTTATTGACCGATGCTAATCTTGCGGCCTCGGCGTTACTACTGACAGCAATTCGCTTAGCATTCGGCAAATGATTATCCAGCCATTGCCGACACTGCGACAGGGATTGCTGATGAGAAAACACCTCGGTGACTTCATCCAAACTCTCCACCAAGCCCAACAAGTTCTGATGCACCCTGATTTCAACCTCTCCACATATTTTCAGCGGCGAATTCAGAAACCTGTCCAGCGTATGACTGATGACGCCCTCGGTAGAATTTTCGACCGGAACGACGCCAAACTGGCAGTTGCCGTTCTCCACCATATTAAAAATATCGTTAATAGTTACCGCGGGCACGGTCTTAACCGCAGAACCGAAATGTTTAACAGCGGCTTGTTGAGTAAAGGTCCCTTCGGGGCCTAAAAAAGCCACATCCAGCGGTTTTTCCAGCGCTAAACACGCCGACATCAATTCCCTGAAAAAATGAGCAGCCGTATCATCGGATAAAGGCCCCTGATTCAAATCCTTGATGCGCCGCAACACCAATGACTCGCGATCCGGGCGATAAAATGTCCCTTGTTCACCCTGTGCAATCTTGGTTTTAGCAACTTCCATAGCGCAAGACGCACGCTGATTCATCAATTGCAGAATCTGCTTATCGATTGCATCAATTTTGTCTCTTAATTCTGAAAGGGGGGTGACGGATGACATGGCGACCTGATTTAATTATTAGATTTTCGGTAACTATTCAATGGAACACGGATGCCAAAAGTAGGCGCCTCTAGGCGACACTGATTAGACGGATTTAAACTGATTTTTAGTAAAAATAATAAATCCGTGCTTATCTGCTTAATCCGCGTCATCCGTGTTCCATTTTTTCATTAATGAGTGCGTTCAAACTCAGCCATGAAATCAATCAAAGCCTGCACACCGGCCTCCGGCATCGCATTATAAATGCTCGCCCGCATGCCGCCCACTGAACGATGACCTTTCAATTCAAACAAGCCATTGGCTTCCGCAGCCGCCAAAAACGGTTTATCCAGACTTTCGTCGGACAGAATAAACGGTACATTCATCCGTGAGCGGGATGCTGTTTCTACAGGATTGGAATACAAAGCCGACTGGTCGATGGCCTGATACAGCTTCGCCGCTTTAGCGATATTGCGTTGTTCGATACCCTCAACACCGCCTTGCGCTTGTAACCACTTGAGCACCAAGCCGGTCAGATACCAGCTATAAGTCGCCGGCGTATTCAGCATGGATTGGTTTTTTGCCTGCTCGGCATAGTTGAAAACCGGGGGTACCGTTTTAGGTGCATGACCGACTAAATCGTCCCTGACGATTACCACGGTAACGCCTGCAGGACCCATGTTTTTTTGCGTTCCGGCGTAAATCAAGCCGTACTGGCTGACATCAATCTTGCGCGACAAGATATTTGAGGACATATCCGAAACCAGCGGCAGACCAAAGCTGTCCGGGCAGGAGTGAAATTCAACGCCATGTATGGTCTCATTCGAGGTATAGTGCAGATAAGCAGCAGCACTGTCGATAGCCCAGCTAGATGCATCAGGAATCGTAGTA
>JAUGSS010000172.1:0-4675 GCA_044426515.1 Methylococcaceae bacterium | reverse complement strand
AACGGCACTGGATTTGATTCGACGATCAATTCCGTGGAGTCGTTGTGAGCCGGGGAGTAAGGCGTGTTTTGATGCGCAGATTGGACTGTGTCCTGGAGTGTGTACTGGAGCAATTTCGAAGGCGGAGTATCGGAAAATCATTAAACAGTTGATTCAGTTTTTTGAAGGAAAGAAGGAGAAGATCGTGAAGGGAATGAGAAGAGAGATGAATACTCTTGCGAAGAAAAAGGATTTTGAAGGAGCAGCGATTTTACGGAATAAGATTTTTGCTCTCGAGCATATTCAGGACGTTGCGCTCATTACTCGGGACGACGTTCAACTCGCTCAAGGCGTAACCGCCGATCGCCCAAGCGGTACTCCGCGATCGCCCAACGCTTCTCGTATCGAGGCCTACGACATCGCTCACATCGGTGGAACATCGACGGTTGCGAGTATGGTGGTTTTTGAAAACGGTGTGCCGAATAAAAATGCGTATCGAAAGTTTAAGATAAAGAGTTTTGAAGGGACGGATGATGTGGCAGCGATGGAAGAAATTATGAGGAGACGGTTGACGAGAGCACAGACAGATCCGACGACGTGGCCGTTGCCGATGGTTTTTGTGATTGATGGGGGTGAGGGGCAGGTGAATCGAGTTATGGAGGTGATGAGAGAATTTGGATTGACGATTCCGGTGATTGGAATCGCGAAGGGATTCGATCGGAAACAAGATCGGTTGGTTTATAATCGAGGCGACGAGACAACGGAGAAGATTGCGACGTCCATGAAAGAAGTCATGCAAAAAGCGAGAGACGAGGCACATCGTTTTGCTGGAGCATATCATCGCGTTTTACGGAGCAAGGCATCGGGGATTCCCAGGAGATAATTTTTTGAAATGAGAAGCCCCACCGAGCGCGTGGCATCGGTGGGGCAGGGGTGGCAAACGGTGGTCGTTACTCGTCGTAGATATATTTGCACCGGTGAACGGTGTCTTTGTAGCCGAGCGCTCCATTTCCAGCGACTCGTGTCGTGATGCATCCGCGCACGTTTCTGGAATAGCTCGCCCAATCAGGGTCCTTCGCGGAGAGTTCCAGGACGAACGCGATGCTTTTCGCGATTTCAGGTTCCTGCTCTGGTTTCTCCTGGGGAACGGATACAGGAGCAAATGTGGAACTATCGAGATCCTGGTCTTCTCCACTGTCCTTCTCAGTGTCATCGTTTTTGACTGCGATACGAGGCGGTTGCATTGTGGGGAGATGAATCGATGAGAACTTTGGTGACAACAACGGGGGAGTTGTCATTCCATTGGCGCTCACGATGGCGATGAAGCCGCAGGTGAGCAAAATGACGATAACTGTCCCAAGAATCGCCGGGAGGTGAGAAGAGGGAGGTGTGGGGCGGGGAACGGGGCGGGGACTGGCGTGAGGCACGGGAACTCCAGTGTGCTGAGAACGGTGAAAGAAACGACTGAAGATAGGAAAGAACGAACTGAGACGATAGCACAAAAGACGGTTTTTGGGAATGTGAGGGCGCTTATCCACACTTTTTGCGTGTTTTTCTTGGGGGAGAAGGTCGAAATGGTGTAAAGTGGTGGTGTACGGTGAAAAGTGGGGAAAAGAAAACTATGTTTATTGGTCAACATTCTCATACGATTGACGAGAAGGGGCGGATTGCCCTGCCTTCGAAATTTCGTGAGGTGTTGGCAGTTGGGGCGGTGGTGACGAGAGGGTTGGACGGGTCGTTGTTTGTTCTGCCTTTGGAGGAGTGGGGAAAGTTGGCGGGAAGTCTCGCGGATTTGCCCCTGGGGCAGGCCAATGCTCGTGCATTTGCTCGGCTCATGTTGGCTGGAGCGATGGACGTCGTGTTAGATAAACAAGGACGGTGCATTATTCCCTCTTCTTTGCGGGAATACGCGGGACTGAAAAAAGATGTCGTCATTATTGGCGTCAACACGCGATTGGAGCTTTGGGACGCAGAAGTTTGGGCAACATATGTGACGAACACAGAGAAGGATGCGGGAAATATTGCAGAACAGTTGGGTGCGATTGGTCTCTAGACGCCTATGAAGAATACTGGTCACATTCCTGTTTTGGCGAACGAGGTGCTTACTGGCCTCAATCTTCGGGCTGGAATGAGAGTGTTGGACGGAACGGTGGGACTTGGCGGTCATGCAAAACTTATGCTTGAGGCAACGTCACCGAATGGTGAACTTGTAGCATTCGATAGAGATGACCGAAACTTGAGTGTTGCGAAGGAATTTTGTGCAGCGTCTGGTGATCGAGCAATGTTTATTCATGACTCGTTTGGAAGTCTCGGTGCTCATGATGTCGGAATGTTCGATGGCATGTTGTTCGACCTTGGATTCTCGTCGGTTCATGTGGACGATGCAGATCGAGGATTTTCGTTTATGAACAACGGTCCGCTCGACATGCGGTACGACACTCGACAAGAGCTGAATGCGGCAACCATCGTCAATACATGGGTTTTTGAAGACTTGTCCACGATTTTTCGACGATTTGGTGAAGATCCTCGCGCAAGAATCATTGCAAAGGCAATTGTTGATGCGCGGAAGGAGATGAAAATTACGGAGACGGGTCAACTCGCTGCCATCATTGCGAGCGTTGTGCCACGCCAAGGAAAAACTCATCCTGCAACCAAGGTATTTCAGGCGCTGCGTATTGTGGTGAACGATGAACTTGGTGAGGTAGAGCGAGGATTGACGGTTGCGCTTTCGAAACTCAATCCAGGAGGACGATGTGCGGTGCTCACGTTTCATTCATTGGAAGATCGGGTCGTCAAGACACTTTTTAAAAATGCTGTGGGCTTTTCTCTCGTTACCAAGCGACCAATCGTTGCAACGGAAGAAGAGATGAAATTCAATCCACGTTCGCGGAGTGCAAAACTTCGCATCATTCAGAAAATATAATCCTTTTATGGAGGTACAAGGAAAAAAACTTTTAGGGCGGGTACTCAAAAATTCGCGCGTCATGACTGCTTTGACCGTTGGAACATTGCTTGCGGTTGGTGTGATGTATGTCGGACAAGTGAATGCTGCGGCGACAAAGGGATATGCGGTGAAGGCGCTTGAGAAGAAAGGAATTGAACTTCATCAAGAGCGTGATCGTTTGAATAGTGATATTGCGAAGTTGAGGAGTTTGGATAGTGTCACGGCTCGTCAATCGTTTCTTGGGCTACAAAAGATAGAACATCCCGTATTTATTACGGAAGGGACGAACGTTGTCGCTGTCAAGTAACCTCTTTGCTTTGATTCGTGCTATCATGTCGTCATTATGGCGACTCCTTCTTTGGGCTCTGTGAAGCGTCCTCGTCCCGTGGTTCTTTTGGTTTTGGATGGATTTGGTGTGGCACCGGACGGAGATGGAAATGCCATTACTCATGCAGAAACACCGACGTTTCATATGTTAACGGCGCGGTATCCGTCCATGACGCTTCGAGCATCTGGCGAGGAAGTTGGTTTGGGTTGGGGGGAGATGGGGAATAGCGAGGTGGGGCATTTGGCGATTGGTGCTGGTCGTGTGTACTACCAAACACTGCCTAAGTTAACGAAGGCGATTGCGAGCGGTGCGTTTTTGCAGAACGTTGCGTTATTGAAGGCGATTGAGCGAGTGAAGGTTACAGATGGAACGCTACACTTGCTTGGAATTTTGTCGTCGGGAAAGGTTCATGGATTTGATGAACATTGTTATGCGTTGTTGAAGATGGCGAAGGAGCACGGAGTTAAAAAAGTTGCAGTGCACGCTGTTTTGGATGGACGAGATACGTTGTATAACTCAGGAATTGACTTTGTGAAGAACGCCATTGCTCGCATGAAAGAAATTGGCGTGGGAGAGTTGGCAACGATGGTTGGGCGATTTTATGCCATGGATCGAGATAATCGGTGGGATAGAATTGAAAAAGCATATAACGCGATGGTGTTGGGAAAGGCTGATGTGATGGTGGAAGATGCAGTGGAGGCGTTAGAGCTTTCATATTCGCGAGAAGTGTATGACGAAGAATTTGTGCCGACGGTTTTGACGAAAAAAGGAAAACCGGTTGCAATGGTGAGTGCGGATGATGCGGTGATTTGTTGGAATTTTCGCCCAGATCGTTCTCGAGAGATTACGAAGGCATTTGTGTTGCCGGCGTTTGATTCGTTTCCTCGGGAGTACATCAAGGGGCTGACGTTTGTAACGATGACGGAATATGAGACGGGACTGCCCGTGGACGTTGCGTTTGGACCGGAGAAGATTGTGAATCCGTTGGCGGAAGTGTTGTCGAATGCAGGACTCGTCCAATTGCATATTGCAGAAACGGAGAAATATGCTCACGTGACGTTCTTTTTGAACGGGACACGCGAAGAACCATTTCCTCATGAAGATCGTGTTTTGATTCCATCGCCACACATTGCAAGCTATGCAGATCAGCCGGCGATGAGTGCGGTGGCGATTGCGGACCGGATTGTTTTAGAGGTGAAACGTGGGAATTACGATGTTATTATTGCGAATTTCGCGAATCCTGATATGGTGGCGCATTCGGGAAATCTCAAGGCAAGTATTGCTGCCATTGAGGCAACAGATACGTGCGTTGGACGAGTGATTGACGCGGTGTTGGCGGAAGATGGCGTGGTGTTGATTACGGCGGATCATGGAAACGCGGAAGAAGTGTTGAATTTGCAAACGCACGATATCGACAAGGAACA
>JAUGSS010000050.1:0-81235 GCA_044426515.1 Methylococcaceae bacterium | reverse complement strand
AGTTGTATTGTTGGATTTTAGCATCGTCTTCTGCAGCCCAGTGAATGAATACACCCACTGATACGAATAAATCATCAGCTTCAGCAGCTGGGATTGTGCCGTCTTCTACACAATCAGCAACAGCCATAGCAACACCGCGTTCTTCTGGGCCAACCACATGGACAGCTTCCTTGGCGCCTTTGGTAGTTACTTTGTCGAACATAGCAGTAGATGGTTTATGCAGCACATGACGTCCATCAGCATGCGCTGTGCTTGAAAGGTCGTCTTCGTTGTTTGTTCAGCAGTTTGCGAATGCAGTTTCAGCAGCTGAGCCACGTGGTCCAACCATCAAATCGATGTGAGCAACTTCGTTGCCTTCACCAACTAAAGATTCGCCAACGCATAATTTATTGATTTTAGCCATGCTTAATATCCCCTGTGAAGAAAAAAATGAAAAGATTGAATCTACTATTGACATTATTAATGTCCCCTTATTTGTTTTTAACAAATTCCTTTTGAAGCCCTATTAGTAACAGTCTTGTTACTGATTAAGATCCTCTAAAAATGCCGTGAATACTGTCGCCACAACCATGTCAGCTGTAGTACCCGGATTTATACTATAAAGTTTAAGCTCCTGATCCAGACAAAAAAGCAACGGCTTTATTTGCTCGGGATTATCAGTTTTTAACAGCTCCTCACTGAGTTGAGCCATTTTGCTTGCTACCATCTCAGAGTACTGATCTCCGTATTTCCTTTCGATATGACTATCGGGAAATTGACTCAACATGTCAGCATACACTGATACCGCAGCCCAATTCCGGTCACCCCATCGATCAAGACTAATATTATACCTTAAAAGTAGGAAATTAAAAATATCTTGGTAATCAGTTGCGTATTGGAGTGCAATACGATCTCTCTCGCCGGCTATTTTCATTGCCTCAGCCAATGTGACCGATGCTTGCTCATTGACATCCTGCTGATCGGAATCGCCCAAGCCACCCGGAGATGCCAAGGTTATGGCTTTGAAAACCCAATCGGCATCTTCTATTGTTGTGCCGGAAATAACCTCGCTGACTGCTTGTCTTAGCGTTAATCCCGAATGTTTCCTGCGTTGCCCTACCTCGGCAACCGCTCCTGCATCCCTGTAGTCGTCCTGCGTCCATGCAGCCGTGTGACTGATTGCTTGGATCAGTGGCGCACACAGTAAAATAATACCTAAATTGGTGTTGCAGCCTACCGCCTCACGCGTGGCTTTGACTGCATAATAGATTTTTTCACCCAGAGAATAATCAGGATTGCAAAGAGCACCCGCGCTGACTTTAGCGCTGACTCTGAAATCGGCCACGGTCATATCATGACCTTCCGCATAAATACTGACATTGCCGGGCTTAAATGCCTGCACGTCAACTTCGCAGGCTTGTCGATATAATTCACTGAGCTGCTCGGGCGAAATCATGCAACTACACATTTGTGCATCTTACGAGTAATTAAATCGTCGACCATCAGCTCGGCAATATTGACATCGCAAACACTTTCCAATCCTTTCCAGGCCGGAATACTGTTAACCTCAATGACTGTACAACGCCCTTCCCTATCCCGGATAATATCGATTCCGGCATAATCCATCGTTAACGCGGTGGTCGCTTTAACGGCCAAATCGACCATTTCCGGCTCTAAATCAATCAGCTCGCAGGCCGCACCTCTGGCAACATTATTTAACCAAAATTTTCCGCGTCTGCGCATTGCGGCAACCGCTTTACCGTTAATCACAAAAACGCGATGATCGGAAAAACCGGAGCCTTCGCAATGAACAAAGCGTTGCAGATAATAAACCCCATGGCTGCCGGTCAGCCAGAATAAGTCGGTCGATTTTTCAATGCGGCGTATGCCCTCTCCCTGCGAGCCGAACAAGGGTTTGCTGATCAATAAATTGCCTTGCTTTAATTCGGTTTCCGCAATCTTTAAAGCTTCTTCCCGGTCACGCAACACCCAGGTCATCGGTGTCGGCAGTCCCGCATGGTGCAGTAAAAAGCTGGTCATAGCCTTATCGACACTACGTTCTACCGCATGTCCGTCATTGTAGACAGGAATAGCCATCGCCTTTAACGCGTGCAGAATATCCAAATACAGCACGACCTCTTCAAGCGAACCGCCGGGGACGCCACGCACAAAAGCCGCATCGGGAAGCGCGTGTTCAAAGCCCGGAATAAAAACCGGTATTCGACCGGACTCTATTGCAAACCGGCACTGGGTCAGCGAAACGTAATCGCAGCTATAGCCGCGGCCGGCAAAGGCCAGGCTTAATTGTTTGCCATGCCAGCCTGGATCATCGGTAAAAATGACTATACGACCCACGCCTACGCTCTCGGCAATTGCTCCATGCATTGCTCTACCTCCTCCATCCGTGGAGTCGTATCTCCTGCATCCTTGCGGTCTTACGCTCCAAACGATTGATCCAACAAAGCGTTATCCAGCTTGCCTGCACGGAAACTTTTGCCGGACTCGACCGCAGTCACAATAACGCTGGCAGGGCTAAACAACATCGCGTCAATCTTAAAAAAGTCGTATTCATATTGCTTGAAAATATCCGCAAACGGTTTGCCGTAATCTTTAGAAGTTGAACTGGGCAATTCTTTAGCCAGTTTTTCCGCCGCTTCATCGCTGCCTTTGACAAAAATATGCACCTGACCGGCAAATAAAATCGCATCGTTGGTACGCCCCATGGCTTTAACGAAATTCGGATGCGGAGGACAGATCGGCGCACTGCCGCTACCGTCGATAATATTTTCCAATGGAAAGTGCAAAGCATGAGCCTTGTGCATAGCCACTTCGAGCACCCTGGCAACGACTTGCACACCGCCGGCCAAACTGCTGGTTGGCGTAACAATGATAGTTAGCTTGGATGGATCGACATTGCAGGCGGCAGCGACTTTTTCGACGATTTCAACCGGCGGAACCGCATCATTTTCAATCACCAAGACAGTGGAATCATTACTGTCCTGATAATCCAACTCTTTGTACAACTCTTCAACCGGTTCCTGATTGCCGTCTTTTAACTTGGTTGCCATAGCCCGCGCAGGGCCTGAGCCTAAGGCGTAATATTTGCCGTGAGACAAGCTCCAGCCTGCATATTGACTACCCAAACAGCCCAAAACCGGATTGCCGGTATGTACGTTTACCGATAGCGGCCAATTATCGGTATAAGAACTGTGACTGATGGTTACTGTCCCCATGCCGCCGAGACAAATTTCAGCAATAATGCGGCCCGCTTCGATTCCGCCCGGCACTTTAATGCCCGCATCGATAAGGGTGCAGCCATTGGCTAACGTTTCCACACCTAATCGTAATTTGTCGGCATTATCGAGTAAATGCTGCACTAAGGGCTGGGTCAATTTATTAACGCTGGCTGTGTATTCCATGTAAATCAAAACCTTTCTAGTTTATTAATAATGAGTTGTTGCTTAGTCAGCAGCTGTTCCACTACTGACTGTAAGTTTTTTTGGTGCGCAATAATACTGCAAATCGGCTGCCCTACGCGACACATATTGCCGGGCTTGGGCAAATCCATGCACCCATCCGGCCAGTCAAAATGATCGGGAATGATTAAATCATGTTCTGCATAAACCACTTGATAGCCCGTTTGCGGAGGCCTTGACAGCAGGGATTGCGCGTCTGAAGCCGCCCCCACAAACCCGGCACATGCTTGGATATGCCTTCGCAGCAAATCCTTATCATATAGCTGCATACTGGCTGAAGGACGCGGGTTGACTTCCAGAACATAGCTGCAATCATCCGCATGAATAAAATCCAGGGAATTTAAGCCTTTTAGCTCAAACAGAGGAACTATTTGTTTTAGCCAGTCTGCAATTAATCTTTTGTGCGCATCCGGCAGATCCGCGTTATTGACCACACCCGAAAAAACAAACTCCTCGGCCTCGCTTAAACGAACAGTCCATTGCCTGTTAAAACCGATGATACGGACCTGCTGCCCGTCAGCTAAAAACAGCACTGAATGCGGGGTACCGGCTTGAAATTTTTGCCAATAAACCGCCTTGATACCGTCATCAGGGTAACGTTTTATGCCAAAACCGCCCTGCCCTTGCATAGGCTTAATCAACCAGTCACCTGAGCGATCAGGCGCGCTAAAAGCAACATCGGGGTAGGGAATGTTTAACTGATCCAACGTAGAAAAAAAGGCTTGTTTATCCTGTTGCCTTACAAAGCTGTCAGGATGATTGCCCAGCATAATCAAGCGGCGATTCAAATAGCCAAGGCTTTCCGGGTAGCATTCAAAACCGCTGCCGTAAACAACACAGCTTACCGCATAACGTTCGATAAAATAATCCACAGCGGGCGCCAAGTCCGGTTCAGCTAATGATTCTACCTGACGGAAATCTTCTGCGTAGACTTGCATGTCCAGATCGGCGAACAGGTCAATGACCAAAGGCTTCAAACCCGCGTGTTTTGCTGCCTGCGCCAGCATGCGTCCGGAGCTGGCGACTATCAATATCGTTCCCACGCTACATACTAGCCAACAAAAACATCCCCTCCACTATTTCTGGCACTGGCAACAACAAAACTCAACTTGTCAAACTGCGCAAACGCCTGCCTGGCTTGAACAGTAACGGATTCCGCCAACTTACCCCCGGCAATGGCGCAAAATCCGGTCGGCCCCCATGACGTCTGGCCGATAGCCACTGCGCCTTGTTGCTCCAACCATTGCATGGCAGCCGCCACTTCGGGACTGGTAAAAACGCCACCCTGAGCCGAGGAAAAATGTTCGCCGACTGAACGTTGCAGCTGAGTAATCACATCGCCGAATTTAACAATATCGTTTTCGGCTACCGCAGGCAGGCCTTGCATCAGCAATAAATAGCATAGCCTTGAGGCTTCCTGCCGCGGAAAAGGCGGCAGCTCTTTAAAAGCCTGAATTTCCTGTTGGCCGTGCAGACCCTGACCGCGCTGATCGAACACCAGAATAAAGCGCCAGTCGTCCGGCACATCCATGTGCGCCAGTACCGGCGGCGTGATGGTTTTTTCGCCGCGACCGCCATCGACAACTAAGCCGCCCCGCTCGAAAACCCCGATACCGATACCGGAACGCAAACCCCGGTCGGTTACGGCGGCGATTTCCCGCACACTGAGCCCCAAGCCGTAAAACTCATTAAGCGCCGCACCGATTGCCAGTGACATTTGCGTGCCCGAACCCAAGCCTACATGCTCCGGAATCGCACTTTCAATGGATATATTGAGCTGGTCGGATACCTGTAGCACTTCACATAGCATGGACACGCACTTTTCGGCCCGCAGTGCGGCGAAACCGCTAACGGTGAGTTGCTCGGCACCGGTTATCGACAGGCGGGTGCTGATTTCATTAAGCGCAACGCCGATGCTGCCGAAATGTCGGCCCAGTGATCCGCTTAAATCAATGAACCCCATGTGCAATCTGGCGGGGGCAATAACTGAGACTTTAGAATGTTGAACTATCAAGGGTTATGGCTGTGTTTGTGCTGCAAAAATTTCCGGAAGTATACATGATCGGCCTATCGGCTGTGAACTAAGCGCGGATCGCGTTGGTCAATTGAGCCAAATCGCCGACCATCAAATCGCATAGCTCAATCGTATGCGGATCGACCCGGGCTATTGATGGTATAAACACCGAAACAGCCCCCGCTCTGGATGCCGCCACAATACCGGCATGAGAATCTTCAAGCACCAGACAGCGGTTGATGTCCACTTGTAACAAGTCTGCGGCTTTTAAAAAAATATCCGGCTCCGGTTTGCCGTGCTGAACATGATCGCGGCTGACGATAATTGAAAAAACATCATCAATCCCAGCCAGTTCGAGACATTCCAGCGCATTTGCCGCTCGACTGTTGGTCGCCAGACAATAAGGGACTTTTTGCCGAACCAGCAACTCCAGCAATCCGGTAAAACCGTGTTTGACTTTTATACCGTGGGCATTAACGTGGCCACGCCAAAAATCGCCGCATAACCGGTTAAAGGCTTGCAGACTAAATTCAGCCCCGCAATACTCGAGCAGTTTCAGTTCTATATGCTGGTAATGCAGTCCTGACAACGACAGACAAAAATCCCTGGAAAAATCATAGCCCATCGCGCTTGCAGCCTGTTGCCAAGCGACAATGTAAGTGCTTTCGGTATCCAAAACCAGGCCGTCCATGTCGAAAATAACCGCAGCAAAATCAGCTAACTTAAGCATTAAATAACCGTAACTACCCAGCAATTAGAAAAATAGAACACTGATAACACGGATTTGACCGATCAACACGGATAAAAAAATCTGTTAAAACTCATCTAAATCAGTGTCATCCGTGTTTCATTATAAAATCAGCGTCTGAAATAACTTTAATATATTCCCCATGCGCTTCACGACTGGAGCCGACCACGATGCGCTTGACACCTTGTTCCGATTGTTCCAGTACACCTGAAACTTCCACCATCTCGCCGCTGACAGCCTGCCCGGTATAAGTCGCCGTAAAGCTGACAATAGAACCGGCCTGCTGATGATCTATCTTAAATTCAGCCGGATAATCGAATGCACGAGTATCGTCAACCACCCTGCACTGCAAGGTAATCGACCCGCTTTTTTGATACTTAACCGTCTCGGAGCTTGCGCCATGATCGATAAAGTTCAAATCGAATTTCCGCCCGTTAATCACGGCCTTGTTGCATTTACGCCGTTCATGCCAGACATAGTCGGCAAAACTCAAATCGCACGAACGGCGTTGGTAAGATTGTCGCCAATCCTGATCATTCAAGGCCTGCAAATACCCTTGCTCGATAAGCTTGCGCGTGATCGCCCTGCATTGGTGAAAAACCTCCCTGCCGTAACAGACCAAATCAATATCCGAAGCCTGGTTTTGAACGCCAACCAAAATAGAACCCGTTATGCCGGTTTGCACCAAATCCAATCCGTGTTGCCCAAATAACTCACACAGTCGGAACAGATCCTGCTCGACAGCATCATGCCGGGGTGCTTGCATCAGCTGTTGCAATCTGTGTTTAGGCTGATGATGCCTGGCAATTCGATCTACGGCGACCGCATGCAAATGCGCATCCAAGACCGGGGAGTAATGCAGATAATCGGGATGCTGCTGTTGCAGGATGTTATTGGCTTGTTCGGTCTCGACCTTTTTCCAGCCGGAAGGCTCTTGCACATAGCGTAAAAAACACAGCACCTTGCCATCTTCCTGGCCCTGCTCTACCACTGCGAAAATAAGCCCTTCGGCGGTTTCAATAAAATCCTTGGCGAAAAACATACTAGAAATCAAGTGCCCAAAAAACGTAATCGTAGATATTAACCGATATTGCGCCTTAACGCGTTGAACAAATTGTTAATCGTAAATGGTTTGTTCAGAAGCTGTATAATTTCTACGCTTTGATAACCACACGGCAATTCCATGAAACTATTGATACGCAATCTCGCCCGCACCACTACAGAAGAAGAACTTCGGGCTATGTTCGAGGCTCACGGCACAGTGCAGTCCTGCACCTTGGTAATAGATAAAGAGACCGGCATTTCCAAGGGTTTTGGCTTTGTCGAGATGCCCAAACCAGGTGAAGCCAAGGCGGCGGTGAATACCCTCAACGGTAAGGATGTGGCCGGCAGCAAAATTCGTGTTAAAAAGGCCGAATAGAAGGGTGACATTCATTATCTGCTAATTCGCCCAAGCCGGATTTATTTAATGTCACGAGTCATTGCAGATTCTGCCCAAACACAAGATTAGCGTAGCGTAACTCGAAAAATCAAGGCCATCCCCATTGGGTTACGGTGCAAAAAGACGCACTTAACCCAACACACCCCAAACTTGCCAGTTCTTTATCGAGTGCATATACTAGCCCGGTATAACTTGCTTTAGGTATTCATGGACTATCGTCCGCAGAATTGAAACGGGAAGTTGGTGAGTTTGCGTAAAGATGCAAACAAAGCCCGCGCTGCCCCCGCAACGGTAAACGAGTAAAAGATCGGCAAACGCCACTGTGTCATGCATGGGAAGGCGCTAATCTTGGAAATCACGCATTGACTTCCGACTCGCAAGCCCGGAGACCGGCCTGAAGCGATAATCGAATTTGTGCGCGGAGGGCGCTCAGATGGATTGCTCTCCTTCGCGTCCGTCCTGTTTTCTCCCTGTACAGATTATTTCCGCCGGCAACCTTACCGGCTTTGCTGTCTCTTTACCCAGGAGAAAACACATGTCATCAACGCCCGTTTTGCTCGATAACGCTCACGCACAAACCCGCTCCGAAGTCTTGAAAGACAAAATCCTGCCTGCTATGCTGGCTGGTTTTATTGGCCTGGGGCTGCTGTATGCCGCCGGTTTCGCTGAAACCGCACAACTGCATAACGCTGCTCATGATGGACGCCATTCCGCCAGCTTTCCGTGCCATTAATGTTTAATCTGACGACCTTCAGAGAGCTGGTTACTGCGGCTCTCTGGACGGGCTTACTGGCGGGTTTGTTATTAACCGCCGTTCAACAAATCCAGGTCATCCCGACTTTGCTACAGGCTGAAGTGTACGAGGAAAACGCAGCCGCCGCGGTCGTTGCCGATACCCACGAACACCATGACTGGCAGCCTGAAAACGGCTGGGAACGCACGTTTTTTACTGCGGTCGCCAATATCAGCCTGGGCGTTGGTTTTGCGCTGCTGATTGGTTCGGTCATGTGTTTGCGCGGCCGTCCCAGTAGTTGGCGCATCGGGCTGTTATGGGGACTGGCGGGCTACCTAAGCTTTTTCGTTGCGCCGTCACTGGGATTGCCGCCGGAAGTTCCCGGCACGGAAGCTGCCAAACTGGCGGACCGGCAAAGCTGGTGGCTGATCACGGTGCTCGACACCGGCTTCGGTCTGTCTCTGTTGGCTTTTGCAAAAACCAAGACCTATAAGTTTTTCGGGGCGGTGTTGCTTGCAGCTCCACATTTAATCAGCGCACCGCAGCCGGAAGTTCACAGCAGCGCCGCACCCGCCGAATTGGCGCAATCTTTTATAGTCGCTACCGTTTTTGCGAACGCGGTTTTTTGGCTGGCTATTGGCGGTTTAATGGGGCGGTTTTACAAAAAAGAGTCATGAGAACCCACAACAAACACGTACTGATGTGTACAGGCCCGCGTTGCTCTGGAGACAATACAGAAGCGTTCCAACAGCTGGGATCAAAAATCGATGCCCGGCCTCTGCTTAAAGTAAAACGCACCCGTTCAAACTGCTTTGCGGTCTGCAAAAACGGCCCGATCCTGGTCGTTTATCCTGAAGGCGTTTGGTATTCCTGTACCGACGAGTCAGTGCTGGAGCGCATCGTCAACGAACATCTGGAAAACGACAACGAAGTCAGCGAACACGTGTTCCACCGCTTGGGTACCGGCGATGTCTGATATAGCGTTGCTGACCCATGCGCCAAACGACCTGATGGTGCTGCAAAGCGCATTGACGCAAATGCCGGAAGAATTCCCGCAGTGCATCGGCATTAACCTGCAGGCACTGGAAAGTGATGCGCAAATGGCTGAGCTGTTGGAGCATCAGCTTGCTTCGGCGCGTATCATCGTGTTGCGCGTACTGGGCCGTCTCGGCAGCGTACCCGGCTTTGCCGATCTGGTGCGCCATGCCAAAAATCAAAAGCTGCATTTAATTGCGATCAGCGGCACCGGCGAACCCGACCCCGAATTGGCGGCCGCGTCCACCGTATCGTCCGACGTGCTGCATCAGGTCCAGGCCTATTTTCAGGCTGGCGGCAGCGTCAATATGACGCAACTGTTGCGCTATCTTTCCGATCATTTTTTACTGACCGGTTTTGGTTTTGAACCCGCAGTCGATTTGCCCGAACACGGCATTTATCACCCCGACCTGTCCCAAGATGCAGGCATAGACGACTGGCTTGCCCTGCGAGCGCCCGAGCGCGCCAGCGTCGGCATCGTGTTTTACCGCGCCCACTGGATGAGCGGCAACACGCGTTTTATCGATGCTTTGATTGAACAACTGGAAAAACGCGGCCTGAATGTATTGCCCGTATTTACCTCGTCATTGCGCGCAGGTCACAACGATGCAGCCCTCGGCAACAGCTCCCTGCGTTGCTCTACCTCGGCAACCGCTCCCTGCGTTGCTCTCGGCAATTGCTCCCTGCATTGCTCTACCTCCTCCATCCGTGGAGTCGTACCTCCTGCATCCATGCAGTCGTCCTGCATCCATGCAGTCGTGCCCATAGCCTTAAGTTATTTCAGCGGCGAACAAGGCGCGCATATCGACGTACTGATCAACACCACCGCGTTCGCGATGGGCGAAATCACTCCCGGCGGAGCCACACCCGCAGGCTGGTCGGTGTCGGTGCTGGAGCAACTCAACGTGCCGGTGTTGCAAGCCATCACCAGCGGCATGACGCAGCATCAGTGGGAACAATCGGCGCGCGGCCTCAACCCGCTGGATGCGGCAATGAACGTGGTATTGCCGGAATTCGACGGCCGCATCATCACCGTGCCGCTGTCGTTCAAGACGAAACTATCCAGTGAACTGATCGAATACGAACCCGTGCCGGATCGCGTCGCTCGCATTGCCCAAATCGCCTCGCGCTTTGCACGGCTTAAACGCCTGGACAATGCCGACAAGCGTATCGCCTTCGTATTCACCAACTCCAACAGCAAGGCCTCGCAAATCGGCAACGCAGTCGGCCTGGATGCACCGGCGTCGCTGATGCGGATACTGCAAGCCATGCAGGCCACTGGTTATAACATCGGCAAGCTGCCGGAAAGCGGCACGGCATTGATCCACGAACTGATCGACCGTTGCGCTTACGACAATACCTATCTGACCAGCGAACAGCTGGCCCATGCCGTCGGCCGCGTATCGGCTGCGCAATATGCAACATGGTTTGACGACCTGCCGCTTGAGATGCAGCAGAAAATGACCGCGCAATGGGGAGCCGCACCCGGCGAGGCTTATCTGCATGACGGCCATCTCGCGCTGGCGGGACTGGAACTGGGCAACAGCTTCGTGGCCTTGCAGCCGCCGCGCGGTTACGGCATGGACCCCGACGCCATTTACCACCAACCCGACTTGCCGCCCACCCACCATTATTACGCACTGTATCGTTGGCTGCGCGACGAGTGGAAAGCCGATGCGATAGTGCATGTCGGCAAGCACGGCACACTCGAATGGTTGCCGGGCAAAGGCGTGGGCCTGTCGGAAAACTGTTTCCCGGATGCGCTGTTGGCCGACATGCCGTTGTTTTACCCGTTCATCATCAACGATCCCGGCGAAGGCGCACAGACCAAGCGCCGCGCTCATGCCGTCGTTGTCGACCACCTGACGCCGCCGATGACTACAGCCGATACTTACGGCGCATTGGCCCAGCTGACCCAATTGGTCGATGAATATTATCAGGTGGAAGTGCTCGACCCGGCCAAACTGCCATTGTTGCAGCAGCAAATCTGGGACTTGGTCAAAGAAACCAACCTGGATGCCGACTTGCAGGCCCGGCTGTTGCATCACGACCATGATCACGATGACGCGCATCATGGACATGGACATCACCACCACGATCATCACGATGATCATGAACACGGCGAGCACCACCATGCCGATCATCATGAACATCACGCTCATCACCATGATCATGACGAACATGACCATGACCACGACGATGAGCATGATCATGACTGCATGGATGTAGGAGGCAAAGCAATGCATGGAGCAATTGCCGTAGATGGACTGCCCGAACTGCTGACCAAAATGGCCGGCGCCGATGTCGCGCATTTGATCGAAGATCTGGACGGTTATCTGTGCGAACTGGGCGCGGCGCAAATCCGCGACGGCTTGCATATCCTCGGCTTGGCTCCCGAAAACGGGCAGCTGGTAGACATGCTGGTCTCGCTGACGCGCTTGCCGAATCAGGACGTACCCGGTCTGCCTATAGAAATTGCCAAGCTGTTCGGCCTAAGCATGGATTCGCTGCTGGAATACCCAGGGCGTCGACTGGATCAAGCAAATGTTGGTCTTGAAAAACTGGCCGGACGGCCTTTGCCTACTCATGCCGATGTACTGGAAACTATCGAAGCCTTATGCAAACAGCTATTCACTGAATTGCAGGCGCACGCTTATTCTGAATCTGCGATAGATCCAGCTATCAGCAAAACCTTTTATGGTTCCCACGCAGAACGCTCATCGTTATACACAACTCTGTCCAGTCTGCCACAGTTCGCCGGTAATCACCCTGTAGGGCGTGCCGTGCGCGCCTTAGCTCCCAAGGCGCGCACGGCACGCCCGTTGCAGCCTTTCACCGCTGCCGGAATGACGGTGTCTCAGAGACACTCGTGTATAAAGATGAGCGCAGAGCGTGGGAACGATGAGTCCAACACAGCTGCCGATTGCAACACAATAAAACGCGTGTTGAACTTTGCCTGCCGAGAATTGGCCCCCAACCTCGCCCGCGCCACCGACGAAATCGATAACTTGCTGCGCGGCCTGTCCGGCGGCTATGTACCGGCCGGCCCCAGCGGATCGCCGACACGCGGCATGGCAAGCATCTTGCCGACAGGACGCAATTTCTACTCGGTCGATCCGCGCAGCGTACCCTCCCAATCAGCCTGGCGCGTCGGCTGGCAATTAGCCCATGAAGTGCTGTCTCGCTATGTCCGCGAAACCGGCGATTATCCCGAGAGCGTCGCTATCAGCATCTGGGGTACCAGTGCGATGCGCACCCACGGCGACGATGTCGCGCAGATTCTAGCCCTACTCGGCGTGCGCCCGGTCTGGCAAGCCGAAAACCGCCGCTTGACCGGCGTCGAAATCATCCCGCTGGACGAATTAAAACGCCCTCGCATTGACGTCACGACCCGCATCAGCGGTTTTTTCCGCGACGCTTTCCCGCAACTGATCGACTTGATTGACGATGCGGTCAACGCCGTCATTGCGCTCGACGAACCGCTGTCGCAAAACTTTGTGCGCAAGCACTATCTTGCCGAACTGGGCGAATTAATCGGCCAAGGCCTGACTGAACAGGACGCATCAAGCCGCGCAGCCTTCCGTATCTTCGGTGCCAAACCCGGCAGTTACGGCGCTGGCATATTGCCGCTGATCCAGGAAAAAAACTGGCAGGCCGATGCCGATTTTGCCGAAGCTTACGTCAACTGGGGCGGCTATGCCTATGGACGCAGCCAACAGGGCAACGACCAGCGCGATGCTTTCCGCACTCGCCTGTCCGGCGTTCAGGTGGCGCTGCACAACCAGGACAACCGCGAACACGATATTTTCGACAGCGACGATTACCTGCAATTTCACGGCGGCATGATCGCCACAATCAGGGCTTTGACCGGAACGCAGCCGCGCAAGTATTTCGGCGACAGCCACGATCCGTCGCGGGCGCAAGTGCGCGACCTGAAAGAAGAGACCTTGCGGGTGTTCCGCTCCCGCGTGGTCAACCCGAAATGGCTGGACAGCATTCGCCGCCACGGCTACAAGGGCGGCCTGGAGCTGACCGCGACCGTCGATTATTTATTCGGCTACGACGCCACGGCGCAGGTGATGGACGACTGGATGTACGAGCAAGTCGCCGAGACTTATGCGATGGATCCTGAAATGCAACGCTTTCTGGAAGAAGCCAATCCGTGGGCGCAAAACGCCATTGCCGAACGCCTGCTGGAAGCCGCCGGCCGCGGCATGTGGGCGGAACCCAAGCAACAGACGCTGGACGCATTACAGGCTTTATACCTGCATAGCGAAACCTTGCTGGAGGCGCGCGGCGAAACACCGCGCGGTGTATGATGAACCTGTTAGAAAATGGCACACGGATGACGCGGATTGGACGGATTGACACGGATTTTATTTTATCCCTGGTCATCCGTAATAATCCGTGCTCACCATCTATCAGTTTAACGAAAATGTTTAATACGTCATTTCGGCAGGGATTGCCGGAATCCAGAAGCCAGGGACGGCAAGAACCAGATCACATCCATGTGTTCTCGGCAATCGCTCCATGCATTGCTCTACCTCCTGCATCCCTGCAGTCGTGGATACCGGCAGTCCATGCCGGTATGACGCGTTATTGCTCACGACCAACGCATACGGGACGCGGCGCGTCCAGCACTGCATTCCCACGCAGCACGTGGGAACGAGGAAAATGGGGCACACGGATGACGCGGATTGGACGGATTGCCGCAGATTTGATTTTATTTTTATCCGTGGTCATCCGTAAAAATCCGTGTCATCCGTGTTCTATTATTTAAAAAGCAAATGAATCAAATCACCTTCCCTTTTTCGGCCATCGTCGAACAAACCCAGCTCAAGACCGCCTTGCTGCTGTGCGCCGTCGATCCGTCCTTGGGCGGCGTACTGATACGCGGCGACAAAGGCACCGCTAAAAGCACGGCGGCGCGGGCGCTGACCGACATCCTGCCGCTGATCGAACGGGTTGCTGGTTGCGCATTCAACTGCGCTCCTGCCGTGCCCTATCAGCACTGCGAGACCTGCAATACCGAACACGCAACGGCGCAAGCAAGCAGCGTGCCTTTCGTCACCTTGCCGCTGGGAGCCACCGAAGACCGCGTTATCGGCACCCTGGATCTGGAGCAGGCGCTCAAAGGCGGTTCACGCGTGTTCAAACCCGGCCTGCTGGCTGCGGCGCACCGGGGCATACTCTATATCGATGAAGTCAACCTGCTGCCCGACCATCTGGTCGATGTGCTGCTGGATGCTGCGGCGATGGGCGTTAACGCGGTGCAGCGCGAAGGCTTGTCGGTCACCCACCCTGCCCGCTTCACACTGATCGGCACGATGAATCTGGAAGAAGGCGATTTGCGCCCGCAATTGCTGGATCGCTTCGGCCTGATGGTTGAAGTGACCGCGCCGCGCGACAAGGTTTTACGCTCCGAAGTCGTGCGCCGGCGTATTGCGTTCGAGGCCAATCCTAGCGCTTACGCTGCGGCCTGGATGCACGAACAACAGGCGTTGAAACATCAACTCGCTACTGCGCAACAGTTATTAACCGAAGTGACGCTGGATGATGCCTTGCTCGATTTGATCAGCCATTTATGCTGCGAATTCGAAGTTGCCAGTCTTCGCGCCGACATCGTCATGCATAAAGCGGCGCGGGCATTGGCGGCGCTGGACGGCCGATTGCAGGTAACACCGCAAGACGTGCGCGGTGCGGCGGAACTGGTGTTGCCGCACCGGCGCAGACGCAAGCCGTTCGAGCAGCCGGGGCTGGATCAAGAACAACTCGACGATTTGATGCAACAAGCTATGCAGCCGCCGGATCAGGAAGAATCGGACGCTGATGCGGACCAGGAAAATGATCTCGGCAATTGCTCTAGCTCCTGCATCCAGGCAGTCGAAGATAACGGCGAGTCGGAAGATCAACAACAAGTATTCGCGGCCGCATCTGCCGCTAATGTACGAAAAATAGCAGTCGATACGGTTGCCAACCGCTACGCTTCCGGCAGGCGCAGCACCGCACAAGATACGCCGCGCGGTCGTGTCGTGCGTGTCGTACCCGACCAGAACCCAAGCAGCTTGGCTGTCGGCGCAACATTACGCAGCGCGGCGCTTAGAGGCTCTGACGGTCGCATCGGTTCCCTACCGATTGCGACACTTCCACCATCCCTGGCGGTCGATTTCCAGGTGACGAAAAACGATCTGCACCAACAAGTCCGCTCCGGCAAAAATGCCAACCTGATTTTGTTTGTTGTCGATGCCTCCGGTTCCATGGCGGCGCAACGGCGCATGGAAGCGGTCAAAGGCGCGGTGTTGTCCCTGCTGACCGATGCTTACCAGCAGCGTGATGAAGTCGCTGTGATCAGCTTTGGCGGTAAATCCGCACAGCTATTGCTATCGCCTACCCGCAGCGTCGATCTGGCCGAACAGAACCTGCGCGAACTGCCTACCGGCGGTCGCACGCCCTTGCCTCATGCGCTGTCTGTAGCATTGGAAACGCTGGAAAAAACCGGCATGCCGCCATTGCTGGTGCTGCTTAGCGACGGCAGGGCCAATATTGCGCTGCACGCCGGCAACGACCCTTGGCAGGAGTCGCTAAGATTCGCCGAATTACTGGCGGAACGCGGCGTACCCGCTCTGGTGCTCGATACCGAAACCGGCTATTTGCGCTTGGGAAGAGCCCGCCAACTGGCGCAAGCCTTGGGCGCAGAATACCTGACGCTGGAAGAATTATCGGCGGAAAACCTGGCGCTTACGGTGCGCAGGTGTATTCAGTGAACATGAGCAGTTCATTACCTCGTTCCCACGTGCTACGTGGGAATGCAGTGCCGGATGCGCTGCGTCCCGTATACGCAGACGTTGCCCGTAACTCGCGGCGCAGCGCGTGGGAACGAGAAAAAATACCAATTAATAAGTCATGTAGGGTACGCTGCGCGTACCTTTAAGTTTATTGGTACGCACAGCGTACCCTACAATTTTTCGTGTTTTTCGTGGACAGAAACACTAATTAATAAGGAACAATTATGATTATCTGCATAGGCGCAGGCCCCGGTGACGTGGCTTATCTGACCCAACGCGGCGCGGAACTGATCCGCAATGCCGACGTGGTGGCCGGATTCGATGCCGTCATCAACGTCGTGCAAAGCCTGATTCCCCCTACCGCGCAAACCGTGTTGATGAATTACCGAGACCAGACCGAACAGTTGGCAAAGGTGGCGATTGAACACCATGCGGGCAAGAACTGCGTCGTGGTATTCATGGGCGACATTCATTTCAGCGGCTTCCAGTATCTGGAACGGGTCGAGCGCGCTTGCGGCCATCCGGTCGAAACCGTGCCGGGCATTTCCTCGGCGCAGATACTCGCATCGCGCGCCAAGGTCTGTTTCGATGAAACGACGTTCATCACGTTTCACCGCCGCGGCGATTTAACCCCGTTTAAACAGCATCTGGTGCATGTGCTGCAAGACCAGCGCAATGCGATCGTGATCCCCTGCCCGTGGGACGAAGCCCGCTCATTCATGCCGCGTCATATCGCGGCTTACCTGCTGGAACAAGGCATATCGCCCGACCATCCGACCGAAGTTTGGGAGAATTTGACAAGGTCCGAAGCCGAATGGCACGGAACGCTCGCCGACTGTGCGACACAGGAATTCAGCGACATGAGCATCATGCTGATCCGCAGCCGCAGCCCCATGTCCAGCCAGATCGAACCGCCGGGAGCCGTTAACTGATGCAGGCTGGAACACAACACTTCGGCATCGTTATCGCAGGCCACGGCAGCCGCGATGCCGACGGCATACGTGAATTCGAACAACTGGTTGATCTGGTCAAAGAGCGCGCACCGCAACATCAGGTCAGCCACGGTTACCTGGAATTCGCCGCCCCGACTATCGACCAAGCCATTGCCGGTCAATTGAAAGCGGACAGCGAACAAATCGTCATGGTGCCCGGTATTTTATTGGCCGCCACCCACGCCAAAAACGACCTGCCCAGCGAACTGCTGACCGCCGCCCACGAACATCCCGACATCGACTTTCATTTCGGCGCGCCGATGGGCTTGCACCCTCTGTTGCTGCAAGTGGTTCAGCAGCGCGTCGTCGAGGCCGAAGCTACATCAACAAATACCGTCCGCCGTGCCGACACCTGTCTGGTGCTGGTCGGCCGCGGCACTACCGATCCCGACGCCAACGGCGAAGTCGCCAAGTTCGCGCGGATGATCGAGGAAGGCATGGGCTTTGGCGGGTCTTACGTCTGTTATTCAGGCACGGCCAAGCCGCTGGTTGCCGACGGCCTGCGCAATGCTGCGAAACTGGGCTGCGCACGGCTGATCGTGGTACCGTTTTTCCTGTTCGACGGCATTTTGGTCAAACGTATTTACGAGGCTGCCGATGCCTTGCAGCAACGCGAACCCAAGCTGGAGGTGCTTAAAGCCGGTTATCTCGGCGTGCATCCGAATGTGGCCGATGTACTGATCGCCAGGGCGCAGGAAGCCGTCGACGGCCGTGCGGAGATGAACTGCTCGCTTTGCAAATACCGTGTGCAAATCGTCGGCTTTGAACAACAGATCGGCGAGCCGCAGCGGCCGCATCATCTTCAGGTACGCGGCCTGTCCGGAAAAGACCTTGTAACTGAAACTGCGACAGAATTTGCGCCTTACCTGCCGCATCCGATAGAAGCCGAAAGTTTCCGCATCATCGCGGCCGGGCGCGACTGGTCGGTCTTCCCCGAAACGCATTTAACCGTGGTGCAACGGCTGGTGCATACCAGCGGCGATTTTAACGCGGTCGACGATATTTATTTTTCGGCCGGTGCGGTCGAAACCGGCATCCGCGCGCTGCTCCGCTGCAAACGCGTGGTAACCGACGTGACCATGGTGCAGACCGGCCTGAAGCGCGCGCTGCTCGAACAACTCGGCATCGAAACCTGGTGCGGGGTGCATGACCGCGAAACCGCACTGATGGCGCAAACGCAAGGCATCACCCGTTCCGCAGCCGGGATACGGCGCGCCTTTGAAAAATTCGGCAACGACATCGTGCTGTCGATAGGCGATGCGCCGACCGCGATCATGGAAGCGGTGCGCCTGATCCGCGAACACGGCTGGCGTCCGCAGCTGGTGATCGGCCTGCCGGTCGGTTTTGTCGGCACCTGCGAGTCGAAAGCGGAGTTGAAACGCTGCCTGCAAGTGCCGCGCATCACCAATAGCGGGACACGCGGCGGTTCGCCTTGGGCGGCGACTGTCGTCAACGGCTTGATGATCGATGCGGTGAACCAGCTTGCCGAGTATGGTTCAGGCATTGCGATGGAACGTGGATGCCAAAAGTAGGCGCCTCTAGGCGACGCAGATAAATATGATAAACACAGATGATTCAATAAAATCTTATTTAATCTTAATAATCTGCGTCATCTGCGTTCCATTTTTTTAACTGCTGTACCAAGTATGATTCAATCGGAGCTTAAAGAATTCGATCTCGGCATACTTGCACCGAACGGTTTACGGCGCGGGCGCACCACAGGCAGCTGCGCCACCGCTGCGGTTAAAGCCGCGCTGTATCTGCTGCACGGCGAGCGCCGCGCCGAGGTGCGTATTACACTGCCGGACGACGCCCATTACCTGACCGTACCGATTCTGGATTGTCGTTGGCTGAATGAACACACAACGCGAGCCGAAGTCCTGAAAGACGGCGGCGATGATCCCGATAACACGCATGGGGCAACTATCTTCGCCGAAGTGCGAAGAAACGATAAAGCGCGAATACGCTTTTTCGCAGGCGTCGGCGTCGGCACTGCGACCCAGCCCGGCTTGCGCGTAGCGGTCGGAGAGCCTGCGATCAACCCGACGCCGCGCAAGATGATGCGGCAGGCGGTCGTCGACGTGTGCGGTAATGATGAAGGCTTCGACCTGACCATAGGCTGTGTCAACGGCGAGACTATTGCCAAAAAAACCTTCAACCCGAAACTCGGCATCGTCGGCGGCATATCGATACTCGGCACCTCGGGTCTGGTCGAACCTTTATCGCTGGCGTCATGGATAGCTTCGATTGAAGTTTATGTGCGTGTCGCTCTCGGTAACTGCTCCATGCGTTACTCTACCTCCTGCGTCCATGCAGTCGTGGGTAATGATGCGAACAGCATCGCGTTGCTGCCCGGTAAAATCGGCAGGAGCTATGCCAAAGAGACGCTGGGATTGCCGGAGCGGCGCTCGGTGCAAATCGCCAATTTTCTTGGCGACGCATTGGATTTTTTACAGCAGGCCTTGACCGAACAACAGCGTCATCTGGATGTGTTGTGGTTATTGGGGCATCCGGGCAAACTTGCCAAAGTGCTGGATGGCGTATGGGATACACACTCCAGCCGGAGCGACATGGCCATGAACGCTGTCGCCCGGATAGCCGCTGAGCGGAAATTCGACAGCCTTCTGGTGCAGGAACTGGAGCAGGCCAACACCGTGGAAGCGGCCATTCAACGGTTAACGAACGAACCCGGTTCGCAGGCGTTATGGATGGACATCGAGCAACGCATTGCCGCGCTTGTTCAGCAGCGGGTGCCTGCCGTGAAAAAGGTCGAAGTGAGGCTGTTTAATTTACAAGGCGATAGTCTGGGGGAAGTATGAGCCAGGTAGGGCACGCCGTGCGCGCCTTCTTGCTTCATTTGGCTCATAGGTTATATAGGTTATTCTCGTTCCCACGCGCTGCGTCCCGTATACGTAGACGTTGCCCGTGACTCGCGGCGCAACGCGCCTTGACCGCATTCCCACGCGGCGCGCTCGTCTTTATACACAAGTCTATTCAAGACAGGACGTAGGCCGGAATAAGCCCGCCCGGCGATAGCCAGGGTGGGCGTTTCCGGCGATCCCAAGCCTCGGAATACCGGAATAAGGCCGGTCCGCGCCTTAGCGCAGGACAGGCTTATTCCGGCCTACATTGAGATGTGTATAACGATGAGCGCGGCGCGTGGGAACGAGATAAATAATAACTTAGGAGAAGTATGACTCATTTAGGCACATTCTGGGGCATAGGCGTAGGACCCGGGCCGGCCGGTTACATTCCGCTGGCGGCGGTCCTGGCCTTGCAGCAAGCCGACATCGTCTATGCGCCCCGTGCGCATAGCGCCGAAACTTCGGTGGCATTGCAATGCTTAAAAGGCATCAGCGTCGATTCGGAACGAATACGTGAAATCGAATTCACCATGGACCCCGACCGTAGCGTGCTGAGCGATCATTACGCACAGCTGGCGGAAACCATCGCCGCCGAATTGCGCAAAGGCCTGAGCGTCGCTTACCTGACCATCGGCGACAGCCTGACCTACTCCACTTACGGCTATATATTGGCCGCCTTGCGCGAGTATTTGCCGGATCTGCCGCACCACACTTTCCCCGGCATCACCAGCTATGCGGCGGCGGCCTCGGCTTTAGGCTGGCCGCTGGGCGTAGGCAAGGAGCGCACCTTGATTTTGCCCTGCCCGGAAGATGCGGCTGCGCTGCGCCGGGACATCGAAAGCCATGACATCGTCGTGCTGATGAAGATCGGCCCGCGCCTGCCCTGGGTGCTGGCTTTGCTCCGAGACATGGGCATCGCCGAACACTGCGCCTTTGCCCGCCGCATAGGCTTGGAAGGCGAAATGCTGGCCGACGATGTCGGCGATTTATGCGCAACCTCGGCGATGGGCTATCTCGCTACTTTATTAATACGCAAAACCCCCAGAGAGAGAAGACACGCATGAAGGTTTATTTTATCGGCGCAGGCCCCGGCGCTTCGGATCTGATCACATTACGCGGCGCAAACATTCTCGGCCGGGTCAGTATGGTGCTGTACGCAGGCTCCTTGGTGCCTACCGACATGTTGCAGCATTGCAGGGCCGATGCCGAACTGATCGACACCGCCAAACTCGACCTCGATCAGCAGGAAGCTTGCTACCGCCGCGCTCAGGAAGCCGGCTGCGACGTGGCTCGCCTGCATTCCGGCGACCCGGCCATTTACGGCGCGACCGCCGAGCAAATGCGCAGGCTCGATGCGCTGGGCATAGCCTACGAAATTGTGCCCGGCGTGTCCTCGTTCACCTCGGCGGCGGCATCGATTAAAGCGGAGCTGACCAAACCGGAAGTATCGCAAACCGTGATTCTGACCCGCGTTTCCGGCCGCGCCTCGGCCGTGCCGGAATTGGAATCGATTGCGCGGCTGGCCGAACACCAAGCGACGATGTGCATTTTCCTGTCCGGGCCGCATTTAAAGAAAATAGTCGCCGACCTTCGCCTGCATTACCCGGACAATACGCCTGCGGCACTGGTCTATCGGGCAACATGGCCGGAAGAACGGTCTTATCAGGGGACTTTGGGCAACATACTTAAAGAAACCAAAAGCAGCGACTGGAACCTCACTACCATGTTGCTGGTCGGCGCGGCTTTAGGGCGTGACGCGCAAACAGAATCGAGTCTGTATTCGAAAGACTTCACGCATATATTCCGCGTTGTGGAAAAGAAAAAAGCATGATCCACGAAAAACACGAAAGGTACGAAAAAACCATATTGTTGAACTTTTCGTGTTTTTCGTGGCTTTCGTGGACAATTTTTATAAGCTCTTTGCTGAAGTTAATATGTATGTTGGATAAAAAGAAGGCGACTGCATGACTAATTGCGGCATCTGGCTGGTGCGGCCGGAAAGCGAAACCTTGGCTTTAGTTCTGCAGCAGCAGCTTGGCGGCGTGCTGTATCGGCCCTGGCTCGATACTGCCACACCCCAGAAACAACAATTTGCCGCCGCTTACCGGCAGCAGTCACAATGGGTCATGATCGCAGCCGGCGGCATCGCGCTACGCTTTCTCGACGGTTTAGCTCAAGACAAACATAGCGACCCGGCCGTTGTGGTGTTGGATGAAGCAGGGCGATTCGCGGTGTCTCTGCTGGCCGGGCATGAAGGCGGCGCCAACCGTTTGGCTTACCGCGTCGCCAATGCCATCGGCGCAGTGCCGGTCATCACTACCGCGACCGAAGCCTTGAAGCCTTTGGTGGTCGGTATTGGTTGCCGTAAAGGCGTCACTGCCGGACAAATCGACGCCGCGGTAAAGCTGGCCTTGGGTGCGCGGCAATTAAACGAAGTGCGCGAAATAGCCACCATAGATTTGAAGGCCAACGAACCGGGCTTAGTGGAGTTTTGCCGGCAGCACGATTTGCCGCTACGCGTTTTGGCAAGCGCAACAGTCGCAGCGCGGCCCTGGGTAACCAAAGCCTCGGATTGGGTACAGCAGAATGTAGGTTTGCCGGGAGTATGCGAGCCTTGTGCGTTGATCGCCGGCGTCCGCGGCAAATTGATCGTGCCGAAAACGGCCTTGGATGGGGTAGCTGTAGCTGTAGTTGAAGATAGTATGTAGGGCGCGCCATGCGCGCCAAAGGGCGATGTGGTTATGACCTATTTCCCACGTAGCGTACTCGTCTCTATACACAAGTGTTTACGAAACAGCGTCTTCTGGCCGGGATGCCGTCAAGGCGCGCTGCGCCGCGAGTCACGGACACGGTCTGCGTATACGGGACGCAGCGCGTCCGGCACTGCGTTCCCACGTAGCACGTCACTGCCATTAAGTTAAGCATCTTGACCTCGGTAGGAGCGGGCCATGCCCGCGATATTTGCGCAACGATAGCTGAGTTGTAGCGCCCTCATCGCGGGCATGGCCCGCTCCTACAACGCTTAACTTAATGGCAATGACGTAGCACGTGGGAACGAGAAACAACAAGTATTACAAATTAATAATCAGTGGATAAAAGAATGAAAGGTGTATTGAATTTAGTTTCGGTGGGGCCGGGATTTAGCGATTTGATCGTTCCGCGCGCCGAAGCGGCATTGCGGGAAAGCGATGTTATCGTGGCTTATGACCTGTATTTGCGTTGGATTGAGCCGTGGATAACCGGTAAGGAAATCCACACCCCGCCGCTGACTCAGGAACGCGAGCGTGCCTTGCTTGCAATCGAAAAAGCCCGTAGCGGCGCTAAAGTTGCGCTGATTTCCAGCGGCGATATCGGCATTTATGCGATGGCGGCGCTGGCTTTTGATGAAATGCGCGAAGATGACGACTATGAAGTCAACGTAATCCCCGGCATTACTTCAGCCAATGCCTGCGCCTCGTTATTGGGCTCGCCGTTGTCGCACGACTTCGCCACCTTAAGCCTGTCCGACCTTTTATGTCCCTGGAACTGGATAGAGCAGCGCGGACGCCATATCGCCCAGGCCGATCTCGCCTGCGTGTTGTACAATGTGCAGAGCGCCGGCCGTCAGGAAGGCGTGTACCGTATCCTCAACATCATGCTGGAATCGAAATCGCCAAGGACGCTGTGCGGCGTCATACACAATGCCTACCGGCCGGGCCAGAAAGTCAGCATTCACCACCTGGAAGACTTGCTGTCTTTGCAGTTCGATATGCTGACCACGATCGTGATCGGCAACCGCTTTACCCAGCGTAAACGCGGCTATATTTTTACTCCGCGCGGCTACAATAACTGGAACGCCGCTGAACAGCCGATTGAAGATGAACTGCCCGAGCATGCATTATGGGTTTTCTCCGGCACCAGCGACGGTAATGCATTAGCTAACGAATTGGCGCAGCAAGGCTATCCGGTCGTGGTATCCGCCGCAACGGAATACGGCGGCGAGGTTGCCGCCCAACATTGCCCAGGCGTATCGGTCTGGGCCGGGCATCAGGGCGTTGAAGCGCAAAGACAGGCTTTGACTCAAAATCAGGCGAAGGCAATTGTTGATGCAACACATCCTTATGCCAACCTGATCTCGGAACAATTGATGGGATTGTCGCAAAGCTTGAATATCCCCTATCTGCGCTATGAACGGCCCAGCTCTTTTGAAACCGATAGCGGCATTGAATGTGATTCTACTGAGCAAGCTGCCGAGCAAGCCATTAAACTCGGCCGGCGTATTTTCCTGACTACGGGTTCAAAGGACTTAGCTGCTTTTCTTCAAGCGCCAGAGGCCGCCGAACGCGAGTGGTTTATACGCGTAACGCCCGACCCTGGATTCATCCAAAGAGCCATCGACCTGGGTGTGCCGCGCAGCCATATTTGCGCGATGCAAGGGCCGTTCTCTGAAGCTTTCAACACCGCCTTGTGGCAGGACTTAAAAATCGATTGCGTCATTACCAAAGATTCCGGCGATGCCGGCGGCTTTAACGCCAAAGTGGCAGCAACACAAACGCTGAATATCCCGCTGCTGGTGATCAAGCGGCCGAAACTTGAGTACCCGTTCATCAGCTCAACTTTCGATGCCGTATTGCGGCAATTACAAGCGTGGAATATCAATACATGATTCCAGTCACCATCGTTACCGGTTTTCTCGGTTCCGGTAAAACTACCTTACTAAGCAGCCTGATTAAAAACCGGCAAGCTCGCCGCCTTGCCTTATTGATCAATGAGTTCGGCGAAGTTTCCATCGACGGTGTGCTGATTAACGACAGCGTTGGAGATGATGAGCATGTGCGGATTCATGATTTCCCTTACGGCCTGATTGCCTACGGAGATGACGAACACTTTATCCCAACCCTGCACGCTATTGCCGAGCGCCGCGCCAATGTCGATCATGTGCTGATAGAAACCTCGGGGCTGGCCTTGCCTACAGCGGTCATGGAGCTGTTGCAAGCCCCCGAACTGGCCAAGGATTTTATCCTGGATGCCACGTTAGCCGTGGTGGATACGCCGTTGTTGCTGTCTGATCAGTTTGACCGTGAGCTTAGTCGGAATAGCCCTCATGCCGCCGTTGCGGATTCAATCGCAACCTTGTTTGAACAGCAACTCGAATATGCCGATGTCGTGGTGTTAAACAAAATCGACGCGCTGGATGAGGATGCCTTGCTAATCGCCGAGACTCGTATACGTGACCTTGCACCGAACGTGCGCTTCCTGGAACTCGCTTACAACGCGCAACTGGATATTCGGCTCGCCCTCGGCCTGCGTTTGCACCAATCGACCTTTACAGCGCACACCCACCGTTTTACGCCGTCGGCAGCACCCGGTTCCGATACGCCGACATTGGTTAGCCATATAAGATTGAACGGCCACCGCCATTCCGGTTTGGCAAGCCACAGTCACGGACTGGCAACGCACAAGCATTTTCATGAACAAGATCCGGGATGGCTATCCTTCGTACTGCGCAGCCCGGATCCGCAGCAGCCGGAAACACTGAAACACGCATTAATCGAGATAGCCAAAGCGGAACCTTTGCTGCGCAGCAAAGGCTTTATAGTTCTTGCCGAGCCGGATAAATCCGCTTTGGTTCAGGGCGTGCGCACCCGTGTGGCGATAAGCGCCCAAACAACCCAACAATGTCCGCAGGCATCTGAACTGGTTTTTATCGGTTATCACCTAAACCGTCATACCGTCGGGGCGCTGTTATCTAAATTAACCGGGACTGTCTGGGAATAATTGTAATTCCGGGTAGATGCTCATTATAAAAAAGCTTCGTTTGTCAGTGTATATAGAGTCCAGAATTAATATAGCGACGCAAAGTCTGGAGAGGGCCCGCTAGCGTTCCCACGCTCCGGCGCACTGCCTCTTGACGTCGGTAGGAGCGGGCCACGCCCGCGATATTTGCTCAACGATAGCTGTCTCATCGCGGGCATGGCCCGCTCCTACAACGCTTAACTTAATGGCAATGACGCCGAAGCGTGGGAACGATGTCGCGTTATTCACTTCAAACTCTATATCAGTCAAATCCATATCACTTTTAGTACTACACATTAATAATGAACGTTCCCAAAACTCATTGCCCTGCCCTATTCATCACCGCACCCGGCTCCAATCACGGCAAGACCACCGTTACCGCTGCGCTTGCCCGCTATCATGTCGACCAAGGCCGCAAAGTCAGAGTGTTTAAAAGCGGCCCCGATTTTCTCGACCCGATGATACTCGAACGCGCCAGCGGGCAACCCGTGTACCAGCTCGATCTTTGGATGACGGGAGAAAGCGAATGCAGGCGCTTATTATACGAAGCCGCGCTGGAAGCCGATTTGATTTTAATTGAAGGCGTCATGGGCTTGTTCGATGGCAATCCTTGCAGTGCCGATATTGCCGAAATATTCTCCGTGCCGGTGCTGGCTGTGATTGATGCATCAGGTACCGCCCAAACCTTGGGAGCCATTGCCTACGGCCTTGCCAACTATCGGCCCAAGCTGCCATTCGCCGGTGTTTTAGCCAATAACATCGCCAGCCCGCGTCATACCGAAATGATCCGGCAAGGCATACCGTCTGAACTGCGCTACTTCGGCGGAATACCACGCGATAGCCGGTTTGCATTCCCGGACCGGCATCTGGGTTTGGTTCAGGCGGAAGAAGTGCTTGATCTCGAATCGCGAATGCGGGCTACAGCAACAGCCATTGCCTCAACCGAGCTGGTAAACTTGCCGGAAGCAGTCGCATTCAGCTCACCCGAGCAGGAAGAAACGCTGCCCCAACTGTTATCGGGTCTTCGCATCGGCATTGCCCGCGACACCGCATTTTCATTTATTTACGCCGCCAACCTGGACCTGCTACGGGCGCTGGGCGCTACATTGATATTCTTTTCACCGCTCGCAGATACCGCGCTGCCTGATGTTGACAGCCTTTATCTGCCGGGCGGTTATCCCGAACTGCATTTACCGGCCCTACAGGATAATCTTTCGATAAAAGCAGCGCTGCAAGCCCACTTTCAGCAAGGCAAGCCGATATACGCCGAGTGCGGGGGATTATTGTATTTATTGGAATCAATCACCGATAAAGCCGGAAATCGCGGTGATATGGCGGGCCTGTTACCGGGCCATGCAGTCATGCAAAATCGACTAAAAGGCTTGGGTTGCCAATCTGCGCCGATGCCCGGCGGACTGTTGCGCAGCCATACCTTTCATTATTCCCGGATCGAAACGCCGCTTGCCCCTGTCGCTTTTGGCGAATGCCAACACAGCAATTCAACAGGAGAAGCGATTTATCAGCTAAATCGCTTAACAGCCAGCTATCTGCACTGTTATTTCGCTTCGAATCCTACTGCTGCCGCGCAATTATTTTTACCTTAGGAAGGTGCATAAATTAATTCAAGCAATGACCATGAAGAACATGAAAACTTAAATCCTTCATGTCCTTCATGGTTTAAAACAAGTGTAACTACTGAGGGCTAATTTTATAATGGAACACGGATAACACTGATTGGACGGATTTAAACGGATTTTAAGGCGTCAATGGATTAAACTCATTCATGGGTTTAATCCGTGTTTATCAGCCTAATCCGTGTCGCCTAAAGCGCCTACTGTTGGCATCCGTGTTCCATTTTTCTAGCGGCTGAGTAGTTACAAACAAGTTTTATAAATACAAAACTGTAGCGCTATGCCGAGACGAAGCCGTTAGCCCAACGGACTGACAAGTCCACACTTTGTCCCGCAGCATAGGTGCTCACCCATCTTCTCGGCTTCCAGCGGGTGGCTGATATAATAACCCTGTATATCATCGCACTGATAGGCATGCATAAATTCCATTTGACCCATAGTTTCCACCCCTTCGGCGACCACTTTCATATTCATTGAATGCGCCATGGCGATAATCGCCTTGGCTATCTCCGCGTCGTTCGTATTGACAAACACATCGCGGACGAACGAGCGGTCGATTTTTACCGTATCGAAAGGAAAATCCTTGAGGTAGGCCATGGACGAAAAGCCGGTGCCAAAGTCGTTGATGGATAGTGTGATACCCAGCGCCTTTAGGTAGTGCAATTTGCCGATGACTTGCTCGGTATCCCGCAGCAAAATGTTTTTAGTCATTTCCAGTTCCAGCCAGCGGGGTTCCAGGCTACTTTCCTCCAATACTTGCTCGACCAAGCGGACGAAATGGGGATGGCCGAACTGCCGCGCCGAAACGTTCACCGCCACCTTTACCGCTTTGCAGGCCATCGCCTGCCAGTGCTTGTTTTGAACGCAGGCGGTGCGCAACACCCATTCGCCGATGCCAACGATCAGACCCGATTCTTCCGCCAAGGCCATGAACTCCAGGGGATAAAGCAAGCCCTTTTCCGGGTGTTGCCAGCGCAGCAACGCCTCGGTTCCAATGACCTCTCCGGTGTTGGCATTGACCTGCGGTTGGTAATGCAGAACCAGCTCATCGCGCTCTATGGCGCGGCGCAACTGATTTTCCAGCATTAACTGCTCGGCAGCGCTGTCATTCATGTCAGGCGTGTACAGTTGGTAGCTGTTGCGACCGTTGCGTTTGGCGAGATACATGGCCGAATCCGCATTTTTCATCAACGTTTCAGCATCGGTACCGTCATAGGGATAAATGGCGATGCCGATGCTGGCCGAGGTGAAAAGTTCGTGTTTTTCGATCACGATCGGCCTGTCGAAAGCTTTGATCACCTGATTCGCGACTTTGATCACGTCATCGGTATTGGGAAGATTCGGCAGCAGCAGCGTGAATTCGTCGCCGCCAAGGCGGGCGACGGTATCGTCAGCGCGCACCAAGGTTTGCAGCCGCTTGGCTACTTCTTGCAATAGCTGGTCACCTACATGGTGACCAAAGCCGTCGTTGACCTGCTTGAAACGGTCAAGGTCAAGAAACATCACCGCCAACTGCTGCCGCTGGCGATAGGCGTGAGCGACGGCCAGTTTCAACCGATCGGCAAATAACAAACGGTTGGGCAGGTCGGTCAGTGCATCGTGATAAGCCTGATGGTGGATATGTTCCTCTTGCTGTTTGTATTTGGTGATGTCGTTGAAAACGCTGACATACTGCTGCACAATGCCATTTTCATCGCGAATGGCGGAAATAGTCAGCCATTCCGGGTAGGCGTCGCCGTTTTTGCGGCGATTCCAGATTTCACCCTGCCATTGGCCGGTACCGATAAGACTGGCCCATAATTGCTGATAAAACCGGACATCGTGGTGATTGGAGCGCAGCAAACGCGGCGTCTTGCCGATGGCTTCCTCCGCCGTATAGCCGGTAATGCGGGTGAATGCCGGATTGACCGACAAAATCGTTCCATCGGCATCGGCGACCAAAACGCCTTCCAGCGTATTTTCGATGACTTTGGCGGCCATTTTCAGCTCCAAATCCCTCTGCATACGTGCGCCTATATCGCGGCCGGTCGCGTAAAACAAGGATTTATCCGGCGCACGAGTGGCCACCCATTCCGTCCATTTGTAGGTATCGTCCTTGTGCCGAATCCTTACCTGTATATTGACCACGGCCGCTCCACTGACCAGCTTGTCCAACTCGGCATGCACCAACGGCACATCATCCGGATAGATGCGTTCCATATACGGCACAGCCAGCAACTCCTCTTTGCAGAATCCAAAGGTATGTTCACAGGCGCGATTGATCCGTTTCAGATAACCGTCGAAACCGGCGATAAAAAGCAGGTCGCAGGATAAGTCGAAAAACAGGTTAAGATTTTCTTCCGCCTGCCTGCTCTGGGTCACGTCATAGGCATAGAGGCGTAAGCAGCCATACTCGGGCAGGAAAGACAATTTGCGCTTGTAAATCCGATCACCGACCGCGATTTCCTCGGCAACTTGCTCCATTGTCGGCTTGCAACGGGACAATAATTTATCGAAACCGTCCAGCAGGGGGTGTCGACAACCCAAAGCGCAAAGGTCGGGGAAAAGCGTTCGCGCGGCCGGATTGGCGTAAACGATTTCGCCGGACACGGCAATCTCGATGACGATATCGGAATTCAATTCGGGAAACGAAGCGAGATGGCGCATTTTCTGTTCGGTCAGCTTCTCATCCGTGACATCGTAGCCGATGCAGCGAAAGCCGGTCAGCTTGCCGTCGGCATCGAAAATGGGTTCGCCCCTGACATGAAGGTACACGATCCGGCCGGTTTTATGGAGACATCGGTTGATGCAATGGAACGGTTTATTGAAGTAGTCAGAATCAGCCGGAGACGGGGATTCCTCCCGGCATTGCTCCGGGGCGAAAAAGCGGTCATAGCGTTCGCCGATGATTTCTTCGGGCGCAAGCCCAAGAATATCCCGGACCGCTTCGTCCGAATAGATGTAGCAGCCTTGAATGTCTTCTTCCCAGACCCAGGCGCGAAAATTCTCCTCGGGCAAGCGGTTACGCAAATGCTGGGTATCCATTAACTATCCACCCGTTGATTATCCCACATGACGATCTTGCGCGCCAACTGCAGGGCCTGTGCGCTACGTTCCAATACGCACATCCGCGTCAAAAAAGACGCAAAAATACCTTGACAGCGCGAAGGGCCTATGCGGGGGGGGGCAGAATCGCCTTGATAAACACGGCATTACGGAGTTATAAAAAAATAACATAGGCTTTTAGCTGGTGTTTGGAGTGTTGCATAGTTCCATTATCTAAAGTGTCTGCATTCATTGGCAGTCTATCATTTATCTATTGGAAAATAATATCTACTTTAAAAAATAGGGTAAACCATACAAACAAAATTGTTAACAATTTTATTCGCAAACGTTTTCATATTTATAAATCAAGCCAAGTAGGGTACGCTGTGCGTAACTATTCAGTGTAAAAAGAAATGGAACACGGATGCCAAAAGTAGGCGCCTCTAGGCGACACGGATAGGACAGATTTACACAGATTTTTTAAAATATTCTGGGCTTTTAATCAGTGATTATCCGTTTAATCAGTGTCATCCGTGTTCCATTAATCATTTTCAGCATACGCTGAATAGTTACCGCTGTGCATACCATTGGTCGCCAAAAGGTACGCACAGCGTACCCTACGGCTACTTGGCTTCACGCCCATTACCTGAGGAATCCGGGTTATAAGTAAGCTTAAGTTTGGAAATTCGGCTACGGAAAAAACGCCCTTTTCCTGTTTCACCAAGTTGAATCTTCACCTCAGCAATTTCCAGTCCAACCGGCAAACATTAAAACTCTTCCCAACCACCGCTGTCGGCAGACTGTGAATCCAACTTCACGATATGCCCCACTGGAACGTAAGCCGCATTTTGCTCTTTGATAGCCGGCTCTATAAGCAAAGAACTGTCCTCATCGCTGTTGTCATCATTTTCCATTTTGAAATGCGCTACCGTGATCTTCAGGTGCTGAGTCTGCTCTTCCAGCGATTGTGCTGCGGCTGTGGCTTGCTCTACCAAGGCGGCATTTTGCTGGGTTACGTCGTCCATCTGGCAAATAGCCAGATTCACTTGTTCAATACCGGATGTTTGCTCCACGGACGCAGCGCTGATCTGGGACATAATAGCAGTAACGCCACGGATGGAATTAACGATGTCTTCCATGGTTTTTCCCGCTTGAGTGACCAGTTTGCTGCCGTCCTCCACTTTTTCAACCGAATCGCGGATCAGGTTTTTGATTTCTCCGGCAGCGGATGCAGCCCGTTGCGCGAGACTGCGCACTTCTCCGGCCACCACCGCAAAGCCCCGCCCCTGTTCTCCGGCACGAGCCGCTTCTACTGCGGCGTTAAGCGCTAATATATTGGTCTGAAAGGCAATGCTGTCTATCACTGAAATGATCTCGACCACTTTACGCGAGGACTCATTAATCCCTTCCATCATTTTTACAACTTGATCAATCACTGTAACGCCCTTGCCGGCGGTATTAGAAGCGCTAACGGCAAGTTCGTTGGCATGCTTGGCATTTTCACTATTCTGTTGCACCGTTGAGGTCAGCTCTTGCATGCTGGCGGCGGTTTGCTGCAAACTGGTTGCTTGCTCATCGGTGCGGTGAGACAAAGACATGTTGCCGTGTGCGATATCTTTAGCCGCCGTGTGGATCGATGCTGCAACATCCTTGATTTGACCCATAATATTATTGAGATCGTCCACCGTGGAATTGGCATCCTCCTTAAGTTGCCCGAAGGTGCCTGAATAGTGATTAACAATTTTCTCGCTCAGATTACCATGAGATAAGGCATTGAATACCCTTACCGTTTCATTAAGGCCGCTTTCACTGGTTTGCATAAGCTGATTGATGGATTCGCTCAACTCACGGTAAAAGCCGACTTTACCCTGCATGACAATGCGCTTGGTAAAATCGCCCATCACAGCGGCAACCAAAATAACCGCCACTTCTTTTTCCACTATAACCTCAGCGCTACGGTCCAGCCACTCGGCTACCGAACCCATGCGCTTACCTTGCGGGTTGATGACCGGATTGACAGTCACCACCATATAGCGGTCACCCCAGTTAATACTGACACTGTTTAAACTGCTAGAGTCGGCCAGTAATTGCGCCTGATGCGAAGGAACCTTGTGATAACTATCAATATTGCTGCCAATCAGATTTGCAACGGAGAAATTCGGCAATTGCTCGCGAATGTCGGCTTCAGCTTTGCCGAACATCTTAAGCACCGATTTATTGACGTAAATAATATTGCGCTCATTGTCCGCAATCATTACGCCGGTGCTGACGTTGTCCAGTGCAATCTTGATGCGCAGGTGTTCGTCGGCAATGCGTTTAGCTTCTGCAACCTCAAAGCCCAGCTTGATCTGCATAGCTTTCAGAGCCGCCATTACTTTGCTGATTTCGTCCATGCCTTTAATATCTATGTTGGTAACATAATTTCCCTGGGCAATTTGACCGAAATGTCGAATAGTGGCATTAAGCGGGCGCACAATGGAGCGCAATAGCGAGAAGCTCAACCACAGAGCCAATAAAATGCCCGATGCAATCAAGGTACCGGCGATTTCGCGTGTGTGGTAGTAACGCGACAGACCTGCTTCAAACTCCTGTCTGGCGATAACGACCTGCAATTGCAATAACTTCTGAATACCCTCACTAACCGGTTCGTAAAGAGGGTTAACCTTGTCCTCAATAATCTTGCCGGCAAGCGCGCTGTCATTATTGCGCAACGCCGAAATAGCGGGCTGCAAGCCTTCCATTACAAAGCGGTTCTTATCCACTGCAACCTTATCCGCCAGGCTTTTTTCATTAGGACTAAATGAGTTTTCAATGTATGCGTCCCAAGTTTTGGCGATAACAACGTCGTTTTGTTCCACTTCAGCAAGGTTTTTCCGGATCAACTCGGGGTTAGAGTTATATAGGCTGGAGGCGATACGCAAGCGATTAGTCAGCAGCAGTTTCTGAATCTGGAAAATCTGATTTGAAGGCAGCAGGCGATTGTTATGAACGTTACGTAAATCCTCGCTATCCTGGCTCATACCGAGGAGTCCCATGCCGCCGATAACCAATAGTAAAATTGACATGATGGTGATAACCATCAATAAACGGGCTTTGATGCTAATGTTTTTTAATGACGGAAAGCTGCCCAACAGCGTTCTTTTGAGAATTTTTCCGTCCCGAATTTTTAAATTACCCGCATTGCCTTCACGAAACTTCCTATAGTTATCGGCGGCCGCTGTAATCTGCTTCTGGTTAGGTTTATTACGCACCGACATATAACCAACCAGCTGATCATTTTCATAATAAGGCGTAATGTTGGCTAACACCCAATAAAAATCACCGTTTTTACAGCGGTTTTTGACTACTCCGGTCCAGGGGCGTCCCGCTTTCATCGACTTCCACAAATCCTCGAAAACGTCTGCCGGCACATCGGGATGGCGGATTATATTGTGTGACGCTCCAATTAATTCTTCCTTGGTAAATCCGCTAATTCGGATAAAGTCCTCATTAGCATAGGTAATCACCCCCTTTAGGTCGGTCTTGGTAACAATGAAATCAGTCTCGGTAAGAGCATGTTCAACATTGGTGATCGGCATGTTAATTTTCATGGGGCGTTTTTTCTTAATAATGTGAAACAAATAATTTAAAAAATTTTCGACCTGTACAATTTAGAATAAATCACACGTCCACGAAAATCACAAAAAACACGCTTATATTCGAAGAAATATAAAACCGGGCTTCGATTTTGGACGGGACAGCCGTAGGGCGTGCCGTGCGCGCAAAGGGTTTAACACGAAGTTTAAGCCCGGTAGAAGGCGCGCACGGCACGCGCCCTACTACCCTATCTGACTTTGTTTAGTCTATTTCTTATCTTTCGCGGATAAATCGCATTTTTAAACTAATCGTACAGGTCGAAAATTTTGCATGTAACAGGGGGTTGGCAATTCCACTATCCCCCTTATTTAAACCAGCGATACCACCTTCATAATCTATGGCGCTGGAATAACGTCATTATGTATGATTCGTCCACGCATCCTCGTTTTACCGGAGACAGTGTTTGTTTTCGATAAGCTGCGGGGGTAAATCCCTTTTCTTGATAATATCGATCCCGCTTGTGATCATGATGGAAGAAACGCCGGTTATTGAACAATCCGCCCGGCATAATATCCATTTAAGTGATCAATCAGTTGGCGAGGCCCTATGTGAAACGCAGCAGCAACTCTATAGCCGGACTCCCTCTTATACAATCAAACAGCAGGATTTTCCAAAATGGCATAACCGTATATTTTCCAAGCGCTTGCTTCTTATCTGCAATGCAACGCATTTTAAATTATACCAGTCGATGATAGGTGAGTGAATAGCAGCATCCCGTTAACACGGGTAGTGCTAATAAATGGGGTGCTTTTTCATCGCAGTAGAGGCTGCGCCTCAGATAATGTAGTTGGCGAGACGCTGGAGGAACGAAGAAAGACAATAGTCGGGTTGCCAACAAACGGCAACCCAACCCTACGCAGGATTAACGCTTGTCCACTTTAAAAAACGCCATAACCTGTTGCAGCTGCATAGCTTGACCGCTCAGTTCTTCGGCTGTAGCGGCAAGCTGTTCCGAACCCGATGCATTTTGCTGTGCCGCTTTATCCAATTGACTGACCGCATCGCTAATCTGGCCTATGCCTTGCGCCTGTTCTTCTGAAACAGCGGTAATTTCATCGACCAGATCTGCGGTTTTCTGAATCTTAGGCACCATTTTTTCGAGCAGGATTCCTGCATCTTCGGCAATCTTGACGCTATTTTTTGCCAAGCTATTGATTTCTTGAGCAGTTACCCGGCTGTTTTCCGCCAACTTTCTTACTTCGGCGGCCACGACAGTAAAACCTTTACCGTGTTCACCGGCTCGCGCCGCTTCAATCGCCGCATTAAGTGACAATAAATTGGTTTTATAGGCAATATCTTCAATCAAACCGATTTTATCGGCAATTTCCCTCATTGCTTCCACCGTGCGTTTCACCGCCTGCCCGCCATTGGCGGATTCTCCTGCCGCAGTCGCTGCGATGCCCTTCGTTAGTTTAGCGTTATCCGCATTTTGCTTGACTGAAGAACTCAACTCTTCGATAGAGGTCGTGGTTTGCTCAACGCCTGAAGCTTGTTCGGTCGCACTTTGACTAATAGCTTGGGCGGTCGCGCTGATTTCCTGGGAGGCATTACCCAAGGCATCGGAATTGGTGCGAACCTGCTGCACAACGCTGCTGAGCTGGTCACGCATGGTTTGCAGGGCATTAGCCAAAACCCCGATTTCATCTTTCTGGTCAATATCAATCCGTGCAGTCAGATCTCCTTCCGATAAAGATTCGGCAAATTTGACACCCAAAATAATCGGTTTGGTGATCATTGAGGCTAAGAACAACGCAATCATAACGCCTAGCACTATCGCAAGCAGGATGGTGACAATAATAATGGTGTTGGCTTCACCGACCAACTTTTCGGCTTCGGTACGCGCGCTGCCTAACTGGGCGTAACCGGCGGCCTCGGCATCTTGCGCCTGCTTGATGACATTGTTGCCCAAAGTCGCCATATCCGCCAATATAGCCTTCAATTTATCGTCGTTTTCTATCCAAGTTTTGGCTGAATCGGTGTAATTTCGCGTTCCATTACGCGCATCTGTAATCAATTTGAGAGCCTCTTCGCTCTGAACGATTTTTTGCAGATCGTCATATAAGCTCATTAACTCAGGCAATAAAACTTCCATTTTTTTCCAGGCGACCCGATCCTTGTAATTAACTTCTTCCTTTTCAGCGCGCATGATTTGCATCGCTTTAACGTAAATGTTGGTCGTGACAATATAACGTTGGACGTACGGATCGAGTTCCTGGCTACTTAGGCCTTTCTTCATCGCCTCAGTATAAAGATCAACTTGTCTTTTGAGCATTTTATCCGCTGCATTGGCAACGATATTGCCATTTTCTACCATCTCTGCCACAGCTTGCTTGTTGGCCTTCAATGCCGCAACCCCTGCCCTGTATTTCTCGGCATACTGAGCAGTCCCTTCCCGTGCGGTTTTCGATTGCTGCAATAACTCAGTATTCTTGTATTGCTTCGCCACCACATCCACTTTGTCCAGGTAGCTCATCAGCTCCTTGACGTTCTGTTCAGCACGTTGGTGAATTTCATCTTTTTCCTGCAACAGGTAATTTTTTTCTTCCATAATGGTCGCCAGCGCCATGCGCTCAACCCCGGTTGCGTATTCAACCGCTTTACCGTTGTTATCGGTAATGCCGAACAGCGAGTCGGATACTTTTCCGATGTAAAGTTTCGACAGCATGCCGAAACCGCAGGTAATCAATACCAACAGCAAAGCACCGGTTAATATCTTGGTTTTTATACTTAAATCTTTAATGTTCATAAACAATGGGTCCTTGTGTGGATTATCAGTTTAATTATGTAGGGTACGCAACGCATGCCCCGCTTAGCTCAACCTACCGTATTGCTTTCATAATCGGCAACTTGTTTGAGCTGAGATAATTCTTTTATCGAAAGAACCCGATTAATATTCAGCAAAATAATAAACTCATCACCCACGCGACCCATTGACTGAATAAAATCAGTCCGGATATCAGCGCCAAAATCAGGTGGCGGCATAATGTTTACTTCAGGAATTTCCAGGATTTCATCAACGGCATCGACCAACATCCCTAACAATTGGGCATCCTCATTGTATTCAACCTGCACCAGGACAATACAGCTGCGTTTGGTTATTTCGCTGCTTTGCCTGCCCAGGCGCGCCGACAAATCAATAACCGGCACGACATTACCGCGTAAATTGATCACGCCGCGAATGTACTCAGGCGTCATCGGCACGTCAGTAATCGTGTTAATTTCGATAATTTCTTTAACATCTAAAATACTGATAGCCAAATTTTCATTGCCTGCCTGAAAAGTCAGGTATTGGCGTAATTGATCCTGAGCCATCAACTCCGTTTTGTTTTCTTTTTTTTGTATCAATTGATTCATGGTTCATTCCACCTGTCAAAATCGTTCAAAATCATGCTCATTAAATTCAGGTTTGGTTCCCGCCGGCTTGCTGACCGGCAAAGGCTTAGCGGTCACCGGAGAAGATTCGACCGAAGTAAAATGAGGGCTTGTTTTTTTGTTGGCTTTTTTGTTTGTCTGTTTGCTTAATTGAGTAACAGGCCGACTCTTAGCGGCGCGGCTTTGGTTTGCGTCCACTTTAAAGAAGGCCATAACCTGTTGCAGCTGCATGGCCTGACCGCTCAGCTCTTCTGCGGTAGCGGCGAGCTGTTCCGAGCCCGATGCATTTTGTTGCGCCGCTTTATCCAGTTGACCGACCGCGTCGCTGATCTGGCCTATACCGTGCGCCTGTTCTTCCGAAGCTGCGGTTATTTCATCGACCAGATCTGCGGTTTTCTGAATCTTAGGCACCATTTGTTTCAGCAAAATACCTGCATCCTCGGCAATCTTAACGCTGTTTTTAGCCAAACTATTGATCTCTTGTGCCGTTACCCGGCTGTTTTCCGCCAGTTTTCTTACTTCGGCGGCAACGACGGTAAAGCCTTTGCCGTGCTCGCCGGCCAAAGCCGCTTCAATGGCGGCATTGAGCGATAACAAATTGGTTTTGTAAGCAATATCTTCAATCAAACCGATTTTATCGGCGATTTCCTTCATCGCTTCCACCGTGCGTTTCACTGCCTCCCCGCCATTAGCGGCTTCCGCCGCTGCGGTCGTCGCCATGTTGTTGGTGACTTTGGCGTTGTCTGCATTTTGTTTGACCGAGGAACTCAATTCTTCAATGGAGGTCGTGGTTTGCTCAACGCCTGAAGCCTGTTCGGTCGCGCTTTGACTGATAGATTGAGCGGTTGCGCTGATTTCCTGCGAAGCGCTGCCTAAGGCGTCGGAATTGGTGCGAACCTGCTGCACAACGCTGCTGAGTTGATCACGCATGGTTTTCAGGGCATTGGCCAAAACCCCGATCTCGTCTTTCTGGTCAATATCAATCTGCGCAGTCAGATCTCCTTCCGATAAAGACTCGGCAAATTTAACACCCAAAATAATCGGTTTGGTGATCATTGAGGCTAAGAACAATGCAATCATAACGCCTAGCACTATCGCAAGCAGAATGGTGCCGATAATAATGATATTGGCTTGACTGACCAAGTGTTCGGCTTCGGTACGCGCATTACCTAGCTGGCTGTAACCGGCGGCTTCGGCATCTTGCGCCTGTTTGATGACATTGCTGCCCAAGCTAGCCATGTCCGCCAAAATAGCCTTTAGTTTATTGTCGTTTTCTATCCAGGTTTTAGCTGACTCGGTGTAATCTCGCGTTTGATTGCGCATTTCTTTAACTAATTTGCTCGATACATCGCCCAAGTCGAATTTTTCTAGATCGTCATACAAGGTCATTAACTCAGGCAATAAAACTTCCATATTTTTCCAGGCCTCACGATTCTTGTAATTAACTTCTTCCTTTTCCTCGCGCATGATTTGCATCGCTTTAACGGAGATGTTGGCTGCGACGATATAACGCTGAACATACGTATCAAGCTCCTGACCGGTTACACCTTTCTTCATCGACTCGGTGTAGCGTTCTACTTGTCTTTTTAGAAAACTGTCGGCGGCACTAGCTACGGCCTCGCCCTTTTCTACCATATCCGCCACGGCTTGCTTGTTCGCCTTCAATGCCGCAACGCCCGCCCTGTATTTCTCGGCGTACTGGGCAGTCCCTTTTCTTGCAGTTTTAGATTGTTCCAATAACTCCGTATTGTGGTATTGCTTGGCCAGTGCATCCACTTGGTCCAGGTAACCCATCAATTCTTTGACATTCTGTTCGGCGCGCTGATGAACTTCATCTTTTTCCTGTAGCAGGTAATTTTTTTCTTCCATAATGGTCGCCAGCGCCATACGCTCGACTCCGGTTGCGTATTCAACCGCTTTACCGTTGTTGTCGGTAATACCGAACAGCGAGCCGGATACTTTTCCGATATAAAGATTTGACAGTATGCCAAAACCGCAGGTAATCAATACCAACAGCAACGCACCGGTTAATATCTTGGTTTTTATACTTAAATCTTTTATGTTCATAAACAATGAATCCTTGTATGGAGTATCAGTAGGGTACGTAACTTGGATCAATTTATCGTGCTGCCTTCATAACCGGCGTAAAAACGGTAAATTGGAAATAGTACTCAGCTATAGCCTATGCATCATCGTTGAAACTTCACTCTGGCATGGGGAATATTAGGGCTGCCGGGATCGACCGTAATCTCACGCCGACTAGGCGAGAGCACCAGATCCATATCTTCCATAGGGACAGCGCCCAGCAGCACTTCATCGCCTAGCATCAACGCCCCTACATAACAAAATCGATCCCGAAATTCCACCTTGACCGGACCCACGTAAGGTACCGTCATTGATCGGCCATCAGCCACAGTAACCTCCCTCTTTGACTCCATTTCAAGATCGAGCTGAATGGCAATATGTTCAGGTATGCATAGCATTAAGGCACCGGTATCGGCCAAAGCCGATACGATGACAGGCGTCAAATTCGGGTTACGCGGGTTGCTGAGTTTGATTTCCGCAAAAATATGCCCCATATCACTTCCTCTTTGGATTTAACTAAATTTGGCATCGTTACCATGCTAAAGCGCTTATTTTTATACACCCATTGCAACTGCGTGCTGTGCGCGCCTTAGCTCCCAAGACACGCACAGCACGTCACAAGGTAATTGTCGTAGACGATTTTGGCACAAATACAGTGCGCTGAAGCGTGGTAACGATAAAAATACTGATAGCCCGATTTTCATTTTTCTTAGCGTTTTTTCTGTTTGTAAAATGTCTGCTTGCCGGCTTGACTCGGTTGGCTTTTAGCGGTGCGGCTTTGATCTGTATCCACATTAAAGAAAGACATAACCTGCTGTAGTTGCATGGCCTGACCGCTCAGTTCTTCCGCAGTGGCGGCAAGTTGCTCCGACCCCGATGCATTTTGTTGCGCCGCTTTATCCAGTTGACCGACCGCGTCGCTGATCTGGCCTATGCCGTGCGCCTGTTCTTCCGAGGCTGAGGTAATTTCATCGACCAAATCTGCGGTTTTCTGAATCTTAGGCACCATTTCTGCCAGTAAGATGCCTGCATCCTCGGCAATCTTGACGCTGTTTTTAGCCAAACTATTAATCTCTTGTGCCGTTACTCGGCTATTTTCCGCCAGTTTTCTTACTTCGGCGGCAACGACGGTAAAGCCTTTGCCGTGCTCACCGGCCCGTGCCGCCTCAATTGCGGCATTAAGCGATAACAAATTGGTTTTATAGGCAATATCTTCAATCAAACCGATTTTATCGGCGATTTCCTTCATCGCTTCCACCGTACGTTTCACCGCCTGCCCGCCATTGGCGGCTTCCGCTGCGGCGGCCGTTGCCATGCTATTGGTTACTTTGGCGTTGTCGGCATTTTGTTTGACTGAGGAACTCAACTCTTCGATGGATGCCGTGGTTTGCTCAACACCTGAGGCCTGTTCGGTAGCGCTTTGGCTGATGGACTGCGCGGTCGCGCTGATTTCCTGCGAGGCGCTACCCAAAGCATCGGAATTGGTGCGAACTTGCTGCACAACACCGCTAAGCTGATCGCGCATGCCGGTCATTGCTTGAGCCAGGATGCCGATTTCATCGTTTTGCCTAAGGTCAATGCGCGCAGTAAGATCGCCTTTCGCTAAAGATTCTGCAAACTGTTGCATCGTAAATAAGGAGCGCGAAATACCGCGAATCAGCATAAAACCGATAAACGTTGACAATAACAAACCTACCACCAGCAGAACTATCGAAATAAAACGACTGTCTTCATAACGAGTTTTAGCGGCGTCATATTCCTGTTTGGCGACATCCTGCTGCAACTGTTGCAACGCATCTATACCTTCCATAACGGGCACAAATAATGGGCGTACTGCATCCCTGATGTTTTTTTCCGCCGCTTCTGTATTGCCGGCAAGCAGGTATTCCATGGTGGGGTTTAAGCCTTCACTCACAAAGCGCTTACGATCCTTGCCAAACTTGTCGGCCAATTTTTTTTCTTCCTCGGTCAGATAGGTTGCCATATACGCATCCCATACCCTGTTAACCTCTTGAATATTTTGTTTGACCAGTTCGATGTTTTTCTGAACTTCGTCCTTGAACACCAAAGAATTAACAATTGCGAGTCGATTACCTAACAATTGTGAATCGATTTGGGCCAACTGTCCCATTGGAATAGTGCGATCTTCATAAACGGTGCGCAAACCTTCATTGGCTTTTTTCATCCCGTTCAAGCCAAGTACCCCTAGCGTGATGGCGAGTACGGACATAAAACCCACAACCAGAATCAGGCGGGCTTTGATGGTGAGATTATTCAGCATAGTGCAACTCCGGTTGATATTTTTATTATTAAGCCGTTAATATTCATAGAGCATTATTAGGTAGATCGAGTTACCTAAAGCACTAACAGTTGATACCTAAATTGGTGCGAAATTTTGATAAAAACTTCAATTAGTCTCAAAAAGCTGTGGAAACCAGTTATCCATTAAAATATTTTCCTCCGTCCAAGGACATTGTTCAGGGAATTTTTCGTAAGAAATTCCGGTCTCCTTTTCCGCTGCGTCACGGGCATCACCCCATGCGTCAGCCCACCACTCAGAATCTTTTAAACAGCTTTTCAAACTAGGCGTTTTATTTAAACGATGTCTAATAGGTTTTCTTTGTGTTTTTATCGCCAAGGATGATAAGTTTTAAACCATTGATGACAGCGCCAAAGTAGGATTCACCCGCTTTTTTGCGTGCTGAATAAGTCCCTGCACGTCAAGAATTAACGCAACATCGCCACTGCCCAGTACGGTTGCGCCGCCAATGCCGTTGAGATTCTCAAACAGCTTGCCGAGCGGTTTGATCACGGTTTGGTTTTCGCCGTGTAATTCATCGACAACAAAGCCCGCTTTGGCCTCGCCAAAGCGCACAACGACCAGACTTTCCCGCTGAGTTTTAGTATGTTTTTTATTTTTATGGAAAAAATCGCCTAAGCGCAAATAAGGCAAAACTTGGCCACGCAAATTGACATAATGTTGAACGTCGTCAATTTGCCATTCATCGCTGTTCATTTCGACGCATTCTTCAACCATACTCAGTGGAATGATATAGCGTTCCTTTTGCGCTTCCACCATAAAGCCGTCGATAATCGCCAGCGTTAACGGCAAGTGAATGGTTACCGTGGTGCCTTGTCCCAACTCGCTGTCAATAGCGACGCTGCCGCGCAATGCCTCGATATTGCGTCTGACGACATCCATGCCAACGCCCCGTCCGGACAGATTGCTGGCTTCTTCTTTAGTACTTAAACCGGGCTCAAAAATAAGATTGTAAATTTCATGTTTGCTGAGTACCTGATCCGGTTTAATCAATCCTTTCACGATGGCTTTGGCAACGATTTTTTCCGGGTCCAGGCCTTGCCCATCATCACTGATCTCGATCACGATGCGTCCTGAGTCATGGTAAGCATTAAGCTGTATAGTGCCTTTTTCAGGCTTGCCGGACCGCAAGCGCACTGCCGGCGTTTCAATGCCGTGGTCGAGCGAATTGCGCACCAGATGGGTCAGCGGATCGTTGATTTTTTCCACCACGGTTTTATCCAATTCGGCTTCACCGCCGGTGATTTGCAATTGAATTTGCTTGCCTAATTCCTTGCTGACGTCATGCACGACTCTCTGAAAGCGCATAAAAGTCTCGCCGATTTGCACCATGCGCAACTGCAATGCAGTGTCGCGTATATCTTCCACCAGATGGCTCATGGTCGAGGCGACATCATCGACATCGGATAAGCCATGTTTGTCGACCATCAGTCGCATCGCGGCGCCTGAAATCACCAACTCACCGACCAAATTAATCAGATAACCCAGCTTGGCGGCATCGACCCGAATGTAATTGGATTCCTTGTTGATTTTTTGTTTGACGGCTTCTTGTTTTTTAAGCGCCTGCTCGATGACAGGTTGCTGCAAAATATTCTTAGCGACCAACATTTCGCCGAGAGGTTTGGTCTCGGTGTTATCGCTGCTATGCTGTTCTTGGAGTATGAGCGCGACTTCTTTTTCAGTTAAGGCGCCGATCTCGATAAGCATTTCGCCCAACCGTTTAACTTGGTCTTCCGGTAAATCCGCCAGTAATTTCAAGTAGTGTTCTTGTCTGGAATGCGGCGGCAAAATGGTAATATCGCAATCGTCTTCGGCAAACTCAAAAACGTCCTCGATGGTTTTCTTATCAACGCTGCTGTTAAAAGCTATTTTAAAATTAAGATAACAGTCTTCGGGGTTCATCTCCTCAATACGAGGAAGCGTGGGCATGGTAATAATCACTTCGATGATTTTACCCAGCGTTTGCAGATAACGAATAAACGACAATGGGTCCATGCCGTTACGCAGGGCGTTTTGTTTGAAGACCAGACTGATCACCCAATTGTCGCTGCTGTCCGTGGTATTGACGTCAACCTCAAAATGATCGGCTTTTTCCTCTTGGGTCGTAGGCATTCCACCGGCAGCCGATTGGCCGGTTAATTGAGCAATTAACGCCTGACTTTGCTGCTGTAGCGCCTCCGGCAGCGGCTCGTCTTCGTTAAAAAGAAAGTGTTGAATGAGTTGTGCGGTATGGTCTTTGCAGGCCAGTAAAACAGCGACGAGTTCGGCATCGATCGCACGTTCGCCATTTCTAACCCGGTCTAATACGGTTTCGGCTTCATGGGTGAATGCGACAACATCATCAAATCCAAACAACCCCGAAGATCCTTTAATGGTGTGCATAGCACGAAAAATGCTGTTAATGCAATCGGCGTCATCGGGCATTCCTTCCAGCCCTAACAGGGCTTCTTCCATTGCCGACAGTAATTCGTCAACTTCCTGGGAAAAGGTTTCTAAAGCTGGATTTATATCGCTCATGATTTTTTCCAATTAGCGGGGATAACAATGGGGTCGCCAAAATACATACCGAGTTTGAGTAATTCAAAAACCTCAATCACCGCTTCGCTATGGCGCAACAAGCGCAGAGTAAAGGCCCGTTTCTGTGCTTCAGCCTTTAACAGCAGCAGTAACTGCAAACCCGCGCTGTCTATTTCATTAACGGCCGATAAATCAAGTTGCAACTCTTTGGTGCCGGTATGGCAATACCCCAACAGGGTTTCCTTTAGTGACTGTGCATTGTAGATTGTCATGTCGTCCTTAATTGACAAATGTAATGTCCCGTCGTTTTTCTCAGCTTTTTCGGTCATGACAACTCCCGGATAAGGTTAAGGCAGTACTAACTTGGCAATGGCCGCTAGTAAGATGGGCGGCTGAAACGGTTTGGTCACCCAGGCTTTGGCGCCGGCTTCTTTAGCCGCCAGCTTTTTTTCCGGCTCCATTTCGGTGGTCAGCATAATGATGGGCGTAAATTTGTAATGGTCGAGTTGTTTAACGGCTTTAACAAAGGTAATGCCGTCCATAACCGGCATATTGATGTCACTGACGATAAGATGAATTTTAACTCCCGTCAGCTTGCTTAACGCATCCTTGCCGTCACAGGCTTCGATCACCTCATAACCTGCACCTTTTAGTGCAATACCGACCACCTGTCGCATTGAAGCGGAGTCATCCACGATCATAATTGTTTTCGCCATAAGTTAAAGCCCGGTGTTGAATTTAAAAAAAATTGGATTAAAAAAAAGTTAAGTCGTCTGAATTATCCTGCTCGGGATTAGTCCGTGCACTGACCGACTTATAGTTTTCTTCTATATGCTCTACGGCTTCATCGACTTGGAGCATATTGCCGTCACGATTACTGCCTTGCTGTTGTATCTTTTCAACGGTTTTTTGCAGATTCAACAAGTTATTTTCAACTTGCGTCAATATCTGGCTGACACGATCCTGAAACTGCAAGGCTACCAGCACATTATTAATCTCGCCACGGACTTGCTCGGCATTGTTTCTAAGTGCCTCGACATCGTCGCGATAATGGGCTAAGGCCAGGCCCAAGTGGGATAAGGTTTGGTTGATATTGGCTTCGGCTTGGAGCAAAGTCGAGTCATCAATCTGTATGGAACTTGTCGATATTTTTAATACGGTATTTACCGATACAGTAATATCGTTAACCTTGGTGCTCAAACGCTGACCGGTTTGTAAAGCATCATCAGCCAATTTACGCGCACTACCTGCAACAGCTGCAAAGCCTTGCTCCTGTTCTCCGGCTAAAGATGCCTCATTAGCGGCACCAAGCGCCAGCTGGTTAATTTGTCCTGTCAGCTCGTGTACTTCCGTTGCAATGGAATTCAGTCCGTCCATATGAACTGACAACGTTTGCAACTCTTCCAGAATATTACGTTCCAGCTGATGAGTTTGCTTCAGCGAGTGCAGAAGGGGTTGCAGCAAGTCGCGGCTGGTATTGATGACGTTGTCCAGGTGGTAATGCTGCCCGCCCAAGGCATTATCGGTACTGTCAACGATCTGCTGAATCTCGTTGACCATGCCGGCAAAACGGCTGGTTAGCGAGGTAATCTCCTGTTCGGTATGTTCACGCGAAACCATGACGTGCTGAGAGAGTATGGGACTTATGGTCAACAGCAGGCGCTCCAACTCGGTGGTATAGGTCGCAACCGCATCTATTTTGCTGTTTTCGTCCTGTTCCCAACGGGAATTGGTTTGCGCCAACTCGCTCGCGTGGCGATGCCACAAAAACAAACCGCTGCCCATCCCGCAAAACACCAGCAGCACGCTGACCAACACTCCGGATAAAGTAGTCCCCTGTTGCCAGCTAACGATTACCCCGCCCAAAACAATCGGCAATGCCGGCAATGAAGCATACAAAAACTTTGCGTCGCTACTATTTTGAATATGCGGCATTAAAATCCTCGTTGTTCATGCAAAGCGCATAGTCTAATATGTATTTATGCTTAGTGCTATTTTGATTTACTTACAAAAGTAAGGAGTTTGCTATCAGTCTTGAACCCATCAGCGCCGAAGAGTTTTCCCATTTCAGACGCCTCATTTACGATCACGCAGGCATCGCCCTCGCACCGGAAAAAAAAATCATGGTGGCCAGCCGGTTAGCTAAACGCTTGCTGCATTACAATTTACAAACTTACGGGCAATACTATCAATTACTGAATACCGGCCTACATCCCCACGAATTTCAATTGATGGTTAATATACTGACCACCAATGAAACTTATTTTTTTCGTGAACCCAAGCATTTTGATTTTCTTCAGGAACAGATTATTAAACCCTGGCGAGGCGATAATTTTCGCGTGTGGAGCGCGGCAAGTTCCACCGGCGAAGAAAGTTACTCTATCGGCATGTCATTAGCCGAGGGGCTGGGTATGAGAAAATGGGAGATTTTCGGCTCCGATGTTAATACCGATGTGCTGGAAACGGCAAAAAGAGGCGTTTATTTGATGGACAGGCTGGACAATATGGACAACCGTTATCTCGATAAATATTGCCTGAAAGGCGTACGTTCGCAAGAAGGCTATTTTCGTATCGATGAAAAAATAAGAAACCGTGTAAGCTTTGACCAAATCAATCTTAAAACCCCACTCCCGAGAAGCCTTGGATTGTTTGATGTTATTTTTTTACGCAATGTGTTGATCTACTTTGACACGGAAACCAAACAGGATATAGTCCTGCGCGTAATTTCGGCGTTAAAGCCGGGCGGCTACTTTTTTATCAGTCATTCCGAAACCTTGCACAGCATTAAAACTGAATTGTCCATGGTGACACCTTCCATTTATCAAAAACCATGCAAATAGGGCATTATCAAGGACTGCCGCGTGTCATCATTGATCCCGGCGAAAGTTATGTCACCAAAAAAAATGAAATCATTTCCACCTTACTGGGCTCATGCGTAGCGGCGTGTTTGTATGATCCGGTTAATCGCGTGATCGGCATGAATCATTTTTTACTGGCTCAGCAGCATTCAGCTCACAATGCCGCCTTGTTAGCTTCGGAAGGCGGACGCTACGGCATACATGCGATGGAGTTACTGATCAATCAGATGATCAAACAAGGTGCGCAACGCATTCATTTAAAAGCCAAAGCCTTTGGCGGCGGCGATGTACTGAAACTTAGCAATGAATCGCGGGGCGGCCAATCCATTGGTGCGGTCAATTGCGAGTTTATTAAAACCTTTTTAAAAACTGAACGCATCCCGTTGGTAGCCTCCGGTTTGGGCGGTCACATAGGCCGCAATATTTTTTTTCTGGCCAACGATTTTTCCGTCTATGTTAAAACCATTGAGCATACCGAAGAGCTGGCTATCATTAAAGAGGAACAACGTTTTCTGGAAAACAACACTACTGCCCATACCCCGCTGCCATCGGATCAGGCTGATTTTTGGTAGCGGCACTATTAAAATTTCCTTGCTTTATTTCGCGCCTCTCTTGGACAGCGCACGCAACATCATAATAGAAAAAAACATGACCAATGAAATTAAAGTATTGATTGTCGATGATTCCGCTGTAGTACGACAGGTATTAACCGATTTATTGAGCAGCGTACCGGGATTAAAAGTAATCGGTGCAGCGCCAGACCCTATTTTTGCCATGAAGCGCATGGAAGTGGAATGGCCTGATGTTATTGTGCTGGACATTGAAATGCCGCGCATGGACGGGGTGACTTTCCTTAAAAAACTGATGGCGGAGCACCCTACCCCCGTGGTTATTTGTTCGACCTTAACCGAAAAAGGCGCGGAAGTAACCATGCAGGCCATGAGCTCCGGTGCGGTCGATATTATTACCAAACCAAAGGTGAACTTACGTTACTTCCTGCAAGAATCCAAATCCACCATTATCGATATTATCAAGGCCGCTGCGGGGTCCAGACCCAGATCGATCAAGCCGCCGGCCACCGCCGCAGCCAATCGCGTCATAGCAAGTACGGATAGCCTGTTCAACACCGGCCCCCTTAAACCGATGGTGCAAACCACCGACCGGGTGATTGTCATCGGCACGTCAACCGGGGGCACGCAAGCACTGGAGTATCTGTTCACCCAGCTGCCGCGCACTGCCCCTCCGATTGTCGTAGTGCAACACATGCCGGAACATTTTACTGCGGCTTTCGCCAAAAGATTGGACGGCATTTGCCAAGTGACGGTAAAAGAAGCCGCGCAAAATGATCGAGCTTTACCGGGCGTGGTTCTAATCGCCCCCGGCGGCAAACACATGTTGTTGCAACGTAGCGGCGCCCAGTATCAGGTTGATGTCAAAGACGGCCCACTTGTCAGTAGACACCGCCCCTCCGTTGACGTATTATTCCGCTCCAGCGCACAGTCTGCCGGAGCTAACGCGGTAGGCATCATCCTAACCGGCATGGGTGATGATGGCGCCCACGGCATGAAAGAGATGCATGATGCCGGGGCTCTCACCATAGCTCAAGATGAAACCAGTTGCGTGGTCTATGGCATGCCCAAAGAAGCCGTCAAACTAGGCGCTGTCGATGGTATTTTGCCTTTGTCAGCCATTCCGCAATTGATTATGCAAGCCCCTACCAGGGCGCTGTTTAAAAAAATCTAAATATCTAAACCGGGCATCTATGGCGCAAGCACTGAATGAAGTACATTACGACACTGCCGCGCACTTGGCACGGCTTGAGCTTACCTTGGTCATCTGCGAAGACATCAAGCTCATCATTGAAATCCCGTTCAAAACCAATCTAATCGCCGTTAATGCCATGCTCATTACCCGTCGTGCAGGAGTCAAATCCCGCGGGTTCAGCATTATTGCCCTGGAATTACGCCTGCTTAGCGGTAAGCTGCGCGAATTAATGAACGAAGTATCCAAAATAATTACCGTGATGATTTACGATGTGACTATTTTATGCAAAGCTCAGCGCATGATGGGCTATTTGCAACGAGCGCTGGTCGGCGATCAACACGCGATAATCGACTCGGCTATTGCGCATAAACAAGCCGATATGAATAAGCTTAATCATGGCATCGAAGAAGGCCTATCCTCACTATTATCGGCATTGGAAAGCGCTTATGAATTTTGCAAAACAAGCGAGGCGCTCAGCCGCAATGCCAAAATAGAAGCCGCTTACGGACAGGAATTGAGCGGCGAATTAAAACTGGTTGCCGAACGCATCGAAACTACAATGAATGAAATCACGGCTTCTCTGCAAACGCTTATACACAACATCCGCGTATCAACATGAAAAAAATCGAATATATTTACAGTAAAGGCAGGCATCGCTGGGCAGCCATCACCCGTGACCCGGAAAGACCCAATTACCTGATCGACACCAACGAATACCTGATCATTAACCACGATGAAGCGTTGTTGACCGACCCAGGCGGGATTGAGATTTTTCCCAGCGTATTTTCCGCCATCAGCACTGAATTCGATCCGAAAAAAATTCGCGCTTTATTCGCCTCGCATCAAGATCCCGACATCATTTCTTCGCTATCGCTTTGGCTGGACATCAGCCCCGGAATCAAATGCTATATCTCATGGTTATGGGAAACTTTCGTCCCCCATTTCGGCGGCAATAACACCACCTTTATCTCTCTTCCCGACGAGGGCCTGCCGATCCAGTTGGGGGATTTAACCTTGCAGGCGATACCCGCACATTACATGCATTCTTCCGGCAATTTCAATTTATACGACCCTGTGGCCAAGATATTTTTTTCCGGCGATATCGGGGCAGCCCTCATGCCGCATGGAGAAGAATATTTATTCGTCAGCAATTTCGACCAACATATACGCTTTATGGAAGGATTTCATCGACGTTGGTTTGGCTCCAATGGTGCAAAACTGGATTGGTGCGAACGCGTCAGTCAAATGAATATCGACATGCTTTGCCCCCAGCACGGGGCTATTTTTCAGGGCCGGGATGTAACGCGCTTTATCAATTGGTTGGCGGAATTAAAAGTGGGATTGCATGCCAAATAGGGTTTTTATGCCGACTCATACTCATCGTTCACTTCATCATGCTTAAGATGATGTTTTTCATTGACGGCCTTGATGCCCAGATTACAAAAAAATCCCACCAGCAATAATCCGGCCATGATCTGCATGGTCATGTTATAAGCATCGGCTTTGGGCACGCCCTGATCGATCTGGCTTTGTCTGAGATAATTAACCAGCACCGGCCCCGCAACTCCCGCCGTAGCCCAGGCCGTCAATAATCGGCCGTGAATGGCGCCGACGTATTTAGTGCCGAAAATATCGGCCAGATAGGCCGGTATGGTTGAAAAACCGCCGCCGTACATGCTCATAATAACGGCATAACAGCCCATAAACAGCAGCACATTATTCATTCGGCCGGTATAAGGCACAATCGAATAAAGTACGCAGCCCAACATAAAAAAAGTGAAATAAACGTTTTTCCTGCCCAGATAATCGGACAGCGTGGACCAGAAAAAACGCCCGCCCATGTTGAAAAAACTCAGCATACCGACGAAAGCGGCCGCTTTTTCCGGGGTAATCTGATCCTTAAACATCTCCTGGCTCATCGCCGAAGCTTGACCCAATACACCGATCCCGGCCGTCACATTTAGGCATAACACCAGCCACAACAGATAAAACTGCGGTGTTTTAAGCACCTGCTCCACATGCACATGGTTGTTCGTTATCAGCTTGCTTTTGCGCATGTCCGGCTGAAAATTGGCCGGCAAGCAACCCTCTTCCGGCAAACGGATACTGAAAGCGCCGATCATCATAAAAACCAGGTAAATACAGCCCATGGTCACGAAAGTTTCGGTAACGCCAACCGATGTCGGCGACGAAAAATGCTTCATTAAAAATACACTTAACGGTGCGCCGATCATTGCGCCGCCGCCAAAGCCCATAATAGCCAAGCCGGTCGCCATGCCGCGCCGGTCAGGAAACCATTTAATCAGCGTCGAAACCGGCGAAACATAGCCTAAGCCCAGACCGATGCCGCCCAAAACGCCGTAACCCAAATACAGCAGCCGGATTTCATGCAGTTCCACTCCGGCCGCAGCGACAAAAAAGCCGCAGCTAAAGCAAAGCGCCGAACAAAACATGGTGACCCGCGGTCCGACTTGTTCCAGCCATTTGCCGGCAAATGCCGCCGATAGCCCTAAAAACACGATTGCCAAACTGAATATCCAGCCCAAAGTGGTTAGCTTCCAGTCTTCCGGCAACGATTGCGTGACGCCCAGCACCTTGGTCAACGGCAGATTAAAAACACTGAACGCGTAAACCTGACCGATACACAGATGCACCGCCAACGCGGCCGGAGCCACCAGCCAACGGTTAAAACCCGGTTTGGCGACAATTCTGTCTTTTGATAAAAAGGATGAGGCTAACCCTATGGACATAAAGCTATGCTCCTGTTGTTATTAAAATTATTGATATGGCGAGAGCGAATTAACCACGGACGGTATCAGAGTCAAAGCAATTAAATGCGGAATGTGCTGGTAAACAGGCAACTAAAGATCTTTTATTCACCACGAAAAACACGAAGTTTTATTTCTTCGTGTTCTTCGTGATGAATTTTTAAATTGAGCTCTTGCGGATTTATCTGTTAAGTGACCACTCAGGCTTTGCTTCTCAACGCCGCCATTCTATCCTGAATGGACAAGCCGCCGGCAGGGCTATTGCCGCTGACAGCAGCCATGGCCGCTTTAATATCGGCATGATCGTCAATAGAGGTCGGTTGTAACAAACGTGCTTTGCGATTAGCGGCATCGGCTTCCGCTTTAGCTTGCTCAGCCAATTTGTTCATGTGATCCAACGCAGAACTTAAGCCGGTGGTGCTTTTCGAAAGACCGGCCGCCATTGCCGCCGCATCGGCAATCTCCTTAGAACGCTCTTTCTGGAATTCGGCTCTTTGCATGTCCTTTTTAGCTTTTTCAACCGTATGCCGGGCGCTTTTTAACTTTTCGGCGTATTGCTTAACCAAGTCATCCAATTGATCCATGTCTTGTTTGGCGTCTTCCGCTTCCTGTTTTTCACGCTCAATATCGGGCAACATTTCTTCCAGCGCAGATATCAGCTGATTCAATGCCGCTGTTTTTCCGGGATCGGCCTGCAAATAATCGGCAGCGGCGAGTCTTTGATTATAAAGCGCTAAAATTGTTTCAGCTTCTTTGTTTTCCTTATCCCAGACTTGTTTGGCTTTTGAAAACGCAACATTCAAATTGTCGAACTTCTCTTCGATTTCAGCAATCGCGGCTTCGGTTGCGCCCTCGGGATCAAATTTAACAATCGCTTCGCTTAAGGCGCTCGCCAGACTTTTTGCTTTCTCAATGCCGTAATTCTTAAAAAATGACATGTAAATATTTCCTTTGTTTTTTATGTGATAAAACTTTAATTACCTAAAATAGTGATCGTAGACGGATGCACATTAAAGCCGATATAAAAAGAAACTGCCGCTTGCTCGCGACTATCGATAAGCTCGGCAGTCACTTTAAGCCTTTCCGTAAATTCAAACGGCTGAATTTTGCGCTCAAAGAGCATGACCTGATTGTCACAATCAAAACTGTCCTCAGTGGTTTTGATGTGTTCGTTAATCTTGCATAAATCAATCGTTTTCGCGCTACCGCCCAATGCGCGGCTGTAGTGAATATCATCCAGGCCCATTTCCGTCGATGCCATTTCTTTCAGTATGTCTTTCCATTCTTCTTCACTAGGCGTCAAGGTCAACACGTTTTGATAAAGAGCCGCTTGTTTAATGTCGTTTTCGATAGCTTCAATTTCAATCAAATAATGGTTGTCATTGTTTTCGGCATAAACATTAAAAATATCCCTTGCTCCGCCGGCGTCCTCCACCGTACCGAGTGCCTGAATAAAAAATAAACCCTCAGGCCTTACAAAGCTCGGATGCAAATCGATATGCGCCACGTCAATTAAATTAATGGAAATATCGCTATTCAGTTCAAGCTTGATTTGTTTCTTTTTGGGGGGTGTTTTGCGTCCGAACATTATTGTTTTACCGCCTGTTTTAATTGATTTTCAATATCCGATAGTTTCAGCGACATTTTCGCTGCTAATTCGGCATGGGTTGATTTCCAAGCATTACTGATAACGAATGTCGCCGGTGCAACCACTGTTTGAACATAGCCATCCGAGAAAAAATGACCTTCAATAGCACGGTTGTAATCGCTTGAAGATAAAGTCCTTGCTTGGTACACCCCGTCCTTAAGCAAGCGCTCATCATTAATAGCCATTAACTTAAGCTCCTTTCGGTCAATCAGCCGATCCAACGAGGATGCGTGAGGCGCCGCCATATAAAACAAGCAGGATTGGCTTTGAATGGCTTTTAAAATAGCATCCTCATAGTTAACCGCGTCTTTTGCAACGATTTTGCCATAGTCGGGATTAAGGCTGGTCAAGCGACCCCAAGTCATTCTTGATCCGGAATTTTTAGGAATCCATACCGATTGCCCGACAATATCGCCAATCGATTTGCCTTTGGCTTTTATGCTGCATGCCAAATGCCCGGCTTCGAGAAAAGGCTTGAAAACAACATCCAATTTGTCTTTATCAAAAACCGCATCACCCTGGACAAAACCGGCATCGCAATTGCCCGAGGCTATTTTTTCCAGAATATCCGGAGTGCCTTTAGTGATTACCGGATTGAGGTTTACCCAGTCAACCACCGCAGGCAGCATATAGGTCTGGGCGACTTTATAATAAGGCCCGGCTTCCGAGCCTACGCAGACATTAAAATCAGGCTGGCTTGATTTAAGCGCCGCGTCCGACAATACTGCCGCCGCCGGTACGCCATCCGGCAACCAGTCGGGATTAGGTTGTGCATTGCCTTTTGCTTGCTTGACCTGATCTATCTTATCCAACTGAGATCTCAGTTCGGCATTGTTCCTGGCCAGACGATCCGCTTCGGCCCGCCATTTTAAATAATCCTCGTCATGCTGATGATTAAATGCGTATTCGCCTGCCGATGCCGCATTATTAAGCAAGCTATACAAAAACATCCCGGACAGCATTCCGAAAGAGTTGCTGCCGCCATTGACAACAACGGGAGGATGCGCTTGGTAGTAACGATTGCGCGATTCCCAGGTGTCATGATCATGTTCAGCCTGCCTGAACATGCCGTTATTAGCGTAACGTTTTCGGTAACTCTTGATGTCCGCTTCGGGAAAACGGGAAGGTTTTGTTGTCGGTATCAAGTTCTGAAAGAACTTGAAGGATTTTTTGCTGGCCTGACCGGCATGCTGCTGTTCAATATTTGAGTTGTAGGTTTTGCCAAACTTAGGGCTAACCATGCTGCCGCCGGTTTTGAATGAACTTGTCTTATTGTTCGATTTGGCGGTTGAAGTCGAGCTGAATTTTACAGAGGGTTTTGATGCCGAACTTTTTGCTGAACTTGAATAATTAGCAGCCTGAGCGGATGTTGATGTCAAAACCATCGCCATCATTAAAGCACTAGCCGGGTTGATTAATATAGGGCTGCTGTTCATTTTCAACGTATATTCTCCGCATAGTAAGTTAAAATAGAGATATCCCGGTCAGTTCTGTTGTCGGCTCAATAATAGAACACGGATTTAAACGGATTTAATTTATCCGTGTTAATCAGCCAAATCCGTGTTATCCGTGTTCTGTTTATCTAACTAACATAGTCAACAATCAAGCTTAACCCAACGAAGCTTTTTGCCCGCTTTCTTTAGAACCTTCAACCGACCATAATTTCTCAAGTTGATAAAACTCGCGCGCCTGAGCGCTCATCGCATGGACAATGACATCGCCCAAGTCCAGCAACACCCAATCTGAACCTAGACCGCCTTCCGTACCTAAAGGTTTAACGCCGTTTTCTTTTAGTTTTTCCGATACATAATCACATAAGGACTTCAAATGACGATCCGAAGTACCGGTCACCACCACCATATAATCGGTAAAGCTGGTTTTACCCCGAACATCGAGAGTCGTTATCTGTTGCCCTTTGCGTTCATCCAAAACTTCCTGGACAATTTTCAATATCTGTTCTGCTTGCATTCAAATTCCTAGTGTAAATAATGAGATCAATGTGTCTCGTAAAGCTGATGTTGCTTGATGTATTCTATGACAGCATCCGGTAATAAAAAAACCGGATTTTGTTTTCTTGCAATCATGTTCCTGATAGCGGTTGCCGAAATATCCAGCTGGGTGACCTGCTGGAAGCATAATTTTCCTGCGCCGGCTTGCGTCAACTCTTTTGTATCTTTAGCCAGTCTGGCTTTAAAAAAGCCATCGAGTTGCTGTATTTCAAAGCCCGGCCTAGTCATCACCACAATATGCGCATAGTCAAATAGCCGCTGCCATTGATGCCAGCCGGTTAAATATTTGAACGCGTCAGTACCGATAAACAACAGCAAGGGGTCGGTGGGAAATTCCCGGCGCAGGGATTTTAACGTGTCCACCATATAAGACGGCATTTGCTCGGATAACTTGTGCCGGTCCAATTCTCTGGTATCGATTATCAGGCCCGGCTGGTTTTTTATCGACAGCTCCAGCATCTGCAAACGCATTTCGGCCGGTACGGCAGGCTGATCTCGGTGAGGCGGATTGGCGCAGGGAATCAATCGGACTTCATCCAGCCCGAAGATGTCCTTAACTTCAAGCGCTGAACGCAAATGTCCGTAGTGAACCGGGTCAAAAGTACCGCCAAAAATGCCGATCATCTATTGCCTGATATGGCCGTCACCCAGAACGATGTATTTTAACGAGGTCAAACCTTTTAAGCCCACGGGACCGCGGGCATGGAGTTTGTCGGTGCTGATGCCGATTTCAGCACCCAGCCCGTATTCAAAGCCGTCGGCAAAACGGGTCGAGGCGTTTACCATTACCGAGCTGGAATCGACCTCGCGTAAAAATCGGCGGGCTAAGGTGTAATCTTCGGTCACAATGGCTTCGGTATGCCCGGAGCTGTGCTGATTGATATGCTCCATCGCCTCATTGATGCCGTCGACAACCTTGATTGACAAAATCGGCGCCAGATATTCGGTGTTCCAGTCTTGTTCTGTCGCCCTGATACACCCAGGAATCAGGGAACAGGCCTTAAGGCAGCCGCGTAACTCCACACTTTTTTCGCTATATTGTTCAGCCAGCAGCGGCAATACTTTTGCGGCGATGCTTTCGGCAACCAGCAGGGTCTCCATCGCATTGCAAACGCCGTAACGGTGGGTTTTAGCGTTGACGGCAATCTTGACTGCCTTATCAATATCGGCTTTATCGTCGATATAAACATGGCAAATGCCATCCAGATGCTTGATCACAGGAATCGTTGCATCCTTGGCAATACGTTCGATCAAACCTTTGCCGCCGCGCGGTACAATCACGTCGACGTATTCGCTCATAGTGATTAATTCGCCCACCGCAGCGCGATCCGCCGTCGCCACAATTTGCACAGCCTCCACCGGCAAACCTGCGGCTTTCAGGCCTTCAGAAATACAGGCGGCAATGGCTTGATTGGAATGAATGGCTTCCGAGCCGCCTCTTAAAATACAGGCATTGCCGGATTTAAGACATAAAGCCGCCGCGTCAACCGTCACATTGGGACGGGATTCGTAAATAATGCCGATCACGCCCAAAGGCACACGCATTTGGCCTACTTGTATGCCGCTGGGCCGGTAGCTTAAATCGCTGATTTCGCCGACCGGATCGGGTAAGGCTGCAACCTGCTTTAAACCTTCAACCATCGCCTGAATACCGGTCGACTTTAATTCCAGCCGGTCCAGCAAAGCCGAATCCAAACCGTTATTCCTGCCGGCATCCAAATCTTTATGGTTTTCCGCAAGCAACAGTTCATGACTGTTTTCAAGGACTTCGGCGATTTTCAGCAAGGCCAGATTTTTTTTGCCCGACTCGGTACGGCTTATTTCCCGCCCTGCTCTCCTGGCCTGCTGACCCAGAGTTTTCATGTATTCTTTAATATCCACTATATTCTCATTAACTGGATGAATGTTATGCGCAATTATATCGTTGAATACGATTTTTTGCCTATTCGGATATAAGTTAAGAGGGGAGCACGACAAACTTAAGGCAACTCGCAATAAATTTATAAAATACAATAGGCCCCAAATGACGCAGATAAAAAAGAAATATTATTGAATCATAATGCTCAGCGTCATCAGCTGTTGAATAGTTACCAACCCCGAAAACCGGACAAAAAAAAGGGCGGAAACTCCGCCCTTTTTTTAACACAAAGAAACTATTATTGATTGCCGGCTTTAATATGCTCTACAGCTGATTGAGCATGTTTAGTCGCTACATCGGCATGCCCTAAATTACCATGATCAATGGCTTCTTGCAGTTCCTTGGCAGCCTCGTCTAAATGGTTTTTTGACGCGCCCTTGGCCACTATAGCGCCTGCCAGCGCATGTTCCATTGCCGCCTTTGAATGTTCGACCAAAGTCGGTGCATGACCGGCTTTACCCTCCGTTACTGCGGCATTGGCGTGTTTTAATGCTTCTGCAGCATGTTCTTCGGCAAAAGCCGCAGTACTTAGAAATAACAATAAGCCTGCACATGCCAGTGATAGTTTTCTCATGATTTTGTCCTCATTGAAAGTGTGGGTGTGATGGATGGTAATCGTTATAAAAAGAAATCCAATGACAAAAGCATGGAAGCCGCCGTTTGTCAATTGTTTGCCCAACCAGTTCAACCTAAAAAATTAGTTTTTATGTTTAAAGCAACGACAGGATAAGGGAGGCGAATTATTTAAACAATTAGTAAAAATACCTATACGAACAGACACAAAAACCTGTCCGAAAACTAAAGCCGTGTGATTGCGTCAAACCGGATTTATCCTGGATTTGCTGAAAACAAAGCAGGGCTTTCGATATGAGTATTCAAACCTAACTTTTTTGTTATCAGTTAGCCCTTTTAGTTGTATAGTGAAGATCCTATCTGAAAAAGGCGGATTCTTTCAATAGCCTGCCGAACAGATAGCTTAATGTTGACTTAATGATATAACTCCCTAAGCCGCTACCGGCAAGTGGAACAGTCGTCGGCTGAGCGGAGCCTAAGCCTATTGTTCGCATCAACTCCGCCTATCGGCTTTGCTTAGACCAAGCTCAGCAAACGACTTAACTCAACAACATTGAACCCTATCCTATGAGGTGAACTATGAACTCACTACTACCATCACTTACCTTATCTTCTTTCCTGGCCGCTTTTTTAGCGTTGCCGGTTTCGGCAGCCGACATAGCGGCCGGAGAGCAAAAAGCAAGCAGCTGTGTTAGCTGTCATGGTCAAAACGGCAATAGCAGCAACGTACAATGGCCCAATTTGGCGGCACAACAGTCGACCTATCTGACCAATCAACTCAAAGCGTTTAAGGCTGGAGACCGTATCAATGCAATGATGCAATCAATGGCGGCCAACCTGAGCAATGAAGACGTCGATAACCTTGCCGCTTATTTTTCCAGCCAGAAATCTGTTAAGACCGGCGGCGGTGATCCGGCATTGGCAAAAGCGGGTGAAGCCAAAGCCGCTATGTGCTCTGGATGCCACGGCTCTGCAGCTGGAGGTAACGGCCAGTTTCCAAGGCTTGCAGGACAACATCCTGAATACCTTGTACAGCAATTAAAGGCCTTCAAGGAAGGCTCACGTAAAAGCGGACCGATGCAAGCCATTGCCGCCAATCTGTCCGAAGAAGATTTTAAAGCGTTAGCGGCTTATTTTGGGTCGTTGTAGTACTGAGCGTTGTGGGCGCTAATTTACTTGCGCCCACAATTTTCGATAAGGCTGGTGAGACGGCTTTTCAAAAAAACAGAGTAACTGCTCACCCGTTGGAAGAATAGAACACGGCTGCCAAGTAGGCACCGCTACGACTGCATGGGCAGATATTTTGCTCCATGCAAAATCTGCATTCCCCACATCCCTGCGGGGTCTGTGTTCCATTATAAAATTAGCCCGGCTGAGCGGGTTGCAAAGCGCAAAACATGTTTAATAAGACGGCGGAAGAATCGGTTCGATGCCCTCAAACTCAGCCTCAGGATGATGTCTTATTATCAATTCTTTGATGACCTCTATGCGTTCTTGCGGAATATCAACCAACACCAGCAATTCGCCCTGTTCAATGGCTTCTTCAAACTGTTTTAGCCTTGAATTGCCCGAACTCATTCCCGCTAAGCCGCCCATCAACGACCCTATGCTTGCGCCAGCCATGATAATCCCCAAAAGCGGCCCGCCCGCAATGGCAAACCCTGCAAAACGCAAACCGATTAAGCCAGCCAATAATCCCGTGGTACCGCCTAATGCGACTCCTCGCTCAACTGCGGGAAGAAAATCCGTTTTAATACTCACCCCCGCTTCGGGCAGCCCCTCAAGCGGCGTGTCCCGTTTGGCTAAAATATGAATATGCCGATCTTCTATGCCCTCAGCGTGGAGTTCTTCAACAATTTTATGGGTAATTGCAATATTGGGAGCTAAAAAATAAATTCTTCTCACAGCATTCTCCTTTTTTAAAGATATTCACATTGACGATGAAGTCCAATGAGAGCTTATGGCGCTTGCTGAGCATGGATTTTGTGCGGCACCGTTACCGCATAATAAGTTTATTTTATTATAATTCAATAGGTTGAAATACGTATTTGGCGTGACTGTTTGATAGTATATCTCAGCATCCCACCACAATTAAATATAAGCATTGTGTAACTACTCGGCAGGGCTAAAATTTTATAATGGAACACGGATGATACGGATTAGACAGATAATCACTGATAAAACCAAAATCACTTGTTTAAATCCGCCCAATCAGTGTCGCCTCGGCAACCGGTGCTGATCGGCGGCTCCTATGTGCTGTGCGGGAGCAAAGACAGCGAGCAACGCTCGTTCAGCTCAGCCTGTCATGGCGCGGGACGGGCAATGAGCCGCAGCCAAGCGGCTAAACAATGGCAAGGCGGAACGGTGGTCGAGGAGCTGGCTGAGCGAGGCATTATTATCCGTAGCCCGTCGATGCGCGGTGTCGCCGAAGAAGCGCCTTTAGCTTATAAAGATGTCAGTGCGGTGGTGGATGTCGCAGACCGGGCCGGATTAGCCCGCAAAGTCGCCAAACTGGAGCCGGTGATTTGTATTAAAGGTTAAAGCTTTACGTTGGCAAAAGTCTACGAAACCCAAAGAAAGTAAGTTCGCCCATACGGTAAGCCTAATCTATCGTTTCAACCCATCGACAACGGTCATTCACAATTTTGGAAGTATTCTTGCTGTCAATCCCTTTGGCGATAAGCGCAACTACTCGGTCATCGGTATCGTAACCTACATGCGCATCAAGAGGGTTGGCGAGTTTACCCAAGCCAAATGCGTCAAAGATGGTCGCTACATTGATATTAATATTGGTAACATCTATGCAAAGTCTTGAATCCAAATATTTTTCTACAAAGCCATGTGGAATCGCATAACTTAACAGATCGTTAGGATCGCTGAAGGCAATAATCGGCGTTTTGGCTAGCATACGTTGGTTATATTTTTCACCATTCGGCTGGCAATATGCGAGTTTTTGATTACTTACATCAGGTAATTTACAGCCTAGCTGCAACATCGGCAACTGGTTGGACATCATATAAATGGGGATTTCTTTCTTCTTTAACGCTTCGGTGAAATCGGCATCGCGCTTGTCCAGCAAGGTAGCGATACGCTGCATGCCATCGATAATGATGCGACTGCCCAGACTGTGTGAAATAAAAGCATATTGATCGACAAGTATGTTTGCCGCCGCAGTATCGTCGTTAAATGAACAGGCTTGCATCACATTGTCAGGTAAATCATTCCAGTTGCTTTTAGTCATCCAGCAGAACGATTGACCGAATGAAACCAATATATCTTCCTTGCTCTCTCCCAGATAGATAATCGGATCAGGACCGGTATCGTTAGAGAATTTCTTCATCAGGTTATTTACTTCCGCTCTACGAAAGGAATATTCTCCTGAATTGTCATAGGCTAATACTTCTTTTTGCTTGGCGGTAATAATTGACCAGGTTAATTCGTAAAACAGCATTTCCTTGCTTCTATCTTTGCTTAATAAACGCGTAATCCTTAAATTGCCTAGATTTCTGCCGGTATCAAGCCGAGTCGTCAGAGTCAGGTTTTTGTATTCCTTTGACATTACCGGCAAATCCAGTTCTGTTGCCAATTTTTCTAAAAATTGTGTCGAGTATCCCGGCAAATGATCCCCCACCCCATGCACCATGAGCACCTTCATTCTGCCTTGCTTGTTATCCAGAAACGGCGAGATTCCTTTGAAAGATTTCCCCCATATTTCGCAAAGGCGGGTATCAGCCGCTTGCTGTTTTTCCAGAAAAGCTTCAGCCATGCCTTTGCCAAAGCTTGAGCAGCTGCTTAGTTGGGTTGTAACAATAAGTAACCAGAAAATGTTGACGATGTATTTCATGAGTAATTTTATAAACCGGGCTTTATAGCTGTTACCAACGCATTGACTTCCAGTCTGTGGCTAAGATTGATGTTTAAAAATCCGCTGTCACGTAGCCGCTCTAACGCTACCGATTCGCGCATGACGTGATTTTCCGATTCATCGCTAAACAAATGCACTATCCAGTGCTCCAATACGTCCAATTTGTTAACTGGGGTTAACACCTTGAAATATCTACTGACTTCTTCCTGTATGGTGCGGGTATGTTGGGAAATATCATCCAAGCCATAACGATCGCCGTTAATAAATTGACCGCCGGGTTTTAGAATCCTGAAAATTTCATCTATAACCTGCTTGCGATAGGTGTCGAGAAAGTTATGCAAGGTATAGGCCGAAGCGACTATATCGGTGCTGTCAGTCGCAATATTTTTTAGCGCGGTCAATGCATCATCGCTGCAAAAAGACAGTTTGCCTTCTTCCGCCCATTTGTGCAGATGTTTTTTGGCCTGGTCCTGCATGACCGGCTCGTTATCGATGCTTAAAATATTGAATTTATCTGATGCGGCTAATAGCGCCAAAGTGGTAATACCGGTGCCGCCGCCCAGCTCTACAACAGAGAGATTATCGGTTGTTTGTGCTGCATAATGACCGGACGCGGTACCTACCAGATGACTCATTTGGGTTGCTAAAGGACAGATTAAGTTAAGCAGTTCGTAATCCTGCCCGATGACCCCGGAAAATAGGGCGTCGTATTTTGATGTGTCAGTCATTATGATTTGGCTTGTTGTTTACGATCGAAGGCAGCCAATTGTTCTGCTGTCGCTTCGCTTTGAAATTTATCTTTCCATTCTTGGTAAGGCATGCCGTAGATGATTTCCCTGGCCTGTTCATAATCCATCTCTATGCCTTGCTCTACTGCCTCAGCCATATACCATTTGGCCAGACAGTTTCTGCAAAAATCCGCCAGTATCATTAAATCGATATTTTGAACATCGGTATGCTTTTGTAAATGGCCGACTAAGCGTCTGAACGCCGCCGCTTCTAATTCTGTTTGTGTTTTTTTATCCACTGATTTGCTCCAAAAATAACTGATATTCTAGCAGAAACAGTTATTCAAGCATGTACATTCCGCAGTAAAGATTTTACAATGAACCGATAGTTAGATTTGTGTAACAACTTGCTTCTATATATGAAGATTCATAGTTCATCATTAACTTTTTCGCCCATAGGCCTTAACCAGAAAATTGGCAGGAATGATAGCGCGCAAAATAAAGATCCAAATGAACTGTCGGATACTCAAAACAAAAAAACCAATAAACCCTCTTCGCCTGAAGAGATTAAAAAAGCCCTGGATAATGTTAGCTCAGCCATTGATTTATCGGACCAAGATAACCTTATTAAACCAACCAATTCACGAACCTTAAGAGCACTTTCCGCCTACACCCAGGAATTCAATGCACCGCTGCAGGATCAACGTGCTCAATTGATTACAGGAATAGATGCTTACGCCTGATCACCCTACTTTCGGCTACTAATGAAACAGCTTTTCGAATTTTTCCCTATCGTTTTATTTTTTATCGCATTTAAGCTTTACGATATCTATGTCGCTACCGCCGTTGTTATTGCGGCAACCATTATTCAAGTGGCTTATGCCTGGTTTAAACACCGTAAGGTTGAAACCATGCAATGGATTACCTTAGGATTAATTCTGGTAATGGGCGGTGCAACTCTTTATTTGCAGGACGAGCAATTTATCAAATGGAAACTATCCATCATAGAATGGCTGTTTGGCGTAGCCTTTTTGGGTAGTCAATTTATCGGTAAAAAACCTTTTATTGAAAAAATGCTGTCCGGCAGTTTAACCCTGCCTGCCTTGGTCTGGAAACGGCTAAATACGCTATGGGGCTGCTTTTTCATCAGTGTAGGCTTTATCAACCTTTACGTCATGTACAATTACAATACCGATGACTGGGTCACCTTTAAAACATTTGGCGTACCCGCTTTGATGGTTGTGTTTATTTTGTTGCAAATGGTTTTTTTATATAAGTACATCCCCGATACAGAGGAATAAACGTGTTATACGCCATTATCAGTGAAGATATAACCGATAGTCTGGAAAAAAGACTGTCAGTGCGCCCGGCGCATATCAAGCGGCTGCAGGAACTGCAAGATGCCGGACGGCTGGTTTTAGCCGGCCCTCATCCGTCAGTTGACAGCGACAATCCTGGAGCAGCAGGTTTTTCCGGCAGCCTGATAGTTGCCGAATTCGACAGTTTAACCGATGCCAGACAATGGGCGGAGGCTGATCCTTATGTTGATGCCGGAGTATATGCTAAGGTTACCGTTAAACCCTTTAAAAAGGTCTTTCCACAATGACATCCGAATTAATTAGACAGCTGTTAAACGATGCTTTTAAACCAGAACTTTTGGAAATCATCGATAACAGTGCGGCACATGCCGGACATGCCGGCGCGCGCAGCGGCGGCGGCCATTATCATGTCACCATTGTTGCTGAAGCCTTCGAAGGTAAATCTTTAGTTCAGCGACACCAGCTTGTTTATAAAGCGCTGGGCGATATGATGAAACAACAAATTCATGCCTTAGGCATTAATGCTCTCTCACCCTCTGAAGAAACCAAAGGAAGATTCTAAATGAAAAAGAAAAAATTCATCCCTTTACTTGTTGTCGGCACAGCATTAATGGCCGGTTGTAATCAGGAAAAAGCCGCTGACACCGGCAGCGCCCCAACTCCTGTTGCGACAACCGCTGCACCCGCAGTTGATAAAGCCGATGCTGTTGCTGTTGTCAATGGTCAGTATATTTCCAAATCGACGCTGGACACCTTGGAAAAAGAAATCGCCGAGCGCAGCCACGGACAAACTTTCCCTAAGGAAAAACTGGTTGAAGAACTCGTTCAGCGTGAATTGCTGGTTCAGGATGCCGCACAAAAGCAACTGGACAAGTCGCCTGAATTCATCGCACAACTTGAGGCTGCTAAAAAAGCACTATTAACCCAAGCCGACCTGCAAAACTTCATTAAAGCCAATCCGGTAACCGACGCGGAAATCAAAGCCGAATACGACAGCAAAGTAGCCGCTGAAAAGGGAACCGAGTATAAAGCGCGTCATATTCTGGTTAAAACCGAAGCGGAAGCTAAAAAACTGATTGCCGAATTGGATAAGGGAGCGGATTTCGCCAAATTAGCCAACAAGAATTCATTGGATGCTAAAGAATCTCAAAATGGCGGCGATTTAGGCTGGTTTTCTGCCGCGCAGATGGTTGCTCCTTTCTCTGAAGCAGTGGCCGCACTGGAAAAGGGCAAATACAGCAAAGAACCGGTTAAAACCCAGTTCGGCTATCATATCATTTTGAAAGAAGATTCCCGTCCGGTAACGCCTCCACCTTTGGAAGCGGTTAAAGAACAACTGATGCCTTTCCTGCAACGCAAAAAAGTTCAGGATATGATAGAAACATTGCGTAAACAGGCTAAAGTGGAAATATTGATTCCGCTGACTGAAGAGAAACCAAAAGCTGAAGAAGCCGCTCCTGCTCCGGCAGAACCTGCCGCTCCAGCGGCTGAAGAAGCGCCGGCAGCGACGACCGAGCCAGCCCAGGCTGTTGAAGGCGCGGCAACAACGGCCGAAGAGAAACCAGCGGCTCCTGCGGCAGAGCCTGCCAAAGTCGAAGAACCGGCCAAAGCTGCCGAACCTGCACCCGCCGCAGCCCCGGCAGATACAAAAAAATAAATACTACCGGCAAAATAAAGGGCGGTTTAACCGCCCTTTTTTAGGTGATTTTTTCCAGATACTGCACGATAAACTGCACGCTGCGGCTACCCCTGAATTCATTGATGTCCAATTTGTAAGCGGCCTTAATATTGCGCAAACCCAACCAGTTTTCCGGCTTATCCACATAAAAAGCAATCGCATCAATCAACAAATCGCCGAACGGTCTTCTCAGCACTAATTTAAGATGGCGCTGTCCGACAATGCGTGCTTGAATAACATCAAAAACTCCGTCAAAAACAGGCTCGGGGAATTCCTGCCCCCAAGTTCCGGCATTTTGCAATAACTCGGCAAATTCGATAGTCATTTCCTGCTCAGTCAATTCGCCGTCGGAGTAAATTTTTTGCTCCAGATCGATAGTAACTAAGCGTTTTCTGACCAAAGCATCGAAAGCCAACGCAAACGGAGGGTAGTCGCGCATTCTCAAACTCATGCCTGCGGCCATTGCATGTCCGCCGAATTTACTCAGCAATTTAGGGTGTAGCGCTGCAATATCACTCAGCACATCACGAATATGGACGCCGGGAATCGAACGCGCGGAGCCTTTTATCTCATCTTTTCCGGCGGGCGCAAAAGCAATAACGGGCCGATGTATCTGATCTTTAATCCGTGACGCCAAAATGCCGATAACGCCTTGGTGCCAGTTTGCATCAAACAAGCAAACGCCGGCCGGCAGATGGTGCTCATCAAGGGTTTTCATTTCACGTAATAAAGCCATGGCCTCATTTTTCATTTGCCCTTCGATTTCCCGCCGGTCATTGTTCAGCTCATCGAGTTGCAGGGCCATTTGCTTTGCCAGCGCCGGGTCTTCGGTTAGCAGGCATTGGATCCCCAATGACATATCATCCATGCGCCCGGCGGCGTTAAGCCGTGGGCCCAATGCAAAACCCAAATCGGAGGCAAAAATAGCTTCAGGTCTTCTACCCGATACTTCGATCAGCGCGTTTATCCCCGGATGCGCGCGTTTCGTGCGTATTCTTAATAGCCCTTGATGCACCAGAGCCCGGTTGATTTGATCCAGTGCCACCACGTCGGCAACCGTACCTAATGCGACATAATCAAGCAACTGGGCAAGATTGGGCTCCTGAACCTGATGTTGCTCGAACCAGTTCTGCTCCCTTAAACGGCTCCTTAAAGCCATTAACACATAAAAAATAACGCCGACACCAGCCAATGCGCCGCTGGGAAATTTATCATCGACCAGATTGGGGTTTACGATCGCATCGGCAACAGGCAACTCATGGCCCGGCAAATGATGATCGGTAATCAGGACTTTTATGCCCAGCTCTTTGGCTACCCTAACCCCGTCCAGACTCGATATGCCGTTATCAACGGTAATAATCACATCAGGGTTTTGCAGCTTAACCAGATCGACTATTTCAGGCGTCAAGCCGTAACCGTATTCAAAGCGGTTCGGCACGACGAAGGTCACATCCCTTGCCCCCAGCAATTGCAAGCCCTTGATAGCCACCGCACAACTGGTTGCGCCATCGGCATCGAAGTCGGCGACGATGCAAATCCGTTGTTGCTGATTGATCGCAGTAATCAAATGACCGACCATGTCCTCGATGCCCGATAACAGCCACGGCGACGGCAGTTTTGCTAATGTCCGGTCAAGTTCGTCTGTAGATGTTAAGCCCCTGGCTAAAAAAATGCGTTCCAATATAGGGTGTATTTCACCCAAGTTAGAACGTTTTTTTACAACCGGACGAGCAACGATGGTTTTTTTTACGCCTTGATAATACATGGGTTTTCCAATAAAAAAGCCGACAAAAGCCGGCTTTGGATACTCGCTAAACTCTATCCAACCAATAATCCGGGCGACGACGATGCGAGGCAACGACCAACACCTCAACATCCGCACCTGATTGTCGGTAAAGGATATTGTACGGAAAACCAGGAAGCCGATACCGTCGAATAGTAGGCGGAAACTCGATTTTATAGCGATGTGGAGAGGCGCAAACTTTAACCATTGCCGCATTAAAAGCGGCAAGATAACGAGCACCTAAACCCTGCTGTCTGGATTCGTAATAGGCAACATGCTCCAAATGCTCAACCCGCGCCTTCGGATTAAAAAAGTAACTCACTTTAGCAGCGCTTGAGCTTCCCGATTAACCACTTCGGCTGGGATGCGTTGCACCAGCCCGCTGTCCATTTCGTCAGCACGACGGGCGGCCTCTTCAAACCAAAGCTGTTCGACTTCCGATTCCGTTAGGGTGTCGAGACTGGATAACAATTGTTCTGCCAATTGCGCCCGCTCTTGCGGCGGAAGCAGCAATGCTTCATGACGGATAGTTTCAATATTCATAGTAAATTTACCAATTTAATTTAACGTAATATAAACATCATGCCAATATGTCGAAAGACAGAAAGCCTTTTGTTGATAAACACCCGTAATTGATTGTCATAGGCCAAATATCTTGCTGTCATAAAACTGAACTGCCTCTAAAACAGCAGGGAACTCATCGTTATCTACACTTTTTGGATTAAATGAAGCATTTTCAAAAATTGCATAACGCTCAAGAAGTAACCGGTATTCATCATCTTTGTAACAATAAATTGCTAACAGTTGCAAAACATCATTGGTGAGCATAGATTTTGTGATTCTTGAATATGAAAATTCATATTCAAGAGGGGCATTCATTTTAATAAACCTCAATAATTCACGTAAGATATGAAAATAGTTACCGTAATAGATAACGTCAACCATAAGATTTTTGTAAGCAGTATCTAACGAGGTAATTTTTGTATGAGGAAATTCGTGACTGTCATAATTTGCATCGTAAAGCGTTTTTCTTAAAGCAGATTTATTGTTATATCTTTGCCATATTTCTTCCACGTCTTTAGCGATACCATCAAATTTTGTATTATATTGCACAGGCAAAACAGAAAACTCAGCAAGAATCTGGTTGTGTACGTTAAGCAAAGAAAAAAACGTACTTTCAAAGTTCTGTTTAATTCGCATTGCATTCTGCGTTTGTAGAATTCGTTGCGTATCTTTTAGTTCATTTCGTTGCATTGAAAAAGTACGCAACAAAATTATCAATGCTAAGAAGCTAAGAAACGGATTTAACGTTCCGCCAATAAAATCGCCGAATACTCCCCATTTATCAGCATCTCCACTAATGAATTGACTATGGAAATTTAAAACATAAGAAAAAATAACAACTACAACCATTAATAATGCAATTAAAACAGCATTATTGATGATGCAATTTTCAATTTTTTTCATCACTTCGCTTCTCTCATACGGGACGGGGCTTGCAATCCTGTCCCTAACGTTTTTGCATGTCTGGACAAAGTGGTTACATTTAACTATCGCAAAACGTTTCGGACGGGGCAACATGCCCCGTCCGGCAGTCAAAAATCTGTTTTATCAGCGCAAATCCGTTAAATCCGCGTCATCCGTGTTCTATTTTTTTACAAACAATCCAAAATAGCCCTCTTAACCGCATCCAGACTGGCTTCAATCGTCACCGGATGCGCCGCGGAACATTGCGCTATAGCCGTATCAGGATCTTTCAAGCCGTTACCGGTTAAGGTGCAGACAATCTTACTGCCCTCAGGAATCTTCCCGGAGATAATATCTTGCATAGCGCCAGCCAATGATGTCGCCGAAGCAGGCTCGCAGAAAATGCCTTCATGCTGGGACAGCATTTTTTGCGCGGCTAAAATCTGCTCGTCGGTGAATTTGTCGAACCAGCCGCCGGATTCTTTTTGTGCAGCCCAGGCATAATCCCAGGATTGCGGATGACCGATGCGTATCGCAGTGGCAATGGTTTCCGGCTCGTCGATCATGTGTCCGGCCACGAACGGCGCGGCTCCGGCAGCCTGATATCCGCACATGACCGGGCGAGTGCTGCACACACGACTGGCGGCATATTCGCTATAGCCTTTCCAATAAGCGCTTATGTTTCCGGCATTACCGACCGGCAGACAGTGGTAATCCGGCGCGAAGCCGAGGTCGTCGACAATTTCAAAGGCGGCGGTTTTTTGTCCGTCCAGCCTGAATGGGTTGATCGAGTTAACGATGGTGACCGGCGCATGGTCGGCGATTTCTTTAACCAGCGCCATGCCTTTATCGAAGTTGCCGTTAATCTGAATAATTTCAGCGCCGTACATCAGGGTTTGCGCAAGTTTGCCCTGGGCAATCTTGCCGTCGGGAATCAACACGAAAGCTTTAATGCCTGCGCGCGCCGCGTAGGCTGCGGCAGCGGCCGAGGTATTGCCGGTGGAAGCGCAGATGATGGCCTGACTGCCGGCTTCCACGGCTTTGGTGACCGCCATGGTCATGCCTCTATCCTTAAATGAACCGGTCGGGTTCAAGCCTTCGAATTTAACGTAAATATCAACATCCTTGCCGATCAAGCGAGGAATGTTTTGCAATTGAATCATCGGCGTATTGCCTTCGTTCAAGCTGATAATGCGGGTGCTTGCGCTGACCGGCAGACGGTCTCTGTAGCGTTCAATCAAGCCGGTGTAATATTTATGCGTAGACATGTTTTATTTATCCCAAAGTTTCCAGACGGATTCGGTTGACTTTACCGGTAACGGTTGTTAACGCTTCAATCTCAGCGATAGCCGCGTTCATTTCTTTTTCCAGCGTGACCTGAGTCAGTATGATAATCGGCACCGAAGTTTCATTGTTCAGCGGCACTTTTTGGCTGATGGCTTCAATGCTAATTTGATGCTCGGCCAAAATCCGGGTTACTTCAGCCAAAACGCCCGGTTTATCTTCTGCATTAAGCCGCAAATAATAAGCCGTTTGGAACATATCCGCAGACAATACCGGAATGTCAGCCAAGGCATCGGCCTGAAAGGCTAAATGAGGCACACGGTTTTCAGGGTCGCTGGTTAAGGCCCTGACGACATCGATTACATCGGCGACGACAGAAGACGCAGTAGGTTCGGCTCCGGCTCCGGCTCCGTAATAAAGCGTAGGACCGACCGCATCGCCTTTAACCAAAACGGCATTCATGACGCCGTTGACGTTGGCAATAAGACGGCGCTCAGGAATCAGCGTCGGATGCACTCTTAATTCGATGCCTTCCGGCGTTTTGCGGGCGATACCCAAATGCTTAATGCGATAACCCAGTTGTTCCGCGTACTCGACATCGGTACGGGTAATTTGGGTAATGCCTTCGGTAAAAACCTTGTCGAACTGCAACGGAATACCGAAAGCAATCGAAGCCAAAATGGTTAATTTATGACCGGCGTCTATGCCTTCCACATCAAAGGTTGGATCGGCTTCCGCATAGCCCAGAGCTTGCGCTTCGGCCAACACGTCGGCAAAATCACGGCCCTTATCGCGCATTTCGGTCAGGATAAAATTGCCTGTGCCGTTGATGATGCCCGCCAACCACTCGATTTGATTGCCGCTTAAACCTTCGCGTATCGCTTTGATAATTGGAATACCGCCGGCAACAGCGGCTTCAAAGGCGACGATGACGCCTTTTTCACTGGCTTTGGCGAAAATCTCGTTGCCGTGCAAAGCGATAAGCGATTTATTGGCGGTAACCACATGCTTGCCGTTTTCGATGGCTTTTAACACCATGTCTTTAACCGACCCTGCCCCGCCAATGAGTTCCAGAATAATTTCAATTTCAGGATCATTGATAATTTCAAAAGGATCGGCCGTTAAAGCGATGCCTTGCGTATCGCAAATACGCTGCTTGTTTAAATCCTTTGCCGAGGCGCGAGTGATGATGATTTCCCGCCCTGCTCTGCGGGCAATTTCCGCCGCATTCCGCTTCAACACATTGACGGTGCCGCCACCGACAGTACCTAATCCTAATACACCTACTTTTACCGGTTTCAAATCAAACTCCAGTTAAAAAATTATTATCGTTCTCTAGCTTAAAACGCAAAGTATGAGAACAATGAAAACACACCACTTAACTAATAAGCTCCAGTCTTTTTTCTATCCGCTGAATGCGATCAATAATTTTATCGAGCGTTATTTGTTGCCTTGCATCAGTTTCATCACCATGAGCAACTTCATGCTTAACTGAAACCGTGGCTAACTCAAGACTAGACATACGATGCTTAAGATCAGACATATCATCGGCTATTTGGTCAACTCTGCTACGAATATGACGTAAATGTTCCAAAACTATATTCTCTATGTTGTCTGACATATTAACCCCTGAATTAATTTAATGGGACTGTCGCGCAATTTTCATGAAATTTATACGCTTATACAACCTTGTCTTTCTTCATCATATTGCGTATGCCGCGAACCGCTTGGCGGGTCCGGTGTTCATTCTCGATCAGGCCGAACCTGACATGATCATCGCCATGCTGACCGAAACCAATGCCCGGCGAAACCGCAACCTTGGCTTCCGCCAACAGTTTTTTGGAAAACTCAAGCGAGCCCATGTGCTGATACGCTTCGGGAATACGCGCCCAGACAAACATGGTGGCTTTCGGTTTCTCAACCGGCCACCCTGCCGCCGCTAAGCCGTCACACAATACATCGCGTCTTTTCCGGTACATCTCGGCAATTTCAGCAACACATTCCTGCGGACCTTCAAGAGCAGCAATCGCGGCAATCTGAATCGGCGTAAAAGTGCCGTAATCCAGATATGATTTAATGCGCGCCAAGGCGGCAACCAATTCTTTGTTACCGCACATAAAGCCCACACGCCAGCCCGGCATGTTGTAACTTTTCGACAGCGAGAAGAACTCTACCGCGATGTCTTTTGCGCCTTCGACTTGAAGAATCGACGGCGCTTTGTAGCCGTCGAAAACGATGTCCGCATAAGCAATATCCTGTACCACCCAGATATTATGCTCTTTAGCCACGGCGATGATCTTTTCAAAAAAGTCCAGTTCCACACACTGACTGGTCGGATTGCCCGGAAAATTAAGAATCAGCATTTTCGGCTTGGGCCATGAATCGATAATGGCTTTGTGCAGCTCCTCGAAGAAATCGCCGCCCGGAATCATCGGCACATGCCTAAGATCGGCCCCGGCAATCACTACGCCATAAGGGTGTATCGGATAAGCGGGATTCGGCACCAGCACGACATCTCCCGGCCCTAAAGTCGCTAAAGCCAAATGCGCCAAGCCTTCTTTTGAGCCTATGGTGACAATGGCTTCGGTTTCCGGATCCAAATCGACATCAAAGCGGTTTTTATACCAAGTGCAGATGGCTTTTCTTAATCGGGGTATGCCCTTGGAAACTGAATAACGATGGGTATCGGGGCGTTTGGTCGATTCAATCAATTTATTGACGATATGTTCAGGCGTGGCTTGGTCGGGATTACCCATGCCGAAATCGATAATATCCTCTCCCGCCGCGCGGGCCTTGGCTTTTAAGTCGTTAACAATATTAAAAACGTAAGGAGGTAAACGACTTATTCTGTGAAATTGTTCCATTGACAGCTCTTGAAAAACCGGTGTTTAAGTAAAAGTTAAAAAATGTTGCCCAAGGTACTGTTATTAATACGCTATGTCAAATGCAAACAGTACCCGGACAGGCTAGTGATCCAAGCGCAATACTTGTTCTACACGTATCAAATCTTCTTGGGTATCGACACCGGCGGCCGGTGTTTTATCGACGATATGCACCCGAATGGCTTCGCCGTACCATAGGATTCTCAACTGTTCCAGAGACTCAACCGACTCAAGCTTTGACGCATTCCATAGGCAGTAGCGGTTTAAAAAATCAACCGTGTAAGCGTACATGCCGATATGTCTTAGATAAGGCATAATCCCGGATGGTGCGCCGCCGGACCGGGTGAATGCATCCCTATCCCAAGGAATGGGCGCGCGGCTAAAATAAAGCGCGTAACCGGCATGGTTCAAGACTACTTTGACTGCGTTGGGATTGAAAATTTCTTCGGGAGCGGTGATTTTAGCGGCCAGTGTTGCTATGCCCGCCTGCTGCTGACCGGCTAATGCCGCAGCCGCCTCGCGGATATAAGCCGGTGGAATAAGAGGCTCATCACCTTGCAGATTAACGATAATGTCATCACCGGCCCAGCCGCAAAGCCTAGCGACCTCGGCAATTCTTTCCGTGCCGCTTTGATGATCCGCGCGGGTCATGACTGCTTTAATGCCTAACCCGGCAACAGCTTGAAAAATCCGCTGGTCGTCGGTAGCGACAATGATTTCATCAGCATCGGCTTCCTGCGCACGTTCACAGACATGAGCAATCATCGGCTTGCCTGCAATATTCAGCAGCGGTTTACCCGGCAATCTCGTCGATCCGTATCTGGCCGGGATCACTACTTTAAAACGCACACTCATTTGGCTAATGCGTCGACTTCATCGTTGGTTAATTCGCGAGCTTCATCTTCAAGCATGACCGGAATATCGTCGCGGATAGGAAAAGCGATACGGTCGGCTTTGCAGATAAGTTCCTGCTTAGACTTGTCATAAATCAAAGGACTCTTGCATAAAGGACAGGCCAGAATATCAAGCAGTTTTTTATCTATCATGGTTTTCTCGTAGTTTTAAAGTAGAGGCAAAGATTTGCGTTTGGGCATTTTACAGCATTTTACAGCATTTTTAAGCAGCCTGTTTACGCGCTCAATCGGCACTGAAATCGCAGCTAATCTGAATCGACAGTGATTGCTAACTATGATCAAATAAGATGGGTATTCCAGACAACCGAGGTTTCCAACATGACGGCGTTATCGTTATGTTTATATTGCATAACCCAGGCTATCGCATTGCTTATTGTTGCGAACGGTGCACCGGTGCTGATCAACAACGCGCTGGGCAAACGTTGGACATGGCCGGTGGATAATGGGCTGAAACTGCACGATGGCCGGCGATTGTTTGGCGACAGCAAAACTTGGCGAGGTTTGTGTTCCGCTATTCTTTTTACCATGATTGCTGCAGTTTTAAGCGGAATCGATCTTTTGACCGCTGTGTTATTCGGCATATTGGCAATGACCGGAGATTTGCTGGCAAGCTTTATCAAACGCCGGACGGGTTGCGTTGAAAGCAGCCGGGCGCGAGGCCTCGATACAGTGCCTGAATCATTATTACCGATCTTAGTGTTAAAAGAGCCGTTGGCATTAAGCCTGATTGACATCATCCTGATTACGGCGTTTTTTTTTCTGATTGAGGAACTGATCTCTCCGGTTCTTTACCGATTGCATATTCGTAATCGGCCTTATTAGACTAACTTCACTAACTAAAGTACGTATGAGCGAAAAAGGATTACGAGTATTAACTTATAACATCCATAAAGGTTTTAATGCCGGCAACCGCCGATTTGTACTGCACCAGATTCGGGAGGCCTTGGTAGCCGCCGACGCCGATTTGATGTTCCTGCAGGAAATGCAGGGCGAGCACCACCGGCATCAGCAAAGAATCGCCGACTGGCCGCTTTTATCTCACCTTGAATTTCTCGCTGAAAACAACTGGCCTTTCCATGCCTACGGTAAAAATGCGATTTATAATGCCGGACATCACGGTAATGCCATCCTGAGCAAACATCCGTTCGAACGCTGGGAAAACATTAACGTATCGCCTTTTCCCTGGGCCAGCCGCAGCCTATTGCATGGCGTTATTCGACTGCCAAGGATGGCGGCCGAGACTGTTCCCGACAATCTTCGGCATTCCCACCATCCATGTAGGTCAGAAGTATCGCAATCGGTAGGGAACCGATTCGACCGGCCGCCGGAAAATACTCAGGAGCTGCATATCGTATGCATACATTTCGGCCTGATAGGCAAGGAGCGCCGTCTGCAAATAAGCAAATTATCCGACCATATCGATAACCATGTGCCCTACGACGCGCCGCTGATTATTGCCGGTGATTTTAACGACTGGCTGGGACAAGCCGATCGACTCTTCCATGAGCGTCTGGGCTTGCAGGAAGTTTTCCATGTAACCCATGGCCGCTATGCGCGAAGCTTTCCGTCCTGGCTGCCTTTTTTACCGATGGATCGCATTTATTATCGCGGTTTAACCCCGGTATCGTGTGAGCGGCTGGCCCACGCACCGTGGCATGCACTTTCAGACCATGCGCCGTTGACAGCCTCGTTTAGCTTATGAACACTACGCAATCAAAACTGACCTTGCCCAACCTGCTGACCGGATTCCGCTTTGTGGCAGCACCCGCGTTGCTGTGGCTGGCATGGCATGGACACGGAATCGCCTTTATGGCGTTGCTGGCGATTACGTTTCTTAGCGATTTGCTCGACGGCATGATCGCCCGGTTAACCGGGCAAGTTACCCAGTTCGGCGCCACCCTCGACAGTTGGGCGGATGTCATCACTTACCTGACCATCGCGCTGTGTTGCTGGTGGTTGTGGCCCGAAGTCGTGAGCAGAGAATCGCTTTATGTCGGCCTGATTGTCGCCAGTTGCCTGTTGCCTGCCCTTTTGGGATTTTTCAAATTCCGCTGCTTTACCAGTTACCATACCTGGGCCGTCAAAATCGCCGCTGCCGCTATGGGCTTTACTTTATATATACTGTTTCTTGGCGGTCCGCCGTGGCCGTTTCGAGTGGCTGCGGTCATATGCATACTCGCCGCCATCGAAGAGATGGCAATCACTCTGCTTTTGCCTGAACCCAAATCCAACCTGCGTTCAGTCTGGGATGTGTTAAAGAATAATCACCAACTATAGCCGCCTCAAATCCCCACAGACTGGTATAATGAGCCACCGGCAATCGGCAAACCATAATTCGCCATTTGTAATTACTCGTAACGACTCAGCAGGTAAAAAATAGAACACGGATGACGCGGACCAGACTGATAAACACGGATAAAACCAATGCATGAGCCTCCCATTAACGCTTTAAAATCCGTTTAAACCCGTCTAAATCAGTGTCATCCGTGTTCTATTATATCTGCCGAGCAATCACCGTCATTTAATGTCTACGCCATTGCTGAAACAATACCATGCACCACCCATCAGTTAATCACAAGGGGCAGCAAGAGGCCAGGCTAACGCTTGACCAGGTATTGCTTTGGCTGCAACAAGACGGGATGATTTCGAACGCCGATCTTGAACAATGTCAAATATACGGCCAAGCTTCGACCAGCAAAACCAAACACCCGCTCAATATTCTGGTCGAATGCGGCGTAACCGATCAAAGCCAATTCGGAATCCCCTTAACACTTGAAAATTTGACCCAGTGGTTGGCAAAAAAAGTAAACCTGCCCTATTACTACATTGATCCGCTAAAAATCGACATCCCTTCCGTGACCTTGATTTACAGTCATGCCTATGCGGCAAATTACAACATTCTGCCGATTAAAGTGAGCAAGGATGAAGCCGTCATTGCTACCGCCGAACCTTATATTCGCGCTTGGGAGGCTGATCTTAAAAAAATCCAACCGGGCCAAATAATCCGCGTGTTGGCTAACCCTGACGAAATCAAACGTTATTTGGGCGAGTTTTACGCGTTTGCAAAATCTTTAAAAGGGGCAACCGATAACTCCGCCAACCAGTCAAACAACACCCTTTATAACTTTGAACAATTGGTGGAACTGGGCCAAATCAGCAATCTCGATGCGGAAAACCAGCATATCGTCAATTTGGTCAACTGGTTAATGCAATATGCGTTCGATCAGCGTGCCAGCGATATTCACATTGAACCCCGCCGCAATCAAGGCAATGTGCGTTTTAGAATCGACGGCATTTTGCATGATGTTTATAAACTGCCCGCCGCCATTATGAATCCGGTGATGAGCCGGTTAAAAATCCTCGGCAGAATGAACATTGCCGAAAAAAGACTGCCGCAAGACGGCCGCATTAAAACCCATATCGGCGGAAAAAAAGAAATCGAATTGCGGCTTTCCACCATACCCAGCGCATTTGGCGAAAAAATGGTCATGCGCATCTTCGATCCCGAAGTGTTGACCCGAGATTATAAACAACTGGGTTTTAACAATCATGAGCAGACGCTTTGGAGTAAATTGATTCAACATTCGCACGGGATTATCCTGGTCACAGGCCCTACCGGTTCAGGAAAAACCACCACGCTGTACACGACCTTAAAACATTTATCCACCTCCGAAGTCAACCTGTGTACCGTGGAAGACCCGATCGAACAGATCGAACCCAGCTTTAACCAGTTGCAGGTTAAAGCCAACATCGGGCTTACCTTTGCCAGCGGCATTCGCGCCTTAATGCGCCAAGATCCCGATATTATTATGGTCGGCGAAATTCGCGACCTGGAAACTGCGGAAATGGCGATTCAGGCTTCTCTGACCGGGCATTTGGTATTTTCCACCTTGCATACCAATAATGCGCCCTCGGCGATCGTCCGTCTGCTGGATATTGGCGTACCCGCCTACTTGATTCAGCTCACTTTATTAGGCGTAATGGCGCAGCGCTTGGTGCGTGTTTTATGTAAGAATTGTAAAAAGCAAGTCGACATAGACAATCAGCAATGGTCTCAATTAATTATGCCTTACAAGGCGGCAACGCCCGCTTATGTCTACGAAGCGGTAGGCTGTAAAGAATGCAGGCACACCGGCTATTCCGGCCGAATCGGCATTTATGAAATATTCAGCAACTCGGCGGCGCTAAAAAAATTAATGGTCAACGGTTGTGATAATGCCGTACTGCAAAAACAAGCCATGCTGGAGGGCATGAGACCCTTACGCCTGAGTGCGGCGGAAAAAGTAGCGGCGGGGATAACCAGCATTGACGAGATGTTAAGAGTCGCGCCTGAAAACATCGGGGATTGAGGTTTTGCTTAGTCTTAGACAAACCCATTAACTCAAACCTACACTCCCAACCCTGTTAAACTTAGCCCTGCAAAACACATCCCCCTAACCATCATGCCTGAACTACCCGAAGTCGAAACCACCTGTCGAGGCATCGCGCCGCATATTGAAGGCCAAACCGTTAAACAGGTTATCGTCCGCCAACCCAAGCTGCGCTGGCCGGTGCCTGAAACGCTTAGCCAAACTTTAACCGGACTCAGTATTCAATCCGTCTCCAGAAGAGCTAAGTATCTGCTGCTTTCCACCGGCTCCGGCACGGTGCTTTTGCATTTAGGCATGTCCGGCAATTTAAGGATTATGACTACAGGCCAAGCGGCCGGCAAACACGATCATGTCGATTTTGTTTTTAATGACGGCACGGTGCTGCGTTTTAACGATCCGCGCCGGTTTGGCGCGGTGTTGTGGACGACGGAACCGGTAGCGGAACATCAATTGCTGAAAGACTTGGGACCGGAACCGCTGTTAGCCGATTTTGACGGCAAACTGCTGTACTCGTTGTCCGGAAACCGCAAAACAGCGGTAAAGTCATTTATTATGGATAGCCATATCGTGGTCGGCGTCGGCAATATTTATGCTAATGAGGCTTTGTTTATGGCCGGTATACATCCTACGCGCCAAGCCGGAAAAATTTCTTTGCCGCGTTACCAAAAATTGGCGGAATGTATTCGGCTGGTTTTACAACAAGCTATCGAACAAGGCGGCACCACTCTGCGGGATTTTGTCAATGAAGCCGGAAAACCCGGCTATTTTCAACAACAGCTTAGGGTTTACGGTCGTGCCGGGTTGCCGTGTGCCAGCTGTAACCAGCCGTTAACCGAAATCAGAATAGCTAATCGATCAACGGTATTTTGCGGTACTTGCCAGCGCTAAGTGCTCGTCCACAATTAACCTGGACAGTTTTGAGTAATTGTGTAGTTCCATTCGCCATGAAATGATGCCTTAGTCATGTTAAGCGTTTCAAGTTCAGCATCACTTATGTGAATGCCTTTCGCATAAAGATTTGTATCCAATTCAGCATTGATGGTCTGACCGCTTTGAGTGGTTGTGCTACCAATAAGATTGACAATAACTTCGTGACTGACCAAAGGCCTGCCTCGTTAATTCAGACGGATATAACTGAACATACGATGCTCAATTTTGTTCCATTTGCTGGTGCCTGGTGGGAAGTAACAAACAGATATCCGTAATCCTGACTCGTTTGAGAACCTTTGCAATGCAACTTTCCAAAGTCGAACTCGATAGCCACTATAGTTTTGGATCAGGTTGGGTCAGAATATGCAACGAAATAACATGGACATTTTATTCCCCTCGCCCCAAACTCTCTCGGCAGGACTAATCTTTGACTAAACGCATCATCGCAATGTCTTCTAAATAAGTGTAATAGCTTGAGCCGTAGTAAAAATGCACCGCCCAACCAAAAAAAGCATCTAACGCATAAGGCGACGAAGACCACATTTGGTCATTTGGCGTTCCGGGGAATGCCGTTAAATCTATCGCTAGATTGGGTTGCGCCGTATCAACCAAACTTGCTAATTCTTTGATATTCGGTAACCGCCACGCTTTGCCTGTTAAACGCGCTTCGCCGGCGGCGCGTTGTAAACTTTCAATCAACATTCCGCCAAACGGATACCCTGCGCACGTCGTACCATTCCAGGTCATGCCTTCCACGCAACGTCGCCACGTCAAACCCGTTTGCATGTCGAAAACTTCTGTGCCGTCTTTTGAAATCACATATTTTTTTGCCACCGATTTTTGTGCTGAACTGACCAAACGAATCGCCGCGCGCGTTTTTTTATCCTGTTCAAAAACGCGCCCATCGTCAAAATAAATACCCCAAGCATCGTTTGTATTTTTGGCATAAGGCGTTGCCGACCAATAAATCTTGCTTGTTGAATTTGGGAAAAAAGTTTGGTCGATATTTGGATCGGGAAACGCTACGCTGTAATTCACAATACCTTGCAACTCTTGAATTTGCGGTAGACGCCAATTCGTTTTGCCACATAATTTTTGCGTGTTTATCGTTTTCACACCTTTTTTTGCATCTGCAAATTGATAACTTTCCATCGAATTTTTAGCGGTTTTCACTTCCCACAACAATCCCGTCACATTATCTTTGACACACGCCCATTCGATTGCATCAAGCGGCAATTTTTCGCCCGCCGCGCTAATTTTACTAAAACTAAATCCCGCGTGACCGTCTTTGTCATCGTTGTTAAAAAAATCCCGTCCGAATTCGGCATCTTGGCGCGGATAAGTGCTAATGCCACAATCTGCCACGTTAAACGCGCCATCGGAACAAAAAGTAATGCCTGTATCGTTTAATCGTCCTTGAATTTGCGCCACCACGTTACCGGAAAGCGTAACACGGGTTGAAAAATTGACATTTTGGTCTGCGCCTGCATTGGCGATGGGTTTTTGATTAGCTTGCGCTTGGATGCCGGATGCAAACAGCAATCCAGCAAAAATTAAGGCTTTGTTCATAATTCGGGCTATAGATTTCGTGGGCGCGACAAATTCGCGATATGTTAAAACAAAAAAGGGAACGCTTTGCAACGTCCCCCTTCTTAAAGTTTATAACCAGTGTTTTTTAGTGCCCCATGCCTCCCGTTACAGGCGCGCTTTTAATCACAAACGTTTCAGGTTGAGGCGGCGCATGATCTTGCGCTATGCCTTTGGGTGAATCTATGAAACTTTTATCCATTGTGTGACACAAATCACAACCGATAATTTGACCTTTCACCACTTTAATAGATGCGCCTTTTGAATCTATCAATGTCCGGTCAACAAGGGTTTTCGACAAGCGAGTGCCTTTGTGATCCGCACCGTGGCACGCCGCGCATTGGTCTTCGCCATCGGGGCCTGGTTTTTTCGCAAAGTCATTATGCCAACCGCCGTTGAATTTACGGTTTGCATCATTCGCGGTATTTCTTGCCGCGCCATCCGCATGGTAATACCACGATTT
>JAUGSS010000027.1:0-4486 GCA_044426515.1 Methylococcaceae bacterium | reverse complement strand
TTAGCTCTACGTTAGGCATTCTGGAATGAATGTGTTGGCTTTGGCTTGCTTTCATCAGCCTCGGTGGTTACGGTAAGGTTTCGTTTGTGGGCGGTTCGTTATGTCGTCAGCCATGCGTTTGCGTCATGCGCGGGGCAGCGCTACTGTTTTGGTTTGGCTTAGGCGTGCCGCGCATGACGCAAGCCGCGAGTCCTGTGTTTGTTTAGCGTCCAGTGCGCTGATTAGGCTTTTTTTCCAAGGTAGTTTGGCTTTCATCGTGCTTCTTGGCCTAACATGGCGCTCAAAGGGACGTGCCGCCTCATTGCGGTTTTAAAGTTTTGTAATTTATCAAGCTTTGGGGCTTCGTTTAGCGTCCGTGAGCGGCACGCCCCTTAGCTCTACGTTAGGCCATTAGGAACGTATTTATGAACACTCAGAAACTTGAAAAATGGAACCGTTGGTTAGGGGATGCGAATTTAGATGGTTCAATAGCGCATGAATTAGCAAATCTAGCCGTTATAAGGGAGATTCATTCTGGCTTAAAACAAATGGTGGATAACAACAATAATCTCCAGAAACATAGCGCATTCTATTCTGTTATACAGGCAACTTATTCTCAGTCAGCCCTGATGTATATTCGGCGCCAAGTGCGAAAAGATAAAGACAGTGTCGGTCTTATCATGCTGGCCGAAGATATTAAGAATAATAGCGAGTTGATTACGAAAGAATTTTATTCAAGCTTATATGTAATCAACAGGCCAGATGAAGAACGCGACGAATGGAAAAGGGTAGGAGAACGTGATTTTGATAAGCACTTTGGAGGTGCGCTTGGGGATCGTTTAGATCCTCGTATAATCGAACAAGATATTCAGCGTTTAATCAAAGTCTTTGACGATAGCTCCGGCTTCACCGATAGGAGGCTTGCCCACTTGGATAAAAGAGAGCCAACTAGCATACCAATGTATTCAGAAATCGAGTCTTGGTGTGATGTTTTGAACGAAATACTTAGGAAATATATGCTTATTTTTCGCGCTGTTGATTATAAGGTAGCGCCGATATTGGAGCATGATTGGAAGAGTATTTTTCGCACAGCATGGCTGTAAGTAACGTGCAAAAAATAGGGCGCACGCTTTTTTGTGATTCTGGCCTAACATGGCGCTCAACCGGAGCGCGGTTACAATGCGGTTTTATTTTTCAGCTTTCCGGGCCGCGCCCGGTTAGCTCTACGTTAGGCGATTTACGGAAGGTGTCGTCTTTCTTTCCCTAGTTCGACCTTCCATTTATAAGGGGCACACAAATGACAGCATCAGATACCACGACTTTCACTCTTCCGAATGGACATTCCATCAATTACATACCCGCTCCCGAGGTAAGCAAGAACGCCTATGTGCTAGAGGTACGCGATGGAGATAAGCTACTTGACAGAACATGTTCATGCAATGGAGTCAGCATGTCTTGTCCAGAGGGAACCTCACCACACTGCGATTGCACTAAAAGTCCTCCTTCATTATCGTGTGCGTAGGTAGCATCAAGACATCGCCTAACCCGGCAGTCGAGAGGGACTGCGCAAAAGCGCGCAGCCCCTCACTTCTACGTTAGGCAGGTGAAATAATGTCCCTCGAAATAGGTTTGCCAGAAGTTAGTGCAGGAATCATCTTATTCGCAGCACTCCAATATTTTGCATCACTTTGGATTAGTGCAAGACTGAAAACTTCTCTCCAAAAGGAGCATTCCCAATTCCTTGAAAATCTAAAGTGGGATCTCAAAGTGCGTGAGCAAGCTGTGCGCGTTGCTGAATACTTGGCTCTTGCCAGAAATCTTAAAGAGGATTCGCCAGATACCGACTATCGGAAGGCTAACCAATTATCGTGGGAATTAGCCATGTGGCTTCCTGAAGACATATACAAGGAAATGGTGAGTGCCATCGTCACCCCAAACGAAAATACAAATGAGCTTTCAACCGTTGTGTCAGTAAGAAAGTTGTTGCTGCAAAAAGAAGCGGGTAATCTGACCATTGAAAATATCGCACATCATGCGCCAGGTATTGGGAAGGGCAAAAAACAGAGCGGAGGCAGTTCTAACATTCCTACATCGGCCTAACATGGCGCTCAACCGGAGCGCGGTTTCAATGCGGTTTTATTTTTTCAGCATTCCAGGCCGCGCCCGGTTAGCTTTACGTTAGGCTTTCGTAATTTGTAACTTATGGGCAGACAAAAACATGCGAACTTCTTTAAATTCTCAATACCACCCCAATATAGTCGATGCAGCTCATTTTAATGGGCGCATCTAACCTTTTCAGTTTTTTGAGGACTTTTCGAATGAGTACATTTTCACGTATTGCTAAAAATCCAGTAGGTATGGCTCGCCTTGTTACAAATTATTCACGCATTAAAGAGATGCAGGCAAAGGGGCTTTCTATCCCTGAAATTGCTGACATCTTTGATGAAGATACCAAAGGTCTTGAAACGTTTGTCGAATACGCGGATGGCTTCGTATCTGGCGAAAAAACACTTTCGCTTGATGTTACATCCAAGAGCAAGGAAGCGTTTGAGGCTGTTGCAGCTTCTTTAAAATAACCGGAGTAGCTTTGAAAACTGGTGGGCAATAAAAATTATTGCCCACTTTACCGCAACTAGCAAAGGAGCAAAATCAATGCATACTGTTACCGTTAACACCAAAGAAGAGTTGTCACAGGCAAAGGACGCAAAAGCAACCGAAATTATCGTTACAGGCGAGCTTGCTAATAAACTAAAACGCGCAAAAAAAATTACGCTACTTGGTGCTGGCACCTTGGCGGCAGTTATAGCTTTGCTCGGTACTGCAACAGTTACGGCTCCTATTACAGGCGGATTATCCTATGCTTTTGCAGCTCCTGCTGCAGCACTGAGTGGACTTGAGATTGCCACCATTATCGTTGCTGCATCCTTAGGAATTAGTTTGATCATCGCCTTATTCAAAGACTACGAGGAAATTGAGTACTCAAAAGAAAGGCTCATTTTGAGGCGTCGCAACTCTAAAGGTTGACTTTTTCCTAGCGAATAAGATTGGCATGGTTGGCAGGTTTTTTGTCCATGCTTTGAATAAGCCTAACATGGCGCTCAAAGGGACGTGCCGCCTCATGACGGTTTTAAAGTTTTGTAATTTACCAAGCTTTGGGGCTTTGTTTAGCGTCCGTGAGCGGCACGCCCCTTAGCTCTACGTTAGGCGTTCTGGATTGAATGTGTTGGCTTTGGCTTGCCTTCGTCAGTCTTAGTGGTTGCGGCCGGGTTTCGTTTGTGGACGGTTCGGGTGTTGTCAGCCATGCGTTTACGTCATGCGCGGGGTTAGCTTTGGTGTTTTTGTTTAGCCGGGTTAAGCCGCGCACGACGCAAGCCGCGAGTCCCGTGTTGGTTTAGCGTCCAGTGCGTTGTTTAGGCTTTTTGTCCACGGTGGTTTGGCTTTCATCGTGCTTCTTGGCCTAACATGGCGCTCAAAGGGACGTGCCGCCTCATGGCGGTTTTAAAGTTTTGTAATTTATCAAGCTTTGGGGCTTCGTTTTGCGTCCGTGAGCGGCACGCCCCTTAGCTCTACGTTATGCTGTAAAAGGTACACGTGAAAACAATTAAAAATGGAGGCCGTTATGGGTGACTGGTCAGATTATTTTGAGGATTTCCCCGAGGAAAATCCCGCTAACTGGATCGGAGGGCGTTTTGATCCACAAGCAGCCAAAGAGGCAAGAACTCGCGAAGCAAAATTAGCTCGCGAGCAAGCAAAGCTTGATGCTGAGATAAGTAGTATTATCAAAAAGCATAGTGGTGGAAATTCAGTCAAAAAGTCAGGCAATTGACTTTGTGTCTGGTTGTTGGTTGCTATATTTCGCATAACATGGCGCTCAAAGGGACGTGCCGCCTCATGGCGGTTTTAAAGTTTTGTAATTTATCAAGTTTTGGGGCTTCGTTTAGCGTCCGTGAGCGGCACGCCCCTTAGCTCTACGTTAGGCGGCTTATCTGGCACCGCTGCTTGTCAGTTTTTTATTCAAATGGTGCTTCCTTATGCCAAACACGCAAAATGCAAAATACAGATTCACCGTCAAGGAAGGCCAACCGAGCGCTTCAGGCAGAGATGACGCTCCAATTTCGTTAATGCTTGAACCGACAGATGGCGAACTGGACATTCTCAAGCCTGGGTTTATGTCTCTCCGCTTGGTCTCAGGAACAACCATGAGTGAGGCACACGACCTTGAGAAAAAGCTGAATTTGATAGTTACATCAATTGGCTTTACAAAGCTGTAGGTTTCGTCATTCAGGTCGCGCCGCCTAACATGGCGCTCAACCGGAGCGCGGTTATAATGCGATTTTATTTATTCAGCTTCCCGTGCCGCGCCCGGTTAGCTCTACGTTAGGCATTCTGGAATGAATGTGTTGGCTTTGGCTTGCTTTCATCAGCCTCGGTGGTTACGGTAAGGTTTCGTTTGTGGGCGGTTCGTTATGTCGTCAGCCATGCGTTTGCGTCATGCGCGGGGCAGCGC
>JAUGSS010000089.1:0-16643 GCA_044426515.1 Methylococcaceae bacterium | reverse complement strand
TACAATTTGTTTAGGAACATACATCAATTAATTTAAGCAATTACCACGAAGAGCATGAAGGACATGAAGACTTAAATCCTTCATGCTTTTCATGTTCTTCATGGTTTAAAAATAAAACTTGCTCAAGTTATTTCATGCACGTTCCTTAGCATCTTTCGTGTATTCATGGCTATCTTTTTAGCCGGGGTACCCTCAGTTACTGCAACTGGCCAACACATCGCCGGCGCAACGCGCGAGCGTGGACACAAATTCCGCGTCGCGCTTAATGGTGGCGCGAATATTCAGGTAAGCCGGCACCGGGACTGAACTGCTGCTGATAAGAATCACCGGAATGTCTTTGTTACGGCTGCCGGATTCCCGTAATGCCGCTACCAGCGCCAGAGCATTAAGATCCGGCAATTCGCGCGCGGCAATTAATACATCAAAAGGTTGATGCAGCAGTAACTCCAACGCGGGCAATCCCCGATCCTGACTCGCCAGGCGCACCCACAGCGGCTCCAGCACCCCTTGGCAAAACTTTTGCGTAGCAATGGACGGTTCAACCAATAACACCGATGCACAACTCGGCATACTGGAGATACGCAATTGTTCCAAATCATGCTCTATAGCAATTGCAGCAGCGCTGTCCGAGGCCTCAGCAACACGGCGCAGCAAGTCCACATAACTCAGGGCATGGCTCACCGCCAATTGGTCGAAATGCCCGCGCGCAATACTGATAAAACTCTCAAACTGATGGCAAATACGGGTGACCAGCGGTAGGCTGAGAGTGCCGCCTGAACCTTTAAGACTATGGACGCGGCGGTAAAGTTCATCGAAAGAATTCGTCGCATTCCGCTCCAGTGCCAACACACTTTCTTCAAGAAGGTCGCAGCGCTCAGGCAGTTCCCCAACAAAATCGTCGCGCATCCCGACAAGTAAGACGGCAAAGTCAGCATTCATAGCAAAATCTCTTTTATTGTGATATTCATTAAATTGTAACTATTTTGTAACTACTCAGCAGGTAGACAAATAGAACGCAGATTACGCGGATAGTTATGATGAACGCGGATTCTATTATGATTTATCCGTGTCAATCATAATCATCTGCGTCATCTGCGTCCCATTGTCTTTGATAGCTGAGTAGTTACACTATTTTTTCTAATTGCCGAATAATGACAGCGCTTATTCATTGCGGGGATGAATCGACAACATCCGTAAACTGCCGCACCTGATTACGCCCCCCGTTCTTGGCGATATAAAGCGCTGCATCCGCTGCCGCGAGCAAACTCTGCGCATCGCTGCACTGATCGCTGGTAGCGACTCCGGCACTGAGGGTGATGGAGAAGCTCTGTCCTTCATGAATAAACCGTATCTCGCCAAAGCGCCTACGAATATCATTGAGCAAATGTACCGCATCCACCGCCGTACATTCCGGCAAAACAATCGCGAACTCTTCGCCGCCATAACGTCCGATGCTGTCCTGCCGACGTAGGCGTTGGCGCAGCAAGTGCGCCAAGGTCTTAATAACCTGATCGCCCATCGGATGGCCCCAAGTATCGTTGACTCGCTTAAAATGGTCCAAATCCACCATCGCCATTGCCATGACCGTACCCTGCCGATGGGTACGCTCGAGTTCTTGGCTCAGGCGGTCTTTGATGTTGGAATGCTTGAGCAATCCGGTCAAACTGTCCTGACTCATCAACTCATCAACCTTGCGGGCGCGCGCCGCCCGCGCCTGCACCGTGGCGATCAGCCGCATATCCGAGATCGGTTTGGTCAAAAAATCGTCGCCGCCGTTGCTTAAGGCTTTAATCTGTTCATTCAGATCATCTTCAGCCGACAGATAAACAATCGGCAAACTCATCCAGGCGTCTTCGTAACGTACCGCAAGCGCTAAATCGGAACCCTTGCAATCGGGCATGTACAAATCAATGATCAGCAGATCGGGATGCAAATCCTGCATTACCGCCAGTGTTTCCTGAGGGCGGCAGACCTTTTCCGCCAACATACCGGCGGCTTCCAGGGTCAGCCGGTAGTGTTCGGCCAAGACTTCATCATCATCGACAATCAACACCCGGTAAGGGTCGTGTTCGCGTTCCCGCAACAGCATCTCGATACGCCCGGCCAACGTGGAAATATCGACGAATTTGGTCAAAAATGCTCCGCCTCCGGCTTGAGCCGCCGCTAACCGGGTTGAAAAATCCATACAATCGGTCAGAAAAATGATCGGCAACCGATAGCCAAGCCGTTCAAACAGTAAGGGCAAAACTTCGGTGCTGTCAGCCGGAGTATGACCCGATAGTACGATGTCCACTACCAGTACCGCCGGCTTAGCCCTACGTATGGCGGCTTCGGCCGCCGGCCAATCCGTACAATGGATTATTTCATAACCGAACTGGCTAAGGCCCTTGCTCAATTCATCACCGATGAGCTGTTCGTCTTCGATCAATATAATGCGGACTTGCTCCCTAGGTCCGTCCTGAGGAGAGGTTGACACAGCCGTAGGATTGGCGGACCGGCGCAGTGCCGACAAATCGGTTTTCCAGGCCTCCCATTGCTCCGACTCCGGCACACTGGCGCCATCCAACCAAGCTTTCACGCTCGTTTCCAGTACCCGTGCTTGGCTGGATAGCTCGGAAAAGCCGAAGGTACGGCAGGAAGCGGCCAGTTTGCGCAGGCCTGCATGGACTTCCTCTAAAGTTATAACGGCAATATCCGTCCCCTGCCCCGCCACACAACTGACCAAATCATCCAAAGTGTCGCCCAACTGTTTGGCGTACTGCTCACGTAAAACGGCAAGCCGGGCAACAAAATCGGTGGAATCAGCCATGACGGCAATCCCAACAAGCCGCCACCTGCGCCGCCAGCGTCATCGGATCGAAAGGTTTGGCAATAACATTCAGCGCACCCAACGCTTGGTACTGTGCAACTTCCGAAGACTGTACCTTCGCGGTAAGAAAAATCACAGGAATGGCGGCGGTAGCGGGATCGGCACGCAGTTTTTGTAAGGTGCTCGGCCCATCCATGCCCGGCATCATCACATCCAACAGGATTAAATCCGGCGCAAAAGCGCCCACTTTGTCCAATGCTTCTTGTCCGCCGCTACAGATCATCACCTGGTAGCCGCCTATCATTTCCAGCGCCAGCTTAGCCACAGCCTGAATATCCGGTTCGTCTTCCACGTAAAGTATGCGTTGCAGGTTCATAGAGCTGTTTTTCCTTAATTAATAGCGCAAGATTTGACTGATAAACTGGAGAGTTCGCTGCCAAGCTCCTGCTTGAAAACGAATGCTTTGTAATTATCTATATTCATCTACATCATCCGCGCGCTCAATAAAATAGCGGCCTGTGCGATTAGCTTGAAAAAAGCGATTTATCCATGAGAAACACGAAATAAATCGGCATGTTGTATTGAACAGGGCGTGCCGCGCGCGCCAAAGGCTTTAATATATTTTAAACCTCGGAGAAGGCGCGCACGGCGCGCCCTACGACTGTTTCGCCTAAAAATGAAAGCCCTGTTATCTATCTAAGCGTACTTTTTGTAATCGATTCATTCTTCTAATCGTACAGGCCGATAAATAGCGTTCTACGACAACAGCCGTTTGAGCGTATCCAATAAATTCTGATTGGGAATCCGCGTCTTGACCAGCGCCGATTGCACACTGGCTTGTTGCTCCGCAGTCAATTCGTAGCCTGACAATACAATCACCGGCGGCTCAGGATGCAGCCGCTTCAATTCCATCAATAGCTCCCAACCGCTACCGTCGGGCAAACCTATGTCCAGTACTACCAGATTGTAACGCTCCAATGCCAGCTTGGTGCGCGCTTCGGCGAGACTGTTGGCGACATCGAAATCGGCGACATCGCGGCCGATAGCCGCGACAATTTGGTGCAGATCGGCATCGTCTTCTACATGCAGCACCCTGGGTTTGCAAACCGACTGTGCCGGCAATGAGCGGCGCACTGCAGCGACTAAGCGCGCCTCATCAACCGGTTTGCCGATCCAGTCGATCGCATTAAACTCGCCATTGAGCGCAAGTTTGCCGTCCTCGGCAAAAGCCGACACCACGATAATAGGCAGCGCCTCGGTCTCGGTTTGACTGCGAATCCGGCGGATCAGTGCAATGCCGCTATGATCCGGCAGCAGCAGATCCAAGGTTATCGCTATGTAGTCGTTATGCGCGAGATAATCAAGGGCAAGCTCGCCGTTGGCGGCCACATCCACCTGATAACCGGCACGGTGCAACATCATCGATAATAACTCGGCAATATCCGGGTCATCTTCCACCACCAGCAGGCGCGGCGCTCCCGGAATGGACAAGTTAACGGGTTGCGGCGTTATTTGCTGCGTCTGCCAGACCGGTACGCAAAAATAAAAACGCGTACCCCGGCCTTGTTCGGAATCGAAGCCTATCAGCCCGTCCATGCGCTCGATCAGTTCCTTGCTGATAGCCAATCCCAGTCCTGTACCGCCTTTTTGCCGGGTATCCGATGAATCCGCCTGAGAGAATTTCTGGAAGATGCGGCTGCGAAATTCAGCCGGAATACCGGGGCCGTGGTCGGTAACGTCTACCTGAACCCTATTTTTGCATTGCTGCACGGCGACTTCGACCTGAGCTCCGGGAGGCGAAAACTTGGCCGCATTGGACAGGAAATTACTTAATACCTGTTGCAGCCGCCCGCTATCGACCCGCACCTGCACATCGTCGGCTCGTTCGGTCAACTCGAAATTGACTTGATATTGTTCACCATAGGCACGAACAGCCTCCAGCGCCTGTTCCACCAACGGCATCAGCAATTGCGGCTGTAAATCAAGGTGCATTTTGCCGGCGCTCAGTTTTTCCATATCCAGCAGATCGTTGATCAGCAACGCCAGGCGTTTGCTGTTCTTATAGGCAATATCGAGCATTAATTTTGCCTGTCCCGACAGTTCGCCCAAAGCGCCGCCGGCAATCAAACCCAAGGCGCCGCTGATAGACGTGAGCGGTGTGCGCAACTCATGGCTGACCGTGGAGACAAATTCGGTCTTCATCAAATCCATCCGTTTGCGTTCCGTAATATCGCGCACCGAACCGATGAATAACGGCTGCCCCTGATAAGTGCTCCGCGACACCGCAAGATCCATAGGAAAGACACTACCGTCCTTGCGCCGCCCTTCCACCTCACGGCCAATGCCGATGATGCGCGGTATGCCGGTCGCATGATAATTTTCGAGATAACCGTTATGCTCGCTGTGGTAGGGTTCGGGCATCAGCCTGTTGATATTGCAGCCTATAATTTCATCCGCCGCATAGCCGAATATGCTCTCAGCGGCAAGATTAAACGATTGCACGATACCCCGGCCATCGATGGTAATAATGCCGTCGATAACATTATCCAGGATAGATTGAGTGTATTCGGCACTCTCCTGCATAACGCGCTCAGCCGATTTACGCTCGGTAATATCCCGCACCACATTCACGAATAACGGTTCTTGCCCCTGTTCAGACAGCAACTGTATGGAGACTTCCACCGATATATTGCGACCGTCTTTGCGCCTGTGAACGGTTTCAAAGGTAACCGATGCTTTCGCACCGTTTAGCAGCGGCTGCAAGCGTTCGCGAAAACTCGCCTCGGTGAATTCCGGCTTGATGTCCAACGGACTCATCCTTAACAGCTCCTCCCTGCTGTAGCCCAGTTGAAGCGTCGCCCCCAGGTTCGCATAGGTAAAACCCAAAGTATCGGGCCGGAACATAAAGATGCCGTCATGGGCCTGGTCGAGCAAATTTTTGAATTCTTTAACGGCCTTGTAGGCCCGGATTTCCTTGCCGACATCCTGGGCGATACCCAAGTAGCCGGTGATATTCCCCTCCGCTGAGCGCATGACCGTTATGATCAGTGACACTTGCACCTGCCTGCCATCCACGCAGAGGTAAGTCCATTGCCGTTGTTCCCGGCCATGCAGCTCGGGGTTGTGTACAAAAACCCGGAAGCCCTTAATCGGGATGCCGTATTCCTGAGACAGCTCTAAACCGCGGGCAGCAATCTCGGAAGCAAGATGAAACAAGGCGGGGGTTTGTTGGCCGACGATCTGATCGGCGCTATAACCCAGCAGCAGCTCCGCGCCGCGATTGAACACAGTAATAACGCCCTGCGGATCGGTCGCGATAATAGATACCTCGGTCGAGGCATCGAGAACACTGCTCAACAGGTCAACGGATTGATCCAAAGAGTTCACCCATCGTGCTCAGGCTCGGAAAACCGGGCGCAAATCTTGAGGATTTCGGGCAGTTGCTGCAAAAACACCGCCACCAAATCAGGATCAAAGTGGCTGCCGCTACTTTCCTTGATCAGCGCAACCGCCGCCTCAACCGTCCAGGCCTTTTTGTAGGGGCGCACCGACGTTAAGGCGTCGAATACATCCGCCAGCGCCGCAATGCGCCCGGTCAGTGGAATCGCTTCACCGGCCAGACCGTAAGGATAACCGCTGCCATCCCATTTTTCATGATGGCTCAGCGCAATTTCGCCGGCGCACTTCATTAAATCGGAATCGTCGCCCTCCAGAATATTGGCGCCGATAACGGCATGGGTTTTCATGATTTCCCATTCTTCGGGTTCGAACTTACCGGGCTTAAGCAGGATATGGTCCGGAATACCGATTTTGCCGATGTCGTGCATCGGACTGGCATGCAGCATTAATTCGCAATCGGCCTCGTTCCAGCCGATGAATTTCGCCAACAACGCCGAGATGTGGCTCATGCGCAGAATGTGGTTGCCGGTTTCGTTATCGCGATATTCAGCGGCGCGGCCCAGCTGTTGTACAACCTGTAACCGGGTGCGGCGCAGTTCGTTGGTACGCGTCCGCACCATTTCATCAAGCACGTCTTTCTGCTCATAAACCAGGCGATGCGCCAATTGCGCGTCAAGCATGTTGCGTACCCGCGCCAGCAGTTCGTTACGATCGAAAGGCTTGGTGATAAAATCGCGCGCTCCTACATTGAGTGCGCGCAACAAAAAATCCTGGCCATGCTGGGCGGTCAGTATCACTACGGGCGGAAACAGCGGGTCGTCAAGCGCCTTGAGCTGCTCCATCACGCCGAAACCGTCCAGATGAGGCATATTAATGTCCAGCAAAATCAGGTCGGTGCGCTGCTGTCGGTAGGCTTCCAGTACCTGTCTTGGGTCCTGTATCAATACCAGATTGCTGTAGCCTTGAGCGGACAGCATTTTATCCAGCAGTTTCAGGTTTACCGGCTCGTCATCCACAATCAGGATACGGGCGGTTTCCTTCTTATATAGAGTGTTTATTTCCATATTTACATACCCAAGAAAATATAACAGGCAATGGCCGCAATGCCTATGGCCGCTATTTTGATTTTATTGAACAAAGACTGTTCCCGCCAAAAAAACAGCAAACTTGCTTTCTTGAACGCATAGGCCGTAAACAGGTTTTGTTTACAACGCCGGCAAAAAGACGGTACCGCCCGCACCAGAAGGTAGAGCCCATAAATAACAAAAGACAGTATTACATAAAAAACAATAACCTGAGTTTGATGGAGATCGGTGTCAAAAAGGTGTTCGACCAGATGATCGAGATTTATCTCGATAAACTCAAATGAAAGATGGAGGATGTGCAGCAATAGCTCGAACAAAAAGTGGGTAAATTCAAGCAATAAGCCGAATACGACATCGGGCATAGTGATCATTGTAATGACGGCGATCAAGATAACGCCGTTAACCCAGTGTTGCAGTCCCCGCTTTTTATCCACATGCTTAATCAACAATGCCCGGTCTTCTTCTTTCATATCGACAAAATGAGCGCCGACAAAACAAGGATGCGGACTATCGTTTGGGCTATCGTCCGCTTGAAGATTTTTGCAATAAACAACCTGGCTGTAGGTCACGATGACCGCCGTACTGGATGCCAACTGTATCTTGATGACTAGAATGTCGCCTTCCTTAAGCGCATCTTCACAATTAAAAGCCATTCCGCTGGCGCTGATGTTAACGTTACGGCTTTCATGTTCGTTAAACGGCAAATCCGGCAGGTCTTTCTCCAGCTTAGGCAATAGCGCGGCCAGATTCCGGGGGACTTTTTCAATATCTGTAGAAAATGAAGGATCAATATTATCGGGAATAGCGCGCGAATTGCCCCCCCATGCTTCATCTATTTTTTTATAAGAAAGATTAACTTCATCATAAATCCGAAAAGAACCTCTTCGGTTTTTATTTTTCCTCATGTTGACCTTGTCCATAATCTACAACCTCTAAACTTTTTATTGCCGGGATTTGATTACACTTACTACACTTCAAGTATGTCTGAGTCTGATCACTTTATTGCGTGACGACACTTACCCTACCCAAACCCTGGCGTTTCTGAACAGGCGCATCCAGGCGCCATATTCATCCCAATCATCCGGGTGCCATGAGTTTTGTAAAGTTCTGAAGCAGCGTTCGGGGTGCGGCATCATGATGGTAAATCGCCCATCCTTAGTGGTCAGCCCGGTAATACCAAACGGCGAACCATTGGGGTTGGCAGGAAATTCCGTGGTTAATTCGCCGTAATTATCGACATAACACAAGGCCACTGCGCCCGCTTCAAGCGCAACCGCCGGATCTGCGCCAAATTCCGCGCGCCCTTCGCCGTGGGCAATGGCTACCGGCATTCTGGAACCTTCCATACCGGCAAATAGTATGGAAGGCGATTTCTGCACTTCCACCAACGCCACCCGCGCTTCAAATTGTTCCGAAGTGTTGCGCATGAAACGCGGCCAATGTTCGGCGCCGGGGATGATGTCTTTTAATCCCGACATCATCTGGCAGCCGTTACAAACGCCCAAACCGAAAGTATCCGGACGCCGGAAAAACGCGGCAAATTCATCCCGGCAGCGCGGGTTGAACAGGATCGATTTCGCCCAACCGCCGCCCGCACCCAACACATCGCCATAAGAGAAACCGCCGCAAGCCACCAAGCCGGTGAACTCCGCCAGGCTCACCCGGCCGTGAATAATATCGCTCATATGCACGTCGATGCTGGTAAATCCGGCGCGATCGAAGGCCGCCGCCATTTCGACATGACCGTTAACGCCCTGTTCGCGCAGTATCGCGACTTTGGGCCTTACTGCGCCTTTGAATGGAGCCGTCACGTCGTCGCTAACATCAAAAGTCAATGCAACATTCAAACCGGGATCTTTATCGTCGGCGATGCGTTCGAATTGTTGCTGTGCGCATTCCGGGTTATCGCGCAAGGCCTGCATTTTGTAGCTGAGTTCAGACCAGATGCTCTGCATTTTCGACCGGGTAGCGGAATAAATAACTTCTCCCGAATAGCGAATACTGAGTTGTTGCACGTCGGCAGCGGTCTCATCCATGCAATCGTCAATGACCTTACCTATTATATAAGTGCAATCGATCAGCCCGGATTGCTTCAACAGTTCCACGACTTCCTTGCAATCGCTCTGACGCACTTGCAACACGGCACCCAGCTCTTCATTAAACAGCGCCGCCAGCACATCATCGCCGAGGCTGTCGAGCGTCAGGGTCACGCCCAGTCTGCCGGCAAACATCATTTCCGCCACAGTGGCCAGCAAACCGCCATCGGAACGGTCATGATAACTCAGCAGTTTATCCTGACCATTAAGCGTTTGTACGGCGTCAAAGAAAGCTTTCAACAGATTCGCTTCATCCAGGTCGGGGCAATCATCGCCCAGCTGGTTGTAAACTTGCGCCAACACCGAGCCGCCCAAACGGTTTTTACCGGCGCCCAGATCAATCAGGATCAAGGCGCTGTCTTCATCCGGCACACAACGCAGTTGCGGAGTCAAAGTTTTACTTATATCGGCAACCGGCGCAAACGCGGTAATAACCAATGACAACGGTGCGGTCATGGTCTTTTCGCTTTGCGCGCCATTGTCTAAAGCATCTACTTTGTCTGCTATCGGCAACTGCTCCATGCATTGCTCTATCTCCTGCGTCCTTGCAGTCGCCGCTACACCGATACGCTCCTCTATGCATTGCGGCGCTGCCTCGGCAACAGCTCCACGCGTCGCTATCATGCAGTCGTCTTCCGTTCGGGGAACCGTGTCTTCTGATCCGGCCATCATGGCAGCAAGACTGTCGGGAGAAGCAGTTGCAGCCGTGTAGCCGTCGGCTTGTTTTTCTGCATCGTCTATTTTTAATGCTTCCGACTCCACCGCTTCCGTCGGCGGAATCGTATCCGGCGCAACGCAATCGGAATCGGCCATGCAGTTGCCGGTTGGTGTTCCCTTATCGTCTCTCCACACCGTAAGCATCGACAAGGAATCCTTGCCCACCGGTATCGCGATACCCAGCGCCGGACACAATTCCATACCTACCGCTTTGACCGTATCGAACAACGCCGCGTCTTCGCCCTGATAACCGGCGGCGGCCATCCAGTTAGCGGACAGCTTGATTTTTTTCAGGGAATCTATGCTGGCGGCGGCAATATTGGTGATGGCTTCGCCTATCGCCATACGGCCGGATGCCGGGGCATCGATAACCGCAATCGGCGAACGTTCGCCCATAGCCATTGCTTCACCGGTCACGGCGTGAAAACCGACTGCGGTAACCGCAACGTCGGCTACCGGCACCTGCCAGGGACCGACCATTTGATCGCGCGCAACCAGTCCGGTTACCGAACGGTCGCCGATATGGATCAAAAAGCTTTTATCGGCGACGGCCGGGAATGACAACACGCGCTTGACCGCTTCGTCGAGCATAATGCCGCTCAAATCGAGCGCTTTGGTATTGGCTTTGACATGCTTAACATTGCGGTGCATTTTCGGCGATTTACCGAATAATACCGACATCGGAATATCGACCGGCTTATCATCCAGCCATTCGTCATTAAGCAATAAATGTTCTGCTTCGGTAGCCTCGCCGATCACTGCAAACAGGCAATGTTCGCGTTCGCAAAAGGCGGTGAATAATTCCAGCGCTTCGGGTTTAATCGCAACGACATAACGTTCCTGCGCTTCATTGCACCAAATCTGCATCGGCGACATGCCTTTATCGGCATTATGCACCTTGCGCAATTCAAAGCGGCCGCCGCGGCCGCAATCATGGATGATTTCCGGCACCGCGTTGGACAAACCGCCGGCGCCAATATCATGAATGGACACAATCGGGGTATCGCTGCCCATCGAGTTGCAATGATTGATGACTTCCTGGCAACGGCGTTCCATTTCCGGATTTTCCCGTTGCACCGAGGCAAAATCCAAATCTTCCGAACCGGCGCCGGAAGCTTGCGAAGAAGCCGCGCCGCCGCCAAGACCGATCAACATAGCAGGACCGCCCAAGATGATGATCAATGAACCGGCCGGTATCGGCTGCTTCTTGACCAGCATCGGCCGGATGTTGCCCAAGCCCCCCGCGATCATGATCGGTTTATGATAGCCCCGGAATTCATTGTCACGGCCCGGTACCGCTTGCTCGAAGCTGCGGAAATAACCGGCCAGATTGGGCCGGCCGAATTCATTATTAAAAGCCGCGCCGCCGAGCGGGCCTTCCAGCATGATGGTCAACGCCGAAGCGATACGTTCCGGCTTGCCGTTATCCGCTTCCCAAGGTTGAAGAAAGCCGGGGACTTTTAAATGCGACACCGAAAACCCGGTTAAACCGGCTTTGGGTGCAGAACCGCGGCCGGTCGCGCCTTCGTCGCGAATTTCACCGCCGGAGCCGGTTGCCGCGCCCGGATAAGGCGAAATGGCGGTAGGATGGTTATGGGTTTCGACTTTCATCAGCAAATGCGCGTCTTCTTCGACATAGCCGTATTCGCCGGTCTGGGCATTACGTATAAAAACCCGCTCGGTTGAACCGGCCATCACCGAGGCGTTATCGTTGTAGGCCGACAGTATGCCTTCCGGGCTTTTTTCCGCGGTATTGCGGATCATCTTGAACAAGGACCGCGCCTGCTGTACGCCGTCTATGGTCCAGTCGGCATTAAAAATCTTGTGCCGGCAATGTTCCGAATTGGCTTGGGCAAACATCATCAATTCGACATCGCTCGGATTCCTGCCCAAGGCTTGAAAGCTGTCGGTCAAATAATCGATTTCATCGTCGGACAAGGCCAGACCCAGTTCCGTATTGGCCTTAACCAGCGAATCACGGCCCTGCTCGATAATCGCAACAGTCAATAACGGCTTGGGCTGATGCTGAACAAATAATTCGGCAACTGCTCCCTGCGTTGCTCTCGGCAACCGCTCCCTGCGTTGCTCTACCTCCCCCATCCGTGGGGTCGTACCTCCTGCATCCATGCAGTCGTCGGGTTCGATATCGCCATCCAAAACGGTTTGAGTCATCCGGTCATGCAGTAACGCTTTAACGGATGCCGGTAACGGCTGATTGACATCCAGCGTGTACTCAATGCCCCGCTCGATGCGCTTAAGCTCGGATAATCCGCAACGTTGGGCAATTTCGGTCGCCTTGCTGGACCACGGTGAAATCGTGCCTGAACGCGGCACCACCAGCAAACGCGTGCCGAAAATATCAGCGCCTGCTTGAGCGGAACCGTAAGCCAACAACTGCTTTAAAATATCAGCCTGACTGTCATTCAAGTCATTTTCAACATCGACAAAGTGAATAAATCGTGCTGAAACGGCCTTGATTGCGGGTTCTATAGACTGAAGTTCGACCAGCAGCTTATTAATACGAAAGTCAGAGAGTGCAGAGGATCCGGAGATTTTTAACATGTGTAATGAAGATTTAAGGTAAAAGGCGAAAGGCTAAAGGCAAAACGGCTTTGCCTTTAGCCTAATAAATCACTTAGCCAAATCAGCTTTGAGAGTGTCATACAAAAGCGTCAACAAACTTAGACTGGCGCCGTCAGACACCGGTTTTTGCTCTTTATCCAGAATAATAACGTCGGTCTGCCGGTCATTCTCCACCAATTTGACAATAAACGCTTGTTCGTCGACTTCAAAGCCTTTGAACGCAAAAACGATCTCGTCCCAAAAAGAGCCGTCTTCCGCGTCCTGTCTGCTTTGGTCATACTGGACATCAAACAGTCTTTCGTCCTGATTGCGATTGGTCACTTCAATAGACTTTCGGCTTAAGGCTTTGCCGACCATGCGCCAGGCTATTTCCGACGGCGCGCTGATATGCAGGCGCTTTGCTCCCTGCTCGGCGTCAATCAGTTCAACCTGAATTAACTTCCGGTCTACAGCGGGAGTTGTTTCATTTGTTGGCGTAGCGCGAGCGGCATCGGGCGTTTCAGAAACCGGGGCGGAAGGCGCGGTATCGGGCGTTTCAGTTGCCGGAGCGGCGGGAATTTTTGCGATTGCATCGCCGGAAAGGTCAGGCGGCAAGACCAATGGCGGAATCTCAGTGGTAAACTGATAATCTTTTTCTTTATCCGGAAATAAATTTTTTATGGTGCTGCAAGCTGAAATATTAGCCAGAGCAACAGCAACAATAACCAACGACCTGATTTTAGTTTTCATGGCGTATTCGACTGCATGGATGCAGGAGGTAGAGCAACGCAGGAGCAGTTGCCGGAAATAACTTCGGCCTGACGCATGGCCTCACGAACCGCATCAAAGCAATCCTCCGTCAACCAGGTTAAAGGCAAACGTATTCCCTTCCCGATCAAACCCATTTCGGCAACCGCCCATTTGACCGGAATCGGGTTCGACTGAATAAACAGCTTTTCATGTAACGCGGCCAGTTTTTTATCGATGGCTAAAGCGGTTTGATCGTCCCCGGCTATCGCCAGCATAATCATTTCATGCACCAATTTCGGCGCGACATTACCGGTTACGGTAATACTGCCGTTGCCGCCGAGCAGACAAAACTCGCGACTGGTCGCATCGTCGCCGGTATAGATAGCAAAATCGTCGCCGGCTAAATCGCGGATTGTTTTAACTCTGGACAGATCGCCGGTTGCTTCTTTAACGCCGACGATATTCTTAAGAGCAGACAAGCGGCCGACGGTTTCCGGCAACATATCGCAGGCGGTGCGCCCCGGCACATTATATAAAATCTGGGGAATATCGACGGCTTCGCTAATAGCCTTGTAATGCAGGTACAAGCCTTCCTGAGTCGGCTTGTTGTAATAAGGGGTAACAATCAGGCAGGCATCGGCGCCGGCTTGTTTAGCCAGACGGGTCAGGTTGATCGCTTCGGTCGTCGAGTTTGCGCCGGTTCCGGCAATCACCGGTATCCTGCCGCCGACATAGTCCACCACAGACTTGATAACATCGCAGTGTTCGCGTTCATCCAGCGTCGCCGACTCGCCTGTAGTGCCGACGGCAACCAGGGCATCAGTCCCCTCTGCGATATGAAATTCCACCAACTTTTTTAAACTTTCCTTATCCACCGCACCGCTTTCATCCATCGGTGTCACTAAAGCTACGATACTACCTTGAATCATGAAATCTCTCGATCAGAATTAATGCTGTTACAAAATGGAGGCATTATAACAAGCAAATAACTAAAACTCAGCCTGATAAGTAATTCTAAATGTGAAAAGGGCAAGATTTAAGGTTATTTCGACCAAAGAACGTTTAGAGCTGCTCATTTTTACTCACTCACTTTATTTTGGAGAAAAATGAGGGTTGGTTTCAGGACAAAATGTTTTCCATCAGCGCATCCCCCCGATGCCGGTTGACAATGAGCTTGATCGAATTCGCCCCTGGCTGCTTGGATGCCTTCAAGTCATTGTTGATGACTCGCTAAACCATAGGTTTCGAGTTAGAGAAATCGGCATTGGTCAACACCGAACTGCGAAATACATAAGGAGTCGATCCATTTTTCACCATATCATTCAGCATAAAAAGTCAGCCTAATTACCTACCGTCTGGTAATTTATTAATACTTTTGGAGAAACATGATGCAAGTCCTCGTCCACTTACCTGACGATCTAGCTGATCGATTTAAATCAACCGTTCCTAAACGGTTGAGAAGTGCATTATCGCCAATTTACTGAGTAAAGCTATTCCTGAACAAGAAGATGCTCTGTTCAAACTAGCGTTGGACGTTGAAAACGATCCCTGCGTATCGGAACTTGAATCCGATTGGAAAGTAACGGTAGGAGACGGACTTGAAACGCGGTGAAATCCGGTGGATTGATCTTGAACCCGCCCGAGGTAGTGAAATCAAAAAAACGCGACCCGGTGTTATATTGACAGTAGATGCTTTAAATAAAGCAAGACGCACAGTACCCGCTCGCGCCATCACCCTATTCCTGAGAGTCATGAGGATTATGGGCTTCTCTTAAAAACTCTTTGCTCGAAACTCATCGGGAACATCCAAGCTAAAGGTTTCATCCTGTATGCGGGCCATATAAAACCCAGCCGCTAATACCCGCTTTTTCAGTGCTTCGCTGATATCCACCGCTGCGATAATGCCATAAAGTTTTTTGTCCTTATGTTCAGGAAACAGCGTTTTAAAATTCGCCATCAAACTATTGAGTTGGGTAATTGCTTCTTCGCGTAAATGGCTTTTGACTTCTACGACATACACCTCATTGATGGCGCTGTTGGCGTAGGCCAACACATCAATCTCGGCATCAACACCGTTTTTACTCACTCGGACGCTGGGACTAATGACCTCCATTTTAAACCGCTCGCGCAGGATTTTAGTCATGGAAGGCAGAGCGAGTCCTTCGGTAAAGCTGCCGAACTTTTTACCCAAGCCACCGATTTGTTTGCCCAATTCTTTGAGTTGTTTATCGGTTTCTTTTACCATTTTTTTGAATTGTTTTTCGTTTTCTTTCCGCCGCTTATCGTTTTCTTTCAGTTGTTTATCGGTTTCTTTTACCATTTCTTTTTGGGCAATTGCCAAGCCGGAAACCAGTTGTTTCAATTCGTCGTCAGTCATGGTTATATTTCCTTGTTGCTGGTTTGCGTTAGATAAAAAGGTGCGGGCAACCCCTGCACCAGTACCTCTGCTCAAGTTATTTCATACGCGTTTAGGCAGCACATAAGTTTCCCGTGATGGGATTAATTTGATTACGATACAAATCAATCATGGGGAAACACATTTCATAATCGCACCACACCAACTCCCCATACGCTAACCTAAAAGATGCAAACCGGCTTGGTTCCAGAAATGTTCGAATATCGGGATGGCATGAATTCAATAAAAAAACATTAAAATCTATTGTTTGCTCAACGCCATCATCAAAGCGAAGCCGAATACAATAATCACCGACTTGCTCCGCTTCAATAATATTGATAATTTTGGGGGTCATTTAAGTCTCCTGGTAATGCGAATGGGCTTGATGGATTTGTGAAGGACAAAAAAGTCGATACATTTTTTCACAATATCTATCGCTCACTGCGTGCTGACTAATTAAACGGCTTGGTGATCGCCAACATTAATCAGGATGATTTGATTCTCGTCAATTTGCAATTCCAGCGTAATCCGATACGACAGATTAATAGAAACGGAATGTAGCCGTTGCAACTTGCCTTGCAAAGAATGCAAATGTAAAGACGGATAAAACGGATTAATCTCTAATAATTGCAGCGTTTTCAGGTACTGTTGTTTTAAGTCGGGGTGGCGTTTAATAAAGCGTAAGGCGCGGCGGTTATATTGTTCGGTAAATACAAGGGTGTAACTCATTCCATATTTTCCAACCGCGCTAAATGCTCAGTGGCCGATTCCTTAACATAACGCCCAGCCGCCATGTCGGCATTGGATTCGGTCAGTGCCGCGCCCAGTTC
>JAUGSS010000046.1:0-26687 GCA_044426515.1 Methylococcaceae bacterium | reverse complement strand
ACCTGATCCTGCATCTTGTTGAGCTGTTGAATCCGCTTGCCGGCGTCGAAGGGTTGTTACAAAGTTTGATGTCGGCTTTGTGCGGCAGCCTCGGCGGTACCAATGTCGAGATTTATTATCTCGACGAAGGCGATATTCATTATGCCAATTTGTTCGGCGAGCGTCGCGTGGTCGAGCGTATCGAGGATACCTTGGTCGCCGAGGTGTTCGAACACCGTAAATTTGTCGAACAGTCGACCGATATAGCCCATACCTTGCTGGTTAACGAAGCCCTGCCGGTAGCCTGTTCCTGGGTGATGCCGTTGCTGCTGGGCAGCGAATTGCTCGGTGTTATTAAAATGTCCGATTTATTGGGTACGGCGCAGATGCGCGATTACCTGTCGCCGTTTTTTTCGCATATGGCGCTGATTTTGAGCAACGAAATCAAAACCCGTACTGCGGAAACCGCTAATAAAGCCAAAAGCAGTTTCCTGGCTACCATGTCGCATGAAATCCGCACGCCGTTGAACGGTATTCTGGGGATGGCGCAACTGTTAACCATGCCCGACTGTAATCCGGACAGGCGTCAACAATACATCCGCACCATTTTATCTTCCGGGCAAACGCTGTTGGCTTTGTTAAATGATGTGCTGGATCTGTCCAAAACTGAGGCCAATAAATTTGAACTGGTTTATTCCGAGGTTAATCCACAGCACACCCTAGATGATGTGCTGTTGTTGTTTGCCGAGACTGCGCATCAGAAAAATTTGGCAATGACAGCGGCTTGGATGGGAGCCGCCGAGCACCGCTACCTGATTGATCGGTTACGGCTAAGGCAGATGCTCACCAATCTGGTTAGCAATGCGATCAAATTTACCGATCAAGGTTTTGTCCGTATCGAAGTCCGTGAAATGGCATGCGATGGGCGGCAGGCAAAACTCGAGTTTTCGGTGACCGATAGCGGTATCGGCATCGCCGTCGACAAGCAGCGTTTATTGTTCAAGCCATTTTCCCAGATTGACGGCAGTTCGACCCGGCATTATGGCGGCACCGGCTTAGGGTTGTCGATTGTACGGCGTTTTGCCGAACTCATGCGGGGCGAGGTCGGTGTGGACAGCAATCCGGGACGGGGCGGGGGCGCGCGTTTCTGGTTCCGGATCAGTTGCGATAGAGTTGATGTCGCTTCCAAGCCTCAGCCGGAACCGCAACCGGCTGATATGCCGGTCAAATCCGTTGGGCAGGATGCCGTTGATACCCGAGTTGAAGAGGCAGCCTTTTTCCGCAATCATCCGGATATTAGGCCGGTACTTGATGAACTCGATCAATTATTGGCTAAAAACATGTTCAATGCCGTCAGCCAATTCAATATTCTGCAAAATCTGTTGGCAGGCAGCGTAGTGGCTCCGCGCTTTACGGCAATAGGTCAACTGGTTAACGAAATGAAATTTGACCAGGCGCGCAGCTGGTTACAGCAACTGCGTGCCGAATGGGGTTAAAGGCGAAGGGCGCAGTGTTGGAGTCTAGGTTCTTTGTAGCTGCTCAATTATCAAATACATATGGAACGCAGATGTATGATGAACACAGATAATCTTAAAAACGGTGGTCAACTGATTTTTTTCTAGGATAATTTAAAAAATCTTATTCAATCCGCCATCATAATTATAGAGTCCGAAATGAATAAAGCGACATCGTTGGCGTTATTGCTATTAAGTTTAGCGTTGTAGGAGCGGGCCATGCCCGCGATGAGGGCGCTACAACTCAGCTATCGTTGGGCAAATATCGCGGGCATGGCCCGCTCCTACCGACGTCAAGACGCTTAACTTAATGGCAGCGCGCCGGAGCCTGAGAACGATAGCGGATCCTTTCCAGACTTTGCGTCGCTATATTAATTCTGGACTCTATATCAGCGTCATCAGCGTTCTATTTTTCTAACTGCTGAGTACGCCTCTTTCCCCTTCATTCCCGGTGAATCGGCAGCCAGACACGGAATGTGGAGCCTAGTCCGATTTTGCTGCTAACCTCGATCCTGCCGCCGTGTTTGCGAACAATGTTTTGAGAAATCGATAAGCCCAGTCCCGTGCCTTTGCCTACCGGTTTGGTGGTAAAAAACGGTTCGAACAGTCGCGGCAGGTGTTCGGCTGCGATGCCTTTGCCGTTATCGCTGATTTCCACCCAGACTTCCCGATCGTTGCGGCCGGTGCATATGATAATGTCGCCTTGGCTTTCGATGGCTTGGGCGGCGTTGGTCAGCAAGTTCATAAATACCTGATTAAGCTGGGACGGCAGGCAAACTATCTCGGGAATAGTGCGGTATTCCTTGTGAATGGTGCAATGGTGTTTGAGTTCGTTGCCGATAATGTTAAGCGTCGAATCAATACCTTTATGCAAATCGGCCAATTCCCAGTTATTGCTTTCTACATGGGAAAAATCCTTAAGATCCTGAATAATGTCACGCACCCGCGATAACCCTTCCCTCGATTCGGCGATCAATTGCGGAATATCGGCGCGCAGGTAATCGATGTCTTTTTGCCGCTTCAGTTCAAGCAGTTTTTGCAAAGTATCCGGTGCTATTGCGCTATCGGCAACCTGTTCATCGTAAGCGTCCAACACTATAAAGATGTCATGCAAATAAGTGTCGAGGCTATTGAGGTTGCAAGTGACAAAACCGATGGGAGTGTTGATTTCATGGGCAATGCCGGCTGCGAGTTGGCCGATCGCCGCCAGTTTTTCCGATTGCAGCAGCTGCAAATGAACCTGCTGGTTTTCCTGATGACGTCGTTCGACCTCGGCTTCCAAAAAGGCATTTTGATCTTTCAGCCAGTCGTGCGCTTTTTTAAGTTCCAGATGGGTGCGTATCCGCGATAACAGAATCGGCAAATTGCAGGGCTTATAGACGTAATCGACCGCGCCTAATTGCAGGCCGCGTTCTTCATCCATATCCGAAGTCAGGGCGGTAACGAATATAACCGGAATGTCCCGTGTGTCGGGGTTGATCTTTAGTTGAGTAATAACTTCATAACCGTCCATGCCGGGCATCATGACATCCAGCAGTATCAGGCCCGGTTTCGGTGTACCGCCGGCCAGTTGCAACGCCAGCGGCCCCGAAGTGGCGACCAAAACCTCGTAGTCAGGTGTTAGATATTGCCCGAACACCGATAGATTGGTGAAATCGTCATCCACTAGCAGAATGGTGGCTGCATGGCCGGCTAATTGGTTATCGGATTCCATCTGGCTTGTTCCCGTTCGATTTGGAAATAACTTTTTACTTGGGCGGTGAGCTGAGCAGCGATTTTCTTTATTGTCACATGGGTATAGCTATTTGCACAACTTCGGCAAAGCGTTACCGGCGGCTAGTTTTTAGTCAACTGAGTGCCAGTGGCTGAGTATTTGAACTTTTGCGGCTCATTGGGCGCAGATTGGCGGGTATTACTTCAATGCACGACGTTTTTATAAACCTCAGTGCCGGCTGTTATTAGTCGTCGTCCATGAAAGCGTTGTTATCATAACTGGCCGCGATTGACACTCGGAAATATGTCGGTAAGCTTGTTATATACCGGATAATGCATGAATTGCTTAGATGAAAGGAGGTTAACATGCTGCTGCGCCCGCTTACCGGCGATGACCGATACGCTTATGCCTATATGTTGCATCGTTCATTTAACACCTGGTATGGCGCGCATGGCTGGCCGTCTGATTATTTCAGCTGCGCGCCGGAGCAGGCCGGTATTTTTCTTGATATTTATAACGACATCAGCCCCGGCGGCAGTATTGCCGCGTTTGACTCGAACAGCGGCAATCTCATGGGCGCCTGTTTTTTTCATCCGCGTGAGCATCATGTCAGCCTTGGTGTCATGTCGGTAAATCCTGATTATTTTCAGCGCGGGGTAGGGCGGGTGCTGGTCAATCATATTGTCGATTTTACCGAGTCGAACCAGTATGCCGCGCTACGTTTGGTCAGCAGCGCTATCAATATGGATTCATTTTCCCTGTACAATCGTTCAGGTTTTATCCCTCACGGCAGTTACCATGACATGGTGCTGCCGGTGCCGATTGCCGGGCTTCATGTGCGTTATCCGTTACGTGACCGAGTACGTGTAGCCGCGTCGACGGATGTTGCCGCCATGACAGCGCTGGAAACGGAAGTCAGCGGTATCAGTCGTGTAAACGACTATCGCTATGCCATCGAAAATCCGCGCGGTGTATTGCAGGCTCTGGTGCTTGAGGGCATTGACGGGGCTATTGATGGATTTATGATTTCAATCAAACATCCCGCGCTCAATATGCTTGGGCCTTGCGTGGCGCGGAGCGAGAAAGCTACATTGGCGCTATTGCTGCAAGCGACGGAGCGCTTTCGAGGTGCAACACCGCTGTTTGTGGTTCCGATGGACAAGCGCGAATTGGTTGAAACGCTTTACGATTGGGGCGCGCGTAATGTGGAAACCCATCTGTTTCAGGTGCGCGGTAAATTCCAAGCATTTAATGGCGTGAGTCTGCCGAGTTTTCTGCCGGAGACCGGTTGAGACGCGCATTCATGAATTATTTCACGTCAGGAAAATTTTAATGATGGGACTTTTACCGTTGGTTTTTGTTAATAGAGTGACGTTGTCAATGATTGATTGATCCACAATACAATTTCTAATATAAGGCTCACTGCCAAAATAAATGCTATCCACTTTCATGCCGAGTTTCAGTTGCGGCAATGCAATTTCAACAATCGTGGAGGAGCGGGGAGGCTTATTCCGTGTTTTAAGCACGAGGCCTTTCTTCCATCGTTCTGTAGCCACAGAGAGTAATTTCGCTTTGACGATTGCGTCCTTGAGCTCTTCAACGGTTGCGCCTTTGAGCACATTAATGAAAACATCGACAATATCCGGGTCATAATGACTTTCTTTCCGGATGATTAATTGACTGATTGCGGCATCGGCGAACATTTCTTTACCGGTCATTGAACCGTCAATATACGCAATATAGTCGCTGACCACGCTGATAATACGGGATCCCAACGGGATGTCGTGTTCAACCAGGCCGTCGGGAAAGCCCGATCCGTCATAGCGTTCATATTGATGGCGGATTAAAGTAATAGCATCTTCAAACTGCGTCAATCCATGCAACAAAACTTCGCCTTCTATCGCATGTCCTAAATAGCGGTATTTGTCGACAGTGGACATTGAATAAAAAGGCTTAGTCAGCAATCTATCGGGCAAATTTATTTTGCCGAGTTGTATCAGCAAGCCGGCATAGAGAAGATTCCCTTTTTCTTCTGCGCCCATGTCCAAGCCGCCTGCGACAGCCAAGGCTTTTTCAGCGATATATTTTGATTGTCCGGTTTTAATTCCGGGGCGCATTTCAATAATGTGAGAGAGCCTTCTGACGAAATCAATATCCAGTTTTTTTAGATGCGCATCTGCCGGGTCAAGATGCTGAGTGGCATTCTTGAATTGTTCGATATATTTTTTGACTTGTTCTTGCATTTGTTATGTGTTCTTAAGTGTTTGTTACGCTGGAGCCCAATACACAAGGTGAAATAACCTAATAAAATCAATTATATTAAAAAACAATCATATTATTGATTTTACACTGCTTTTTAGGCTTATGTATAAAGATATGCGCCGAAGCGTGGGAAACAGTAGTGCTGGGAAAAAACACTTTAGAATTATTTCATGCCCATGAAAATTTTAATGATGGGATTTTTACCGGAGTTTTCCCGTAATGAGATGATGTTGTGAATTGTTTTTTGATCGGCAAAACAATTTCTAATATAAGGCTTATTATCAACATAGACTGATTCTATTTCCATACCGGGTTTAAGTTGCAGCCATGAGATTTCGATAATCGGGCGAGACGGGGCGAAATTTTGAGAGGCGGTACGTAGTTTGCTGTTCTTCCACGATTTTTCAGGCATCGCGCGCTCTGCCGTTTCAGTGGTTATATCTTCATTAAGTGTTTTAACAAAAACGTCGATAACAGCCGGATCGTAATAGTTACCTTTGCGCGTCATTAATTGACTGATTGCGTTGCTGACAGACATGGCTTCACCGGTCATTGCACCTTCAAGATAGGCGATATAATCCCTGACTACATTGAGAATACGGGAGCCTTGGGGAATGTTTTGTCTAGCCAAGTGATCGGGAAAGCCTGAACCATCGTAGCGTTCGTATTGATGACGGATTAAAACGGAAGCTTCTTTTAATTGCGTCAGTCCCTTCAATAAAGTTTCGCCTTCTACCGCATGTGCTAAATAATGGCGTATTTCGGCAAGAGGTATTTGGTAATAGGGTTCTGAAAGTACGCTATCCGGCAAACTCATCTTGCCGATTTGAACCAGCAATCCGGCATAAAAAATATTTTTTTTCTCTTCTGCGCTCATGCCCAGTTCACGCGCAATCAGCAAGGCTTTTTCGGCGATATATTTTGACTGTCCGCTCTTAATGCCGGGGCGCATTTCAATAATGCGAGAGAATGCCTTGATGGACTCGATATACTGTTTTTCTAAATTCTTGTGCGCCCGATCAAGATGCTGCATGGCATTCTTAAGTTGCTTGGTGCGCTGTTCGACTTTTTCTTCAAGATTCTCGTTGAGGTCTTTTAATTCTTTATTTTGCTGGAAAACAATATCCGATAAACGATCCCGTTCCTCGCGCAGGCGCTTTTGTTCCAGGGCGTTGCGGACCAGTAATTTAAGCTCTTCGTCATTCCAGGGTTTATTGCAATAATTGTAAATTCGCCCTTTATTGACGGCATCTATCGTCGATTGCAAATCGGCGTAGCCGGTCAGTAAAATACGGATAGTCTCCGGCCATTGCATGAAAACCTGGGTTAAAAATTCCGCGCCGTTCATTTCCGGCATACGCATATCGGAAATAATCAGGTCAACGGCATGTTGTTGTAATATTTCCAGACCTTCTGCGCCGCTTGAGGCAAAGTAAGTAAGGTAAGATTCATTATGAAATAATCGGCGCAAGGCTTTAAGCACATTCGCTTCATCATCGACAAACAATATCGCGGCAGGTTTGTCATTATTAACGCTAACCTGTTCAGTCAGCATAGCCACTCCGGTTTTATTTCAATTGGCAAGACTGCCATTTTACGCATTTTCAAAAGCCGCTCCAGCAAATAGTAAGACAATTCGAGAGTTCGTTCCTTAACTGACTGGTCAGGGCCATCCGAAACTATAAAGGAAAGTGAGAAATGTTGGATAAGCAATATTTCGCTATTTTCGGACAGGTTTTTGGTTGACATAACTGAATGGAATTTTGCAAAATTTTTACTTAGAAACATGCATAAATTAATTTAAGCAATTACCATGAAGAGCATGAAGACTTAAATCCTTCATGTCTTGCATGTTCTTCATGGTTTAAAAATAAAACTTGCTCAAATTATTCATGCACATTCCTTACCAACTTACTGCTGCTTATTATAAAGTAATTATTTCTGGTTTCAGTAATGATTCAAACTGCTCAATTGGCACCGGTTTGCTGAATAGAAAACCCTGATAGACCGAACAGTTATGCTGTTCCAAAAAATCACGTTGCATTTCAGTCTCCACTCCTTCTGCGATGACTTCCATGCCTAAATTATTGCTCATGCCGATAATTGTTTGCACAATCACCGCATCAGTGGATTTTACATTGATGTTGCGCACGAAAGATTGATCAATTTTGAGTTGGTTGAACGGCAATTGCGTCAGATAGGAAAGTGACGAATAGCCGGTGCCGAAATCATCCATGGAAAAGCGCACGCCGATTTCACGGAGCGCTTTCATCTTGATGATGGTGTTATCGATATTGTCGAGCAGCAGAGTTTCCGTCAGTTCCAGCTTAAGCTTTTCGGCGTTGATGGTGCTACGGCGCATAATTTGACACACTTGTTCCACAAAATCGGCCTGATAAAACTGCTTTGCACTCACGTTGACGGCAAGCTGTAAATGTTGGGTATGGAAACTGCCTTCCCATATTTTGATCTGTGCGCAAGCCGTTTCCAGAATCCATTGTCCGATAGGCAATATCAAGTCGTTTTCCTCTGCCAAAGGAATGAAATCTAAGGGGGAGAGCAATCCACGTTGTGGATGATCCCAGCGAATCAATGCCTCAGCGCCGATGATTTTGCCTGTGCGGCAAACCTGGGGTTGATAATAAAGCTTGAATTGGTTTCCTGCCAATGCCAGTCGTAAATCTGTTTCCAGGGCAACGCGGTAAGCAAGGTTGATTTGCACTAGCGGATCAAAGAAACACAAAGTATTGCGGCCGGCCGTTTTAGCCTGATACATGGCAATATCGGCATGCTTCAATAGTTCTTCCTTGGATTGGTCGTGATCGCTAAAAAAAGCGATGCCGACACTGGCAGTGCAACGATGGTCGTGTGAAGCAAGTTGGTAAGGCTTATTGATAATGTTCAAAATTTTAGTGCCGATGATTTCGGCTTCTGCCGCCGCATCAAGGTCGTGTTTACTAAGCGCTTCCAGCATCACCACAAATTCATCGCCACTCAGACGGGCAATAGTGTCGCCTTCGCGTACGCAAGATTGAAGACGTTGCGCAACTTGTTGTAGCAGCAAGTCGCCCATATCATGACCGATGGTGTCGTTGAGTGTTTTAAAATTATCCAAATCAATAAACAATAAAGCGCCCATCCGACCGCTACGCGCACTGAAAACCAAAGCTTGCTTAATTCGCTCATAAAGAAGCCGCCGATTAGCCAGACCGGTGAGCTGGTCGTAAAACGCCAGATGCTCAACTTTTTCTTCAAGATTCTCGTTGAGGTCTTTTAATGCTTTATTTTGCTGATGAACAATATCGCATAAGCAATCCCGCTCCTCAAGCAGGCGCTTTTGTTTCAGGGCATTGCGAACCAGCAGCTTAAGCTCTTCGTCATTCCAGGGTTTATTGCAATAATTGTAAATGCGCCCATTATTGACGGCATCAATCGTTGATTGCAGATCGGCATAGCCGGTTAGTAACATGCGGATAGTCTCCGGCCATTGCGTGAAAACGTGGCTTAAAAATTCCACACCGTTCATTTCCGGCATACGCATATCGGAAATAACCAGATCGACGGCATGTTGCCGCAATACCTCTAAACCTTCTGCGGCGCTTGAGGCAAAGTAGGTGATATAAGCTTTATTATGAAATAAGCGACGAAAGGCTTTAAGCATATTCGCTTCATCATCGACAAACAATATCGCAGGAGGTTTGTCATTGGCAGCGCTAACCTGTTCAGTCAGCATAACCACTCCGGTTTTACTTCAATCAGCAAGACTGCCATTTTATGCGTCCTCAATAACCGCGCCGTTAATAGGTAAGACAATTCGAAAGGTCGTTCCTTGGCCTAAGCGGCTGCTTAGTTGAATTTCCCCTTGATGTCTTTGGATAATACTGTAGGAGACCGAGAGTCCTAACCCGGTTCCTTTGCCAACCGGCTTGGTAGTAAAGAAAGGATCAAAAATTTTACTCAGATGCTCAGGAGCAATGCCTTTGCCGGTGTCGCTGATTTCCACCCACGCATGATCGTTTTCCGCTCCGGTACGCAAGGTGATAAGGCCTTCACTTTCAATAGCGTGCGCTGCATTGATCAGTAAATTCATAAACACTTGATTAAGTTGGTGCGGTAAGCATCTGATTTTAGGCAAGTCGCCAAATTCTTTTACAACTTTTGCTTTGTATTTGATTTCATTGTTAACAATGTTGAGCGTGGTTTCAAGTCCTAGGTGCAAATCAGTCCATTGCCAATCGTCATCGCTGCCAAGATGAGAGAAGTCTTTAAGGTCCTGAACAATTTGCTTCACTCGTATAGCGCCTTCATGAGATTCCGCCAATAAATCGAGTACATCCGTTTTCATAAACTCCAAATCTATTTTTTGTTTGAAGCTTTGGATTTGTGCGAGTTGCTCGGCATTAGCATTTGTTGTTTCAGCTTGTTCATAAATTGCCACCAATGCCAGAAAATTATCAATATAATTTTTTAACGAGCTCAGATTGGAGTTGATATAGCCAATGGGGTTATTAATTTCATGCGCTACACCGGCAGCCAATTGACCGATAGATGCCATTTTTTCCGACTGCACTAAGTGCGTTTGCGCTTCTTTTAATTGCTTGTTCAGCAACAACTGCTGGTTTTTTTCAACTTCCAAGGTTCGATTAATTTCGACAAGTTCTTGGGTGCGCTTTTCAACGTCTTCTTCCAGCTGCGCATTGCTGCGAGCGAGTACTGTTTCGGCTTGTTTTTGCGAGGTAATGTCCATGCCGCAACCCATCAACCCGGCAAAGCTGCCGTTTTTCCGCACTCTGGGCACCGCTGTTTCATAGATCCAGGTGATTTTTCCGTCGATGCCCAGTACGCGGTATTGAATTTTGAATTTACTGAGTTCTTCAGCCGCGCGAATATAGGTTTGAGTCACTTTGTCCCGATCTTTGGGATGTATGGCGTTTAGCCATTGTTCGCGAGTAAGTGTATCGAATTGTAAATTGAAAGTGGTGAGCCAAAAGTGATTGCAAAAAATCGGTACATGATTAGCGTTGGTGATCCAGATTAACGCTGAAATATTTTCGGCTAATTCCTTAAAACGGCTTTCACTCTCGCGTAAGGCCGAGTAAAGATTACTCTGCATGATTTCATGGTGTTCGCGTTTATCGATGTGGATTTGCTCGGCATCAATGCCGTTAATAAGGCTGAGCGCCATTCGTTTATCGGTACTGAGGATATGATGGCAAAGCCAGTTGACCAAGTAGTCCATCAAGTCCTCCGAAAGAACGTTAATATCGGCCTGGACTTCGCGCTGGACAGCCATCATTTTTGCCACAAATTCTTTATGCTCCGCTTCATGTACGGCATATACCGTTGGGTTAAACTTTGCAGCCGACATCAATTGTTCTTCATGCTGAAAGTGGTATACCGTATAATCAATTAAGCTATCTACAATTTTGATGATGCTGTCACGGTCAGCACCGATGGCGACAGCTTCATCCAATTGGTTAGCTAAATCAATAAGATGTTTATGTTGTTTGTCAACGGAGTCTATACCTAGCACCAGTTGATTATTCCAATTTAAAATGGCCATGTCGTCTGTAAGAAATTTAAGAAGGGTTTTATAGGTATTATGGCGCAATTCTTTGATGGCATATTTTTTTCTGTTTTTAAGATAGAGTAAGGAACTGATCGGCAAACTGCCGTCCGCTGTTGATACAATTGACCGCTTGGTCGATTGAAACATTGAGTATGGCAAGCGCGGCACGAATGGGTTCGTATTTATCTAAAAAAGAGGATTCATCTGATTGTTCAGCTTTGGTAATGCACAAATCGGCGGCATAAACCAGCAAGCCGAGCGACTTGACGGCACCGGGTTCCGGCGGTGTTTCGTGTTGCTCAATGGCCTCTTGAATAGCCACTGGGAGGTTCCAGTACTGCGCAGCCTTACTGCCTATTTCCACATGATTAAAGCCGAATATACGTTGTTCCGTTTCTGCCAGAGGGGAGTCAGGCTCATTAATAATCCGACTGAATTCATCAGGAAAAAGGGTAACGATCACCAAGTGCCCGATGTCATGCAACAATCCCGCTGTGAAGGCAAAATCCCGATTATTACCGGATAAATCTGCAAGTTGCCGGGTACATTCGGCAACGGCCATGCTGTGATGCCAGAGTTGGCGATAATCAAAATTTTTATGTTGTGTAGACAGCATTTTTGAAAAACAGATACTAATCAACATGTCTCTTATCCGGTTAAGGCCCAGTAAAATAATGGCTTCCCGTAAAGAACCTATTTCCCTGGACATACCGTAGAAAGGTGAATTGACAACGTGTAAAATCCGTATTGTCATGGACGGATCCTGAGCAATCGTATCAACCAATGTCATCAGATTTTGTTTGCCGTTAATCTGTTGTATGGCTTCCAAAAGCAACGTCGGCATTGACGGCAAATCCGCTAAACAGGTAAATTTATTTTTTAAGCTGGACATTTAAAGCACCTCTCAGTTTTCCTTTAAGGGTGACAATATCATAATGATGCCTTTCGATTGGCTGGCATCTCCCATTGCGCTTACTAATACATGCATGGAAACTTCTTCATTCAACTCTACAATACCGCTATCAAGCTGGACAGAGTTGCCGGAATAAGTGCTTTGGGATAATTGTAAAAGCGCCTCGGGTAAAACATTGCTTGCTATAAGACCGAGCAGGCAGGAATCCGAAGGTTGGCAGAATAACGCCTCTGCGCGTCGGTTGGCCGCTACTATCATATTTTTCTCGTCAATACCGATAATGCCTAGCGGTAAATGCTCAAGAATTTCCTGTGAAATTTGCAATAAATTAATGCTGTGTATAATTTCACGGGTTTTATCGATTACTTTTTGCTCAAGGTTTTGATTGAGCAGGGAAAGTTCGTTATTGGCAGACTGAAGCTCCTGGGTTAAACGCAAATTTTCCTGCTCCATTTCATAGTGCAAAAATGCCTCGCGAATGTTATCCCGAAGCAAGTCATCATCCCAGGGCTTGGTTAAAAATTTACAAATCGCTCCTTCGTTAATGGCGCTGGTGACAGATTCAAGCTCGGTATAACCGGATAATACAATGCGCAATGTTTTGGGATAAAGTATTTTAACTTTACGTAAAAATTCTACGCCACTCATAAGCGGCATGCGTTGATCGGAAATGATGACGCCTACTTTGTACTGTGTTAATAAGGCAAGCCCCTGTTCGCCGCTGTTGGCGGTCAGGATGGTATAGCCGTCACGCCGTAAAGTGCGCTTAAGAGCACTAAGGATGTTATTTTCATCATCCACCAGCAGGAGGGTGCGTGAGCTTTGTACTACTTCTGTCATAAGTGGGCCTCGTGCGTGTATTTCAAGATTCGCTAGTTTAAGGTAAAAAATAGCACGGGAGGCCTTTGAAAAACTCAAAGATTTAGGGCGTTTATACACAATCAATGCCATACGCTTGCTGAACTTTGTGCTCGTGGATTCAGATGTTTCTTCAGTATGCCTAGTGCTTCAGAAGAGTTGATGGTATCTGTTCTTCTGTTTCCAGGGCGTCGATTATAGCACTTTCTTCCAGTAAGATGATTGTACGAACAGATATTTGTTCGTCGGCAGATGTTTATGCTCTACCGTGGCAGGCAAGGTGGAATTCAATCTGTTTAAGATGGTTGTGAGTTTGAAGCGGTTAACGGGGAGTTTTCTGTCGGTGGGGAATAAGGGATTCAGCTTGCATAAACTCACTCTGAATCTCCTTATTGTTTTCTTAGTTAGCCTAACGATTTTTAAAGGGGCAGATTATCTCCCTCTTGAATAACCTCCGCCCACTTCGTTGCCCAGAAAAGAACCGGCTGCCGCCCCCAGTCCGGTAACAACAGGGTCGCCGCTGCCCAGTTCGTAACCGAAAACACTACCTATAACACCTCCGGCTAGGCCTTGGTGGGAGCGCTGGTCATAGTTTGAATACTGTTGCGGTTGCGGATAATAACGGACTGGCGGCGGCTGCGGATAAACATAACGGACCGGCGGTGGCTGTGGGTAAACATAACGGACTGGGGGCGGATAATTGTAACGGATTATCGGTTGCGGATAATAATAACGGATTTCCGTTCGCGGATAGTAATGGGGGTAATGATGGTGATGGTGCCAACCGTGATCGTGGTGCTCCCATTCATCAGCATAAGATGCAGTTGAAAACAGGATCGCAGCAGTTAAGTGGATTAAAAAAAGTAACTTTCTCATGGGATTTTTCCTCTTTAAAGTTATTGGGTTCATATTGAATAAACAAATCAAGCTTGTAAATCAAATCTAGTGTCTTGCAGTGATTTCGTTGCCGATATAGGAGCCTGCGGCAGCACCCAAACCGGTGGTAATAGGGTTGCCGTTGCCTATTTCGTAGCCTAAAACGCTACCTACAACACCACCGGCTAGGCTTTGATGAGAGCGCGGGTCTTGATAGTTTGAATATCGGGGCTGCTCCGGATAATATCCCGCCTCTTCCGAATGATGATGTTTGTGGTGTTCTCTACCATGACCGTGACCTTCCTTCCCGGATGCGTAGGATGAATAGATAACTGCAATCAAGTAAATTAAAAACGTCGATTTTTTCATGGCTATCTTCCTTAAATAAGCATTGTTGTATTGGGCCGGCAAAGACTGACCGGCCAGTGCTAAACTTTGGATTCATAGTATTCGCCTTAACCTTAATGGCCGCTTAATAAATTCCGGCGTTGACGGCTGGTGGCGAAGCTACTTTGCAAACAAAATCTCCACCGATTACGTGCATATTTATTGCCGGAATAATTCTGCTGTGTCGCTTATAATAGCGCCCTATTTGAATCAATATTTACCCAATGGCATCTTAAATAAATGGAACAGTTTATCCCCGGCCAACGCTGGATTAGTAACACCGAGTCAGAACTCGGTTTAGGTCTTATTCTTGAAGTAGCGCACAAGCGAGTCACCGTACTTTTTTTGGCTTGCGACGAAAAGCGTATGTATGCGCAAGATAACGCGCCGTTAACACGAGTCCGGTTCTCGGCAGGTGACGTGATCGAATCGATTGATGAGGATAAAGTCACCGTCACCGGTTTAATTGAGCAGGATGGCTTGATTACTTATCTGGGCAAGGATAAGAATGGACAGGAAATTCAGCTGGATGAGGTGGAACTTAACCATCATATTCAATTTAGCAAGCCCCAGGATCGGTTATTTATCGGGCAAGTCGATCCCAGTGCCTGGTTTTTGCTGCGCTATGAAACTTGGCGCAGGTTGCAACAGCACCAGCAATCGCCGGTTAAAGGCTTGTTGGGCGGCCGTGCTTCGCTTATTTCGCACCAGTTATTTATTGCGCATGAATCGGCAAATCGGTCGGCGCCAAGAATTATGTTGGCCGATGAGGTAGGTTTGGGTAAAACCATAGAAGCCGGTTTGATTTTGCATCATCGGCTGATCAATGGTTTGAGTAAGCGGGTTCTGATCGTCGTGCCGGAAACGTTGTTGCATCAATGGTTGGTGGAAATGCTCCGGCGTTTCAATCTGCGTTTTAGTATTTTCGATGAGGCCCGTTGCCTCAACACCTATGCTGAAGACGATATGCTCGCTGAGTCGGACGAAGATGATGCCGATACCGATAATCCGTTTTTAACCGAACAACTGATTTTATGCAGCCAGCGCTTTTTTTCCAATTACCCTCGCCGCCAACAACAGGCTATAGATGCGGGTTGGGACATGGTGATTGTCGATGAAGCGCACCATCTGCAATGGAGCGAACAAGCGCCCAGCTCCGACTATCTGTTTGTCGAACAACTCGGGCGGATTTCTCCCAGTCTTATCTTATTGACGGCAACGCCTGAACAGCTGGGCAAAGAGAGTCATTTTGCCAGATTGAGATTGCTCGATCCCGACCGGTTTTACAGTTTTGCCGCTTTCGTCGAAGAGGAACGCTTATTTGAGCCGGTGGCTAATGCGGCCAAATTGTTGCTGGCTAAGGAAGCGTTGAATGAAGACGCTCAGCAACATTTAACCGCGTTGCTTAAAGATGACAATGTCGGCGGCTTGCTGAAAAACCTGAATGACCCTGAAAAATCGGCAGCTGCGCGCGATGCTCTGGTGAATGTGCTGTTGGATCATCACGGTACCGGACGGATTTTATTTCGGAATTCGCGGCAAACCGTGCAGGGCTTTCCCGAACGGGAACGATACGGCTATGCGCTAACCGGCCAAGCGAATATCGATGATTTGCAACAAGACCCGCGTTATCTGTGGCTGGTAGGCAAGGTTAAACAGTTGTCCGGTCAACGCCGCACCAGCTCCCAGCAGGTTGGCGGCATACACACCCTCCCTGGCGATAAAGCCTTGGTGATCTGTAAACAGGCGCAATTTGCGATCGATCTGGAACAAACCCTGAAAAACCGTGCCGGTATTGCTTCGGCCGTGTTTCATGAAGGCATGACCATTATCGAGCGCGACCGGGCTGCGGCCTATTTTGCTGATCCGGAAAGTGCGGCGCGGCTGTTGATTTGTTCTGAAATCGGCAGCGAAGGCCGAAATTTTCAGTTTGTGCATCATCTGATTTTGATGGATTTGCCGACCAATCCCGATTTACTGCAACAACGTATAGGCCGTCTCGATCGTATCGGTCAGAAACATGTTATCCAGATTCATGTACCGTATCTGGAGCATACCGAGAATGCCGTGTTATACCGTTGGTACGATGAAGGCCTGAATGCGTTTCGCTGCAACAGTTCTTCGGCGCAACGGGTTGCGGATATTTTGCAGGATGAGCTGGCGGCGGTTTTGGATGACGATAGTGCGATTGATGCTCTTATCGCCAAGACCCAAAGTCTTAGCGCCGAACTCGAAGCGCAAATGCATAACGGCCGCGATCAATTGCTGGAGTTGAATTCCTGCCGCAAGGAATTGGCCGATGAACTTATCGGACAGCTGAATGCCTACGAGAAGGAAGGCGTGCTTTGGCCTTATATGGAGGATGTTTTTGAATGCTATGGCGTGGATACCGAGTTCCATTCGCCCGATTGCTTTATTATCCGTCCCAGCGACCATTTGCGCGTTTCGCATTTCCCCGGATTAACCGAAGACGGTCTGACCATCACCGTTGACCGGCAGATTGCCTTGGCGCGCGAAGATATGCAGTTCATGACCTGGGAACATCCGCTGGTCACCGCGTCCATGGATATGGTGTTGTCCAGTGAAACCGGCAACGCCGCGATCAGCGTGATCAAGCATAGCGATCTCAAGGCCGGGCAGTTTCTGTTGGAGTGCTTGTTTATTGTCGAGTGTAGCGCGCCTGCAGAATTGCAAATAGGAAGGTTCCTGCCTCATACGCCGATTCGGGTGCTGATCGATCAAAACCAAAAGGATTTAAGTGCGGTCATCGAGCACCGCGACTTGGTCGAAGCCGGTATCAAGTTCGATAAACACAAAATTATTGCCTTTTTGAGCAGTCAAAGGCCGCATTTAATCAATATATTGAGCGTGGCCGAGCAAAAAGCTAAAGACGATATGCAGCAGTTGGTTGATAAGGCGGCTAAAGCCATGCTGGAATCGCTAAGCAATGAGATTAAACGCCTGGTCAGACTGAAAAAAGTCAATTCGAGTATCAGAACCGAAGAAATCGAGCTGCTAAAGGATATGACCATGCTGGTCCATGAAAACATTCAGGCCGCGCAATTACGACTGGATGCGGTGAGGTTTGTGATTACCAGCTGATTCATAATTATCCGTAGTTAGAAAAATAGAACACGGATTTGACTGATAAGTACTGATAATGAAAGCTTTTGAATTTCGGTAAATATCCGTAAACAGAAAAAAACTATTTGTGATAGATGAAAAAAACAAATCCGTTTAAATCCGTCTAATCAGCGTCATCCGTGTTCTATTAAAAAACTCAGCATTTGTTGAGTGGTTACAGTTATTGACCCTTTTGAGTATTTTATAAATGATAAATATCGGCAAAATAAATAGGCTGAACGTAGTCAAACAACAAGGCGCCCATGTCTATCTTGATGACGGAACCTCGGGGAAGGTGTTGCTGACAGACAGAAAACTACCCGCAAACTGCCAGGTTGGCGATACTCTGGATGTATTCGTTTACGTCGATTCGGAAGGCCATCTTGCCGCCACCGCCAAAAAGCCGCTGGCTGAAGTGGGCGATATAGCTTGGCTGAAAGTGGTATCGCTTAATTATGTCGGTGCGTTTCTGGACTGGGGTTTGCCTAAAGACTTACTGGTTCCGTTCAGCGAGCAATACCATGAGATGGAGGTAGGGCGGTCTTATCTGGTCAAGGTGTTCCTCGACGAGCAAAACCGCATTGCCGCGACCACCAAAATTGATAAATCGCTCAGCGATGAAGCGGTTGATTTTGAAGTCGGCCAAAAAGTGTCGCTGATTATCGCCGATAAATCCGATCTGGGCGTTAAAGCCATCATCAACAATAGTCACTGGGGTATGTTGTATGAAAACGAGTTGTTTCAGCCGGTTAGAAAAGGCCAGAAACTGGACGGCTATATTAAGCAGATACGGGAAGATCACAAAATCGATCTCAGTTTGCATCAGCCGGGATACGGTAAAGTTATCTCGTTGACTGACAACATTTTAGCCAAGCTGAAAGCCAATAACGGCGCATTGATGCTGAGTGATAAAAGTCCGCCGGAAGCCATTTATGGCGCATTCGGGGTCAGTAAAAAAGTATTCAAACAGGCCATCGGCGCGCTGTATAAGCAACAATTAATCACTCTCGATAAAAATGGGATCAAGCTTGTTGATTGATGGCTAACGACTTAGGAACGTGCATGAAATAACTTGGGCAAGTTTTATTTTTAAACCATGAAGAACATGAAGAGCATGAAGAATTTAAGTCTTCATGTCCTTCATGCTCTTCGTGGTCATTGCTTAAATTAATTGATGCATGTTCCTTAGCGCCATCAAATACAACGAAAGCGGATGCCTATGATGAACACAGATAATCCAAGAAAAATCTTACTTCACGCGAAGCTGGAGCTTTGCCACCGCATTCACAAACAGGAGTTTGGGGAAGAGCGAAAACTGTATGGCTAAATTTAAAACCCATTATGACAACTTAAATGTATCACGCAATGCGCCTGCCAGCGTTATCAAGGCCGCGTATAAAGCGCTCTGTCAAAATTATCACCCTGATAAATATGCAGGAGGGGCTGAAGAAGCGCTTCGGATAATGAAAATTATCAATGGCGCTTATGCGGTTTTATCGGATTCCCGCAAAAGGGCCGAACATGACCAATGGATAGACCGGCAAGAGAGAGGCCAAGCAGCCAACGAAGCGCAACGGATAATGAACATTATCTCAAAAGCTCATGTAGCGCCGCCACCGGTAAGCCGGAAGAATCCTCCTGTCAGTTATCGGGCAACGGCCAATAAACTTCGGCAAAATGCCCGATCCGCCATCAATAACCTGCGGCTGATCAGTGTTTCGATAGTAAAAAAAATAAATCGGCTTTTTTTACTGGCAGGTGTTGTCGCTATCGCATTGACAGCGACTCTTCTTTATATGCCCGAGTTAAGAACAACAGTAGCTCCGGCACCGGTTAACCAAGAAGCGGAGCGGATATTAAAAAAGGCCAGGCTATTAGTTAAACAAGGTCGAGTTTTAAAAGCATTGCCGCTTTATTTGCAGTTGGCGGAGCAGGGGAATGCGGACGCACAGTTCCAGATAGGCTTGATCTATGTCAATGGCCAAGACATAACAAAAGATTATAAACAGGCCGTTGCCTGGTTTGACAAGGCAGCTAAACAAGGACATAGGGAAGCGCAAACCAAATTGGGCTTTATGTATGCGACCGGAAAAGGTGTGGAGCAGAATTATAACTCGGCTTTTTATTGGTGTTACAAGGCTGCGGAGCAGGGCGATGTCATTTCGCAATATAATCTGGGGCTGATGTACGCGAAAGGGCAGGGCGTGGTAAAAGATAATAGTTTAGCCGTTTCCTGGTACAGCAAGGCCGCTGCACAGGGCGATGCTCATGCTCAATATAATTTGGGTGCGATGTACGCAAATGGCGTCGGTGTAACGAAGGATAACGAACAAGCTGCCGATTTATACCGGAAGGCGGCAAAACAAGGTTTGACGGAAGCTATCGTTGCTTTAAAACAGTTGGGTCAATAAACGTACGATACGCAAGCCAAAACGTATCAATCTAAGATAGAGCACCACGAACGACTGCATGGATGCAGGAGGTAGAGCAACGCAGGAGCAGTTGCCGAGACACGAAGTTCGCAAAGAAAAAGCCTAACTAAATTGAACACGGATACCTAGTCTTTATAAAGTAGCAGTACAGATAACTTAAACCCGTCTAATCGGCGTTATCCGTTATCTCAAGGGGTGCTGCATTTCAGGTAGCGGCATACTGATGTGATAGCCTTGGGCGTAATTAATGCCCATATCCTTCAGCGCTTCCCAAATTTCCTGATTTTCGACAAACTCGGCAATGGTAAGAATGTCCAGATCTTGGCACAATCGGGACAAGTTATGTACCAACGCATAATCCACTTTAGAGTTTAGTATGTTGCGTACAAACGCGCCGTCAATTTTGACGTATTCAAAACGCAGCTCACGCAAATAATGAAACGAGTTATAACCGGTGCCGAAATCGTCCAGGGCAAAGGCAAAGCCTTTGCGGCGCAGATTGGTCAGAAACCGGCGCATATTGGTCATATCGCCAATCGCCTCGCGTTCCAGTAATTCAAAGACAATGCTTTCGGGGGGGAGTTCCAGCTTCTGGCAGAGTTCTTCGGCATAACCTAAAATGCCGCGGCCTTGAATTTCCTGCACCGATAAATTAATAAAAACTTTCGCATTCGCTTCCGGGCGGTTGGCATCCATGCAGGCGCGTTTAGCGGAAAAAGAGTTGTTAATTATGGCGAGGTCAAGCTCGCGTGCCAGGCCGTATTTGTCTATGGTTTCTATAAACATCCCCGCCGAAGTTGTCTCTCCGGTTGGGGATTTAAGCCGGGCCAATGTTTCAAAGGCGTATAGTTCGCCGGTCCGGCAGTCAACGATCGATTGATAATAAGGAATAATGCGGCCTTCTTTTAATGCTTCGCGCAGGTTTTCGGCATTATCCCGAGTCTCGCGAATGCTGATGCGTTCTTCCGTCGCATCAAAGGCGCAGACACTATCTTTGCCCATGTCCTTGGCTTTGTACATAGCGGCGTCGACGCCTTCCAGCAGGTGATCTATAGTTTTCCCATCAACGGGAAAACTACTCACGCCGATAGAGACGGTCAGGTGGAAGCGCTTACCTTGTATCGATGTTATGGCCATTTCCCGTAGTGCGCGACTAACATTCTCAGCAACTACCCGCGCGCCTTTAGGGCCGGTTTCAGTCAGGATAATGGCAAACTCATCCCCGCCTACGCGAGCGCATAAATCACCGTTGCGGGTATGTTCAAGCAGGACGGTGGCGATGGCACACAGAGCGCTATCGCCGGTAGGATGTCCGTAAGAGTCGTTAATATCCTTAAAGTCATCCAGGTCCAGCATCAGTACGCTAAACTCATGTTTATGGCGCTCGGAACGACCGACTTCATAGCGTAAAATATCGTTAAATTGGCGGCGGTTGTGCAATCCGGTAAGGGGATCGTGCATTGAATAATATTCAAGCTCCAACAAGGTGCGCGACAGTACTTTGCTGGAACCGACTACCATGACCATGACCGCAAGTATCGCGCGAATGACGCTGGCTTCCTGTACTGATAAATTGTTTTCAGCGGCGTATGCGACCCCCAGTAGGCCGGCCAAATTGGGCGAGTGATCGGGTACCGGTACACTGATCATACGAATATTACGGCCCGTTTGGATTTCGGCGCCACAGTGAATATCAAATTCTTCAATATCCAATGCCGAGTCCGAGGGCAGTCCGATACTTTGCAGCATCTGTTGACTCAATAAGCCGCGGGCTTGAGCGCGTATCTCATCCGAACACTGGCCCAGATAATACAAATAGAGGGATAGGCCGTTTTCTTCGACAAAGGCGATATAAAAAAAGTTAAACGGGAAAATGGCGTAAAAATCCACCAGAATTTCCTGTACAAACTCTTTCCATTGCGAAATGTGTTCATGCGACAGGATAATACGTTCCAATACCTGGCTTTGCCGTTCCAGCAAGTCCTTCTCAATCAAGATGGAAGACAGTTCAAGCAAAGTTTGATTAAATTCGATCAGCAGGTTTTGAATATGTTGATCGCCGGAAGCCCACTGCTCGCTACGTTGTTGGAATAGTAAATTGAGACTGCGGTCCAGCCGGGTACAGGTCTCAATAATATGCGTAATCGTTGGGATCAGGGCAATCATGGCTGCGGAGTCATCGGTAGCCAAAGTCGCCATGGCCGCCAGCAATTTACTGACAATCTCTTGATGCATATTATGATTGAGTTCGGACAAACTCATTGCATAACGCTGGGTGCGTGACTGATTTTCCAAGAGTTCGGCAATCTGGCTGATAACCTTGAAGCGCAAAGCCTCCAGATGATTGGGCTGAGATAAACTACTCATGCACAGTTCCCGGCAATTGCTCCTGCAATGTCCTATCTCCCGCGTCGATGCAGTCGTCTAGCGAAAAACGCCCGCCGGACTGCATCAAATCAATGCCGCATTGCAGATCTTTGAGCCAGTTTAGAAAATCCTGTACCGCAGCGCCGCGGTAAATCGGTCCGTGCTGAGGCGCAATCATGGCAATATCCAGGTCGGCAATAGTGTCCAGCCAACAGCGTATCGCCTTGTTAGAACACATGTAGCGGCGGTGAAAGCCTTTGATATAAGGGATATGATCGGCAAAGTCGTCTACAAAGGCATCATTTTTATCGATGGGCAACATCGCCGCCCCGATATCGCCGGTAAACAGAATTTTAGAAACCGGGTCGTATACATTAATTTGGCCTTCGGAATGCAAAAAATGAGCGGGCACAATTTTCAGTTGAAAACCCGGCGAGGGTTCGCAGTCCATGCCTTCGTTAGGTACGCCGATAAATCGCGCCATATCTTTTAAACCATAATGAGGCAAAAAACGTATCCAGATGCTGGATACATATACAGGCGAATGACATAGTTCCAGCCAAGTTGACAGGCCTCCGACTATGTCAGGGTCTTGGTGCGACAAAAAAATGGCTTTAATTTGCTCAGGCACCACATAACGCAACATTTCCACAAGTACCCGAGGCATCACCCCAAAACCGCCGGGGTCGAGCAATACCCCGTCATTATGATGGGTGATTAGATACTGGTTGGAACGCACCCCATCTTCTTCGCCCGGATCGCTCTCATTGAGTAAAATGAAGCGGTGATTGACGGATTCAAATAATTTAATGTTACGCATATTTTCCCTAATCTTCTGCAGGGTTAAGGTTTCCGGAGCTTTCCCGTAGTTTACTTCAGGTTATTTCAAAAATCAGTAACTTCCGCTTTATTGCCACTCACCAGCAGCGGTAACGCGAGAATGGCTAAACACAGGAGCCATGCCGCCAGTTGATAATTGGTTACTGAAAAAACAAAAGCTACGCCGATTCTCTCGCCGACGTTAGGGTAAGCAAGGACAAAGTCACGGCTTACCATGAAAGCTTTGCTTTCCCAGATGATAAGAATCATGCCTACAGCCAGCAACGCATAGCCCATTATTTTATCCTGATCGGCTTTACTGTTTTGGCGTCCTGCCAATCGATTAATCTCAACAGCCTTTAGCGACCACGGAGATTCCGTTATATAGCTGATGATCATTAAGCCGAGGATACCCACAACCGGGATATAAACGGCTACCGTAGGAAAGCTGATATAGCGCCCATTGAGCGCCAGACCGAAGGTTTTATAAACGGCAAACCCGGCAAACAGGATATAGAGCGTATATATCCAGGCGCCGAATTTCAGCTTGGCGATTTTGTCGGTTAACAGATCATGGCCGCGCTGCAATATCAAACCGGCTAAGACGGCATTCAAGCCTACGGTTACTACTGTCTGTAAACGCTGCCAGTCGCTGTAACTGGTGTACCACAGATTTTCGGCCATGTTCGCCAGCAGCACGGTAAGCAATTGTGAAAACAGTAAAAAGAACGCAACGCGCGACGAGGCTAACGATTGCAGCGATTTCCAGTAATAGGCAACGATGATCAGGAAAAGTATCGTTGACGTTATAACGCCCTTAAGCCAATCAGGATTTTCATAGACTAGCCCGGTTAAGGGGAAAACTTCTTTGCGGTCAACCGAATAAAGTCCCCAGTTTGCCCCGACCACACCTTCAAGCTCACTTTTCCATGATTGGTTAAAGGCTTCGACAATGTTGTAATCAAAGCCGTTTTTATTGGCGACTTTAATCAATGCACGGATGAATTTTGCTTCGTTGACCACGCTGGGCACCGACCAACCGCGTTGACGGCCTTCGCCCGGCCAGCCCGATTCGCCGATCAGTATTGGTTTACCGGGAGCAATCGCATCGGCCTCCTGTTGAACCTGTTTGAAAATGCGCTCGATATGCGCCGGAGCTTGGTCTACGGTGATCGGTTCATCCTCCCAGTAGGGCAGGATATGGATGGTAATAAAATCCACTTCTTTGATTAACTCCGGGTGTTTCATATACATCGACCACACATCGGCATAAGAAACCGGCTGTTTAACCGAGCGTTTGACTTCCCGTATGTATTCAATCAATTTGGTAGAATCCAGATCGCCTCGTAACAGCACTTCATTGCCGACGATAACCCGTTTAACCACATCAGGGTTTGCGTTGGCGGAACGGATGACTTCGGCGATTTCCGCTTTATTATCTTCTTTTATAGAACCCAGCCAAGCGCCTTGAATCATTTTCAAGCCATGCTTTTGTGCTAAGGCGGGAATAATCGGCATGCTGCCTTCCGCGCTGGCATAAGTGCGAATACTGTGGGTTTTTTCACCCATCAAACGTAAGTCGGTGTCAATTTGTTCGGGGCTAGGGAATTTTTCATCCAAAGGCCCTTGGCCTTCCCGAAACGGAGCGAATGAAAGACTGTTGAGCTTTCCTGACGGAACATCCGCCCCTACATCTTGGGGTAAGTTGATTGACCAGCCCAACAAGCCATTAAGCAAAACAATCAATACCACGAATGAAGCAATTTTCATAAATAAATCAATAGCACAAAAAAATTTGAAGAAAGGCGTAATGAAGCGCGCCGAGTAAATCGTTGTCACATCATCTCATAATTGCCACTTTTTTAATATGGGTAGCTCTCGGCGCAGGATGGACAACACCGGTTTTTTTAGCGCCTAATCTACGCAAATTAATCGCATTCAGCTAAAATGCGCATCTTTTTGCTTATGTAATCTTATGGCTAAAGATATTCGTATTGAAAGATGGAGCGGCCCCGCTCTGGCGCAATTTATTCCCGAACTCGCTCGGCTTAGAATTGAAGTGTTTCGCGATTTTCCGTATTTGTATGACGGGGATATCGATTATGAAAAAAAATACTTACAGACTTATATCGATTGCCTGGAAAGCGTTATTGTGATCGCTTTTGACGGTGATAAAGTGGTCGGGGCGTCGACAGCCATTCCGATGAAATATGAAACCGATGAGCTGAAAAAGCCGTTTCTCGATAATGCTTACAACCTTGACGAGGTTTTTTATTGCAGTGAATCGGTGCTGGACAAGAATTATCGCGGCCTGGGTATCGGCGTTCGGTTTTTTGAGCAACGGGAGGCTCATGCCGAGGACTTGGGGGGCTTTAAGCATATCTGTTTTTGTTGTGTAGAGCGGCCTGTAGATCATCCCAGACGGCCGGCCGATTATGTGCCGCTGGATCAATTCTGGACCAAGCGCGGCTACGTCAAACATCCCGAGCTGCACACAACTTATATCTGGAAAGATCTGGATGATGTTGATGAAACACCTAAACCGATGACTTTTTGGCTGAAACATGGACGTTAAAATTGCAAGCGCCCAATACGACATCAGTTTTCTGGAAAACTGGCAGCAGTATCAAAGTAAAGTTGAGCGCTGGGTTGTTGAAGCATCAGAGCAGCATGCAAAGATTCTGCTTTTTCCTGAGTATGCCAGTATGGAACTGGCCTCGCTGTTCGGCAAAGAAGTTTATTCGTCGTTAAGTAAACAGCTGGCTGCCATGCAGTCATTGCATGATGATTATCTGGACTTATTCCGGGGCTTGGCTAAAAAATACCAGTGCATCATTCAAGCAGGCACGTTTCCGGTAAAAATGGATTCCGGCGCCTATCGGAACCGGGCTTACCTGTTTATGCCGGATGCTCGGGTTGATTATCAGGATAAATTAATGATGACTCGTTTTGAAAACGAGCAATGGTTGATTCAGAAAGGTGAGGAACTCAGATGTTTTGAAACCGAATACGGAAAAATCGCCATCAATATTTGTTATGACAGTGAGTTTCCGATGTTGGCAAGAAAGCAGGTCGAAGCCGGAGCGAATCTGATTTTAGTGCCCAGTTGCACCGATACCTTGGCGGGTTATCATCGCGTTAAAATCGGTTGCCAAGCCAGGGCCCTGGAAAACCAATGTTACGTCGTTCAATCTGCGCTGGTCGGTGAGGCGTCTTGGTCTGAAGCAGTGGATGTCAATATCGGGGCGTCGGCTATTTATACGCCCGTGGATCGCGGCTTTCCTGATAACGGCATACTAGCCGCCGGCCAACTCAATGCCGTGCAATGGGTTATTGGCGAAATTTCGCTCGATGCTTGCGCTACGGTTCGGGAACAAGGACAAGTGTTTAACTACAGGGATTGGCCGTTACAAAATGGATTTGTTGTGTAGCTGGCAGGTATTATTCAAAAGCTTCCAGCCCGCTAGTACTCAGTCATTTTTATAATGTCGGGTAAAGCTTCTTCAATTTTACCCGCGCCTCCTCAGTAGTAAATCGCCATTCCATGGGGCGTGCGATAGCATTTCTCTTTTCTTGCCAAGTTGCGACTTCTATTTTTAATGCCTTTTGGTCAGGAATACGCCGATCCAGACATTGCCTCAATTAACAGACGTATTGGTGCTCAACTCACAAGCTTGCCTTCTATGAAGGACAGCTTGGCCCCCTTCAAGGGGGTTAATGCAATTCCATGTCCTTTGGGCATGGATATTGAATGACATCCGCTTTGAGCAATATCTCAGCATGAAGTCTTTTATGGGCGGCCACTTTGCCCTTGTGAATTAAACTCTCTAAATCGGTGCGTTCATCTTCCGTTAGACGCACTATGTATTTCTTT
>JAUGSS010000071.1:0-3237 GCA_044426515.1 Methylococcaceae bacterium | reverse complement strand
ATCATTGATGTATTTAATGAATGGTCCAGGGAAGCCGTTGAGTGCATCGATAGTGAATCCTGCGTCAGATACAACGACAGGTAATTGAAGAAAATCTGCTGCATATCGTGCAGAAAATATCGCAACGTCATCGTTTGAATGCGATTGAATTTCGGGACATTCTATTTTTCTTCGTTCGAGAATGATGGCGGGCGTTGCTGCGATGGCTTTTTGAGCGATTGAGAGTTTGTAATCGTTTCCCGTGATGAAATAGAGTGTTTTTGGCATAGAGGGGGGATGGTGATGGGGAGAGGCTGTGGATAGTGTGATGTGAGAAGGGGAATAACGAGGGACTTGAGAGCACCTGCAGTATACGATAACGGAGAATTATTGAGAAAAAATGAGAGAGAAAGCGGAGAAGAGTTTTGGAGTTTTGTGTGCGTTATTGCGGGGAAATCGTTGGGTAATGATGAATTACGGCGCGAACGTGAGAGAAGAAAGAAGAAATAATGAAATCCATCCACATTTTACGCACTGGTATTTGCTTGACAGCTTTCCGCGATTCTATTACTCTACTGCCACATTCGTTGACGCATTCGTTGCTTCAGCGGACGTCGTATCTTCACAACCGAAGAGCAAACAACCAAGCATCATATAATGAACAATTATGTGATTACAACGTCCAACAATTGATATTTATCGCAAGATGAATTACTTAACAGAACCTCATTCGCAAGAGTGTGGATTATAACTGAGAGTTTGATCCTGGCTCAGGATGAATGCTGGCGGCGTGTCTAAGGCATGCAAGTCGAACGGTTTCCTTTTAATCGCAAGAAAGAAAGGAGATAGTGGCAAACGGGAGCGTAACACATTGGCAACCTACCTCGCACTCGTGGATAACGGTTGGAAACGACCGCTAATACACGATATTGATGAAGGGATGCAAATCCCATCATTGAAAGTTTTTCGGTGCGAGAGGGGCCTATGGTCCATCAGCTAGTTGGAGAGGTAACGGCTCACCAAGGCTATGACGGATACCAGGCGCGAGAGCGTGACCTGGCTCATTGGAACTGAGACACTGTCCAAACACCTACGGGTGGCTGCAGTCGAGAATATTCCACAATGCACGAAAGTGTGATGGAGCGACGCCGCGTGTCAAAAGAAGGCCTTCGGGTCGTAAATGACTTTTCTCAGGGACGAATTTTGACGGTACCTGAGGAATAAGGGGTTGCTAACTCTGTGCCAGCAGCAGCGGTAATACAGAGACCCCAAGCATTATCCGGATTTATTGGGCGTAAAGCGTACGTAGGCGGTTTCGTAAGTTATCTGTTAAATCTGTAGGCTTAACCTAGAGGCTGCGGGTAATACTGCGAGGCTAGAGTATGGGAGAGGTAAGCGGAATGCCCGGTGTAGCGGTAAAATGCGTTAATATCGGGTAGAACACCAAATGCGAAGGCAGCTTACTGGAACATTACTGACGCTCAGTGTACGAAAGCGTGGGTAGCGAAAGGGATTAGATACCCCTGTAGTCCACGCCGTAAACGATGACAACTAGTTTTTGGGAGTATCGACCCTCCCAGAGACGACAAACCAAGCTAACGCGTTAAGTTGTCCGCCTGGGGACTACGGTCGCAAGACTAAAACTCAAAGGAATAGACGGGGACCCGCACAAGCGGTGGATCATGCGGTTTAATTCGATGCAACGCGAGAAACCTCACCCGGGCTTGAAAACTAGCTGCAAGCTCCCTAAACGGAGTCGCCTTCGAGGGTGCTAGTTAGGTGCTGCATGGTTGTCGTCAGCTCGTGCCGTGAGGTGTACCCTTAAGTGGAGTAACGAGCGCAACCCCTGTTCTGCGTTATACTTTCGCAGAAGACTGCTTCCGCAAGGGAGAGGAAGGAAGGGATGACGTCAAATCAGCATGGCCCTTACGTCCGGGGCTACACGCATGATACAATGGCCGGTACAGAGGGAAGCCAAACCGCAAGGTGGAGCCAATCCCATAAAACCGGTCCCAGTTCGGATTGGGGTCTGCAACTCGACCCCATGAAGCCGGAATCGCTAGTAAAGGCGGATCATCACGCCGCCTTGAATACGTTCTCGGGTCTTGTACTCACCGCCCGTCACGTCAAGAGAATTGGTAACACCCGAACGTCGGCGCTTGCCGGCGGAAGGTGGGATCAGTAATAGGGACGAAGTCGTAACAAGGCATCCGTAGCGGAAGCTGTGGATGGATCACCTCCTTTCAATGGAAACATTGATTGGTCGATCTTTCACCACTCGCAAGAGTGTTGGAAGAGGACGTTGTAATCACAAAGTTGTCGATTATCTGGTGCAAAGGTTGAAACACAAAAAAAGAACGCCGAAATGGTGTTCTTTTTTTGTTTGAAAAAATGAATAAATCTTTGACGCAATTTCTAATCTCTGTTAATCTTCGCAGTTATTTTTATATTCTCTATGAAAATCTTTCGCCTTGGTGTGTTGAGTGGAATGGTTGCGATGGTTATGATGATCGTCGTGACCTCGTTGGCGTCGGCAGAGAAGTCTGATGTGGTTGCAATGATTACTCCTTCTCAAACATCTTGGGGGTATAATAACTACTCCGTTGAGCGCTACCCAACCATCGGAATAGACTCCGAGTTCATCCAGCTGACGCAAACCGATAGCATGCGCGATCGTGGAGTTCTTCTTCTCTCAAATCGTTCCGATTTCTCTCTTTTTGTTCTCCGAGAATCCGAAGGCCAGCTCATCAAGACCGATTTTATACTTCCTGTCCGTCAATTATGTTACGGAGAAGGCTGCGCCACGTCATTAACACAAACAGCATATCCTGGAGCAAAGATTGTCGACGGTCGAGTATGGGTCCGTCGTGATTCAACGTACGACTACTTCTATTTCGATCCCATCTCCTGGACCACGATTACCGCACCAGCGCCATCTTCGCTGGCTGACTTCTCGAATCTTCCGAGCGTCGCTATCCCAACATCCTCAGTTCCATATCTCCAGGTCACTGACGAATTCTCGAATCTGGAAACGAACAAAATTCACGTGGGTCAGATCGAAGAAGGCGTGTATCTTGAAAAAGCAGGTCAACTTCAAAAAATCGGATACACCCCACACTCGCTGACAGGATATTGGCGACCCGAAGCATTCGATACGTTCGTTCCTCTGGTTTTCGGTCAACGATCCGTAGCGTGGGTGGGAGTCGACGGCGCATTGTACGTCGCAACAATCGATAAAAATACCGTCTTCAGCTCCTC
>JAUGSS010000015.1:0-1227 GCA_044426515.1 Methylococcaceae bacterium | reverse complement strand
CCCTTAGTCACATTTACAGAAGAGCTTTCGGAATTGATTACCCGCTTGGTGAAACAAATTCCCTACGAATACCGCCGTCAGGCGATGGGAGATGTTGTGCAAACCTTGCTGGAAGGAAAATCGCGTAAAGCCGAGGACGTGCTGGGTTGGAATAGACATACAGTCGAGCTGGGGGTCAATGAATTTCGCACGGGTATTCGTTGTATCAGTGATGTATCCGCACGGGGGAAGAAAAAAGTTGAAGAGAACAATCCGCAACTGATAAAAGACATTGAGCGCATCTTGGAGCCGCACAGTGAATCGGACAGCCATCTGAGGACAACCTTGCCGCACAGCGACGTCACCGCCAAGGCTGTCCGCAACGCCCTGATGGATAATGGTTATGCTAACGACGAACTACCGGCGGAACGGACGTTCCATGAACTGCTAAATCGACAAGGCTATCGTCGGCGGACGGTTGCCAAAAGCAAAGTTCAAAAAAAAACGAAATGACGGATCCGATATTCGCCAATGTGCGCCAGATCAATAGCGAAGCCGATGCCGATCCACATACGTTGCGGATTAGCGTGGATACCAAGGCTACGGTGAACCTCGGCGAGTATTCCCGGGGTGGAAAATCACGCGGTCTTGAAGCGGTTAAGGCTCTTGATCATGATCTGGCCTACAAAGAGAAATTGATTCCAGGCGGCCTATTGGAGCCCGTGAGCGGCCGGTCTTTCCTGTTTTTTGGCGAGAGTTACAAAACCAGCGACTTCATGGTGGATGGTCTGGAAGCTTGGTGGGAGCAGCAAAAACAGGCATTATCAGCTATTCGCACCTTGGTGATTAATTCGGATAACGGCCCGGAGTGTAGCGGTCGCCGAACCCAGTATTTACAAAGGTTGGTTGATTTTACAGACAAAACAGGGCTGATCATTCGTCTCGTGTATTACCCGCCTTATCGCAGCAAATACAATGCGATCGAGCGTTTTTGGGCGGGGCTGGAGAAGTCTTGGAATGGCTATTTGCTGGATGCTCAAGAAACGGTTTTGAAACGGGCGGGCAATTTCATCTGGAAAGGGACGCGGGCAACGGTAACGATGATGGCGGGCGCCTATGAAAAGGGGGTTAAATTAGCCGCCGACCAGGTGCGCCAACTTGAGGCAAGACTACAACGTTCAACGGCCTTGAAATGGTGGGATATTACCATCTCACCACAAAAGGTATTTTGAAAAAAGCATCATCCCT
>JAUGSS010000006.1:0-80360 GCA_044426515.1 Methylococcaceae bacterium | reverse complement strand
ATGCAGCACACCAGTACCCAGGACACTTTTGTCGGACTTTTTGTCGCATCGGGCATAGTCGGGTTGTTTTTTCTTGCCTTGCAGGTGAGTAACTTAAGTTCTTTTACCCACCAAGACAGTTATACCATTACTGCCCGCTTTGAAAACTCCGGCGGCTTGAAAGTTAAATCACCGGTCTCCGCCGCCGGTGTTAAAATCGGCCAGGTCAGCGCGATTAGCTTTGATCGTAAAACCTATCAATCAGTGGTAAAGCTGAGTATCGACTCGCAATACAATACCTTGCCTGAAGACACCACCGCCAGCGTTTTCACGGCAGGTTTGTTAGGCGAACAATATGTCAACCTGGAGCCGGGCGGATCCGATGAGTTTCTAAAAGAGGGCGGCAAAATTGAAATCACTCAATCCGCCATTATTTTGGAAAAGGCCATCGGCCAATTCCTGTTTAAATCTGCGGAAGAAAAAAAGTGAGCCGGCTGAATATTATTAAACAAGGTGCCGGACGCTTTGTGATTGACGGCGATTTAACTTTTGCCACCATCGACAAACAGACCCTCAAATCATTTTCTTTTCTAAAAGTGGCGAAAGAAGTCACCATTGACCTGGCCCGCGTCTCCTGTACGGACAGTGCGGGGCTTGCGTTAATGATTGAATGGATAAAATATGCCCGGCATAACAGAACGCAATTAAGCTTTAAAAACATTCCCGAGCAATTGCTGAATCTTGCCAAACTCAGCGGCTTTGATCAATCGAGCCATTTTGCCGTTAAAACCGATTAATAGAGAAGACTCAAGACGAAAGGCAAAAGGCGAAAAAAAGCCGAACACTTTCTCTTGGCCTTTAGCCTTTAGCCCTTAGCCTTAAAATTTATATGGACAAACTCATTATTACCGGCGGTGCCCAACTCTCCGGAGAACTACGCATCTCCGGCGCCAAAAATGCCGCTTTACCGATTCTGGCCGCCACCTTGCTCTCGGAAGCGCCGGTTAGCGTCGGCAACATACCGCATCTTCATGACATCACCACCACCATGGAATTACTGGGCCGCATGGGAGTTCATCTCACCGTGGACGAGAAAATGAATATCGAGGTCGATTCCAGCACCATCAACAGTTTTGTAGCGCCCTACGAGCTGGTCAGAACCATGCGCGCCTCGATACTGGTATTAGGGCCCTTAGTGGCCCGGTTCGGCGAAGCTCATGTGTCATTGCCCGGCGGCTGCGCTATCGGCTCTCGTCCTGTTGACATTCACCTTGACGGTCTGCAGAAGATGGGCGCCGATATTAGCGTCGAAAACGGTTTTATCCATGCCAAAGCGGCTCGTCTTAAAGGCTGCCGTCTGGTTCTGGAACAAATCACCGTTACCGGCACCGAGAACCTATTGATGGCGGCCGCCCTGGCTGAAGGCACCACCATTATTGAAAATGCCGCTAAGGAGCCTGAAGTCACCGATTTAGCTCACTTTCTTAATAAAATGGGCGCAAAAATCACCGGCATAGGCACCGATGTGCTGGTCATTGAAGGCGTTGAAAAATTGGGTGTTGAAAGCATTCACTACGACATTCTTCCCGACCGGATCGAAACCGGAACTTACCTGATTGCCGCCGCCATTACCGGCGGCAGCATCAAGCTTAAAAACACCCGCCCGGACATTCTCGATGCCGTTCTGGCAAAACTGGTTGAGGCCGGCGCTGAAATCACCACCGGCGAAGATTGGATCAAACTGGACATGCACGGCCAAAAGCCCAAGGCTGTTTCGGTCCGTACCTCGCCCTACCCTGCCTTCCCGACCGATATGCAGGCCCAATTCACCGCCATGAATGCGATTGCCGACGGCGTGGGCATTATTACCGAGACGGTTTTTGAAAACCGCTTCATGCATGTCCAGGAATTGCAGCGCATGGGCGCCGATATTAAACTGGAATCGAATACCGCTATTTGCACCGGCGTTAAAAAACTGACCGGCGCACCGGTTATGGCGACCGATTTAAGGGCTTCGGCGAGCCTTGTGATAGCCGCGCTGGTGGCGGAAGGGGATACTTTAGTCGATCGCATTTATCATATCGACCGGGGTTATGATCATATCGAAGAAAAACTCTCTCAACTGGGTGCGACAATCCGTCGCGTGCCAAGATAAGGTTGGATTATGCTAACTATCGCCGTCTCTAAAGGCCGAATTTATGAGGACGCCCTGCCCTTATTGGCAGAAGCGGGCATTACGCCGATTGATGATCCGAAGACTTGCCGTAAATTGATTTTACGAACGACTCGGGATGATGTTCAGCTGGTTATTATCCGCGCCACCGATGTGCCGACGTTTGTTGAATACGGAGCCGCCGATATGGGCATCGCCGGAAAAGACATCTTGCTGGAACATGGCGCTGAAAGCCTGTATGAACCTTTGGATTTAAACATCGCCTGTTGCCGGTTAATGACTGCCGCACATAAAGATGCGCCCCCGATTGCCGGACGGGTTCGTGTTGCGACCAAATACGTCAAAATAACCCAACGCTATTTCGCCAGCTTAGGCATCCAGGCAGAAATCATTAAATTGTACGGATCGATGGAACTGGCGCCGCTGGTCGGTCTTGCCGATTGTATTGTTGACTTGGTGGATACCGGCAATACGCTGAAGGCCAATGATTTGGAACCGCGGGACCTGATTATGAATATCAGCTCCAGATTGGTGGTCAACAAAGCGGCCATGAAAATGAAGCATCAAGCGATTCAGTCGTTATTGGATCAGTTTGAGCGAACGTTAGCGAGAAGAAATTAAAAGACAAAGTAAGGTACGTTCCACGTACCTTTATTAAACTTGGGGTATGCTTTAAAAATGGTGGTATACGAAGTGTACCCTACATGACTTATCTAATACCCACATACTTAGACATCGCGAAAACGTTAACAGCGAGGTTGCAAACCCCGCACCGCTTGGGATACTCCGAGGATTCCTCCTACGAAATACTAGGACTAACCGTATGCCACACAACAGAAACCTAGATGTCGTCCTCCCGCCGCGACCCTCAATTTTGGTCGACATCCAACAAGAGATGAACAGACCCCATCCTGAGCTGCATAAAATCGCCGAATACATTGCCGGTGACATCGTACTCGCCGCTGCCATTCTGAAAACAGTTAATTCGCCCTTTTACGGTCTGCGTAATAAAGTGACCTCTACCGTTGATGCGGTCAAAATGCTCGGCTTCGCACGCACATCACAGCAGGTAGCCGCCATATCCGTGCGTCAAAACGTCCCCTTACCAGACGAATTAAGCTATTTCTGGGACGATATGACGCGCCTTGCCATCATGGAGTCGAGTATCGCCAAGTATTTGCATTTAAACGCGGATATGGCCTATTTAATGGGTTTGTTCCATGATTGCGCCATTCCGCTGATGGCGGTGAAATTTCCCGATTATTTAAAAGTTCGAAAGGCCTTTAAGGATGAGAATATGTGCGCTATTGAGGTTGAAAACACTCAATACGCTATGAATCATGCTCAGCTGGGCAGCTTGTTTGCGCGCTCCTGGTATTTACCTGACCCACTTATTCAGGCCATTCGTTTCCATCATCATGACAGTAGTCTATTTAGCTCGGGCATTGGTCATGAGGCGCTCACTCTTATTGCAATACATCTGATTGTCGATGATATCAATGATACGCTGGTCGGCAATGTGGCTACCCATTATCCGCAGATGAAACCCAAGATAATGGAATTTATGAACTTGGATGACCACCAATATCAGATTCTTACTGATATTGCTTTGGACAGCGTCAATCAAACAAATTCGTGAACAACCTGGAAAGCAAATGCTCAACTCATTAGAAATCAAAAACTTCAGGGCCTTGGAGGACTTTAAAGTCGCCAAGCTTGGGCGCGTCAATTTGATTGTGGGTAAAAATAATTCGGGTAAAAGTACAGTGTTGGAGGCTTTGAGGATTTATGCGGGGAATGCGCAACGTGAGTTGCTGGTGGATATAGCGAAAAGCCATGATGAGACCTATCAACTGGCAGAGCTAAAGTTTGGTGATTTAAACACAGCTATGCCTTTTGAGGATTTGTTTACTGGCAGGCGACTTCCTGATGATGAAACGGAGATTGTAATTGGTGAGTCTGAGAACAGCTTACAAGCCCTACATATTGCTTATCGAATAAATTTCGACACTGACGAAGTAAAGCTTGTAGAGGGAGAAATATCTAATGTTCTACATGATTTTCCCAACGGAGACGCTACAAAATCGGAATATATTAATTTAATTAGACGGAGAGGTGCTGATTTTGTAACAAAAAGAGAAAAGTTGATACTTATAAAAAATAAGAAAACTATTTCAATTTTTTTAAGTGATAAGTTCTCAAGCAGCCGTAACTATCTTCTCCATGAAGGACTTGACATAACTCCCTGTAGCTTTATCCCTACGCAACTTGTTTCCATTGATGAATTAGCAAAAGAATGGGATAACATTGTAGGCACCGAGTATGAAGACATTGTCAAACAAGCCATGTGCATCATTTTGCCGGAATTTCAAAATATTTATTTTGTTCAAAATAACGAAGCACCGCCTTCGACAGGCGGAAACATTCGTACCGCGAAAGTAAAACTCCCCAACCTACCCCGCCCCGTTCCTCTTAAAAGCCTAGGCGACGGCATGATCAGAATCTTACAATTAGCCTTAAAATTAGTCTCTGCCCAAGGCGGCTTCTTACTCATTGACGAAATCGAAAACGGCCTACATTACAGCATTCAAGAAAAAGTCTGGGCATGGCTGTTTGAAGTCGCAGAACGCTTGGATATTCAAGTTTTTGCTACCACCCATAGTTGGGATTGTGTTCAAAATTTCACCAAAGTCGCATACGAAAACGAAACAACAGAAGGCATATTGTTTCGAATGGGCAAAAGCGCACGAACCAGCAATCGTGGGCAAATCATTGCCACTGTTTATGATAAATCCGAGCTTTATAATATAACTCAAGCCGATATTGAGATACGGTAATGGCAGGAACATCATCTAAACATGTCTTGTTAGTTGAGGGCGAAGGCGATAAAGGCGTTTTTGAACAAATCTGTAATTCACTTCAACTAAACCCTGAAATTCAGGTTTCTATACCGAAAGATAATCTAGGGCTACGTAATGGCAAACCAGGTGTTTTTGAGCGACTGCCAATTCTGCTAAAAAAAATTGCGGATGGCGAACTTGTGCATTTAGCCGTTGTTGTGGATGCAGACTATGTGCAATACAACGAAGGCTATCAAAAAACACTTGAAAAAATCACGGAAATCATTACGCCTTATGGTTTTAGTTTAACTCAGCGCTTAGAAAATCAACCAAGTGGTTTAATTTTTGAAAATTCCGATGGGCTTGCAGACCTTGGTTTATGGATCATGCCAAACAATCAGAATGAAGGCATGTTAGAGGATTTCATTAAAACATGCGTGTCAACAACCGAACAGCCATTGTTTGACCACGCCGTTCAAGTTGTACAAGCTGTTCCCAACAAGAAGTTTAAAAACCATCATTACTCCAAAGCCGAAGTTGCGACTTGGCTAGCGTGGCAAAATCCGCCAGGACATGGGCTTTATTGCTCTGTCAAAGATAAGTTACTGGATACCGACCACGCCTTGTTTCAAGAAATGCAGCAGTGGCTAAAAAATATTTTTATTCAAACCCACCAACAATAAACCCATGTCCGACATAACTATCCTAAAACTCGACGCAGCCTCGCCCGATTTCAACCGGCAATTAAAAGATTTGCTGGCCTTTGATGAAACCGACGACCTGGAAATTCATCAGCGCGTTCTGGCTATTATTGCCGATGTCCGTAAAGACGGCGATAAAGCGGTTGTTGAATACACCAACCGCTTCGATCACCGCGCTATCACACAAGCCTCCGAGCTGGAATTATCCCCGGAAATTCTTAAATCGGCTTGGAATGGCTTACCGGCTGAGCAATCCCAGGCGCTGCAAACCGCCGCAGACCGTATCCGCGCTTATGCCGAACACCAGAAAATAGAATCGTGGCAATACACCGAGGCTGACGGCACCGTTCTGGGACAGAAAATCACCCCCTTAGATCGCGTAGGGCTTTATGTGCCGGGCGGCAAGGCTGCCTATCCTTCTTCGGTATTGATGAATGCGATACCGGCGAAAGTCGCAGGCGTCGGCGAATTGATCATGGTCGTACCCGCACCGCACGGCGAAACCAATCAGCTGGTGCTGGCCGCCGCCTATCTGGCCGGTGTAGACCGCGTATTTACGATGGGCGGGGCGCAGGCTGTCGCCGCCTTGGCTTACGGTACGGCAACCATTCCTGCGGTAGCAAAGATTGTCGGGCCCGGCAATATCTATGTGGCTACCGCTAAAAAACTGGTGTTCGGGCAAGTGGGCATCGACATGATTGCCGGGCCTTCGGAAATCCTGATTATCTGCGACGGCAAAACCAATCCCGACTGGATTGCGATGGACCTGTTTTCACAGGCGGAACATGATGAAAATGCCCAGGCCATATTGATCAGCACCGATGCGGCTTACCTGGATGCTGTCGAGCAAAGCATCAACCAATTATTACCGACCATGGAACGGGCCGAGATTATCAGAACATCGCTGACTACACGCGGCGCATTGATCAAGGTCGATGACTTGGATGCAGCTGCGGATGTTGCCAATATCATTGCGCCGGAGCATTTAGAACTCTCCGTTGAAGACCCGGCAACCTTGTGCAAAAACATTCGCCACGCCGGTGCTATTTTCATGGGCCGTTATACCGCTGAAGCCCTGGGCGATTACTGCGCAGGACCCAACCATGTATTACCGACTTCCAGTACGGCACGGTTTTCTTCGCCGCTGGGTGTTTATGATTTCCAAAAACGCTCCAGCTTAATCAACTGTTCCGAAGCAGGCGCCGATACGCTGGGTAAAACCGCATCCCTATTAGCACGAGGCGAAAGCCTGACCGCTCATGCGCGATCTGCGGAATATAGAATAAAATAACTACGAAAGGCGAAAGGCCCAAGGCAAGAAAACATCTCTTTGCGTCGAACCTTTCGCCTTTTACCCTTCACCTTTAGTTTTGAATCTATGAAAATTCCCTCCCTTTTTCGCAAAGAAGTCCTGGCAATGTCTGCCTATAAAGTTGCCGATGCGACTGGTTTAATCAAACTGGACGCCATGGAAAACCCCTACAACTGGCCTGAAGACATTAAAAAAAACTGGCTGGAAACGCTGAAAGACTGCCCGCTGAATCGCTATCCCGACCCTGAAGCCGGACACCTGACCGCAACCATCAAACGCCTGAACCAAATATCCGACCAATTCGATGTGTTGTTGGGCAACGGTTCCGATGAAATCATTCAATTACTGTTAATGGCACTGCCTGCCAATGCCTGCGTGTTGGCGCCGGATCCGGGTTTTGTGATGTATAAACAGCTGAGTCTGTGCCTGGGGCTAAACTACCACGGCATTCCGTTGCTTGCAGACAGCTTCGATCTGGATTTACCGGCTATGTTGAATGCAATAGAAACGCACCAACCTTCGGTTATCTTTCTGGCCTACCCTAACAATCCTACCGGAAATTTATTTTCCGAAACATCGATTCGGGAAATCATCAGAACCGCCAAAGGCTTGGTAGTCATTGATGAAGCCTATGCGCCTTTTGCCGATGCCAGTTTTATCAACAGCTTGGGACAATATGACAACCTGTTAGTGATGCGTACCGTATCGAAATTAGGGCTGGCGGGTTTACGTCTCGGCTACATCGCAGGCAAACCGGACATCATCGAACAACTTCATAAAGTCCGTCTGCCTTACAATATTAACAGCCTAACCCAAATCAGCGCCGGCTTCGCCTTATCCAACAAGGCATTATTTGACCGGCAAACGCAACAGATTTGCGCTGAGCGGACGATTATCTTTAACCGGCTGAATGCGCTGGACGGCATTAGCGCTTATCCCAGCGCGGCTAATTTCATTCTGTTTAAGACCCCCGAAAATCGGGCAAACGAAATTTTCGCTTCAATCAAACAACAAGGCGTTTTAATTAAAAACCTTAGCGCTCAAGGCGGCTTACTGACCGACTGTCTGCGGGTAACCATAGGCAAACCGGAAGAAAACACAGCATTTCTTGATGCATTAACAAAAAGTCTGTCTACTCCCTTCGACTAGCCCTTGTTGACAATCCCCCTAAACATAACATAGCCCTAACTCACACTGAGCATATAACTAAGGCTCGGCCTCAGCGTAGCCGAAGAATAAGTGCACTATCAGGCTATCAAATACGCATCATTTATGTAAAAAATTTAGCATCGTTTAACGCCCCGCAAAAATAAAAATAAACTTAAATATCATAATCTTGCGTCCGGATCAATGTCATCGAGCATTTTTAATATATAACAAACCCCCAAACCGGCTGCATAAGCACTTCAAATCTTATAAGCTCTAATGGTATATTGACGCAGAAAAATAATGCGCCCTTAAGAAGCGCAGAACTAATCAGGAGAGTTCTATAATGAATAATAAAGGCGTCGATCAATCCAAACGCCAGTTTTTAACCTCGGCCTTGACCGTGGTTGGCGCAGTCGGCACAGGCTATTTAGCTGTTCCTTTTCTTGCTCAAATGCAACCCAGCGCCAAAGCCATGGCCGCCGGCGCGCCTGTTGAAGTTGACATCAGCAAAATGGAGCCCGGCCAATTAATCAGAGTCGCATGGCGAGGCAAACCGGTTTGGATACTCAACAGAACACCTCAGGTTCTTGAGACCCTAAAAACGCTGGACAATGAGCTCAGAGATCCTCTTTCTCAGGAATCCATACAACCGGAATCCAGCAAAAATCCGGTGCGCTCCATTAAACCGGAAGTTTTTGTTGCCGTAGGTTTATGTACTCACTTAGGCTGCTCACCTACATTCCGTCCGGAAATAGCTCCTAACGATCTTGGCGACAAGTGGAAAGGCGGGTTTTTCTGTCCATGTCATGGCTCCTGGTTTGATCTGGCCGGTCGCGTTTATCGCGGTGTACCGGCACCCACTAACCTGGAAATCCCCCCTTACCGTTATATTACCGATACGCAATTGATTGTCGGTGAATCCGCAGAGGAAGCAAGCGCATGAAACGTAGCCGCATAACCGAATGTAACGATTGGATTTTGGAGCGTTTTCCGCTGACCAAACTCTGGAACGAACACATGGCGCACTACTACGCGCCTAAAAACTTCAATTTCTGGTATTTTTTTGGTTCACTGGCTTTGCTGGTGTTGGTTAACCAGATTTTGACCGGTATTTTTTTAACCATGAACTACAAACCGGATGCCAAGCTGGCATTCGATTCCGTAGAGTACATCATGCGCGATGTAAACTGGGGCTGGCTGATTCGCTACATGCATTCGACCGGTTCATCGGCGTTTTTTATCGTTGTTTATCTGCACATGTTCAGAGGCTTGCTTTATGGTTCGTTCAAGCATCCCCGCGAACTAATCTGGATTTTCGGCATGCTGTTGTTTGTCGCCTTGATGGCCGAAGCCTTCATGGGTTATCTGTTACCTTGGGGCCAAATGTCCTACTGGGGTGCGCAGGTTATTATCTCGCTGTTCAGCGCCATTCCTGTTATCGGTGATGATCTGTCGCTTTGGCTCAGAGGCGATTATGTGGTTTCCGATGCAACCCTGAACCGATTCTTCGCATTTCATGTTATTGCGGTGCCGCTCGCTTTAGTCATGCTGGTGTTCCTGCATATCGTCGCATTACATGAAGTGGGGTCTAACAACCCTGACGGTATTGAAATCAAAAAGCTCAAAGATCCTTGGGGTCATCCTGTAGACGGTATTCCATTTCATCCTTATTACACGGTCAAAGACTTGGTCGGCGTGGGCGTTTTTATGTTGTTTTTCGCCACCGTTATTTTTTATATGCCGGAAATGGGCGGTTATTTTCTTGAGCACGCCAATTTTATTCCTGCCGACCCGATGAAAACTCCTGAGCATATAGCTCCAGTCTGGTATTTCACGCCTTTCTACGCCATCTTAAGAGCGATTCCCGATAAGTTTGCCGGAGTTATCGGTATGGGCGGCGCGATTGTCGTGCTATTCCTGCTGCCTTGGCTGGATCGTAGTCCGGTCAAATCAATTCGTTATCGCGGCGGCATCTACAAAAAAGCCTTATGCTTATTTGTCATCAGCTTTCTGACCTTGGGTTATTTAGGCACACAACCTGCAACACCGACAGCAACCGTTATTGCTCGAATTTTTACCACCATTTATTTTGGTTTCTTCCTGTTAATGCCTATTTACACTCGCTGGGAGAAAACCAAGCCGGTACCAAGCAGGTTAACCAAAGTACATAGTCTTGAGGAGCAATTACATACCCTTGAGGAGCAACTGCCTACATTAATTGAGGAAATTACCGTATTAAAACCAGCAGCCACTGAAATTGGTCATCCTGCTTTTAAAGGCTCTTCTTTTACCAGACAACCTAATCCCGAAGGCATAAAAAACGTTATCAGCCGGTTAGTAAAAAAAGTAAAAGGGAGCCTAGATTAATATGAAAAATTTAATAGCATTATTTTTGTTGTTATTACTGTCTTTTGGGGTTACCGCCTCGGAAAACATTGAGCTGCAAAAAGCGAATATTGATCTTTCCGATAATGCTTCATTGCAGCGGGGAGCGAAACATTTTGTTACTTATTGTCTTGGCTGCCATTCAATTAAGCATATTCGCTACCTACGTATTGCCCTTGATACTGATGTCGATCCAAAAAAGATATTGAAGGACATCGCACCGGAAGGAGCCAATATCTATGATCAATTGCACACCGCTATGAATGCGCATGACGCTGAAAAATGGTTTGGCACTCAGCCCCCAGACTTGTCATTAATTGCCAGATCGCGTGGTGCGGATTGGCTGTACAGCTATTTAAAAAGCTACTATATTGAGCCCAAAAGCCCTAGAGGGGTAAACAACTTGGTTTTCGAGGATACCGCTATGCCTAACCCGCTGTGGCAATTGCAAGGCGACCAGTATGCAGAACCTAGAAAAACTATATGGGGTAAAGAATATACCAACTTAGTTATTGAAAAACCGGGTACATTGTCCGAAGGAGAATTTGATATTTTTGTCAATGATCTGGTTAATTTCTTGGTGTATGCCGGTGAGCCAGTGCAACTTGAAAGACAGCGTATCGGAAAATACGTAATATTTTTCATTTTGATGTTTTTAGTTTTGGCTTATCTGCTGAAAAAAGAATACTGGAAGGACGTCGATTAATTCTTCAAAAGGAAACATAGTTATCGGGACCATAAGATGGGCTGACGAAAGAAAAGCCCATCATTACCCTCAAGACTTCTACGTAACAACTGCCTCGCCAACCATGTTATAATGCCCTTTTTTTACCGCCCTACACGTCTTAAAGAGGTTGTTATTCGTGACAAATATTACTCGTAAATCTGTAATGACGCTTTTCTCATCACCAACATGCGCGATGAGCCACTGCGCCCGCTTTGTTTTGCACGAGAAAGGGGTTGTCGCAGACATTGAATATTATGACCCGAACGAACCGCCTGAGGATTTACTTGAGCTTAATCCCAACGGCACGTCACCGACACTGATTGAACGCGATCTGGTTCTTTACGACTCGCGCATCATCATGGAATATTTGGACGAACGCTTTCCGCACCCTCCTTTACACCAAATGGACCCGGTTTCACGAGCAAATGCCAGAATGCTGATCAAACGCATAGATCAGGACTGGTATCAGTTACTCGACGAAATTTTATTTTCCGGAGAGAAAAAATCTGCCCGTGCCAAAAAAATGCTCAGAGAGAGCATCTTGTCTGCAGCACCTATTTTCGCAGCCAGACCTTATTTTATGAGTGATGAGTTTTCGCTGATCGATTGTGTAATCGCGCCTTTATTATGGCGTCTACCCAGCATAGGTATTGATGTATCGACACCGAATGATGTCATTACCAATTATGCTCAACGCATATTCAACAGAGCCGCCTTCAAACGCAGCCTGAGCGAAGCTGAAAAAGAAATGATTGAGCCTTTAAAATAAACTCCAGCAACATGACTTCTCTAAAGCCCTATTTGATTCGCTCAATTTACGAATGGATTATTGACAACAGCCTGACTCCGCATCTTCTCGTGGATGCAGAGAACAGCAGCGCAATTTTGCCGAAAGAATTTATTGAGGACGGCAAAATCGTTTTAAATATAAGACCGGAAGCGGTACAAGGACTTTCTCTAGGCAACGAAGAAATCGAATTCAATGCCCGCTTCAGTGGGAAACCCATGCACATTAGCACACCAATAACCGCAGTATTGGCAATCTATGCTAAAGAAAACGGCAAAGGCATGATTTTCGATCAAGAAGACAATGATGGGGATGAACCGCCACCGGTAAAAAAACCGGCGGTCAAACCGAATTTACGCATCGTAAAATAATAGCGTTTTTTGCTATATCCAGGCACACTGAACATAGCACAATCCCCCTCTTTCTCTATTATCCACCGCATGAAGTCTTAAAGGCTGTTTGAAAATTGCCCATCAAGGCCCTCGAGCGGCTAGGCTTGTAGCCTCAAACCTCAATAGCTGGACGGTTTCAAACCCTTTGGTTCTTCTGGCCTGCATTCGGAGTTTCCAAACAGCCCATTAGTTGTCGGCCCGGAACTATGACAATCATTCCCTTCGATACACAAAGCCTAATGCGGGGGCGTGGCCGAATCATTATCCTTAACAGCCGTTACCGTTTTTGAGTTTCCCGGCAATTGATGAGCTCCGCCGTCCGGAGAGCTATTCAGCAAAGGCGACAATGTCGGTTCCAGAAACTTAATTATCTGTACCGGCAATGAACTGGTAAAGTGATAACGCTCGGCATCCGACCCCGCCACATAAGCGGTAATAACACCAAAAAAACGCTCTCCGAGAAAAAACGTAAAGGTGGCCGCACGACTGATAAATATCGACTCAATCAAGCGCCCCCCTGCTCCCCATCTTTCCCGGCGATGATCTCCGGTTCCGGTTTTTCCGCCCACTGACAACGGCTTGCCGTCAACGCCTTTATAAATGCCTCGAAGGCGCCCTGCCGTTCCTGCCTCAACTACTCCGATAAGCGCACCGCGCGCCACTTTTGCCACCTCGGGAGCAAGCACTTGCTGACCTTGCTCAGGCAGCTTGTCAAGCACTGTTTCATAAGGTGTCGCTTGGGCATAATGCAGTCTGTCAAATCGAACTGTCGGTAATCTTGTGCCGTCATTACGTAAAATCCCCATCAGTTCCGCCAATGCCGCCGGGCGATCGCCCGACGCACCGATGGATGTCGCATAAGAAGGCGTTAATGATCCAAACGGATAGCCCAAACGATCCCATGCAGTATGAATCTGTTTAAAAGCCTCATCCTCCAGCAAGGTCATGATACGGCGCTGCTGAGCGTTTTTTCTGCTGCTTTTAAACAACCACCGGTAGACATTCTGCCGTTGTTCGGTACTGGCCTCGATAACTTCGGTACGCGAGGCATCCGGATGCTGCACCAGATAACTGACCAGCCACAATTCAAGTGGATGAACTTTGGTGATGTAGCCCTGATCCTGCAAATCAAAATTCGCCGGTGAATACTTATAATAAAGTTGCTCAATATCTTCGGCATCTAATGCAGTGGAAGTCAAATGCGCATTCAAATAGCGGCTTAGCGCCTTGACATCTGCATCCGGGTAAACAGCCTGATAAAGCATGGTCAGACGTGAAGGCTTGGCGATAACTCTTTGGGTAAGCAGTTCCATGATTTCTTCGTTCGGCTTGCCGTGATATTTGTCGTAAAAGCGCCTTAAATAAACCAGACCTTCCTTATCCGCAAAACGTTCCAAATACTCCAGGCGCCGGGGATCGTCAGGGATTTCCAGCCCTCGCGCTATGCCTTCCGGTTTATAAAGGTGATGATAGACCAAGTCTCGCATTAACCGAATGAATACCAGATTGACCGAGTCGCGCAGTGCATCGCGCACCGACATGATTTTTTGATCCTCATCCTTAGTAAAGTTATTAAAGCTATGCACACCTCCGCCGGTATAAAAATTCTCGTAAGGACTGGCTGAGTAGCGTCTATTCAGGGCTTGATTAAGCAAATCCTCCAGCGTGATTTTCGGGTTCCCACGCAATTGACCGATAACCCATGCCGATAAGTAGTCACGCGGATGCACTTCAATCCGGCTTAGTTCCTTCACCGGCTGATCCTTATATTGTTGATAGATCTCGGTAACAAGTTCCAGATAATGCACCATGGTCCGCAATTTGGCGGTTGAACCCAAATCAAGCCGTATGCCTTCATTAATATCGAGCGGCTGGTCGTAATTATCGGTCTGAATACGCAGCACATTGCCTTTATCGCTACGCTCAAACAACATCAAGCTATAGACGATAGGCGCAAGATCTATGTTTTCATTCAGCATTCTAAAGCCCACTATACCTGCGGCGCGGGCTTTATCAGGCTCGCCCAGCTCGCGTAATGCCTGGGTTACCGCCTGCTGGACACCGTAATTGAGCGTGGTGTTAACGGTTAAATCGAGACGATCCAGCTCATAGTTGGACTTTACCCCCAGCGTTTTGGCAAGACGAGTGCGCAGCACGTTTTGAGTCTTTTGTTCAGCCATAAATTTGGCCGGTATTGGCTCGGGAGTGGGCTTACGAACTGTTGATACTTGCAAAGCCGCATCCCGTAAAGACGCTGAAATAACGCCCTGCTCCGCCAATACGCGCAAATAGCTGTCGGTCAGTTTTTGCAAGGCGTCGTAACCTGCCCCCAAAAGATAGGAAGGACGTCTTTGCGACAACAAAATAGTCAGCACCTGCCGGTAGGCTAACGCCTGTTGCCCGGTAACTCGTTTAGCTGAATTGATAGCTTTCGGCCGCATTGATCCCTTACCGGCTGCGACACTTCCGCCCTCCATGGCAGTCGGTCGCGTCGGTTCCGTACCGACTGCGACACTTCCACCCTCCATGGCAGTCGGGCTGAGCAGCTGGTTAACCGTGTTAAAATCGGCACCAAACCAAGCCGCCAAGCCATCCCCCAAGCCATGCACCTCGCCTAATTTCGCAGTTGCAGCCAACGGCATCGAATTTAAATAAGCCAGAGCAATTTGCCGCCTCATTTCGCGCGTATCCGGCCCCAGCAAATAGGCGCGTATCGACGCGCTGGCCATTTGACGAAGCTTTTCCAGCATGGACTCGGTATAGCCGTCCGGCGAATGCCGGTACTTTTCCAACTGTGTAGCCAAAGTACTGCCGCCCGGCACGTTGAGATCCGCGCCCAGTTTTCGCGCCATCATTTGCAATGCGGCAAAGCCCAAGCGGTCCCATTCCACCGCCGGATTAATATTTTTATGATTTTGGTCAAGCAACTCGCGGTTTTCTATAAACAGCAAGGTGTTTAATATCACCGGTGGGATGGCATTAAAATCGGCATAGCCGTGGGCAGGATAGACAGCGCTGAATAAAGTCCGGTTGCTTTGATCGACAATGCGGAGCCCGGCTTGGGTTTTCTCTTGATAAATCGGGAACAGGCCGTAATCATCAACCAACCGGCTCATCATCGGAGAAATAGAGGCCTGCGTAGTAATGCCATAACCTGATTTTTCCAAGCGTGCAATCTGATCCGACAACAACGTGTAGCCCAAGCGCTGATCGTAAGGACCATGATCGGGATAACGTATCGCCGAACTATGTCCCTGCTTGAGCTCCGAGCTCAATTGCTTACTTATTTCCGAAAGGTAACGCGCCTGATATTTAGAGGTCTGCACCTCTTTTTTCACCAGCGTGGCAACAGCTATCCCGATTACCGCACAGCCGGCCAAAATATAAAGCAGCAGCAGCCGTGAAAGCGCTCGTTTATGCATTTTCATTGCCTACAAGGATGTAGGTAAAGAGCATGGGCGGAAGCTTTGCCGGACATTAGCCTCAAAACGAACTCCCGGTTCTTTCATTAGCCTGTAAAGCAACTGAACGGAACCACTCAAGCATTCTGCCTTCAGTATTAACATCAAAATAATTACATCTCTTCTTCGGTTGGAATTGTTTACCCGCAAGGGGCATAAAAGACGAGTTCCTAACCTGCCTATATTTTCAGTTAAAGGTCGAGGGTTAAAACCCGCTCCTATAATCAACATTGTTAACTGTTAATTATAACCACTCGTAAGCAACAATGGTAATTGAAAGGAACTTTATTGATTTAAAATAACATTCTTAATTCAAAAGCCAGATTCCGGCCTTTGCGCTTTCCCAGCATAAACTCAGCTCTCCTAACCGGTTCATGTATAATTTCGCGTCATGAATATTATAAAAAAACTCGCATCTCAAACCGCAGTCTACGGTATCAGCAGCATTTTCGGCCGATTCCTCAATTATCTGTTGGTGCCGCTGTATACTTATTATTTCACGGCGACGGAATACGGTGTGGTATCCGAGTTTTATGCCTACGCCGGATTTTTTTCCGTGCTGTTGTTATTCGGCTTTGAAACCGGCTATTTTCGGTTTCGCGACAAAGAACATCCGGGCCGCGATGTTGCCTATTCAACAGCGCTGATATTCGTGGTGCTGATCAATCTGGGCTTTTTCGCACTGATATTACTGATCAACGCTCAACTTTCGGCAGGGCTAAACTATGCCGATCACCCGGAATATGTATTGTGCTTTAGCCTGATTTTAATTCTGGACGCTATTGCCGCAATTCCATTCGCCCGGCTGCGGGCGGAAAACAAGGCATTCCGTTTTGCCGGAATCAAAATCCTCGAGATACTGGTAACCGTGCTGCTGAGCTTATTCTTTATTATCTACTGCCCCAAGACTTACGCGGAAAATCCCGAATCATGGATAGCACCGGTCTACAATCCCGCTATAGGCGTAGGTTATATTTTCATCGCCAATTTAATGGCCAGCGGTTTTAAGTTCTTACTGCTTGCGCCCCAGTTATCCGGTCTTGCCTGGGGGTTCGACCGGGCATTATTCGTCCGCATGGTTCGTTATTCATTACCGATGGTGGTGATCGGTTTCGCCGGGATTATCAACGAAATGCTCGACCGCGCCCTGTTAAAGTATCTGCTGCCTTACGATGCCCCGACCAACATGAAGATGCTGGGAATTTACAGCGCCTGTTACAAATTATCGATTTTGATGTCGCTGTTTATTCAGGCCTTTCGTTATGCCGCCGAGCCGTTTTTCTTTGCTTATGCAGACAAAAGCGATGCCCGCAAGATTTATGCGAGAGTGCTTAAGTTTTTTGTCATTTTCTGCGTCTTCATTTTCCTGCTGGTGACTTTATTTATCGATTTCTTTAAATATTTTGTCGGCGACGAGTTCCGCGCAGGCCTTGAAGTCGTGCCAATTCTGCTGTTGGCTAATCTGTGTCTGGGTATTTATATTAACCTGTCCATCTGGTATAAATTAACTGACCGCACCGTAATGGGCGCGTGGGTATCCTTGGCCGGAGCGATATTGACAATCGCGCTCAATGTTTGGTGGATACCGCTGTTCGGTTATGTAGGCTCAGCCTGGGCCACGTTGGCCTGTTACAGCAGCATGGCTATAGCCTCGTATTTGTTAGGGCAAAAATATTATCCAGTGGATTACGACGTTAAACGCGTCATTGCTTATATCGGGCTAGGCATCGGTTTGTATTTTGCTCACGGGCAATTGTTAATGACTACGACCTGGCAATCATGGCAATTGGCCGGGGCATTAATGCTGATTTATGTCCTGGTTACCCTGCTATGCGAGAGTCGTCAGCAGCGTAGGTTGGGGTAGCGTAACCCAACATTGCCGCGTTAATGCATTGGGTTACGGCTTCCGCTTTTTATGCTTAGGGTGGTAAACCCAACTTGCACACATACTGCCAAGGTTTCGCCGCCGGCGAATTCTTTTTTAAGTCAACGAACTATAAATTATGACAAATAATATGGAAGTCAAAGCACGTCTTATCGGCGGTTTTATTTTACTGTTACTGGGCAGCTGGGTTTTGCACAGCTTTCTGGCATTGTTGGTTTGGGCTGTAGTTCTTGCCATTACCACTTGGCCGATTTATCGGCGCCTGCTCGATTCCAACGAATTGCACGGCAAAGTCACTTGGGGGGCTTTGCTGCTGACCTTACTGATCGGTGCGGTTATCCTTGTGCCACTGGGCTATGGTTTAAGCAGATTGCTTGATGAGGCGCAATCACTCGGCCAAATCCTGACCAAGGCCCAACAGATCGGCATCCCTCCGCCGATCTGGCTGGAAACCATACCTATGATCGGCCACTGGGCCAAAGATACCTGGATGAATGCCTTGGGCAATCCGGTCGTAGCTAACGAATCTTTGCACTGGCTGGGAACAGGAAGCGCAATTACTTATACCAAGGACTTCGCCAGCCAACTTTTACACCGGTTTTTCGGTTTTTTACTGACACTGCTGGTACTGTTTTTTGTCTATCAGCACGGTACCGGTCTGAGCCAATATGTGCTGGCAACCAATCGAAAACTGTTTGGCGAAATCGGCGTCCGTTACGCCATTCATGCCACTGCTGCAGTACGCGCTACGGTCAACGGTCTGGTGCTGGTCGGTCTGGGCGAAGGTTTGCTGCTGGGCGTGGGCTATGCGTTAGCCGGATTAAGTCATCCGGCCATGCTGGGCGCATTGACCGGCGTTTTTGCGATGATTCCGTTCGCAGCCAAACTGATCTTCAGCGCCTGCGCCCTGGTGTTGGTGGCTGAAGGGCATATGGCGGCCGGAAGTTCGCTGTTCGTGTTCGGCGTGGTGGTTATCCTGCTGGCCGACAATTATGTACGCCCCCGATTAATCGGCGGCGCGGTTAAACTGCCTTTCATCTGGACCCTGCTCGGCATTTTTGGCGGGCTGGAGAACTTCGGTTTGCTGGGCTTATTTTTGGGCCCTACACTCATGGCCGTGCTGATCTCAATCTGGCGCGACTGGGTTGCCGATATGGATAGCTCGAAGTCGATAGCAGCGGCGCTGAACACACAAAATAGAGTACCGGAAGAAGCACAAAATAAGACTGAACAATCATCCACCTCATCAGCAATCGAATTCGACGACGGCCAATGACACGGACTTATTTTACAACCTTTACAGTATTCGCTATCCCCATCCTATATGGCGGCATTACGATGGGCCTAATCAAGCCCACCGTAATAAGTAGCCTGAAAAATCAATACCTTGAGACATAATAGGTATAAAAACCTATAGACTCAAATCATTGAAAACAAAATAATACGCCTTCATTTGATGCTGACTGTCCCGGTCAAATGGGCGCCGGAAAATCGTTAAATTAAAAAAACGCTTTAAGCAGCCGATAAAGCAAGCTAGCGGGCGGCTGTCTGAACAGATATTTGTTCCTGCAAATCTGCATTGCCCACATCCCCGTGGGTTATGTAGAAGATAGAGCAATTGCCAAGGAAACGTAACATGAACTTATATGATTTACGAAACAACTCTCGCCGTTCGACAATGACCCGGCGCGTAGCTGACAGACGAAAGATCCCCTATCCGTTCGGATCACAAGAGTGGATCGAAAACATCAAAAAACACTATCTGGCTTGGCCGAAATACAATCGTCGCAATATAGACAGACGCGATAATGAAAGACGCGCACTTGAGCGCCGGGAACAACAACTTTCCGAACAACGCCGTTCCGAAAAAAAATTTTCCATGATTTTGCTTACGGAAGAAGAAAGGAAGCTGATTGAAGACTTATATCTGAACGACCTGAGCTAGCTGAGTATTCTGTCGGATTACCCCGCATTATCCATGAACCCTTTCATTTTCATATCTGATTTTACAATGTGCCCAATAAACCAGTCTCGCATCAAATGGTTAACTTTCTCGGTGATTTCTTCAGCTTCTTGCTGCGTAGTATCCGGCTTTTCGACAAAGCTATAGATGATATTTCTAATGACATTTAATTCAGCCATGAGATGCTGATGCCCTTTTTTATTTTCTTCATAATGAGGAAACATATACCTGAGTTGCAATTTTTCTTCATGACGAAAATGATCGTCAGCGAATTCATACAACTGATCGATAAAAAACCTCAAAGAATCTTTGTCATCCGGATGACGCAACACCGCTTCCAGTGCGTTAATCAGCGATATGATTAATTTGTGTTCAACATCAATATACATGTTGCCCACGCTTAATCTGGAATCCCATTTAATCGGCATAAGTACCCCTCTAAATAAACCTGGAACAGGCTTCAATCCTGTATTCCATTAATAAAGAATTGATAACCGCTCAACAATTAGAAAAAGAACACGGATTAGACTGATAAAACACCCATTAACTCTAAAATCCTTTTCCATGCATCTGATCCGTGATCCCTTAATAAAATCAACCTTGCTGAGTAGTTATAAAAATTTTTAGCTAAATCCCCTGCATTTAACCACGAAATAGCCAAAATCAATTATTTCCATACAGGAAACTATTAATCAATAATTAATGCTATTGTCAATTAAGTCAATGCGCACGTATAGTATCTCCAACGTTGATAATTTTAACCGTAAAATAACAAAGGAGCTTTAAAATGACTGATTTTCAAAGAGATATTTTAATAGGGCTGATGTTTGTGATTGGTATTTTAGGTTTTATTTCCGGCGAATTCATTGTTTCAACCATTATGTTTGCAATGGCCGCTATTTTCAGCAACATAATCTTGAGCCGTAAACTGCACACCTACCCAAAGTAGGCGTTTTCGGCGAAGTTTTCACCACCTCTTGGTATCCTACCTCAAACAGTATCTCTCCTGTTTGATTCCTCACTCCCGGCGCTCCCGCACCGGGAGTTTTTTTTGCCAGTCAACCCGCCACTGCCTTCACGATAACAAATTTCGAATTGGCGGCAATAACCGTATGCGCACCAAAAAGACGGTCAAGATAGCTGTGATAATCCAGATGGCGATTGCCGATCACCCACAACTCGCCGCCTTTACGCAAGACTCTCTGCGATTGTTTAAATAAGCTGGCGGCAATCTGATCGCCTATCGTATTTTGCTGATGAAACGGCGGATTGCAAAGAATCAGGTCAGCCGACTCCGAATCAACCTCGATCAAGCCGTTTCCGACGCGAAAAACCGCCTCGCGCTGACCGTCAAAAGCACGGTAAAAATTGTCTTTGGCCGATGCCACAGCCATAAAGGACTCGTCGATAAAATGCACAGTCGCAGCAGGATTACGCTCGGCGGTGATTAAACCGAGCAAACCGTTGCCGCAACCCAAATCGATAATATCGCCGGCATCCTGTCGGGACGGCAGATGCTGGAGGAAAAAGCGCGTACCTATATCAAGACTGTCACGTGAAAATACATTGGCGTGATTGCTAATCAAGTACCCGGTGTTTTCCAGCCGGTAATAAACCGGATAAGGACTGTGCGGAACAATCAAAGCTGCATCAGGCGTCGCAAAAATCAGCCGCGCCTTTTTTCTTGCCAACGAAGTTCTAGTCGGCCCGACCAAGCGTTCCAGCAGTTTCCAAACCGAGGACGGCAGGGTTTTGATCATGCCCGCCACAATAACTTGGGCTGAATGAGCCAAATGCGGACCTAAGCGTATCAACTCGTCTTCCAGCAAAGCCAGGGTTTTCGGCACTTTAATCAATACCAGATCAAATACGCCCTCCGGTACGTCAAGACTGCTTAGCAAGCTGACGCTGTGTTCAGGTAAGCCGTTTGCGGCGAGATTAAGCCGTGTCGCCTGCTGAGACAAATAGGAGTCCGATATTGCATGAGGCCGAAAAGCGCTCAGCGCCACAGCTAAAGCGCCAAAATTGTCATTCACTATCAAAATCCGCGCCCCATTCGGAGTGAGCGTAGCCGAGCTATCCGGCGGCTTTAGCTGTTCGGCAACGGTATTGAGCAAATATTCATCTGCCGCATCCCAGGCTTGCAACAACTCTCGCGGCCGTTTTGGCAGCCGATTCAGCTCAAATTCGCCTTGAGCAACGGTTAAACGAATGGTCATGAATTTTTACAGATGCAAGGCAATCGGCTTGAAAAGATATAAATACACCATTAATTATCGGGCTTGACAGGCGTGGTTTTAAGCGCGGGACATGAATTTTCCGGTCTCGGTATTGATCTTGATCAATTCCTCGGGTTCCAGATATTCGGGCACCTGGACCTCCAACCCTGTAGTCACTCTGGCCGTTTTGGTGCGCCCTGACGCTGTCGCCCCCTTAATGGCCGGAGCCGTCTCCACTATCGCCAGTACTACCGAACTTGGCAGTTCAATAGCCAACACCTCATCGTCTACCAACAAGGCCACAATACCTTCAAGCCCTTCGGTCAAATAGTCGATTTGATCTTCCAGATCCTCGCGGCTCAAACCGTATGGCGTGTAATCTTCCATATCCATGAAGATATAATTATCCCCATCGACATAAGAAAACTGCACCTTGGCCCGCACCAGGTCGGCATCTTTAAAAAAATCGTCCCCTTTTAACGACTCATCCAGTTTCTGGCCTGTTTTAAGATTGGTAAAGCGAATTTTGTACAAGGTTGACGCGCCGCGGGACGAAGGGCTTTTAGCATCGACCTGCTTAACGGCATGCGGTATGCCATTAATTTCAACCACCATTCCCCTTTTTAAATCACTAGCCTTTGCCACGTAAATCTCCTCTCGATTAAACTTGCCGACAAAAACGCAGCAAGGGTTTATATTAAAAAAACAGCGCTATGCGGCCCGACCTAAGCCACAATCAGTACTGTTAAAAAGCCATTATATCGTAGAATTCATAGCTAAAGCCGCTTACTATGAAAGGTTATAGGTAATTAGTAAGGCTTTGGCTGTGCAATAGATAAGCTTCTTGCATAGCGTTTCATTTTGAACATTAACCAGTGATAAATTATGTCAGATAAAAAAACCACCCTCGGTTTCATCGGTATCGGCCTGATGGGCAGGCCGATGAGCTTGCGTTTGCTGAATGCGGGCTTTAGCATCAATGTCTGGAACCGCAGCCCGGATAAGCTCCGGCCGGTCACTCAGGCAGGTGCGAAAGCCTGCAGCTCCGTTGCCGAATTAGTCCAAGCCTCAGAAGTGATTATCCTGTGCCTGGCCGATACCGCAGCCGTAGAGTTCATTGTCCGCAATGAAGTCGCCATAAACGGCACTGCGGGCAAGTTGCTGATTGACTTATCCAGTATCCATCCGGAAACCACCCGGCAATTGGCATCGCTGCTGCATGACAAATGCGCCATGGGCTGGGTCGATGCGCCGGTCTCCGGCGGCGTTGCCGGTGCGGAGCAAGGCAATCTGGCGATTATGGCAGGGGGCACTGCGGAAAACATCGAAATCGCCCGGATGGTTCTGGCGCCGCTATATAAACAATTAACCCATATGGGCGAAGTCGGCAGCGGCCAGATCACCAAAATCTGCAACCAGATGATAGTCAGTTGCAATGTACTGGTTATCGCCGAAATGATGGCGTTGGCCAAACAGGCCGGCGTAGATGCAACACAAATACCCGCAGCGCTGGCGGGCGGCTTTGCAGACTCCAAACCCCTGCAAATCGTCGGCGCCGAAATGGCGGCCGAAACCTTTGAGCCGGTCAAGTGGCGGGTTAAAACCCTGTTGAAGGATTTAAACATGGCAGTTGATCTGTCCGTCAAGCAAGGCAATGCCGTACCCATGTCGGCGTTGGCCGCGCAGCTGATGCAACTGCATGGCAGCCACGGTTACCTGGACCAAGACCCCGCCACTTTAATCAAACTCTACACAAAAACCGATGCTTAACTTTACCGCCAATCTGAGCCTGTTGTTTACCGAAGTAGCGCTGATCGATCGCTTTAAGGCCGCTAAACAAGCAGGCTTCAACGCCGTTGAAATTCAATTTCCTTATGATTTAAGCGCAGCCGCGATAAAGAATAAACTGGATGAATACGATTTAAAACTGGTTTTGTTTAACGTCGCCGCCGCCGATTTATTGCAAGGCGGCGAAGGGCTGGCCTGTGTGCCTGAACAGCGCGACCAATTTAACAAAGCCGTCGCTCAAACCGTCAGCTACGCAGAACGGCTACAACCGGAAGCGATCAATGTGCTGCCGGGGCGTTGTCTTGATAAGAACCGGCTGGAGCAATACCGGGAAACCTTGAAAGAAAACCTGTGCTTCGCCGTTGAGGCTTTTTCCCCTCTGGGCATTAAAACAGTATTCGAAGCGATCAATACTGACGATATGCCGGGATTTCTCATTCACAGCGGAGCGCAAATGCTCGAAATATTAAATCAGCTTAACCGCCCGGAGCTGTTTATGCAGTACGATATTTATCATATGCAAATGATGGGCGAAAAGCCCGAGACATTTATTGCTGAATACGCGAGTAAAATCGGACACATCCAGTTTGCCGATTGCCCCGGACGGGGGCAACCCGGTACCGGCCGGATTGATTTCGACCGGCTATTTTCGGCCATAGAAGGCTCGGCCTATAGGGGATGGGTCGGAGCGGAATATAAACCGGTTGGAACTACGACTGAAAGTTTAGACTGGTTAACGCCTAGTGTATCAACTTAAACGAAGGAGAGTCTAATAGAACGCGGATGACGCAGATGAATATGATGAACACAGATAATTCAAGAAAAATCTCTTACTTAATCATAATTATCCGCGTCATCCGCGTTCTATTTTTTAACTGCACACAAAGCTCGCGCGACAACAGGGCGCACGCAAATCCAAGAGCCTAACCTATCAATTTCAAATACTTCTGATACAAACTTTCCTTGTCCTCAACATGCTTGGGATCTTTATCTATACAATCGACCGGGCAAACATCCATGCATTGCGGAATATCATGATGCCCTACGCATTCGGTACACAATGCGGGATTAATCACATAAATATCCTCGCCTTGAGAGATCGCGCCATTCGGACATTCCGGCTCGCAGACATCGCAATTGATACATTCTTCATTAATAATAAGGGCCATACATACTCCTACACACTACAACATTGCTGAATAATTTGCTCAACCAAATAAACTCAAACACTTCTTGTACAAACTCTCTTTGACTTTGTGGATGCCGTCGTTGGGACAAACTGCCGCACATAGGGGTTCACCGTAGCGTTCCACGCATTCGGTACACGATGCGGAGTCAATAACATAAGCGTCCTCAGTCTGCATAATAGCCTCATTCGGACACTCCGGCTCACAGACGCCACAGCGGGCACATTTATTTTCATCAATAACCAGGGTCATGCTTTACCCGCACTAAATTTGTTAATTAAACATTGATGAACCAGATCAGGGACAAAACAAGACACATCGCCGTTCAACTGTGCAATTTCCCGGATCATGCTCGAAGAAATAAATTCATATTGTTCGGCCGGAGTTAAAAATACGGTCTCCAATTCCGGCGCCAGACGCCGGTTCATTCCGGCCAGCTGAAACTCGTATTCAAAATCGGATACCGCGCGCAAGCCCCGCAAAATCACATTGGCTCCCTGCTGCTTAGCGCACTGAACCAACAGGTTATCAAAGCCGATCACCAGCACATTGGGGAACTCCAAGGTAACCGCTTTGACCAAATCCACTCGCTCATCCAGGGAAAACAGCGGGGTTTTGCCTCTGTTAACCGCCACGGCGACAACCACTTTGTGATAAAGCCTGGACGCTCTGGCAATCAAATCCAAATGTCCATTGGTAATGGGATCAAAAGTACCCGGATAAATTGCTGTGGTTTGCATAGTGTGTGGTTTTCAAAAAAGCGACAATTTTATATCAAGAGGTTGATTTTAAATACCCGTTTAATATTAGGGCTGAATTAACCGTCTTAATTCAAGAAGAGGTAGCTACGCGGGACACATAAGGGCTGAGCAACAATAACGCCTTTGTTACCCGCGTGGACGCCTAGCGGCGCATGTGAAACATGACGAACAGAACTGTAAGTCAATCACAAATCTGTTAAAAGCTTGGATGAAGCCAAGCGCAAGCCTTTTTTACAGCACCGCCAATGCACTTTCATAATCCGGTTCATCGGCAATTTCACCGACCAATTGCGTATAAATCACTTTATCATGCTCATCGATAATGACGATGGCGCGGGCCGTCAAACCGGCAAGAAAAGTATCGACAATATTGACACCGTAATCTTTAGCGAAACTGGAGCGGAAGGTTGACAGCGGAATGACGTCTTTTAAGCCTTCCGATTCACAAAAACGGCTTTGTGCAAAAGGCAGGTCAGCGGAAACGGCTAATACCACGGTATTTTCCAGATGCGATGCTTTCTGGTTGAATTTACGCGTTGACGCGGCACAAGTTGGCGTATCCAAGCTGGGTACGATATTCAGCACCTTTCTTTTTCCGGCATAGGCAGCCAAAGTGACATCCACTAACTGGCGGCTGGTTAAGGAAAATGCCGGTGCGTCGCTGCCTACTGCGGGTAATTCGCCGGAAGTATTTAGAGGTTTGCCTTGGAATGTGATTGTAGCCATGATTGTGTCCTATTTTATTGATTTAATAACAAACGGTTGCGCTTGGCTACCAACTTAAGGCGGGGCCGCATGAATAGACTCGACATGGAGTGTGAGCTGTATTGCGAACAGGCAAAACCTTTTTGTTCTGCCTTAAGTTGGTAGACTGCTTTTTATGCAATGTGGGTCAATACTGCTGACTTAACGATACGGCTACAAACAGCCATTGACTGAGCGGAGCCGAAACAGGGCCGTTTAAGCGGCAACGAGAACTGACGTCTTCGTCACTTCTTGCTTTTCACCCGCTTCATCAAGCGTTCCTTTTTCTTTACCTGCCATTCGGTCAACTTGTTCTTTTGTCCGTGAAATGGATTGACCGCTGATTTGAATACCAAACGTATCGGCGTTCCAACCAAGCCCATTTTGTCACGGTAATAGTTCATTAAATAACGTTTGTAAGACTCGGGCAGCACATCGGTTTGCACCCCATGAATGACCACTATAGGAGGATTTCTACCGCCCTGATGCGCGTATTTTAGTTTGATACGGCGCGTATTCACTATCGGCGGCTGATGTGCGGTGATGGCTTCTTTCAGAATCCGGGTCAGTACCGGCGTGGACATGTCGAGCATGGCCGCCGCATACAGTTGCTGGACGACATCGAACATTTTACCGACGCCGCTGCCGTGCAACGCGGAAATCGGGTGCTTTTCCGCAAACTCAAGAAAGGATAGTTTGACATCGAGTTGCCGGTGAATGGTTGCCTTCTGCTCGGCGCTGATGCCGTCCCATTTGTTCAACCCGATAATCAGGGCTCTTCCGGCTTCCAATACCAAGCCTAACAAATGCGCGTCCTGGTCGGTAACGCCTTCCCGTGCGTCAATCAGGTAAATGACGACATTGGCTTTTTCAATCGCCTGCAACGATTTAATAACGCTGAATTTCTCAATGGTTTCGGCTATTTTCGATCTTCTGCGCATTCCGGCGGTATCGATCAGGGTAAACTTCTTGCCGTTGCGTTCAAAAGGAATATAGATACTGTCGCGCGTAGTGCCCGGCTCATCGAATACGATAACCCGTTCTTCACCCAACAAGCGGTTGACCAGCGTTGATTTGCCAACATTGGGCCTTCCGACCACAGCAATACCGATGCCGCCGTGCACCTCTTCGACTTCGCCCACGTCCTTCGGCAACAGTTGGTTAACTTTTTCCAATAATTCGGGTATGCCCCTGCCGTGAGAGGCGGCAATCTGCATCGGCTCGCCTAACGCCAGCGAATAAAAATCCGAGGCGGCAACGCCGGCGTCAAGGCCGTCAATCTTATTGGTGACCAATATGACCGGCTTTTCCAGCTTTCTCAGAGTATCGGCGATCACCTTGTCGGAAGCGCTCAACCCTTCGCGGGCATCAACCATGAAAAACACGATATCCGCTTCTTCCAGCGCAACCTGCACTTGCTTTCTGGCGAAACTTTCTATGCCTTCGGCGTCATCGGCTATACCGCCGGTATCGACGACCAGACAAGGGCGATCGCCGAGCTTCACCCGGCCGTATTGCCGGTCTCGGGTTAATCCCGAAAAATCCGCCACCAAAGCGTCGCGGCTGCGTGTTAAATAATTGAATAATGTGGACTTGCCGACATTAGGGCGCCCTACTAAGGCTATTACAGGTAACATATCAACTCGGTAATTAGAAAAATGGAACGCTGATGACGCTGATAGTTATGATCACACAGATTTTTTGAATTATCTGTAACTTCTTATTACCCACAGGCGTTTACCTGTTATTAATGAGAAGTTACAATTATCTGCGTTAATCATATTCATCTGCGTCATCAGCGTTCCATTGTATTTGATGGCCTTTTTATCGGACCTTTAAAGCGGCAAGCGTGCCGTCTTTTGCATAAACATAAACGGTATTATCTACCACGATAGGCTTGGCATCGATTGCACCATCAGTCACTTGTATACGACCCAGTTGCCTGCCGTCGGTACTGGACAACCAATGCACATAGCCTTCAAAATCGCCTACCGCCACATAGTTTTCATAGGCGGCGGGAGCGGTTAATCTTCTTTGATGCAAATCCTTTTGCTGCCACAAAGATGCGCCGCTACGCTGATCCAGCTGCCAGACATGGCTTTGCGAATCCGCCAGGTATAAATAGCGAAAGTCGTTACTCAAACCTGAATGCGATGAAATGGTTTCATTACGCCACAATACATCGCCATCCAATTCCGAAACAGCGGCTATCCCGCCCTGATAGCTGGCAACATAAATCACGCCGTTAATAACGATAGGGTCGACATCCAGATCGACCAGCCGTTCAATTTCAGTGCGCCCTTTGGGAATGGCGATACTGGTTTCCCAGGCAAATTTGCCGTCAGCCAAGCGTAAGGCCATTAATTTTCCGTTATCGTAGCCGCCGATCACGTTATCTTCAACAATCAGCGGCGATCCGGTTCCGCGTAGACTTAAAGGCGGTACGCTGCGTTCATAACTCCAACGTTTGCCGCCGGTCTTTTCATCCAGAGCGATCACAGAGCCGTCGGTGGTGCGAACCACAACAACATCATTAGCGATAACAGGCACCGAAAGCACTTCGCTGGAGACTGCGGTTTTCCACAGCACCGCACCGGTCTCAATATTTAAGGCAACAACTTCGGCATCGCTGGAACCCAAAATCACGGTACCTGCGCCAAGACCCGGTCCGCCGGAAAAATGCACTTCGGTTTCGGTCTCCCAGATTAACTTACCGGTGGTCAGGCTTCTGGCCTGCACCACGCCTTCCCGGTCCGCCGCCAGTATTTTTCCGCTGCCGATGACCGGAATCAGTTTTAAGGATTGCTCCTCAGCGCCTACACCGACCGATTCCTTCCAGATGACGTCAATCCGGACTTCAGGAGCATATTCAACCAATACGCTGGGAGGATCGGCGTTGTCTTCACCGCCGAGAAAGTAATCCTTAATTCCGGAAACAGATTCGCCGACGGTATCAACAGCCGCGCACCCCGTTAATAAGGCGATAGCAAAGAAGGCGCAAGGCACAAGGCAAAAGGCGAAAAAACCCTTAGCCTTGTGCCTTTCGGCTTTCGCCTGACTCGTATAGGTTGAATAGTTACTCATTATTTTGGAGTTTCTAACTTTTCTTGAGCGGTCAGGTCATCAATTTTAAACTGCAACAACGGTGACGGCTGTCCATTTCTTAAAGCATTTTGATACGATGTGCGCGCCTCATCCAAACGATCCAAGGCCACATACAAATCGCCGACCAATTCATCATAATTGGCTGAATAGCTGGCCGCCTCTTTGGCATCGACTTCGTTAATGACCTGCAAGCCTTGTTCATATTCGCCGGTAGCCAGCATTAAGCGGACCCGTCTTATCTTGGCGATATTGCTCAGCTGTTTATTCGATTCCGCGGCAATAGTCTTCAAAATCTGCTTCGCTGCGGCAAAATCGCCTTGCTGAGACTTTAATTTAGCCTGTAATAAGCCACTGAATGCCGCGTATTCGCTGCCCTTAAACTGTTCCTGCATGCGCTCGGCCAGTTTTTCCGCGGAGTCTTTTTTATCTTCGTCCAATGCTTTCAGCAATTGGCCATAGCTTAGCGAGGCTTGCGCTGCCTGCTCTTTTTTATGATCCTGCCAGTAATTCCAGCCCAGAATAATGACTATGCCCATCACCAAGCCCACAATGGTGGAAGTTGAATTTTCTTTCCACCATCTTTTTAAGGCTTCAACCTGTTCTTCTTCGGTATCGTAAATTTCCACTTGTTTTTCTCTTGTTTAATATGTTTATAAACTTACGGTAGATTCTTCACTACCACCATCATGTACGTCCGCACTTAGACATACTTTTTGTAAAGATGAGAAGCGCATTTCCGGGCACATCTGTAAAAACTCAATCGCCTGCTGCTGAGACATATTCTGTTGCTCCAGCTCACTGTTACGCAGCGGCTTGACACTGACTTCGCCGCGACTGACTTCATCGTCACCCAAAATAAGCGCAAATTCGGCGCCGCTTTTGTCGGCTTTTTTAAACTGGCTCTTAAAACTGCCGCCGCCGCAATTCACCTGCAATTTCAGGCCGGGAATTTCATTCCTGATGGTCTCCGCAAAGCGCATGCCTTCTTGTTCCGCGGTTTCGCCGACCCGGATCATGTACACATCAACGGTTTTTGCAAGCTGCACATTATCCAGCGTTTCCATCAAAGCCAACAAACGTTCCATGCCCATCGCAAAACCGACCGCATGATTAGGTTTGCCGCCCAGCTGTTCTATCAGTCCGTCATAACGTCCGCCTGCACAGACAGTGCCTTGCGAACCCAGTTCGTCGGTGACCCATTCGAAAACGGTCTTGCTGTAATAATCCAAACCGCGCACTAATCGGGAATTGAGCTCGTAAGCTATGCCCAGATCGTCCAATATCGCGGTTATCGCATTAAAATGTTGACGGCTTTCTTCGCCCAGATAATCCGTCAATTCCGGCGCATTAGCGACAAGTTGCTGCATCGCGGGATTTTTGCTATCCAGAATCCGTAGCGGATTGGTCTCCAGACGGCGCAAACTGTCTTCATCCAGTTGCTCCGGATGAGCTTGAAAATAGCTGACCAGACTCTCCCGGTAAACGATGCGTTCGGCAATCGTGCCTAAAGAGTTAAGCTGCAGGCGAACCTTATCGCGGACCCCCAGTTTTTTCCATAACCGGTCCATGATCAGGATCAATTCCGCATCGATATCGGGTCCGGCCATGCCGTAGGTTTCGACGCCCAATTGAAAAAACTGGCGATAGCGGCCTTTTTGCGGACGTTCATGCCGGTACATCGGGCCGTAATACCATAACCGATGGACTTGGTTATGCAATAAACCGTGCTCCAGACAGGCTCTAAGACAACCTGCCGTGCCTTCGGGACGCAAGGTTAAGGAATCGCCGTTGCGATCGTCAAAGGTATACATTTCTTTTTCGACGATATCGGTCACTTCGCCGATAGAGCGTTTGAAAAGTTCGGTTTTTTCGACGATCGGCAAGCGGATTTCACTGTAGCCATAGGCGCCGAGCACCTCTCGGATGCTTTGCTCCGCAGACTGCCAAAGCGGCGTCTGTTCGGGAAGCACATCGTGCATCCCGCGAATTGCTTGAATATTATTTGCCATAGTTAAAAGAGGTTCTGTAGAGGTTAAAAATTACTAACCCCTGCGATTTTTTTTGCTTCATTTGAAAGAGGAAATTGTTCCAACAATAAGTTTTTATATTCCTTGGCAAGTTCTTTATTACCCAAAGCCCGTTCGGCTAACACAGCAAACCACAAAGTTTCGGCTGTATGCGCGGCAACCCCCAAATAGCGTTGCAAAAAAGCTTTTGCCGCCCAAAAATCGCCGTTTTGGTAGGCTATTTTTTGCATTTCCGATAATGCCGGCGCATAGGCGTTATTGAGTTGCAGCGCTTGCTTGAAATAATTCTCGGCGAGTTGTTTTTGCCCCATGCTCAGCTGGCAACGCCCGGCATTAGTTAACGCTAACCACTGCCTGTCGTTTAACGGACTTGAACTCGCTTCCGATAATAGCTCCATGCCTTCTTTAAGCTCACCTCGCTCACAAAGGAAGCGACCGAAATTATTTTTTACGCCTAAGTCATCGGGTGCCAAGTCCAGCGCGGTCTCGTAGTGGTCTTTGGCTTTGCCGTACTGATATAATTTTTCATACAAAAAAGCCAAAGCATTATGGGCTTGGGCATTATCCGAGTTATTTTTTACTGCCTGCAGCAAGTTTTCCTTAGCCAGTTCCAGCTTATTCATACTTAAATAGCGCACCCCCAACTGCAAATGCACATCTTCGGCATTATTGCTTTTAGTGTTGCTCGTTGAAGCACAGGCGACTAAAGCCACGGTCAGCAGGACTAGCGCAAATCGATTAATCTTTTTTGCGCTATCAAGCGGCACGTTCGGAACCTGCCGGGTGGAGCTTCAAGTGTCTGCGACTTTTATCCTTCACTTGCCCGACCAATTGACCGCAGGCGGCATCAATATCTTCGCCTCGCGTTTTTCTAACCGTAGTCACTATGCCCGCGTCGTTTAACAGCGTTTTAAAACGATTAATCGCTTCTGTGCTGGAACAACGGTAAGCCGAATTAGGAAACGGGTTAAACGGTATCAAATTGATTTTTGACGGCACCGTTTTTAACAGCTTGATAAGCCCCCGCGCATCCTGCACCGAGTCATTAATACCGTCCAGCATCACATATTCAAAAGTAACCGTGCGCCGCGGCGCTATTTTTGCATTATCCCGACAGGCTTCCATTAACGCCTTCAATGGATATTTCTTATTGATGGGGACTAACTCATCGCGTAACTCATCGGTCACCGCATGCAACGACACCGCCAGACTGACATCGCAAACCTGGGTTAAACGGTACATGGCCGGCACTACGCCTGAGGTGCTGACCGTCACCCGGCGCTTGGACAAGCCGAAGGTGAAGTCATCCATCATTAGGTTCATGGCCGCGACCGCATTATCGAAATTAAGCAGCGGTTCGCCCATGCCCATCATCACCACATTGGTAATTCTGTTTTCCGCTCCCAAACGTTTTTGCGCAACGAATAACTGGCCAATGATTTCCGAGGTAGTCAGGTTGCGGTTAAAGCCTTGCTGGGCGGTGGAGCAAAAGGTGCAGGCCAGCGCACAGCCGACTTGCGATGAGACGCATAAGGTGCCGCGCCCCTCTTCAGGAATAAAAACCGTTTCAATCCGATTGCCGCAGCCGGTTTGCATGACCCATTTACAGGTACCATCGGTTGCGACTTTTTCAAGCACAATTTCCGGCGTTGCTATGTAACAGTGTTCAGTTAAATAAGCGCGCAATGATTTACTCAAATTGGTCATCAGGTCGAAGTCTTCGACCCCTTCCTGATAGATCCATTTAAGCAGTTGTGTCGCCCGGAAAGGCTTTTCGCCTAACTCGACAAAAAAGGCCGCAAGGCCTTTTCTGTCGAAATCGAGCAAATTGATGGTTTGGGTTTTAACGGGTTCTAGCACAGATTTCATTGTCTGAGAAAAAGTAAGCAATTTCCCTTTGAGCGGTTTCGACAGCGTCTGAGCCGTGTACGGCGTTTTCATCAATGCTGTTGGCGAAATCGGCGCGGATAGTTCCGGCAGCCGCTTCTTTAGGGTTAGTAGCCCCCATGATTTCGCGATGCTTAAGAACCGCATTTTCGCCTTCCAACACTTGCATGATCACCGGACCTGAAATCATAAATGCGACCAAATCATTAAAGAAACCGCGCTCGCTGTGTTCTGCGTAAAAGCCTTCGGCTTGTTCTTTAGTCAAATGCAGCATTTTTGCGGCAACGATTTTTAAGTCGTTTTTTTCAAAACGGCTGTAAATTTCGCCGATGACATTTTTTGCTACAGCGTCAGGTTTAATGATTGAGAAAGTGCGTTCTATCGCCATTTTTTTAAAACTCCAATTGTGAATGAATATTTATTAAGCGGTCAATTATACCTGATCAGCCGCTGTATTTTGAAAATACCTGTTAAGGCCTACCATCGAGCTCTACGCCTTCTTTTACCGGGATCATCAAATCTTCAGCGCTAATGCCCAACAATAAAGCCGCAGGACTGGCGATAAAAATAGAGGAATAGGTGCCGAAAAAGACGCCGAACAGCAGTACGACGGAAAAGTTATGAATGACTTCCCCACCCAAAAAGAACAACGAAACCAACACCAACAGCACCGTCAATGACGTCATGATGGTACGGCTTAAGGTGACGTTGACCGAAATATTCATGATTTCTTCAGTCGATTTATTTCTTAACTCGCGAAAATTTTCACGGATACGGTCATAAACTACGATAGTGTCATTCAAGGAATACCCGATCAGAGCCAGAACCGCCGCCAACACCGTCAGGTCAAACTCCAGCCCTAACACCGAAAATAATCCCAGCGTAACAATGACATCATGTAAAGTCGCGATGATTGCACCGACAGAGAACTTCCATTCAAAACGCCAAGCCACATAAATCAAAATACAAATCGTGGAATACAACAACGCCAAAAAGCCATCCTCAGCCAGATCGTCGCCAACTTGAGGGCCAACATATTCGACGCGTCGCACGCTGGCCGGTTCTGCGCTATTTTTGTTAATCGCATCAAGCACCTTAGCGCTTAGCTCGACGCTACTAACCCCTTCTTGCGGTTTCAGGCGAATCAGGACGTCTTTTGCGGTACCGAAATTCTGCACCGTGGCATCGTTAAAACCTTCAGTATCCAACGTATGACGCAAGACGTTTAAATCAGCTGTTTTTTGATAGCCTACTTCAATCAAGGTACCGCCGGTAAAATCGATACCCATTTGCAGGCCACGCACACCAAGCGAAGCGATCGAGATAATCGTTAATATGCCGGAAAATATCAGTGCTATATTCCGGTTACCTATAAAATTTATATCGTTTTTAAACATATTTAATCTTCTATGTAGGGGCAATCCCTTGTGGTTGCCCTTTATTGTTGTCTGAACCAGGGCAACCACAAGGGATTGCCCCTACACAAGTTTGTCTAGATAGATAATTTCTCAACCCTGCGGTTACCGTATATCCAGTTGATCACCATCCGGGTACCGGCAATGGCGGTAAATATTGATGACAATATCCCGATAATCAGCGTCACCGCAAAACCTTTAACGGAACCGGTGCCGTAAGCGAACAACACCACAGCCACGACAAGATTGGTAAAGTGGGAATCCAGAATAGTGGCAAAGGCTTTCTCATAGCCGATAAATATAGCGGCTTGCGGCGTGTTGCCGTTTTTGAGCTCTTCTTTAATCCGCTCGAAGATCAACACGTTAGCATCAACCGACATACCCACGGTCAAGATGATCCCGGCAATGCCCGGCAAGGTCAAGGTTGCTTGCAACATCGACAAAATCGCCACCACAATCACCACGTTAAACGCCAGCGCAAAGTTGGCGATCATACCGAATATCCGGTAATAAACCGCCATAAACAGCACAACCAACGCAAAGCCCACGACAAAAGACAACATGCCTTTATTAATATTGTCCTGACCTAGACTTGGCCCGACGGTACGTTCTTCGACGATGTCAACCGGAGCAGCCAACGCGCCGGCTCTTAACAACAATGACAGGTTACGCGCTTCTTGAGGACTATCTAAACCGGTGGTCTGAAAGCGATGACTGAACACACCTTGAATGGTGGCGACGTTGATGACTTTTTCAACTTTCTCTTTATGACGGACTTTTTGGCCGTCCACCACTTTGGTTTCAACCTTATATTCGATAAACACCACCGCCATCGGCTTGCCGACGTTAGCCTGGGTCAGTTTACCCATTTTGGCGGCGCCGACTCCATTCAAAGAAATATTCACCGACGGCCTGCCATCCTGATCAACGCCGGAAGAGGCGTCGACGATTTGATCGCCGGTTACGATAACCCGGCGGTCCAACAGGATTGGGTTGCCGTTTCTCTCGGTGTATAAACGACTGCCGACCGGAACATGGCCTTCAACGGCTTTTTGCACATCGTGTTCGACATCAACCAGACGGTATTCCAGAGTAGCCGTTGTACCTAAAATCTCCTTGGCGCGGGTGGTATCCTGTACGCCGGGCAGTTGAACCATGATACGGTTTTCGCCTTGCTGCTGAATCACCGGCTCCGCAACACCCAATTCATTAACGCGATTACGCAAGGTGGTCATGTTTTGCGCTACGGCAAATTTTTTAATATCACGCACTTCTTTTTCAGACAGCTTCAACCAAACCTGATCAGGCTCTTTTGGCTCAGTGATCTCTAAAGCGCGAAAATCCTTACTCAGCAGCGTCAACAGAGCAGGCTTGTCATCAGCCGAATTCAACTTAACCTTAATGAAACCGCTGTCTTTGGAAACGGATTGATAACGTAATTTTTCGTTTCTTAAGGCCAAACGCACATCATCGTTGTAACGATCTTCAGCCTGTTTAACCGCGGCATCCATGTCCACTTCCAGCAGAAAATGCACCCCGCCGCGCAAGTCCAGTCCCAAATACATTGCGTCTGCGCCCAAGGATCTTAACCAGGGGGGGGTAGTCGGCGCCAGATTTAGTGCGACGTTATAATCGTCGCTCATTTTATCCCTGAGCAAATCAGCTACTTTAAGCTGATCATCGGCGCTGTTAAACCGGGCTAAAATGCGGCCGTCTTTAAACTCAAACGCCTTTACATTAAACCCGGCCGTCTTAATGGCGGACTCGACCTGATTTGCCTGATCCTGCACCAATTTTGCAGGATGTGTCGATGACACTTGAACAGAAGGATCGTCGCCGTACAAATTCGGCAACGCATAAATAATCCCGATTGCAAAAACAATCAGGACCAATAGATTTTTCCAAAGCGGATAATGGTTTTGCATGTGTTATTCCAAACAATTCAACTATGTCGTAGAGACGTTGCGGGCGCGAATTTACTTGTGCCCAAGGGTATTCGCGCTTTTTTTAATCTACCGCGCGAATACCCTTAAGGGCAGAAGTAAATTCGCGCCCACAGCATTAAACTTTAGCGACTTTTTTAGTTATCGCTTTGTAAGTTCCTTTAGGCATCATGCTCTCGATATTATGACGCTGCACTTGAATAAAGGTATTGTCGCAAATTTCCAGTTTGACGAAATTATCATCCAGATCAACGACCTTACCCAAAATACCCCCGGAAGTAACCACTTCGGAGCCTTTATTCATCGCGGCGATCATTTGTTTTTTCTCTTTGGCGCGCTTGGATTGCGGACGCAAAAACAAAAAATAAAAAAACACCAGTATGCCCAATGGAAACAGCATACCTTCAATGCCGGGTTGTTGGGCGGCGGGAGCAGCTGCAGCTACAGCATCGGAAATTAAAAAACTCATGATTATCCTCGGGGTTTATTATTATTAAAAAAGCGTTGTAGTTAAAAAAGTCCGCCATTATGCCACAATCGGCACGGCTTTTCCTCGTTGTTGGTAAAATTGCTTGACAAAAATATCCAGCTCTTGCCTTTCAATCGCATCGCGTAAGCCCTGCATCAGACTCAGGTAATAATAAAGGTTATGAAGGGTATTGAGCCTCGAACCCAGCATTTCCTTGCATTTATCCAGATGGCGCAAATAGGCTCTGGAATAATTCCGGCAGGTATAACAGCCGCAGGACTCATCCAACGGACCGGTATCGAACTCATATTGACTGTTCCTGATTTTCACCACGCCAAAAGTGGTAAAAAGATGGCCGTTACGAGCATTGCGGGTCGGCATCACGCAATCGAACATATCGATACCGCGCCTGACCGCCTCCACCAAATCTTCCGGCGTACCGACACCCATTAAATAGCGAGGCTTATCGGCCGGCATAAGGCCATGCACGACATCCAGCGTCGCCATCATTTCCTCTTTGGGTTCGCCGACCGACAGTCCGCCGATCGCGTAACCGTCAAAACCAATATCCACCAAACCGGCTATCGATTCCTGACGCAAGTGCTCATACATCCCGCCCTGCACAATACCGAACAAGGCCGACGCATTACCCTGATGAGCCGCCTTGCTGCGGGCTGCCCAACGCAACGATAAGCGCATTGACTCGGCCGCTTCATGGACGGTCGCAGGATACGGCGTGCATTCATCGAAAATCATCACGATGTCCGAGCCCAAATCGCGCTGCACCTGCATCGATTCTTCCGGCCCCATAAAAATGGAACTGCCGTTAATCGGCGATTTAAAAGTCACGCCTTTTTCGGTGATTTTTCTTAACGCGCCTAGGCTGAACACCTGAAAGCCGCCGGAATCGGTCAAAATCGGCTTATCCCACTGCATAAAATCGTGCAAGTCGCCGTGCGCCTTGACCACCTCCATACCCGGACGCAGCATTAAATGAAAGGTATTGCCCAGAATAATCTGCGCGCCGATGCCGTTCAACTCATCGGGCGTCAATGACTTAACGGTTCCATAAGTGCCTACCGGCATAAAAATGGGCGTTTCCACAACGCCGCGGGCAAACTTAAGCCGGCCGCGCCGCGCGTGGCCGTCCGTATTGATTAATTTGAAGTCCATAAAATATATGAGTACATTGTAAGGCTGGCGATTATCCAGACTTTTTAAATTAATGTACATGCGAATAAAAGACTTTTATTCGGCACGAAGTTACTGAATTCGAAAAATCCAAAATTAAGATTGCAATAAAAGCGTAACATCCCTATAATGCAAAAGATATGGAGAGGTGGCTGAGCGGCCGAAAGCGGCGGTCTTGAAAACCGTTGAGGGTTGATCCCCTCCCAGGGTTCGAATCCCTGCTTCTCCGCCATATATATGAAATAACCGATTGTTCTTTAAGGATAATCGGTTTTTTTATGTCTACCAGTCCCTGTTCATACCAATCGCTAAAACCTCAAGTAGAATTCGAACTATAAATTTCGACGGCGAATCCTTTAAAAGATACCAACGACCATTTTACCCCCGTCATATACCGCCCTTTCCACCAAAAACTAAAGCAAGAATTTTGATTGCAACTGGATTTCCTTGGACAATAGCCAATCCCAGCAAGTCAGCTATACACGACACGGTCATGAATTGCGGCTTTTGTCCCCTCTCCCTTCGGGAGAGGGCATTCTAAAAAGCGCAATTCGTGACCGTTTTCAGTATAAACTCCCATTACGCATCTTGTTGGTTATCGCGCAATAACTCAACAAACTCTTCCGCCGGTATCGGGCGGCTTTTGATGTAGCCCTGATACATATCGCAGCCTTTTTCCTGCAAAAACTCCTGTTGCGCCGTAGTTTCCACGCCTTCGGCCAAAACCTTAAAACCTAAAATATGCGCCATAGCGATAATGGTTGCGGTGATTTCCATGTCATCTTGCTGAAAAGGAATCTCGTCGATAAAACTCTTGTCAATTTTCAATACATTGAGCGGGAAGTGTTTCAGATAAGCCAAGGATGAATAGCCGGTGCCAAAATCATCAATGGCTAAGCGAACGCCTTGAGTGCGAAGATTATTAAGAATGGCCGCAGCATTATGCTGGTTCCCCATCAATCCGCTTTCGGTTATTTCCAATTCCAGTTGTTCAGCCGGAAAACCGGTGTCGCTCAGCACTTTAGCCACCAAAGCACAAATATCGCTACGGCGGAATTGGTGAGAGGAAACATTGACAGCCAAAGTTAATGGCGGCAAACCCGCATCCAGCCATTGCCTGCCTTGTCGGCAGGTTTCGTGCAACACCCAGCTGCCGATCTCTACAATCAGGCCGGATTCTTCGGCAATAGGGATAAAGCGTAACGGTGGAATCAGCCCCTCTACCGGATCTTGCCAGCGTACCAATGCCTCTGCGCCGACGATGCGACCACTGGCAAGATCCACTTGCGCTTGGTAAAAAACGCGTAGCTGCTGCTGATCAATCGCTAAACGCAGCCGTGTTTCCAACGCTATACGCTCTCGGGCCGCAAGGGTCAGCTCTTCGGAAAAATAGGCAAAACAGCCGCGTCCGGCATCTTTAGCCTGATACAGCGCAGCATCGGCCTGATCCATAAGCAGTTCGGGGCTGTCGCCGTGCTGAGGATACAAGCTAATGCCGATACTGGCTCCAATCAGGACGCTATGATGCTGTGACAGGCAAAAGTGCTTGCTTAACTCAATAATGATTGCTTCAGCCACTTGCGCTGCATCTTCCGGCTGCGCAATATCTTCCAATAAGATAACAAATTCATCGCCGCCCAAACGAGCCACCATGTCAACGTCACGCAATCTTTCCGTGATGCGTGCAGCGACTTGCCGCAACAAATCGTCGCCTGCCTGATGCCCCAAGCTGTCGTTAACCGCTTTAAAACGATCCAGGTCAAGCATCAATAATCCCAGTTGCTTGCCGTCGCGCCGATCCACATTAATGCTGTGTTGTAACCGATCCATAAGCAGACGGCGATTAGGCAGGGCGGTAAGCGGGTCATAGAAAGCCAGGCGTTCAATTTCAGCCCTAGCCGCTTGACTTACGGTAATGTCGTTAAATACGGCAACATAGTTGGTAACGATGCCGTCCATACCTTTCACCGCAGTAATGGTTATAAGCTCCGGATAGATGTCACCGTTCTGTCGCCGATTCCAGATTTGGCCTTCCCAGCTACCCGTGCGTTCGATACTCCCCCACATGGCATCATAAAAGTCCGCCTCTTGCAGACCGGATCGGAGTATGCGGGGGTTTTGAGCGATGGCTTCCTCCGCCGTGTAACCGGTAATTTTAGTGAAAGCCTGGTTCACCCGAAGAATGTCATTGTTGGCATCGGTGACCATTATGCCTTCCTGGGACTCAAAGGCGACGGCGGCAATACGCAGTTCGATTTCCGCTTGTTTGCGTTCGGTAATATCGACGTGGGTGCCAATCATACGTATAGCATTGCTTTGTGAATCGCGTTCGATGATTTGTCCCTGAGAATGTATCCAACGATAATCGCCATTAACCGTACGCAACCGAAACTCCGCGCTGCAATAGGATTGCTGCCCGCGCAGTAAAGCCAATTGCCCCTGTTTAATGCGTAACTGATCGTCGGGATGGATTTGTGCATTCAACCAGTTGCTGGTGATCGCCGGCGGCGGCAAAGCAGTACAGAGGCGTACTAACTCGGCATCAAGCTGTAAAATGTTGTCGGCTATATTCCAATCCCATAACCACTGGCTTGATGCTTGCAGGCTGAGCGCCAAAATACGCCGTGATTCTTCCAGATCCAGGGTGCGTTGCCTGATTTTAATTTCAAGATCGCGATTAAGCTGGAGAATTTCGGTTTCCCGCTGTTGGATACGAGACATCAGTAAATTGAAAGCATCGTATAAGCGGCTGATTTCATCCGGCCGACGCACCGAATATACGATGATTTCGCTTATGCCCGACTGCTCGGCATTGCGCCGGGCATGCCGTTCCAGCTGTTTAATCGGAGCCATCGCAAAGCCCCGCAACACAAACGCCAAACCATAGCTGCATAGTCCCGCGATAAACATGACCAACAGCATAAACCGCTGCTCCCGGTATTGCGTCTGCTTTAATTCATCAACACGATAGGCGCCTTTTAGTATGCCCAATTTTTCCTGCTCACGACTGAGCGGCACCGCAAAGTACAGGCGCTCATCCCGCCAAAACCATTCCTGGCTATCGGGCAGCGGCGGCGCCGTTGCTGCAATATTCGACGGATCGTAATAGGTCAATATTTGCCCGTTGGTTTTTTCCAAAAGCACATAGATCACGCTCGGATCTTTCCAGAGCTTGCTTAATTGGTCTTCTGCGCCTTTAGCATCATCAAATACCAATGGCAGAACCGCGAATTCGGCCACCAGTTTTGCCAGCGCCAGATTGGTACGGACAAAATCTACGCGCTGTTGATGGTTTTTTTGCCAGTACAAAAAACCTAAGGTACCGGCCACCGTTGTTAACACGACGGTCATGATGACCCATTGTAATTTACGTTTAAAGGGCTGACACAGCAGCCATTGTTTAAATTTATTCGACAATGCGCGCCACCTTCAGTAAATGATAACTGGCTTTTAAACCGCTATTTAGCAGCGCTGTCCGATTGACTTCCAAATGCAGGCGGTTGTCCTCTACGAAAAAATCCACATGCGCTCCTTGGCTGACATCATCCTTTTTTTCGGTGACGATAAGAATGGGCTGATTACGGACGCTTTGCAGAATGGTCTCCAGATCGTCGCTTTGATCATCGCTTAAATAGATGACTTGGCAGTCCTTAAGCTCATGCACGCCGCGAAAAGTCAACAAACTAACCGGTTTGTTGGCGAGAGAAGTGTTTGCGTAATAGGTCTGTAGTGCAGGAAGTAAAGGGGCTTTATCGGCAACGCATAGCGTAAACCGTTCACCCGTCCAGACCGGCCATTCGATAAAACGGGATATTTTTTCGATGATAGAGGCGCGAATCAGCTCACTGCTTTCGGCCGCTTCGGCACTATTAAGCGTACAGCAGATAATTACTGCCGTTAGCATCGATGTAATGACTGCACGCATAATCACAATAGCCTATTCTGCTGAGGTATTAAGTTTCAAAATGCCTTTAAAACTCAATGGCTATCTCTCCAAATAGAGATCTTCCCGGCGAAGCGGGAATAGTATTTATAATCTTGCGGTTAAATTCCGGATAATAAAACTTTTCGTCAAGTAAATTTTCCAAATAAAAAGAAAAGGTAATGTGTTTGGTATGGGCAAAGCCTAACCAGTGGTCCAGCCGATAATTGGTATTCACGCTCAGATTGTGATAACTGTTGGCGGCCGGGTTAACAACCAGTGAGGTTGGAACCACTTTAGCCGCACTGAAATAGGTATCGAACGCGCTAATTTGTAAATCCGCAGTAGCGTCAAAACTTAAGCCTATTTTGGCCATGTGATTGGGCATCTGGGTTTTATTGTTTTGATTGTTGTGATCACGATTGGTTTGGAAAGTATAAGCGCCTTTCCACGATAATCTCTCAAACAGCTTTGCTTCGGTTTCCAATTCGAGCCCTTCGAATTCGGCGCTGCCGGCATTGCTGTAGCGTAAACGGATTGGATTGGTATTAGCAACAGGAACACGGACAATCAGGTTGGAAACCCGGCTTCTGAAGGCCGTCAGTGATACTTGATAATCCTTGATATGGTAAAAAATTTGCGCGTCTGCGCTTTCAATCAATTCAGGTTGTATGTTTCTGTTGCCCTGAACCAGCGATGAATTAGCCCCTAATTCACCCGCACTAGGAGAACGATAAGCCTGGTTGTACAGTAATTTTGCCCCCCAGTTAGCGTTAAGTTCATATACCAAGCCGGTGCGGCCAACGACGCCTTCAGTCGCTTCGCCATTGTCGAGCACACCTTGCGGCGCGGCTTTTAAATTATCGAAACGATGCCATTGCCCGCCGACACTGAACTTTAAATTATCTAACAACTTATAGCCGGCTTCGCCATAGATGCTGGATTTAAGCTGGCTATAGGGCGCTAAGGTGTTGGGTTGAGATTGCTGGGTAACGCCGCCTTGCTTCCATTCGACCAAGCCGCCGACAAGGAAATTTAATTTGTCTTCAAAGAAATTTAAAAAATGGCTTTGTTCAAACAGAAAATTGTTTTCGTATAAATCGGTTAGGTAAAGTATGCCTTGAACCGGTAAATCATAATTTTGGGAAAATTTATTGAAGGTCAGATTCCAGGTGGATAACCAATGCTTATTGATTTGGTGCTTGTAACCGGTATCGAGAAATAATCTTTCATTCTCAATGGGCTGACCGGAGCCGATCGGCACCGACCCCCAGTGGTTACGCTGATTATTCACCACAAACAAATTAACGTTGAAATCTTTCCATTCGCCCCACAAGCTGGCGCTGACGTCGCCATCATTGTTGCGAAAATTGGCCGGCTGTTTTCTTTCATCAACGGCTGAAGATAACCAGCCGTCGCCGGCGCGATGACGTACTGCACCGGTAATGGCAGCTTCGTCATTTTTCCAGGCAAACTCGGTTTCCTCTTGTCCGGTATTAAAACTGCCGTAACGTCCGCGCAAGGTTACACCATTCTCTTGATGTTTTTTGGTAACAACATTAATAACCCCGGTAAAAGCGTTACTGCCATACAACACCGAGCCGGAGCCGCGTATGACTTCTATTTGTTCGATGTGATGAATAGGGAAATCACGAAACATGGTCTCGTTTAAACCGCCATAAGCGCTGTCGCGAAACGGTCTGCCGTTTATGAGCACCAGTGTGTGGTTGTTGACGTGGGTTAAAGCATCTCCGCGCACAGCCGCAGTGCTGTCGGACCAAATATAAGTGCTTAGCATGTAAATGCTGGTGACCCTATTTAACACGTCGGCCAAGGTGTTCGCGCCATAACGGTTAATCTCATCCTGAGTAACCACACTCACAATGCCGGCGGCGGAATTTTTATCTTCTTTTTTTTTGGAGACGATTTCTACCTGAAGAATATCTTCCAGCGACATTTCTTTCAGCGAAGACAAAGACAACGACTCTTCCGCATAAGCCGGCAGCAGGTGGAGTTGCAAAGATGAAAGTGTTACAAACACTAAAAGTGGGCGTATTGTCATGAGCGAAGAAAGTGTTTATAAGCAGAACTACACAGCATTTGAGTTTTAAAAAACCAATGGGCCAAACTATTTATTATGCAGAAACAACCAGTTGATTTTGGAAGGGCTTTATTTATATGAGCTGCCCTCCCTATTTGCACGGACTCGATCTTCAAGTTTTTAATTCTTGATTTCAAGAAAAATAAAACCATGCGTTAGAGCAATCAATATTTTAATGCAATAAAGCCCAACAACCCACTACATCGTTTTTTTCAGGCTTATTTTTTATAAAACTTTGTGGTGTAGCAGGACATAAGCAGACCCCTGACCGTTGCAATATCATTTTGTTTATAGAGTTTACTGTCCTTATCGCTCATAGTAGGCATCAGATTTTTCGTTTCTTCAGAGATATTTCTATTGCTAAACACGGCATCAGCTGCACAATCACAGTAAGATTTGGCCTGTTCCGCAGGGCGCGCAGAACTCTCCTGCTTTATACAGTTATTAATGAAAGCTGATTTAACTTGGTATTCATTGCCCTTCTCTCCACTACATGCAGATAGGCCGATACATAAAACCACGATAAACACTAAAATTTTCTTATTCATTTTTATTCCTTAATTATCGATTTGAAGTAACCCTGCTTGATCTTTCCCTAATTTCACGGACGCATTTGTTAAGATCCCTTTTGGCTTTGAACTAAGATAGCCCTATAGGTCCAGGCATGCTGTTTATGCCCGGCAATTCCAATCTTCGATGCTGATCGCCGCCGTTCCATCTTCGGGTAATAAAAGGTCGGGCAACGAAAAGCTGCTGCCCGATCTAGCCTGCTTATTTTTCAATCTACGGCTGAATTTTAAACGTTTCAGTATAAGTATTGCCCTTAGTGCAAACATCTCTCTTGGTTGGCGTTTCGCAAGAGGTATCAGTCACTTCGACTTTTAAATCACCTGCTTTTTCCGGCACAAAATAGAACCTGAAATTAGGATCGGAGCTAATGGCAATATCGGTTTTCGCGGTTAAAACCGGTTTGCCGTTAAACGAAACTTTAACGTCCTTAACAAAATGCGATTTTTTAACAAAGCGCGTGACTTGATCCATTTGCATGCCGGTAATATTAGGATGGCTGATCATTAACTGTACTGAGTTGGGTTCGCCGACTTTAACCCCGCTCTCCAGCCTGAATTTCATTTTGCCTAAGCGACTCATCGCCTCATCCGAATTAGCCCCGATCGGAGCGGAACAACCGCCGCTGGCTTTGACGAATTTTTTAGTCATGATCAATTTACCGTCATTCATTTCGGCAATCGCGCGAATATTGCTGTTGCTGTTAACCCGTATCCGCATCGCAATATCGGCTTTACCGCTTTCCGGGGTAAATTCAAACTCGCCGACATAGGGATAAGGATTGTTATCGACTAACACCAGGATTTTTTTGATGTAGTGTTCTTTGGTTTGTTGGATTTTACTGATGACTTTGAGCGGCACTAATGCAGGGTCTTCTGCGCGGATAGGGGCTTCCAATTCAATAACGTTATCGGATTCCTCAATCGCTTGCCCGGCAAAGAATTCCGGTTTCAAAAGGTTATTCCAAATCTTTTCGTCTTCAGCGGCGATGGCGGCAATCGGTAATAATGCCGTGATGAAGAGCGCCGGTAATAATTTCGAATATTTCATTGCCTTTTCCTGTTTTGTTTTAGCTTTGCGCAATTAACGCATATTATTTTGTGACTATTCAACTTATGCTAACAATGCCTATAGAACACGGATGCCAAAAGTAGGCATCCGTGTTCCGTTTCTTTAAGCGCTGAATAGTTAAATTATTGTTAGCCGCCGGTTAATCTTCCCATTCCAATTCGGCAAAAGCGGTGGTGACGTTTTTGCGGTGATAGTCATCGAATAAAGCCCAATTATTTTTCTCGGAATATCCGACGCTTTGCACAGCGTCTTCCAAATGCAGGCCTTTTTTAATCGCAGCGCGAATTTCAGTCAGCAACAAGGTTAAATAATGCTTTTGCGCTTGCATACTTTGCGGCCAATCCGTGACTAATTCGCCATGTCCCGGAATTACATACCGGAAAGACTGCTTTTCCAGTTTGTCGATTTCCGCAAGCCAGCCTTTTAAGCTGCCGTCCAGCGTAGGCACGTGCTCGGTAAACAATAAATCCGACAGCCATATTGTATTGGTTTTTTCGTCATACACGCTCAAGTCATTATCGGTATGCGCGGTAGGATGGGCTTTTAAGGTTAAAATGCGTCCGCCTAAATCCAGTTTCAAACTGTCTTTAACTTCTATATCCGGTGTAATTAAATCGGCAGGATTCAGTTTGACGTCCAATTGTTCAGCGGCTTTGTCCAAATAGTATGAGCCGCGCGCCGCCATGGCTGCGGCTAATTTATAATGGCCGACAAATTTGACCCCGGCCGCTTTGAAAGCGCTATTGCCGTAAATATGATCGGGATGAACATGGCTGTTAATCACATAACAGATAGGTGTCTGTGTGGTTTCGCTAACAGCTTGTTTTAAAGCTAAGCCCTGCTCCGGATTGCCGCCGCTATCAATGACCGCCACGCATTTTTGTCCGACAATAAAACCAAGATTGGCGATTTCGCCGTGGTTTTTACTATCCGGGAATTGATGTTTGCCAAAATGTACATACACGCCAGTGCTAACTTCTTTAACCGGCAAAGTGGTGGTCGCTTTGGTTTGTACGGATACCATGAATAAAGCAAACAGCAATATAACTCTCATTAGTTTTCCTTTTGTCTGAATATGTTTTGAATTTACATGGGGTGAAGACGAAGCTGACGAAAAGCCCCGTTACAGCGGTTTCAATTTAAATGAGTTACACGATTAAAAGGCTATGTCGATACATGGTCGCTGGAGTGCAGGCTTCGCCTGCGCTGGCAAGCAAAGCTTGCACTCCAGCAACGCCTTTAGTAACTAACTGAATTTGAAATTGCTGTAAGTATTTATGTAGCGGTGTAACTTTAGAGTTTTACCACTTTCAACAGGGCGGATTCAACTCCGAAGTGCAATCTTAGCAATCTATTCGTTGGCATAATGCCTGATTTTTAGGTTTTAGATAACTGATTAATTAAAACCAAGTTTAATTCGGCGTTACAATGATAACCATGAATACTAATCTCACTCCTTTTTCAGCACTGACTCCCGATATTATTTTAAACGCGCTCGATAATATCGGCCAGCATAGCGATGGGCGTCTACTGGCGCTCAATAGTTATGAAAACCGCGTCTATCAGGTCGGCTTGATTGACGCCTCTTTTATAGTCACCAAATTCTACAGACCCGAACGCTGGACATCTTCCGCTATTCTTGAAGAACACGCCTTTGTTCAGGAATTGTTTGAGTCTGAAATCCCTGTGGTGCCGGCAATGCCGTTTGGCGACAACCAGACCTTAATCCACGCCGATGGTTTTCGCTTTTCGGCATTTCCAAGGCAAGGCGGCCGTGTGCCTGAGCTTGAGGGCCGCGAAAAACTGGAATGGATGGGGCGGTTTATTGCCCGTATTCATGCAATTGGCTCGCTAAAGCCTTTTAAGCAGCGCCCTACTCTTAATATCGCCGGTTTTGGCGATGAACCGAGAGCTTATCTGCTGGCGAATAATTTTATCCCTGCCGATCTTATCGAGGCTTACCGCAGCGTGACTGAACATGCGCTGGAGGGTGTAAGGCGTTGCTTTGAGCGTGCCGGTAAGGTGAAAACCTTGCGCCTGCACGGCGACTGTTATCCCGGCAATATTTTATGGACCGATGACGGTCCGCATTTTGTTGATTTCGATGACAGCCGAATGGGGCCTGCGATACAGGATTTGTGGATGTTGCTGTCCGGGGATCGAGCCGAAATGACTGTACAATTAAACCATCTGCTGACCGGCTACCGGACTTTTTACGATTTCGATAGCCGAGAGCTGCATCTTATAGAAGCCCTACGCACTTTGCGCCTGATCCATTATTCGGCCTGGATTGCACGGCGCTGGGATGATCCCGCGTTTCCGATGGCATTCCCATGGTTTGATACGCCGCGTTACTGGCAAGATAGGATTATTGAATTACGCGAACAGATCGCGTTAATGGATGAAGGCCCGCTTGAGTTGGGTTAACCTCTACCCTGCCGCATAAGCATGGTTTTTACCGGGTTGAATGTTCTTCTGTGTACATCTAAAAAACCGCACTGACCGATTTCAGCCAGATGCTGTTTGGTGCCGTAGCCCTTATGCACATGAAACGAAAACTCAGGATAGCGCTGATGATAGTCAACCATCAGTTTATCCCGCTCGACTTTCGCTAATATTGAGGCGGCGCTGATCGCCTGCACTTTGCTGTCGCCTTTAACGATAGCCTGGGCGGGCATCGATAAATCCGGGAGCCGATTACCATCGACTAAAACTTGATCAGGCAGGATATGCAAGCCGTTTACCGCTCTTTGCATCGCCAGTAATGTGGCTTGAAGGATGTTGAGCCGATCAATCTCTTCAACACTGGCCTCTGCAATCGACCAGCTTAAGGCTGCTTCTTTGATGATCAGATAAAGACTATCCCGCTTGCTTGCGCTCAGGATTTTGGAGTCGGCCAATCCGGCTATCGGCCGCATGGGATCTAATACAACTGCTGCGGCGAAAACCGGGCCTGCAAGCGGTCCGCGACCTGCTTCGTCAACCCCTGCAACCATAAAACCTTCAGCGGTTTTTATTAAAAATCCATCATCCATAACAATTTTCACTCCAGGAATTGTTTAGCAACGACTCCGCTTGTCCCTGATAATGGAACACGGATAATACTGATTAAACGGGTTGAAACGGATTTAATATATTTTTTATCAGTGCCTATCCGCCAAATCCGTGTTCTAACTTAAGTTTAAACCGCATTTAGCGCAATATACCCCGATTGACATTGCGCAAAAAGCTGACCATATCAGACAACTCTTTACTGTCGCCAGCCAAATCTTCCATTTTGTCGATGGCATCTTCGAGGCGCAGATTGGTTTTGTAAATCATTTTGTAGGCTTTCCTGATTAATCTGATGTCTTCAGGAGAGATGCCGTTACGTTCCATGCCGACTGAATTGATGCCATGCGGCCGGGTAGGCTTGCCGCCGACCATAACAAAAGGGGGAATATCCTGGGTAATCGCGCTGCCCATCGCCGCAAAGCTGTATTGCCCTATTTGGGTAAACTGATGCACCAAGGTAAAACCGCCCAAAATGGCATGACTGTGTAAATGCACATGCCCGGCCAATGACGCGCCGTTTGCCATAATGACGTGATTGCCGATGACGCAATCATGCGCGACATGGGTATACGCCATGAACAGGTTATCGTTGCCTATCTTGGTAAGGCTTCGATCCTGCTTGGTGCCTCGATGCATGGAGGTATACTCGCGTATCGTGTTTCTATCGCCGATTTCCAGCCGGGTTATTTCCGCCGCATACTTTTTGTCTTGGGGATCTTCACCGATGGAAGTGAATTGATAGATACGATTGTCTTTGCCTATGGTAGTGGGCCCTTTGATAACAACATGAGAAGCTATTCGGGTGCCGGCGCCGATTTTCACACCCGCCCCAATGACGGAAAAAGGGCCGACCGACACATCATCAGCCAGCTCCGCGTTGCTATCAACTATCGCTGTTGGATCGATCAAAATTAATTTACCACCGCTGCACATCTGATTTCGGCACTCGCGACAAACTCGCCGTCAACTTCCGCACGGCATTCAAATGCCCAGATATTACGCTTGCTTTTCAGGAACCGTGCTTCCAGCATCAATTGATCGCCGGGTACAACCGGTCTTTTAAACTTGGCCTTATCAATACCGACCAAATAATAAATCATGCCGGCCAGCTCATCGCCTGCGGTTTCCGATGCCAACAATCCCGTGGATTGAGCCAGGGCTTCCAAAATCAGCACGCCCGGCATAATGGGCTTTTGTGGAAAGTGCCCTTGGAAAAACGGTTCGTTATAAGTAACGTTTTTCACTCCCAACAATCTAACGCCAGGTTCGCACTCAATAACTTTATCGACCAATAAAAAAGGGTAGCGATGCGGCAAGAATTCTTGTATTTGTAAAATATCTAGCTTAACGGACATATCTTAGGATGCTTCTTATATAAAGTTGATGACTATGCGATTAAATAAAAAAACGCGGGTAATTATTCCGGCATAGTTGACAACTTTTGTTGCACTTGACTGGTCACGTCAATTTTGTCACTGGCATAAATAACGCCGTCAGTCAGTAATAAATCAAAATTTTGAGCTTTAGCTATTTCCCGAATAGCTTCAACGATACGGCGTTGCAATTTACCCAATTCTTCATTACGACGAACATTGAAATCTTCGCTAAACTCCTGTTGAGCTCTTTTTGCGTCTCTTTTCTTATTTAAAATATCTTTTTCCAGATTGAGTCGCGCCGACTCGCCCATTACCGCCGCATCTTTGGTCATTCTGTCATCCATGTTTTGGATTTCTTTTTGTTGGGCGACCAATTGTTTATCACGCGGTGAAAACTCTTGTTCCAGACGTTTTTTGGCTTTTTCCGCCTGAGGTGCTTTTTCAAGAACGGCTGGTATATTGACAAAGCCAATCTTTAAATCAGCATAGCTCACATTCGCAGCAAGCAACAATCCTAAAAATAAAGCGATTTTCGTTTTCATTGTTAAACAGATCTCTGGTGGAAGTAAAATAATTAAGGATTAAAAATATGACTGTCTTTTAAATTATAGGGGATAAGCTCATCAAACAAAAACAACTTCTTTTAGAAATTTTGGCCGAAGTTGAATTGAAATATCTGTTTTTGATCGCCTGTAGTAGTGCCAAGAGACGATGTTGAAGAAACCGCATTCAACGGTAATGCAGCACTGACCGACAAAGCGCCGAACGGCGATAACCATTCGCCTGAAACCCCGACGGAATATTTCAGGTTGTTCGCTTTAAAGCCATTATTGATGGATCCGGCATCAAAAAAAGTGCCTAACCTGACTGATTTGGTTTCCGGCATAAAAGGCACCGGAAAAAACATTTCGGCATTGCCCATGATTTTACTGGAGCCGCCAAACGGATAGCCATTGGAGTCCCTCGGTCCTACGGTATTGTTCCTAAAGCCGCGTATAGAGCCGGTGCCCCCGCCGAAATAATTTTCAAAGAAAGGCAATGTATCCGTCTCTCCATAACCGCCTCCGTAGCCCACTTCACCCTGCAACCTGAAGGTAAAGTCTTTAGCCAACGGTAAATAAAGTTGATGTTTATAGCCGATTTTATAATATTCCAGATCGCTGCCGGGGACTGTCGCCAATGCGGAAAACCGCTGTTGCCCACCTTTGTTCGGGAAAATTGCCCGGTTAAGCGTATCATGAGTCCAGCCTATTGCCGGGGATAGGGTCAAAAAGGTATCGCCTGTCGCTTTAACGATCGGCCGACTATTGACCGTTCCTGCAACATAACCATTAGTAAGATTCGCGCAAGAATCCGCACCATTATTGCCATAAATAAAATCGCAAATTTCATTGGATGAATAGGCCGTGGTGCTCAATTCAGTATGTTTTGCGTCGATATCAAAACGTAAGCTGTCGAATTCATTCAACGGAATGCCGAAATTCACCCCGGCATTCATCACGTTGGTTGAGTAATTGGCAATATTCACTTGTCCGGCATTGCGTTTGGTGTAGCCCAAGTTATAACCCTGACTGACGCCATCGACGGTGAAATAAGGATTAAAAAAACCGAACTGGTAACTTGTCGCATAACTACTGTTATTAAAGGCGACATTCACCCGTTTGCCTGAGCCAAAGACGTTATCCTGGGCAATATTGGCATTCAACACGATCCCTTGCGTTTGAGAAAAACCGATACCGGCCGACAAATTGCCGGAAGGTTTTTCCACTACCGTATAATTAACATCAATCTGGTCGGCAGTGCCTGCAACCGGCGGCGTTTCGACATTCACCTCTTCGAAATAGCCCAAGCGTTCAAGACGCGTTTTGGAGCGCTCAATTTTTGAACTTGACGCCCAGCTGGCCTCCATTTGGCGCATTTCGCGGCGCAATACTTCATCACGGGTCTTGCTGTTGCCTTTCATGTTAATACGGCGAACATAAACGCGTTTGCCCGGATCGACAAAAAAAGTCATATCGACCGTTTTTTGGGCTTCGTTGATTTCCGGCACCATATTAACGTTGGCAAAAGCGTAACCGTCATCGCCTAAGCGATCGGAAATCGCTTTAGAGGTTTCGGTAGCGTTTTTTCTGGAAAAAACCTCTCCCGGCCCCACCTTAACCAGCTTGATAAGCTCCGGAGGAGCAACTACCAAATTACCGGCTAGTTTAACTTTTTCCAGCTTATAAACATCGCCTTCTTTGACATTGATGGTGACATAAATATCTTTTTTGTCCGGCGTAATAGCCACCTGCGTGGACTCAATGGAAAAATTGATATAGCCGCGATCCAGGTAATAAGATCGCAAGGATTCCAAGTCAGCCTGCAACTTTTGTTTGGAATATTGGTCATCCTTAGTGTAGAACGACAATAGGTTAGAGGTGCTCAATTCAAGGTGACGCAACAGCGTTTTATCATCAAAAACGTTATTGCCAACGACATTGATCTGTTTGATCTTGGCTACCCTGCCCTCTGAAATTTTAATATGAATACCCACCCGGTTACGGGTAAGATTGGATACTTCGGTGGTAATCTTTAAGCCGTATTTACCGTGGCTGAAATATTGACGGCTTAATTCCTGTTCGACTTTATCCAGCACCTGTTGGTCGAAGACCTTGCCTTCAGCCAAACCGATTTTCTTTAAGGCTTTGGTCAAGTCGTCTTTGCTTAAGTCTTTATTGCCTTCGAAAATGATTTTTGCGATGGAGGGCCGCTCTACCACGTTGACAATCAACGTTGAGCCTTCTCTTTCCAGCGAAATATCCTTAAAAAAACCGGTTTTGAACAGTGCTTTAATAGCCGAACCGACATTATCCAAGGAAAACTTTTCTCCCACATTGATAGGAAGGTAGTTATAAACCGTGCCGACGGAAATACGTTGCAGACCTTTGACTTGAATATCCCTTACAACAAACTCTTCATCACCTTTAACCGCCTGGGAAACAAGTAGAAACAGTAATAATAAGCGAGAAAAAGTATTTAATTTCATGTAGAAGTCTAAGAATAAAACAGCATTGTCCAATATTAAAAAATCGCCGGATTATATCACAGTAAATATTTAAACAAGCTTAAGCTCTGCAGAAAGGAAAACTCAACACATCATCAATGGATGCGCTACCCGACAACAGCATTAATAAACGATCCAAACCTATCGCCATGCCCGAGCATTCCGGCAATCCCGTTTCCAGCGCCGCAATAAGATGCCGATCTTTAACCGAAACAGGCAGTTTATGCTGCTGCCTGATTGCCAGCTCCTTATCAAAACGCCTGCCCTGTTCCTCTGCATCAGCCAGTTCATAGTAGCCATTGCCGAGTTCAACACCCTTGATAAACAATTCAACCCGATCACTGATCTGGGCGCACTGTTCATTAATTCTGGCTAATGACGACTGACAAGCCGGGTAACCATAAACCATGCACAACGCGTTTTCGCCTAAATGCGGCTGGACCTTATGACTAAATAAAAAATCCAGCCACAGCGCATGATCTTGTCCGCATATATCCACTGCCTCAGGTAAATCGGACTCCACGGCAACAGCGCAGTAGTCCTGATATGAGAATAGCAAAGGATCCAAACCGGTAAACGAAACGAATACGTCCTGATAACTGACTCTTTGTGTTTCCTGCAATGACTGAGCACTAAACAACCTGTCGATCAGCTCGGCGATCTCATCCATCAACTGAGGTAAGGTAAAGCCGACCCGATACCATTCCAGCATCGTAAACTCAGGATTATGAAAACGCCCGGACTCGCCGTTTCTGAATGCCTTGCCTATCTGGTAGATAGAGCCGCTGCCGGCTGCAAGCAGCCGTTTCATTGCAAACTCGGGCGATGTTTGCAAAAACAGGGTTTGCCGCCGTGGCGGCCGCCACACCGGTTCCCAACCGGTCTGCGGCGCATACTCCATCCCAGGAAATAAGCAATACTCGGTAGTAAAAAACTCCAGCTGCGGATCGGTTCCGATGCTGTGACCCAGCAACGGCGTCTCCACTTCCAACACCGATCTTTCAGCAAAGAATTGACGTATCTCGGCCAGCATCTGCGCTCTTAAGCGCATCAGTTCTACGGAGCATGTCGGCCGCCAGTCTTGCAACACTATTCTTTTACGCGGGAAACGTATTCGCCGGTACGGGTATCGACTCTGATCAACTCCCCGATTTGCACAAACAAAGGTACTCTGACTACCGCACCGGTTTCCAAAGTCGCCGGTTTACCGCCGCCGCCCGAGGTATCGCCACGGACACCGGGATCGGTTTCAGTAATGACCAAATCGACAAAATTGGGCGGCGAAATCGCAAGAGGCGCATCATTCCATAAGGTTACCGTGCAGGAATCCTGATCTTTAAGCCATTTGCCCGCATCACCGACAATTTTTTCATCCGTCTGATACTGCTCAAAAGTATCCGGCACCATAAAATGCCTGAATTGACCGTCGTTATAGAGATATTGCATTTCGACATCGACTACATCGGCGCCTTCCAGCGACTCGCCCGATTTAAAGGTTCTTTCCATGACCCGGCCGGTTTTCAAATTCCTGATTTTTACCCGGTTAAAGGCCTGACCTTTTCCGGGCTTAACAAATTCATTTTCAATAATTGCACAGGGATCGTTATCCAACATAACCTTTAACCCGGCTTTAAACTCATTAGTGCTATAGATAGCCATTTTATCCTCAAATATGACAAACAATGTAAACTCAGCCATTATAATAGAGGCAACTACATGATAGAAACTTTAATAATCTCTGATGCCCGAGCCACAATCCGAAATCAAGCACTTTAGTAAAAACTGGCAACAACAACTTGCCGAAGCTTTCAACAACCTTGAAGACCTCTGCCGTTACCTGCATTTATCGCCGGATAACCTGCCGCTTTCGGTCGCTGCCGCTGAAAACTTTCCGTTACGCGTTCCTTTAAGTTTTGCCGCCTGCATCGAAAAAGGCAATCCGCATGACCCTTTATTGCGCCAAGTGTTACCGGTTAACGAAGAGCTGCTTGCCTATCCGGGTTTTAGCCGCGATCCTGTCGGCGATCTTGCCTCAGCCAGCCAAACCGGCGTTTTGCATAAATACCACGGCCGGGTTTTGCTTATCAATACCGGCAGTTGCGCGATCAACTGCCGGTATTGTTTCCGGCGTAATTTTCCGTATTCCGAGTTGCAACTGAGTAAACAAAAAGAAGATGCCGCCATTCAATTCATACAAAACGACGCAACTATTTCGGAAGTTATTTTAAGCGGCGGCGACCCCTTGCTGCTCAGCGACTCGCGGTTAACCCGGCTCATTCAGCAATTGGACAGCATCAAGCATTTGCAGCGCATCAGGATACACACTCGGCTGCCTATCGTTTTACCTGCACGCATAACCGATGAATTCATTAATACCCTGAGACTAAGCCCCAAACAAATCATTATCATCGTACACTGCAACCATGCCAATGAACTCAATGAGCGGGTCATAGCCGCCTGCAACTTACTGAAAAACAGCGGCATCGCCTTATTCAACCAATCGGTGCTGTTAAAAGGCGTGAATGATAATGCCGCGGTTCTAGGAGAACTGAGCGAACGCTTGTTTAGCCTCGGTATCACCCCTTATTATCTACATTTATTGGACAAAGCGACCGGAACCGGACATTTTGAAGTTTCTGAAGCAAAAGCCTTGGCGCTTATCCGGCAAGTTCAAGCCGCCCTGCCCGGCTATCTGGTTCCCAAATTAGTCAAAGAACAGGCCGGGACTGCGTCCAAACAAACTGTCTTTTAGTCTGAGGGTAATCCGGTGGCCAACACGCTCGGCGGTGTCGGCAAACGAACTTAGGAACATGCACGAAATAACTTGAGCAAGTTTTGTATTTATAAAACTCGTTTTTAAACCATGAAGAACATGAAGAATTTAAGTTTTCATGTCCTTCATGGTCATTGCTTAAATTAATTTAGGCACGTTCCTTAGCCGTTGCGCCGTGATCGGGTTGTTGGCGGATAGACAGTTGCCCAACGCGATGGCGGTTAGGTCATATTGATAACATCATGCTCCGGTGCCGCCGCGCAGCTTGCCGTAAGCAATAGGACGACGAGTTACGTACATCCATCAGGCAAATTATTGCTCCACAGTCACAAAAGCTATTTTGGCAATTCCGGCGTGTTGAACGGCCGCCATCACTTCGGCAACTTTTGCATAAACAACATCCTGATCGGCATATAAATGCAGGCCGATCTCGGGATTTTGCAAAAGCTCACTCTTCAAAGACGTTTCCAGTGCGGCCAAGTCGGCCTGGGGCTGTTTATTCAGCGTTATAGCTCCCTGCGCATCGACACCGAGCTGTAGCGGCTGATCCTTATCATCCGCCGTGGTCTCGGCGGTTTTCGGCAAGGTCACATGCACCGATTGCGTGAGCAACGGCGCAGTCACCAGTAAAATAATCACCAACACCAGCATCACATCGACCAGCGGCGTGACGTTAATCTCGCTCATCGCTTCATTGCTTTCCGATTGCGGTTTAAAAGCCATAGCTATTCCTTAACCTTGCTGTCAGCACTGAAAGCGATGTGTAAAAAACCGGCGACAAAGTTTTCCAAACCGGCACGTTGATGCTTGACCCGGCGCAAAAAGAAGTTATACGCCAACACGGCGGGTACTGCGACGGCAATACCGATTGCTGTTGCGACCAACGCATCGCCGATCGGGCCTGCCACCACATCCAGGCTGGTCGAACCGCTGGCAGTAATTTCATGCATCGCGTGCATGATGCCCAACACCGTGCCGAACAGGCCGACGAACGGCGAAGTACTGCCAATACTGGCGAGCATGGTCAGGCCGCTTTCCATCAGATGCTGCTCCTTCTGCATCTGCACCAGCAAAGACTGCTCCAGCAAGTCAGCCGGAGAGCCGATATATTTAAGGTGCTTACCGGCAGAGTTCCGGCTTTCATTCAGCCAAGCAAAGCCTTGTTGCGCAATTCGAGCCTGTGGCCCTATCGCAGCGTCTGCGGGCAGTAATTCTGCCTGCCCCAGGTCGGATGCCTGCCAAAACGCCGCGTTAAAACGGCGGTTACGGTAACTGTTATTGGCGAACTCCCAGATTTTGAAAAGAATCGCCGTCCAGGTAGCCACCGAGAAAGCCAGCAGGGTGTACAAGGTGCCGTCGATAATAACTTCCGGCGCAATATGATAGGGCATTAAGGTCTCCTTTTTAGTTATTCAAAATAAAATTAATGGGTACGATCACCGAACTGGCTATCGGCGTCTCCCCCCGTTTGGCGGGAATAAATTTCCATTTTTCGACCGCTTCGATAGCGGCTTCGTCGAGCACGTCATAACCGCTGCTGCGTTGCACGGCGACTTCCTCGCTATCGCCTTCGACGGATACTTTCACCAACAGCCGCACAGTACCTTCCCAGCCTCGGCTGGTGGCAATGCCGGGGTATTTCGGTTTGGGGTTGGAGCCGTAATTGGCATTGAAATTCGCTTCGGTAAAGGGCGCGCTATCTGCCGGCGTCTTATTCGGCACATTCGCGGCAACACTTGGCATAACAGGAGCCGGAGCGGATTCCGAAATCGATGGCGCCGGCAGTGTTTCTTCGGCCATAGCCACCGGTTTCGGCAGCTCCATCTGTTTGCGGACTACCGGCTGCTTTTTCTTGACCGGCTTTTTAAGCGGCGGTTTTTTCGGCTCCTCAGGTTTAGGTTGTGCAATCGGTGCAGCGGCCGCCTGTTGACTCGGCGCAGCCACCAGCGACACTTCCATCATCATCGGCTGAGCCTTGGTAACGATCGCGGCAGGTTGCAGCATCCGGATAACGGCCCATAAATGTACTAACAGCACTAAAGCCAATAACAAGCCGCGCATCGAATGCGGGTTTTCTTGACCGGTTAAAGCCTTAACCAATGAGCACGAATTTATTCGCGTTGCCGTTATAGACGCGAATAAATTCGCGCCCACAAAAGACGTTAATGCTTGGCCATCCTCGTCGTTTTTGAGTAAAAACATAGTGAATATCGTCTTCCTGTTAAAGCACATGTTCGGGCGGGCGGCTTAACAGTTCCATCAAACGTTCAAGTTTTTCGTCGACTTTAGCCACGTAATCTCTAAGCACAACCAACTCGTTCTGAAGATCATGCGTATTTTCATGAACATGTTGAAAATGCACCTGAAAATATCGGGGTAAAGGAAACAAATCGATTAAATCGTCATCTGTGTTAATACTGCGGTTTTTAGGCGTCTTTACAGTCTTTTTTACATTGTTGGATTCTTGTACCAATTTTAATGTTTTCATATCTCCATCCTCGTTTTGTCAGTTTATTTTTGTATCAGTCTGTTCTTGGTAATAAAGACCCAACCGGCGCCATAAATCCTCATCAGGACTTTTCCACAGTCTCTTTGTAAACAAGTCCCCAGATCGTAATCACGCTAAAAAAACCATCCCTGGACAATTATTTATCGTGCCTGACACAAAATGAGGAAGACAAGAAGCTCAGAATTTGCGGCGTTTAACTAAACGGCCAATTTGTGGGGCAAAACAACAAATTCCGAGCTTCTACTGTAAGACGTTTCAGATGTAAGAAATCCTCACCTAAAAGATAAAAAAATTATAAATACTCAAATCGGGTGAATATTGTTACCTACGCTAAACCACCCGATTGCGATCGGTTCCGGTTTGCCCATCCGGCGGCTGGGACAAAAATAAACACCGTATAATTCCGTATGGGATAATAATCGCTTTTTTTCGCGCCCTAACCACGCTATGCAACTTCCGATCAAACACCTGCTCAACCGGGCAGTCTGGCTTAAAATTCATCTTTATCTGGCATTAATCGCCGGGTTCTTTTTCGCGCTGATGGGCTTGACCGGCAGTATCAGCGTCTACCGTGAAGAATTGGACGAGCTGCTGAATCCGCAGCTGGTTATCGAGCAGCCATCAGGCAAGCGCCAGTCGCTGGATAAAATTATGGCGGCAGTGCAGACCGCACATCCTAACCGTCTCGGATCATGGACTTTGGAAATGCCCAAGTCTGCGCATAGCATGATTACCGTCTGGTACGACAAGCCCAGAGAAACGTTTTTCGAGTTGCACGCGCCATTGATGGTGTCGGTAAATCCTTATACCGCCGAGGTCGTTGCCAGCCGATTCTGGGGACAAACAGCAACCACTTGGCTGCTCGATCTGCACACCCAGCTTCGGCTTGATCGCTTCGGCTGGAATGCAGTGGGTATTTTAGGCTTATTGCTGATAGTTTCTGTCGGGACCGGGGTTTATTTGTGGTGGCCTGGTCTGCGCGGAATTCGGAATGCATTCTCCGCGCCTGTTCCCGGCCTGCCTGCGACATATCCACCCTCCCCGGCGATCGCCGCGCCGGCTCCCGGCCGGCTTGCGGCATACACACCATCCCTGGCGATCGCCGCGCCAGCTCCCGGCCGGCTTGCGGTATACACACCATCCCTGGCGATAAGGATTCGTCATAAGGCCGGCATGATACAGCTTGCCTTTGACCTGCACCGCCTGATCGGGCTGCTTAGCGCATCGATATTATTGTTGCTGGCGTTCACCGGGGTTCAACTGAGCTACCCGTCGATATTGGAAACGCTGACCGGCTCATCCGGTATGGAACACGGCGAAACCGGTCGTAACATTGTCAGCACAGCGATTCCGAACAACCACCCGGTCGGCTTGGAGTCGGCGGAATTCGCCGCACGCGGCCCGTTTCCCCGCGCCGAACTCAGGCGGGTTACCACGCCCGTCGGCGACAGCGGCATTTATCGCATCAATTTACGCCAAGTCAGTGAAATCAACCAGCGCCATCCCTACACCACAGTCTGGGTGGATCGCTGGAGCGGTCAGGTCAAAGAGCTGCGCGACCCGTCCGGATTTACACAGGGTGAAGCTTTCACAACCTGGATATGGCCTATGCATACCGGCGAAGCTTTTGGCGCCACCGGCCGCTTGCTCTGGTTTCTTTCCGGTATGGCCTTGTTCGTTCTGTATATCAGCGGCTTGCTGCACTGGCTGCACCGGCACGGCAAGATCAAGGATCGTGAACTGGATTTTGCAGCGCTACGACCACTGTTTTACCGGTTGCAAGATACGGCCTACCGCACCGGTTTGAGGCTGTTTCGGTTGGCCGGTTGGCTGCTGCAAAGGACAAAACATTATGCCCCGCATGTGATCAACGGCTGTGTAAGGTTATTGCAATGGATTCGTTCGAAGATAACGGATCGGCAAAAACGGTTAGGCAAAAACAATTGGGAATGAATTATAGGACGATAGCGGGCAGCGGCTTTGACTCGCCGCTTTGAGAAGCTGCCGGACCTCTATCGGCGTCATACGCAGACCCTATGCCTCCCTATTGGAAAAACGATAAAGCGTCAGGCTTGTTTCTCAAACGAAAGGCGACAAACACAGCTCTCCTTGTCATTCGCGTTGAAAAAAGCAGCCTAAAGAGTTTCGCCGGTGCAGCTTAATCCGTGTGCGCCCAAAAATGATGCGCCTATTTAAAATGATTAAGTAAGCCTGACCTAATGCTATAATCAATAAGCAATTGAAAACATTATATAAAAAACAAAAATAATTCATATATTAACTTTGGCGCAGCATTTGCTTTTAATTTATAGGGAGACCCTAAAAATTGAATTACGCCAATATGAAATTCAAAAGCTTATCGATATAAGTCAGCCTGAACCGGGTATTTTTTAGAAGCCTCCTGCAATTGTCATGAAATATTAAGTAAACCGTCATCTCTTTGTTATAGATAAGTTTCATTCTGTATCTGAAAAGCAAAAACACCGTTTCAACGGAAAATTTGCACTTTTTCACATGATTTCTCCAGGAGAATAAAAAATGAATCCACTCTATTTTATCCCAAAACAACTTAGCGCAGCATGGAATGAAGTTACCCGTCCACTATGTCCGGAAGCCCCTGAGAATGAATATTTTTATACGGAACTGTTTAACTTCTATCATTCAATCAAAGGCAAAACCATCGATATAAGCAGCGGCGAGTCTTTATTTCCAATAATAATTGATAACGCCCATTCCATTAATGGGGAGTATTTACGCATAACTAAAGTACAGAGCCAAAAGCTATCTGAAGTATTGGCCCTGACCGGTTCGAGGTAAGCACTTGGAAACCCGCTTAAAACTATAAGACGGATTCGCGCCGGCAATCCGTCTTCTAATCCCCCCCGTTTTATCGGATATTCTACGCCGTCTAAAGTGCCTATATGGGCTGTGAAGTTGTCATTTTTTCGCGTTAATCTGTGTTAACCCTTTTCTAACCGATCATACTGATTTACCGGGCGATTCGGTACGCATCTATTCCACATTACTGTCCTGGGGCTGGCTGTCGTTTCGTGTGCATGCGATGCTGCATCATCACATGCACGCATTCCGGACATTGCTGCCGAATCCCCACCTTCCTGAGAACCGTTAAACTCGCTTCACCAACGCCTCAAACGCTCCCAGCGCTAGCGGACGGCTAAACAGATAGCCTTGATAAGCACGACAGCCGTGCCGAGCAAGAAAGTCCCTCTGAGCCTCGGTTTCAACGCCTTCGGCGATAACCGATAGTCCCATACTTTCGGCTAAGGCGACGATCATCTTGGCAATGGCCGCATCATTAAGGTCGATCAGGATGTCTCTGATAAAGCCTTGATCGATTTTCAATTGATCCAGCGGCAGTTGCTTCAGGTAATACAGCGACGAATAACCGGTACCGAAGTCATCCAATGCGAAACCCACCCCCTTCGCTTTCAGTGCGGTCATCTTGGCAATGATGTCCTCTACATTGGACACCAGAAGACTTTCGGTGAGTTCCATTTTGAGTTTGCGCGGGTCGGCGCCGGTGCGCTCAAGCACCGCCAGAACTTGATCGACAAAATCGGCCTGACGGAACTCGCGGGCGCTGACATTGACGGCCAATTCCAGATGCGCCGTTTCACGTTGCTTCGCCCAGGTTGCCAATTGGGCGCAAGCGGTTTCCAGCACCCATTGGCCCAACGGCAGGATCAGCCCCGTCTCTTCCGCCAACGGAATAAATTCCGCGGGAGAGATCATGCCGAGCTGGGAGTGCTGCCAGCGCACCAATGCCTCGGCACCGGTTATTCGGCCTGCATCGTCCACCTGGGCTTGGTAATAAAGGATAAATTGCTTTTTCTGTAGCCCTCGATGCAGATTCGTCTCCAAGCTGGCGCGCGCCGTAAGCGATGTCTGCATGGTCTGGTCGAAAAAATGCAGCGTGTTGCGGCCTGATGCTTTGGACTGGTACATAGCGATATCCGCCTGTTTCAGCAGTTCATCAATGCTCCGGCCATGATTGCTGAACAAGGTAATGCCGATGCTCGGAGTGCTGTGATGTTCGTGGCCTGCAAGTTGGTAGGGCTGATTTAGCTTCACTAGAATTTTCTCGCCGACCGCCTTAACTTGGATGGCGGCTTCTTGAGGCGTCTTGTTCAGGTTTTCGAGCATGATCACAAACTCATCCCCGCCTAGGCGGGCCACAGTGTCGCATTCACGTACACAGGTGGAGAGGCGGGTCGCCACTTGTTGCAGCAGCAGGTCGCCCTTGTCGTGACCGAGGGTGTCGTTTAATGTCTTGAAATTATCCAAGTCGATAAACATAATCGCGCCGTACATTCCGCTACGGGTACTGGCCGCCTTGGCTTGTTGTAACAGGTTCAGTAATAAGCGCCGATTGGGTAATTGGGTAAGCGGATCGTAGAAGGCTAATTGCTTGATCTCTTCCTCGGCTGCTTTGCGCTCGGTGATGTCGAGATGAGTGCCGACGAAATGAGTGACTTCACCGGCTGTATCTGTCACCGCAGTGATGGTTAACCACTTGGGATAGATTTCTCCATTCTTGCGCCGATCCCAAATTTCTCCCTGCCAGGTTCCGGTGTGCTTGATACACTCCCACATTGCGGTATAAAAAGCCGCGTCATGGAGTCCTGATTTTAGTACGCTCATTTTACGGCCTACCGCCTCGTCAGCGCTGTAGCCGGTGGAATCGGTGAAAGTTTTGTTAACGCGTAAAATGATTGAGTTGGGATCGGTGATGACCATCGCTTCATGCGACTCGAAAGCGGCGGCGGCAATACGCAGCTCTGCTTCGGTTTGTTTGCGTTGGGTGATGTCGCATAACACGCTGGCAATACGCAGGCCATATTGCGTTTGAATAGGGCTTAAACTGATTTCTACATCAATTTCGCTGCCGTCTTTGCGCAATGCCCGCATTTCTCTGCCTGTACCCATCGGTCTCGGACTAGGTGCGGCAACGAACAGGCTGCACAGCGTTTTATGCTTCGCACGCAAATGTTCCGGCACCAGTATGTCAATGGATTGACCCGGCAATTCCCCGTTCGGATAACCCAGTAAGTATTCGGCATACTGGTTTACCTGGGTGATAGTGCCTTGTTCGTCGCTAATTAATATGGCGTCCGGTGCCGCATCGAAGACCGCGCGGTGAAACGCTTCGCTGGCTCTTAGGGCTTGTTCGGCTCGCTTGCGTTCGGTGATGTCGGTGGCGACTCCGCAGATGGCGTAAATTTCGCCGGAAATTCGCCGGAGCGGGAACTTGACCGAGATGTAGGTGTGAATGCCGTCGTCGTGCGGTACTAATTCTTCCACTTCCAGGGGTTGCCCGGACCGGATCACCTCTTGTTCGCTGCTGCGGATAGCGTCGGCTATGTCCTGCGGAAAGATGTCATAGGCGGTTTTGCCCTGGATTGTTGCATTGTCAATATGGAATAGTTGTTCATAAAGCCGGTTCACATGGATATATCGCCCCGACACGTCCTTCATGAATATGACCGTAAGAGCATTATCGGTGATGGCGCGCAAACGGTTTTCGTCTTCAATATGCGTCGTAAGCAGCGCCTGGAATCCCTCGGCCATTTCGTTGAAACTGTCGGCTATCTGGCGAAGCTCATCATTGGTGCCGAGATTAACCCGCTCGCCCAGATCGCCGCCGGCAAAAATTCGCGCCGCACGGGCAAGCGATTGAATACCGCCCTTCATGGCGTAATAGCTGCCGATGAAAAAATAGTAAGCTGCCAGCATCAGTAGGCAGGCCGTGCCGATACTGATGCGAAGCCTATGATCCGCACGTTCAATGCGCGCATTGATCAGCATCTGCGCTGTCGGCAGCAGAACCTCGTATATCTGGGCGTAGTTTTTGTTGATGACATCGGTAGTGATCTTGAAGAATTCTTTAGGGGATTCGGAAAAACGGCCGGTCATGATGTCCGAATGCACAAGGTCGACAATTTTACGCGATGAGTCGAGGATATTTTTGCTGGTTTCCGAGAGCCGAGGCTGCGTTTGAGCATTGAAGCGAGCGGTTTTAGCGAAGTTAATGACCAAGGTCTTGAGCGTGTCATCCAGTTGCGCAATCAGGGTAATCAAGGTATTTTTTTGCACTTCCGAGAGCTGTTTTTTAGCTAAAATGCCGGCGCCGAAAGCGCGAACCTGGCCCAATCGTTCGAGTGCTCGCGGAAGCTTCCAGAGGGCAGTGTCGATCAGGTAAGACGAATCGAGATCAGGGTCGATGGTCAAGGCATATTCATCCGCCACAACCATCTCGAAGTCCAGCAACGCCTCGATTAACTGAGTATGCGCGGCAAAGTTCTCGTCTACTGTCCAGTTGAGTCCGTCTGTTTGTAATCTATTCCAGATAATCTCAATGCGCAGCCATTCATCACTTAAGATCAAACGCGTGGGAAGCAGATTTTTTAAGGCATAAAAAGCTGTTGTTGTGTCGATTAATTTGGCGGCGCGCGCGTTGCGAAACTCTTTAATACCGGACAAAACACCGGCCGACAGTCCACGATGCTGCTGCATAAACTGAACGGTTATGGAAATCGGCTTAATCAAGGCAATGCCTTTGAGTTCCAGTTGCGATGTACGGCTAACCTGATTAAGGCTTTCATAGAGGTTATGCATTACCACGGTAATAGCAATCAGGTATATCAGCCACAGTACCATGAATTTCCCTGTATAACTCAGCCGGTTCATCAGAGTGATAGCGGGGGAGAATAATCTTTTCATTGTTACTTCACCTGAATGGCTGTTGTTGAATCATTAAACAACTACCAATTAATGTTGGTGGGTTAAACCACGGGCTAGCGCATATTCGTGTGGGTTAAAGTCGATGTCGGAACAATTAAAGAGATCTGTCAAAAACTAACTGTTCAGTTCCTCTCTTTGAAAAAGGAGGGTCAGGGGAGCGATTTTTAAATAAACTCCTCCAATCTCCTCGTTTCGCTCTCCAGCATTTTTAAAGAGGGAAACCTATAAAGTACCGATTACCTCTAGCGCCTGAATTTATCTCCACTCGGCGGCAATATCGATTAATAAAATACGTTCGTCGTCCAGTCTAAGCGACAGGGTTTTACACAGCCTATCGGTATTAAAATCCCGGTAACGCTCCGACGTTACAATGCGATAGCTGTCTTTTACCGATTCAAGCGACAGCAATTGATAGAAATAAGGCCGCCAGGCCCAGTTAAAGCCAAGTTGTGCGACATCCTCGGACCATTTTCCCTCGGCAAAGTTAAAATTGGATGAGATTTGCTCGCCTTCGTTATTGCATAAATAAAAGCGCAGCACGCCGCTTTGTTCAAACGGATGCGTCGATAAGGTGCTGAGGTCGAAGTCGGTTTCCAGGGCTTTTTTCAGCAGTTCGATTAACCCCTTGATGTTGGCGATAAACTGTATCTTGTGGGCTTCTTTGGCTAAGGTTTTGCTCAGGAAGGTTTTTCTTAGCGAACTGATTTGTTGCTGATAATGCTTCGGCTCTTTAAAATCCGCTGTGGCCGGCGAAAACAGGTAGCCTTGCATAAATTGGGCGCCGCAGCTTAAACCGAAATGGAAGTCATCAACGGTTTCCACGCCCTCGCAAACGATACGGCAACCGGTGCGTTTCGCCAGCCGCGACAGCAAATGCACTATATCGCTGGCAATGCCGCCTTTGGCTGCATTCTGGAATAACTGCATGTCCAGTTTGATAATGTCGGGTTGTATCGACATCACCCGTTCCAACTGGGAAAAGCCGGCGCCGAAATCATCAATCGCAATTTTTAAACCGTGCCGGCGATAAACGTCGGCAATTTCAACAAGTTTGTCTAAATCGCCTTTTGATTCGGTTATTTCAATAATGATGCGGCTTCGGTCAATATTAAACTCGTCCAGCATCTGTAACGTCGGTAATGAATTGAAGTCGGTGAGCTGGTCGATCCAGGCCGCAGAGATATTGACGGTTAAATAGCCGTTGTAATTGGACTGGCTGAATTGCTCCAGCGCCCGCCGGCGAACCCTGCGGTCCCATGCGATTAATTGTTCGACAGCAATATCGGGAGAACTAAATAACTCACCTGCTGAAATCACTCTGCCACTTGCATCGTGTTGCCGGGCTAATGCTTCATAACCGATGATAGTGCCGCTGGCCGCGCCGACAATAGGTTGAAAATAAGGGAATAGATTTTTTTCCGATTCCATATAGTCGGGTTGCCGGGCCAATGCCTCATAACTGACGATAGTGCCGCCGGCAGTTCCGGCAATAGTCTGAACAGAGGGAAATAGTTTTTTTTCCGGATTCATAGGAGTATTTATTTAAAGAGTTCAGTTATGGAAATAACGGTTTTGTCATTTCCCCCATTGCCGGTATGTGGAACTATTATCTTCAGGTGATTGACCAGTTCCGGTACTTCAAATTCGAATTCAATTTTTGTTGCTTCTTTAATTCAGGCAAAAAAAAACGTCTCCGGACAGAATACTTGATGGATTCAGTCTGGTTAGACGCCTTTGTCAATAGGGTTCACCGTTGAACCAAAATTTTTAGCGCTCCGGCATTGGAGCTCTTGTAAAGATTACTGCAATCGTTGTGCCAATATTTTTCATAAACTTTATTTACGAATGTATTTTTAATAAATACAAAAGGTTAGTTATTATATTTTAAATCGGCGTTGCTTGGTCATCATGAAAAATGCATCGGTTTTGTGCATTCAGTCGTTAACTTGCACCAATCGGATTTTCGTATAATTTGTTTTTAGTGCGCTTAAGAAGCTACTCGCAATGCCAAGAAAGCTTTGCATGGCTGTAACTCAAGCGCATTGCGGTTCTTCTCAAGCTGACTCAATAGCGGTCAATAATACACTCTAAACGACCGCTGTATTTGTTCGAACTCATACAGATAAGGCTTTGCCACCTCGTAATTGGCGGCCACGACCAGTAAATCATGGGAAAAAACCGAGGTGTTGTACCAGTTGAAACTGCCTTCAATGACGATGTAGTCGTCAATGATGCAATATTTGGAATGGATCGGCGAATAAGGCACCGGATGGTCGTCTTGACCGTAAACCAAGCCCACCGCAATACCGGCATACTTTAACCGGTCTACTGTCGGCAGCAATGGGCGCGCCAGTTCTTCCGCCATCGGCCGTTCCACTCCGATGCGCCCCTGTCTGGCCAGATGCCCGTTAAGCAGGAGATGAACATTAACGCCTCTATTTTTGGCATTGATCAGCGCATTAACCACGCTGTCATGATGATCTCCCAACAAATCGCCGATCAGAAATAACGATATTTTGATCGAATGCTTGGCGCGGTTGATTTCGCCCAATATGGCGTGATGGGGGCGGTAGGGCTTGCCGTTCAGCATGACGTGCCGGCCGAAGGTATAGAGCAGGTTGAAATGGCTCAAAGGGTCGATACCGTATTTTTGAATGACGCCGCCGCGCTGGCTTTGGAAGATGTTGTCCAGCAGACGGCAGACGCCTTTGGAATGGAAGGTCATCCCCGATTCCCAATTGGCCCACCAGCGATCGAAGGTGATATTGAATGAACCCAGTATGCTGTCTTCGTCATTAAAAATAATGAATTTGGTATGCATATCCGGCTCCACTTCGATCAGGTGATGCTTGGGGCTGCAAAACACGCCGATCAACTCAATCCGGGAACGTTTTAAGCGGGCATAGTTTTGACTGTTGGTCAGGGTCATTTTTCGCCAATCGACGATGCACTGAACCAAAACGCCCTGATCGCTTGCATGCAGCAAATGGGTAGTAAAATCATGATCGTCAATGCAGTCCACGCTGACTTTTATGGTGCATAAGCGGTCGGGATTCTCGTGCTTGCAGCGGATGACCTTGTTGATAAGGTCGTGAATATAACGTTTGGGATGATAAGGGTGATGCTGTTGGCCTTTAGTGAATTTGGGCACCAGTTGCAGACTTTCAAAATGGTGGTTATACCAATCTACATCGCTTTGCAGTTCCCCGGCATTCAGCTCGTAGCTTCGATAATGGTTGGCCGTCGCCCAATCACCGGTAATTCTCCGGTATTGCGGCTGGTCGCCTTGGAGTTGCTGCCGGTCCATAAAGATATATTCGTTTTGGGAGGCGCTGGAGCGCTCGTCCAGATGCACGATAAAGGCGAATTTAACGCAATTGATCTGGCCGAAGTTGTTGGAAAACGGATGGATATAAAAATCGCGGGTACGGCGTTTGTGGCGGTCCCAGTGAATATCATAGGCATCGGTATCGACGATGTAGGTTTCACAAATCGCATCGCGATAGACTTTTAGAATAACTTTTACGTTGGCGCGAACGCCGAAAAACACATCAAAGTCTATTTTTCCCCAGCGGATATAAAATTTATCGTTGAAATCGTTCACTCTTTGAAAAGAGCCGCCCATGTTTCCATGAGTCGGCGAGGCATAATGTTCAGCTATCTGCATAAGTTTATCTCCATGATAAAGGTGAAGCCTTGTACCTTATAATTTTGTCTCGTTTCCATGCGCTGCGCTCGTCGTTATACACAAGTGTCTACGGAACGAGGGGTTGACGCGGGGCAGCGAGGCAGCCGTCGGGTGGCAGCGAGGTAATCTTTCGCGAGCCGTTTTTAGCCTTATATCTTTCAGCTTAAACCTTAGGCTCAAAAGTCATAAAATAACCGCAATGATCGGAAACCCTGCCGTAATCCTGCTCGGTGAACAAAACTCTCGCCGAAGTAACCCGCAACTCGCTGGTTTTATTCAAGAAAATATAATCGATACGGTAATCATCGCTCAAATAATCGTTCCAGTAGGGATCGTTAACTCTGAAGATTTTTTCAAACACGCCCTGCGAATTGGCCGCTAAATATTGGTCGTCATATTGGTGGGCATCGACCACCAGATGATAACCGGTTGATCCGGCCGCAATATTAAAATCGCCGCAGAGGAAGGTAGCGTTGACCTTTGCCGACTGTTTAGCCGCCGCCCACTCGCACAGCCGTTGAAATTGCTCGGCAAAGCCGTCTTCCCACCAGCTTAAATGCGCCGAAAAAACATTCACCGCTCCCATATAAGGCACTTTGATTTGCGCCATGACCACTTTCCGGGAGTGGATGCTGTAGACATCATGGCTGTTCGACACATACATGGCGTCCTGATTGATCAGCGGATATTTGCTTAAAACGGCAACGCCTTCGCGGTATTTGTCAAAACCCAGATGCGACCAGTCGGTGTGGATATGATAAGGCGTAGCCAAACGATCATTGATTATTTTGGCGGAATTGGAGTTCCAATCCCCTGCCCCATCATGCCAAAGTTCAGCCACTTCCTGAAAACAAACAACGTCGGCATTCAGTTCGTTAATCGCCTTGGCTATTTGGGAGAATTTATAATCCTGGTTATCTTCCTGATAGCAATGCAGGTTAAGAATCAAAATTTTCAGCGGCTCGCGGCTGATCGAGTAGTTTTTGCCGGAGTTATTGTCCCAAAAAACCTGCCCGTTACGTTCAACTGAGATGCTGTATTGCAAGCGAAATGCCTGGCCGGTTCTAAGCCAGCCTTTCCAGATTGCAGTCCCATACTGATTGGGGTTTCTGGCGTTGCTGAGTGCGATTTTATCCCAGTAGTTTGTTTTAAAATAGCACGGGGTTTTATGGCTGTGCAGCCAGTTATCCGTCGTCCAGTGCACAGTCACTTTGTCGGCAGCGTTAAAGTTGTCCACCGCGACTGTGATTGGAACAAATTTTTGTCCATCCTCCAGCTTGTTGGCAAAGTCGATGTTTAAAACTTGGGCGGCGCAAGCCACCATGATGCCTGAATCGGCTTGGCTGGAATAATTTAAGCCCTGTTTGTTGTCCCAGTATTCGGCGCCCGAAGTTTGATAGCGGAGCCCGAACTCGATATTGCCGGGCAACGATTTATCCGCGCTAAGCTGAAAATCTATCCGGGCTTGCCAGTACTCTTTGTTGTGTTCCGGTTTGCTGTGATAGCTTGCCGGCAAAGTTTGCCAAACGCCGTCTTCACCCGCCCAGACCACATCGACCCGTTTATCGTAACCCAGGTTTTCGACCCGCATAAAAAAGCTCAACGTCTGCTGTACGCCTGATTTCTTTCGGGTAATCACATTTTCAACATACAGCAGTTGGATTTTGTCCATCCTTTGTCTCCATGATGGCTGTCCTGAAATACAGGACGGAAGGAAAGATGCGGTATCGTCTCCACGCTAGAAGTGTAGGGACGATAAATCATTTAACGGGTCATTTTTCGATAGACGGGAAACTGGAGCTTGGGAGCCGGCCCGAGGATGTTCCTCGATGAAAGTTAACTATGGAGTTTAGAGTCCGCTCCTACGCAAGGATTGTAATCCCGAAAATTAATATCGGGAAAAATGTTATCCATGATCTCCAGTGCGGTCAAGTAACGCTCGTTGATTCGGTTCTTGCGAAAACTGTCGTGCAAATAGTTAAATCGGGCCAAGTGGTCGGTGACGCGTTTGTTCGCATAGTCGATGGTTGTCCCCGATTTCATGATAAACGGCCAATCGGAGGCTTGGGCCAGCAAAATCGATCGGGCCGCCTGATTCAAAGCCCGCGTTTGTAAAGGAGTGAGCGTTAATTTCCGAACATCGCTCGCCAGTTTTTCCATGTCCAGTTCAGCCTTGTGCAGCAACGGGTAAATCCAGTCATTGCTTTCATTTATCCAGTAACTGGAATAGCCTTGCTCACCCCAAGTCGATGCCGCAGGGGTTGCAACTTGAAGCGACGGCTGCTGTTTTAAATAATCGCTGCAACTGCTTAGCTGGATGCCGTTAGAGTTTGCGCTTGCCAATCTCAGTACGCATTCCAGCCAGTACGCGCCTTCAAACCACCAATGGCCAAACAGCTCGGCATCGTAAGGCGCAATTATAATCGGCTGCCGGTCCAGCGTAGCGCCAAGCCGGTCAATTTGACGCTGACGTTTATCGATAAAATCACGGGCATGTTCGCGCGCCTTTGCCCGTGCCTGTCTCGGGTTATAAATTTCCTTGGGCCGGTTATCGCCGGTCACGCGATGGTATTTGATTCCGGTATTGATACGGGTTTTCCCGTCGAGCATATAAGGCGCGATATAATCCGGGTCCAGCTCGAAACCGATATCGCTATAATATTCGCGGTAATCGAAATCTCCCGGATAGCCTTCCGTAGCGCTCCAGACCTGCTGCGACGACTCGGGATCGCGCGCAAATGCGGCAACGCCGTTGCCGCAATCGACCGGCGCATAAACGCCGTTACGGGGTTGCCGGCTGGCATCCATAACGCCGTGGCTATCAACAAAAAAATATTGAATACCGGCATCGGCCAGCACCGTCTCAAGACCCGGATAATAGCCGCATTCAGGCAACCAAAAACCGCTCGGGGTGCAGCCGAAATGGGCTTTAAACGTTGCGATACCGGTATTGATCTGGTTGCGGACTGCCGTTTCGCTGACGTTGAGCAACGGCAAAAAACCGTGAGTTGCCGCAGTGGTTATCAGCTCAAGCTTACCGCCGGCTTGGTGCTTTTTAAAAGCGGCCAATAAATCGCCTTGATAGCAATCTTGATAAATATTTAGCGCGTTCAGGAAAAAACGCCGATACAGTCTGGCTAGTTTTTGATACTCCGGCTGCCGGCGGGTTCTGACGATTTCCTTTTCCGCCAATTCCAGCCGAGTGCGTAGATGTTTCAGGTAGCGTGCCTGCAACAAGTCATCGCGTAACATGGCCATCAGCGTCGGCGACAAGGACAGCGTCAGCCGGTAATCGACGTTATCGGCTTGCAGCCGGTCAAGTACGCCGATCAGCGGCAGATAGCATTCGGTCATGGCTTCGAACAGCCAGTTCTCCTCAAAAAAACTATCGTGTTCAGGGTGCCGCACATAGGGAAGATGCGCATGGAGAATAATGCTCAGGAATCCTTGCCCGGCACGCGGTAAGCTGTTTGTCATCACGCTGGTTTGCTGATTCCTTGGCCTGAGGCGTTTTTGCCCAGGCCATAGGTGAAATTGTCAGAGGTTTGATTTCCACGGGGAGCGTGAATAATGTTCGAGTGCGCGAAAACGATAAAACGGTCATCTGCGCAATAGTGTCCGATGGCAGCTGAATAAGCTGTATTATCGGCCGGGCCGGGTAAGGCCACTTGCTGATGAGTCATGGGGCTGTCAACGGCTACATCGAACCATTTTGCTGTTTCGCTAACCGGCTGCTCTTCCTCGGGTTGCGCATAAATCCTTAAAGTGAGCTGATCCTTGCCATCGTTAACAGGCGTAGCGATTTTCCGCTTTTCGCCAAGATTCCAATAAGCATAAAGGTGGCCGGGATCGACCGGCAAGAGCATTAATTCAGGCGTTTTGTAAGACCTTCGAGGCGCAAAATCACGGCCTATTTTTTCGCCTATATCGAATAGTTCTTTGGGCGAAAACCTGATCTTTTCGCCAAGTTCCGGCGTTTGACTTGAGAAGCATGGCGTAAAATCCCGACTGATTTCCTGACTTATTTCAAGCATTTCTTTCGCCGATAGATTAATTTTGGGATTGTATCCTGATTGCAACAACGTCATTACCAACCTTAAACGGTACGATTACCTTATCTAAAATTCTTCCATACACAATAAATACAGCCTCATTTCCTTTAAGATAATTTTGAAAAGTAAGCCTATCCGCAAGTATACGGAGTAAATTTGACAGGGTCCAGTATGCCGCTTTAATTACCGGGGGATGCCTTAAGTTTGTAGAGTCAGGCTGAAATGGGCAACAATAGCATCGATAAGATGACGCCCTGTAGTGGACTTGGTTAGCGGAACTTTTACCCGGCCCGGTGCTCAACAGCGGACAGGTGAACGTTTAAGGCTAAACCGTTCGCTGTCCGAAGCAAAACCGGCGTTAACGTTTATGGCTTCTTAGCATGCCGCTCAAATGAAACCCGTAGCTCGCCGATGCCGATCCGCAATGCCTCGACATCGAGCTCATATTCAAGACGATGCAGAATCTCGTCGCTGATGACACCATTGTTGCGCAGAGCAATCACCGCCAGTCGTTCGGCTGTCAAGGTCTCGTGGCGCAAAAGCCGGAATGCCTCGGTAACCGCTTTTGTACATTCCATATTGGCGGCTTCGACATCGATATTGCGTTGCAATCGCCGACCGTAGTGGACCCGCAGCTGTTCGATGTGATCCGGAACCGGCCAGTCTTCACCGGTCACCGTATCAAGAAGCGCCAGAGCCGCCGTTGCCGCACGTTCCCGAGCCAACCTCTCCTCATATTCAATACTCCCGTCTTCAGCTAAATCCAAACCGCGGATCAGCAGCGGAAGCGACAAGCCTTGCACGACCAAGGTGACCAGAATCACCATGAAAGCAATCAGGATAATTTCCGCACGAAAGGGAAAGGGCGTTCCGGCAGCGGTAGTTAACGGCAAAGCCAATGCAGCAGCGAGGGATACAACACCGCGCATGCCGCTCCAACCTAGGATAAACAGATTCGCCCAGGACGGCATCGGATCGCGTGCCCGTAGCGAAGAACTCAGGACGCGAGGCAACCAAGCCGCAAGCGGAACCCATACCAGACGCACAGCAATCGCTGTCGCACTGATCAGTATGCCGTTTACAGTGAGCGCACCCAATTGGCTGGGCGGAATCGCCTCACGGAGAGGCCCAAGTTGCAGACCGATGAGGATGAAAATGATGCCGTTGAGGATGAATACGAGAAGCTCCCACACCGCCCTGGCCTGGATTCGAGTAATCGGCGCAACAATTGCACTGAAGTGTTGGCGAATATAAAGACCTCCGGTCACGCAGGCCAGTACAGCGGAAGCATGGGCCTGTTCGGCCAGGACCCAGGCAATATAAGGGGCCAACAGGGTAATGGCGGTTTCGCTGAAACTGTCTTCGGTCAGGCGTAAAACCCAGCAGCTGACGATGCTCACGACGATTCCGACAGCGATGCCCATGGTTGCTGCAAGAAAGAAGTCCATAACGGTGTTACTTACCTCAAAGGTTCCATTAACCACCGCTACCAGCGCTGCGCGATAAAGCACCAGAGCGGTCGCATCGTTTACCAGGCTTTCGCCTTCCAATATGGTAACGCCTCGGCGAGGGAGGTGAAGTTGCTTCACGATCGCGGTAGCCGAGACAGCATCGGGGGGGGAGACGACGGCTCCCAAAACAATGGCTCCGGCCCAGCCAAGACCGGGCAGCACGGCATGGGCGACACTCGCAACCGCCGCCGCGGTAACCATCACCAAGCCCACAGCCAATAGTGTGATCGGGCGAACGTTGGCGCGAAAATCCCGCCAAGACGTGAAATAAGCGGCCGCCCAAAGAAGGGGCGGCAGGAAGACCAGGAATATTAAATCCGGATCAAGACGCACCGTGGGCAAACCCGGTATGAAACTCAAGACCAAGCCGCCAACCACCAGCAGAATGGGGTAAGGAATGACAAGCTTACGTGCAACCGTGGTCAAAGCGAGGACGGCTATTAACAGCAGAATGATTATCTTAAGCTGGTGAAGATTGTCCATACAGTCTCCTTATTCCGCCGCAAATATTCAAAAAACCTTAAACTGTAAACAATTGCGGGCAAGATTATATTGCTAAAGCTATACACTGCTTATAAGCGGGGTTTGCTGTCCAACGGTAGTTTTCGTACGGCCGGACAGCAAACGGTTTCCGGAATTTAACACTTTCAGTTTATATTTTTACCATGAAGTCAATAGATCGCTCCACTAAAACGATGACAAATTAATCTTGGCGGATTTCGACGCTGTTTAGCGAAATTTTGCGGCCTGTACGATTAGAATGAATCGATTAGTTCACGAAAAGCACACTTATATTCGAACAGATATAAAACAGGGCTTTCATTTTTAGGCGGGACAGCGGTAGAGCGTACCGTGCGCTCCAAGGCAACTCGCAATAAATAAAATACCTGGTTATTAGATACAGCTAAGGAATACGCACGAAATAACTTCAACAACTCGCGCCATCTTCGTTCGGGAGAGGATTGGCGCGAGGGGGATAAGATGCTCAAATTATTTCATGCCTGTTTCTAAGTAGAAAAAAGGCGCGCGGCACGCCAGTTCAATACAACCAATACAACAGGCCGATTTATTCCGTATTTTTCGCGGATAACCGCCTTTTTTAAGCGAATCGTACAGATCGAAATTTTTTACCTCGTTTGACAGGGAGAGCGCAATCCCTGGAAGAGACCGAAGACTTCGACGTTACAGCTTTATCTTGGAGTCTTGTTGAGCAGCGGCTTTATCGCCGGCCGGTTTTCCGCTTACAGCGTGACGACTCCTTTACTCCTATTTTCCATACGCCGCAGTAATTCAGTCATGATCAGGCGATATAACTCATCGCCCAGATACTTGTCTTCGACGCCGCTGTCGATATTGGGGTTGTCATTGACTTCGATGACATAGCCTTTGCCGTCTTTTTCTTTAACATCGACGCCGTATAAACCGTTGCCTATCGGCTGGGTCGCTTTTAATGCGGCGTCAAGTACGGCTTTGGGAACTTCAAAAGTCGGCAAGGTAGCAAAATTCCCGGTATCGATTCGGCTCCTGCCGTGGCGGTAAATCTGCCAGTGATTTTTAACCATGTAATAGCGGCAGGCATATAAAGCCTTGTTATTGAAAATACCGATACGCCAATCAAAGTCGGTATAGAGAAACTCCTGCGCCAGCAACAGTGCGGATTTCTGGAACAGTTCCTCCACTTTAAGTTCCAGCTCTTTTCGGTTATGCACTTTAACAATGCCGCGAGAAAAAGAGCCGTCAGGAATTTTTACCACCACCGGAAATCCGGCTTCCGCCTCCACTCTATCCAAGTGGGCGGCATTGCCTTTGTGCAACAGCCAGGTCTTGGGCGTAGGCACGCGATGAGTGCGGAACAAATCGGCCAGATAGACTTTATTGGTGCAGCGCAGCATCGAAGTCGGGTCGTCGATAACGACCAAGCCCTCGGCCTCGGCCTTTTTGGCAAAACGGTAGGTGTGGTGATCTATGTTGGTGGTTTCGCGTATAAACAAGCCGTCAAACTCGGGCAAACGCACATAATGCTGCTGGGTTATCAGCTCTATTTCAATGCCTAATTGCCTGCCGATTTTGATGAATTTTTTCAGTGCGCCACGGTTACTCGGCGGCAATTGTTCTTCCGGGTTGATCAATATCGCAAGATCGAATCGCGCCGCTTTACGGGCGCGGCCTTTGCGCCAAACCTTGGTGCTGAATTTATCCAGCGCCTCGGCAAAAATGGTTTGCATCGCATCGTCCAGATGCCGGTGCGACACGGCTTTTAAGCCGATAATTTCCCATTGCTGCCTGCACTGTAGAGATACTTCCAGAATGGGACAGGAAAAGCGTTCAAACAGCAATCTGGTCAGCTCCTGAAATGCCGGATCGGGCGTAGTGCCGAAATAACTCATCAAGGTTATTTCCCGGTCTTTATCGGTGCTTTTAAATGCGCGCTCCAACGTTTGCGACAAGTCGTCAAGCTGCAACCGGTAGAGCGCCTTTTTGCCCAGATCGTTCAGCACTTTAACCGAAGGAATAACGTGATGGCCTCTGGCTTCGGCCAACAGCGAGCAGTAATAACCGTCGGAAAGATAACGGTAACTGCTGCAAAGATTGATGATGCGGACACGCTGTTGAGGTTCATCCTGCTCGGTCGCAAGATAAGTTTCAAAAGTAATCACTTGATCGCTGGGATAATAGGGGTTCCAGTCGGAAAGATCATCAACAACCAGAAGGGTGCGCGCCATAAAAAACTCCTGTAAGTTTAGGTAAGGCTTAATTCTGTAGCCAGCCGGTTGATTGCACAAGGAATTTTTATAAGGATTGAAAAATATTTCATCATTAGCTTAACTTGGGGCTATGCTAATAAAAGAAACTTCCAGGTAACCGTTATGTCTTATCGTCTTCCCCTTGCCGCTCTCGATACCGCCGTTTTCCCCGACAGTTATGCCATTGCCCGACAGCGCTGGCTGGAACAGACCATAAAACTCTCCTGTCCTACGCAACACCGGCCTTACCGTTGTGGCGGCACCGGACCTGAAGGCGGAGAACTGTTTACTGACGCGCTCTGGATCGGCTCGGAAAATGCTTCGAGAGTACTGGTTTTAATCGGCGGAACACACGGTATTGAAGGCTTTGCCGGCACTGCGGTGCAGATCGATCAGTTGGGCTTGATTGCCGAAGGCCATGTCGTGATCCCGGACAATACCGCGATGTTGATGATCCATGCCCTGACGCCGTGGGGTTACGCCTGGCAGCGGCGTTGCGATGCCGACGGCGTCGATCTTAACCGCAATGCTATCGATTTTTCCAGGCCCTTGCCTGAAAACAAGGACTATGACCGGCTCAAAGATGCGTTTTATCTGGAAAATGCCGCACAACGAAAAATCGCCCTTGCCGAATTTGAACAACAGCATGGCCGCATAGCGCTGGAAAAAGCGGTCAGTGCCGGACAATACAGCGATCCGTCAGGACCGTTTTATGGCGGCAAAGCACCCGCGCACGGCTGGCTGGTCAGCGAAGACCTGATACGCGAATACACTTTGCAGGAACGGGATTTGGCAGTCATTGATCTGCACACCGGACTGGGCTCTTACGGCTATGGCGAAATCATTTGCGACCATCAGCCCAACAGTGTGGGAACACGTACTGCCAGCCATTGGTATGGTGATTCGGTTGCCTTGCCGTTGCTGGGTACGTCCAGCTCGGTGCCGAAAACCGGCTTGCTGGATTATGCCTGGCACGCGATCATGAATAAACGCAGTTGTTACATTACCCTGGAATTCGGCACTTTCAGCACCGATCAACTGTTTGAAATTTTACTCCGCGATCACCAACTATGGGCGCAACCCGACAATCAACAAGCTCGCCTGGAACACAGTAAAGTGATGCGCCGCCATTTTTGCCCCCGCGATCAGGCATGGCAGGAAATGCTATTGTTCCGTGCCAGACAGGTGATTGCGCAAGGCTTGCAAGGGGTATCGTCTTGAGTATCCTGATTCGCCCTGCCCTGTTAACCGATCTTGATCAGCTGGTTCTGCTTGAAAAAACCTGTTTTGACACCGACCAATTAAGCCGGCGCAGCCTAAAACATTGGATAAGCACAGAGCATCGCGCTTTGCTGGTTGCAGAACTGAGCAACGAAGCCGGCCGCACCGGTTCTGTTCCGGTTGCGCCGCTTCCGACCGCCATGGATGGAGGCAATGCCGAGGACTGCCGGGAGCAGTCTCGGCCGCCATCCTTGGCCGTCTTGGGTTATGTCCTTATTATTTATCATCCCGGCACCCGGCTGGCTCGGGTCTATTCGCTCGCCGTCGCGCCTCAATACCGAGGTACCGGCATTGCCAAATTACTGATGTCGGCAGGAGAACAGGCCGCCAGCGATGCCGGCAGACTGCATCTGCGTCTTGAAGTCAGCGTCGATAACATCGCGGCGATTAAGCTTTACGAAGCGCTGGGCTACCAGAAATTCGGCATATACCGCGATTACTATGAAGACCACAAAGACGCATTACGTTACCAAAAGCGTATCCGCCGTTATAGCGACACCTTGCAACACCGATCGGTACATTGGCTAAGGCAAACCACGCCGTTTACCTGCGGCCCCGCATCGCTGATGATGGCTATGCACGGCTTAAACAGGGCTTATCAACCCTCTAAGGAAGAAGAGATCAACTTATGGCGTGAGGCCACAACCATATTTATGACTTCGGGACATGGCGGTTGCCATCCTATAGGTCTGGCACTGGCGGCAAAGCGGCGGCAATTTACCGTGGAAGTCTGGGTTAACCAGACTGGAGTATTGTTTATTGACGGTGTCCGGGATGAGAAAAAAAAGCAGGTCGTGGAATTGGTCGATAGCTGTTTTAAACGCGAAGCGCAAGAGCAGGACATCAAAATACATTACGCCAACATCAGCCAAAATGACCTGATCAGCGCCTTCAAGTCCGGGGCGATACCGTTGATTCTAATCAGTACTTTCCAAATGGATAGAAAAAAAGCTCCGCATTGGGTAGTGATGAGCGGCTTCGATGACGATTGCCTGTACATGCATGACCCGGATCCCGAAGAAGGACGGCAAAGCGAACTCGATTGCCAATTCATACCTATTGCTTGTGAGGATTTCGACCGGATGTCCAGTTTTGGCAAGAACCGGCTCAGAACTGCAGTGATTATCCGGCCGGGGAGTTGAACAGGGCGCGCCGAAGGGTTTAAACACGAAGTCGATACATTTTAAGCCCCGGAAAAGGCGCGCACGGCACGGCTATTTACCTAAAAATGAAAGCCTTGTTCGCTCGTCCCCAAACTCCGGCTTGGGAACGGCGGGGAGTCGCTATTTTTGCGAAAGCTTTTATGGGCATCCCTGCCCAACAAGCGGCAAAAACTACGCGACCGCTAATGCCTGCGGCTGCCCCAGCCGTCCTGCTTCTTTCGTTGAATACCCAACAAGGGGTATCCAACAT